>CAZHGS010000031.1:0-30062 GCA_964532325.1 uncultured Gemmatimonadaceae bacterium | reverse complement strand
CCGCCATTCGGCGCATCGCGGACTACGAGGAGTGGGCTCTCGCGCATTGCGGTCTGGAGTATCGTCGCGCCGTCCTGCGCCAGTGGAAAAAGCCTTCCAAGCGACTGCCGCCGCAGACGCTTCCCCAGGCTTGGCGCACGCTCGCCGACGCACTCGAGGGCCAACCGCGTCCTGAGCCGGTGGAGAAATCGAATCGAGCGACCCACGCCTTCCCGTAACCGTGCTCTCCGGCTTCCTTGGCACCGGCAAGACGACGTTGCTCAACCACGCGCTGCATGACCGCCAAGGCCGCCGCGTCGCGGTCATCGTCAACGAGATGAGCGAGGTCGGTGTCGATGCCCGGCGCGCCCGCAACGGCGGTGCCGAGCTCAACCGCGTCGACGAGCGGCCGATCGAAATGTTCAAACGGCTGCATCCGCTGCACGTTGCGCGAGGACCTGCTCGAAGAGGCCTCACGCCTGGCTCCGGAACGTCGCTTCGACTACCCGCCCCAGGCGGTCGGATCCAGAGACCGCCGGTGTTGTATACTTGTGCATAAACGTATATAGCGTATATTACCGGGGTCCGAGAGGAATCACGCATAACAGGGACCGGGCCAATGACCAGGGTTACCGCCACGACACTGCGCAAGGAGTTCTCTGATGTCGTCAACCGTGTGGTCTACGGGGGCGAACGCATTGCGGTCGAGCGGTACGGAAAAACCGTTGCAGCTCTTGTCAGTACGGATGATCTGAAGCTGCTCGAGGCCCTCGAGGACCGAATGGACGTTGAGATGGCAAGGCAGGCGCTGAAGGAGCCCGGGAGTCGGAGCTGGAACGAGGTAAGGGCCGAGCTCGCCCTCTAGGCCGACGCTGTGTGGACGACCTCCCCCGGTATGCAGTCTACCTGAAACCCGCGGTCGAAAGGGCACTCAAGAAGACCCTCGATCAGATGGCCCGCCGCCGCATCGCGCGGGCGATCGACGGGCTCGCCGCGACCCCGCGGCCAGCCGGCGCCGTGACACTTCAGGGTTCTGACGGGCTGCGGCGCATTCGTATCGGTGACTACCGGGTCGGCTACACTCTGGAGCAGGCCACTCGCACCCGGCTGATCGTGACGATCGGCCGTCGCCGCGACGTGTATCGCCGATAGAATTCACCGGTTCGGCGGCGCCGTGCCGCCGGCGTGGAGGAAACGGCCGCACTGCACGTGACTGAAACCCCGGCGGCGGCCAGAGCGCCCGTCTGTGCCGAGCCGACGCGTGCAACGTGTGCGCCGAGAGGTAGAATGCGTACCGGGAGGCTGACGGCGACCTGCCGCTGACGGCAACAGTGCTGGGGCGAGAGGACGTGCACCTCTGGGAGGGAGACGGGGCAAGCACCGGAACGGGTGGACGGCATGCGTCGGAATCCGCACCGGTCTGCCACCCGCGTCTCTACGACCTCGCACAGGAGCTCCACACCGGTCTCAGGCGGTGGAGCTCTGAGACCAGAATCCCTTCGACCGGGCTCGACCGGAGAGGTCCGGGTGCCGGAGCGTCTGCGGCCGGAAGTCTCTCGCCCTCAGGGTTGACGCACGCACCGGAGTGGGATACGATGGCCGTTTCCTACTAACTGAGAATGATTCTCAATCACATCCCGAGTGGGGTCCGCCGATGCCGCCTTCCCCCCGAGTACCCACGCTCTCCGCCGCAGCCTTGGCCCTCGCCCTCGCGGCCGGTTGCACCTCGGGAGCGCGGACCTCTCTCCCGGAATCCCCGCCCCCCCGCGATACCGCGGAGAGCGCGGCCCCCGCGACCCCGCTCGGCGTGCTGGTCATGGCGCACGGCGGCGGCGCGGAGTGGAACGAGCAGGTGCATGCCTCGGTCGCGGAGCTCGGCGAGCGGATCCCGCTGGCGGTCGCTTTCGGGATGGCGGACCCCCATACCCTCCAGACGGCGCTGGACGAGCTCGGCGCCTCGGGGGCGGGCACCATCGCGGTGGTCCGCCTCTTCCTCTCGGGCGACTCCTTCCTCCACCAGACCGAATTCCTCTTCGGGCTTCGTCCGGATCCGCCGGCGCGGGCCATGGTGGGACACCGGATGGTGGCCGGCTCCGAGCTGCCTCGCCTCGAGACCGAGGCACAGATCCTCATGGACCTGGCCGGGATGGCGGGCTCGGACGAGGTGAACGGGATCATGCTCGCCCGGGCCGGCGACTCCTCACCCGAGCCGGCGACAACGGGCGTGCTCCTGATCGCGCACGGGATGGGCGCGGAGGAAGAGGACCGGCGTCTCCTCGATGCGATGGAAGGAAGCGCTGCCGAACTGCGCGCAGCCGGGTACGGCGAGGTTCGGACCGCCACGCTTAGGGAGGACTGGGCGCAGGCGAGGGCCCAGGCGGAAGGGGAGATCCGGGCGACGGTCTCGCGGATGGGCGAGGCGTGGGACCGTGTCGTCGTGGTGCCCTACCGGGTCTTCGGATTCGGGCCCTACGCGGACGTCCTGGATGGACTCGGCTACGTCGGCACCGAGGGGCTCCTCCCGCACCGCCTCGTCGGGGAGTGGGTCGCCGCCCGCGCCTCGGCCGTCTTCTGCGCAGCCGGTCTCGCTCCGGCGCTCGGACCGTGCCCTGCCCTGCCCGCGCCCGCGTCCCGCTGACGCGCGCCGGACTCCCGGCGGGCGTCAGGTGCGCCCTTCCTCCCGGCAGTGCCGCCACGCCGGCCTCCAGAACCCCCGAACCCGGACAGTACCGATAGATGGCCACTAGGCGCCGCAGCTTCCCCCTGGGTGCCCGCAGTCTCCCGGGCGCGTACACGACTCTGCTCTTCCCGCTTCTCCTCCCCATCCTCTCCGCCTGCGAGTCCGAGGTCGCCGCACCTGAAGAGATCGTCTTCGAGGAAGGGGAGATCACGCTCAACGCATCGTCACGCACCGACTTCGTCTACCTGAATCTCGCCGACGGTGTCCAGGTCAGTCCCGCCGACCCGGCGAGTTCCACGGAGTGGCACATGGCGTTCCGGCGCTTCTCCGTCCGTCTGAACGGCGGAGTCTCGGGCCTGGGGTCGGTGGCGGGCTACAATCTCGGGACGAATGCGGATGCGTCCGCGACGGAGGTCGTGGCCCTGACGCCCGACGACGGGCGGGCGGCGTTCGGGGCCGTGACCGACGCGGACGTCCCGGCGTCCTCCGCGTTCGTCGAGGACGGCCTCGCGCCTGATCCCGGTTCCACCTGGTTCCGCTTCGAGCCGCAGATCGGAACGCTCGTCGCCGATCCGCGGGCGGCGTGGAAGGTGCGGGAGAGCTCGGGGCGGGGACACGCGCTCTTCCGGGTCGCGGAGCTCCGGATGCAGGGACCGCGGCCTCTCGGGCTCGAGATCGAGTTCCGCCGCCAGGACCCGGGAGGCACGCTGGGCGAGGCCGGTACCAGGACGGTCGACCTGACCCGGGGGCCCGGACTGGTGGGCTTCGCCGGCACCGGAACACCCCCGGCTTCCGGCTGCGAGTGGGATATCGGGGTCTCACCCGAATTCGCCGTCCTGGTCAACGGCGACTGCGGGGCAGGGACCTTCCCGCTCGACTCGGCCGAGGACTTCACGACCGTGACCCGGGCGGACAACGCGCCGGAGTATGCCGATTACCTCTCCGTCATCGCGGGTGCGTTTCCGGCGGGCGTGGACGACGCCGCCGGGTTCTTCTGGTACGGCATCCAGGAGTCGAACCGGATGTGGCCGACCTACAACGTCTTCCTGGTCAGGGCCGAGGGGGAGGTCTACAAGGTGCAGCTCCTCGACTACTACAACGCCACCGGAGTTTCCGGATTCCCCGCGGTCCGATTCCGGCGGCTGCGGTGAGGCGAAGCCTCCGTGCCGGCCTCCTGGCCGCGCTGGGCCTCTCGGCCGCGCTCTCGGCCGCCGGTCTGCAGGCGCCGGCGCGGGACGCGCCGGGCGAGGGACCGTCGGGGCGGGTACGCGACGAGGCGTCGGGCGCGGCCGTCGGGGGGGCAACCCTGGTCTGGAGGCGGCCCGGCGTCCTTTCGGGTGTCGGCCCGTCCGGAGATCCCGTCGTCGCCGATCCGCGGGGCGCCTTCCGTCTCCCCGCCTCCTGGGGTCCCGGGGGCACGGTCGAGGTAGCCGCCCTCGGTTACGCGCCGCGCGTCCTGGCGTGGGAGGAGGCTGCGGCGGGCGGCTGGCGGGTGGAGCTCGCGCGCGATCCCCTCGCGCTGGACGAGATCGTGGTCACGGTGGGCGCGACGGCCCGGCGGCGCTCGGAGATCGCGCTCCCGGTCGAGAGCGTCGAGGCCGCCGAGATCGCCGCGGCCGGGGCAGCCTCGGTGGACCGGCTCCTCGGGGAGCTCCCCGCCGTGCAGATCATCGGGAACGCGCCGACCGGGTCGAATCTCCTCATTCGGGGGATCGGCGGCGCACGCGTCCTCGTTCTCCTCGACGGACAGCCCGTCACCGGAACGCTCATCGAGAACCGCGACCTGAGCCGGATGTCGCTCGCGGGGAGCGACCGGGTCGAGATCGTGAAGGGTCCGCTCTCCTCGCTCTACGGATCCGACGCGCTCGGGGGCGTGGTGAATGTGATCACCCGCCTCCCCGCCCCGGGCTTCCGCCTCGATGGCCGCGCGCTCTCCGGGGGAAAGGGCCGCCAGGAGGTGGAGGCGACGGCGAGCGGAGGCGGACGCCTCCGCTACGGCGTGACGGGCGGGTGGCGCCAGGAGGACCAGGTTCCGGGGGTGGTGAGCGGGGGCCAGGACGCCTTCGCGCGCATCTGGGACCTCCGCTCCCGCCTCCGCTACGCCGTGGCGGACGAGTGGGAGATGCGGGGCGGGCTCACCTACCTCCGCGAGCGGCAGCGGTGGCCGGTGGGCGGGGGATTCTCGGGATTCAACGACAACACCGGGGCCTCCGGGTGGGTCGAGACACGGCGCACCACGGGATCCGGCGAATGGAACGCACGCATCTTCGCCGAGGACTACGAGCACCTCTACCGGAGCGCCCGCGGCGACGCCCCGATCGCAGGAGACCGTGCAAACGCCCAGCGGGAGCAGCTCGTCCGGGCCACGGCGGGCTACTCGGGCAGCTGGGGCGATCATGCGTTCGACGTCGGGGTCGAGGGCTCGGCCCGCGCGATCCGGTCGCCGGACAAGATCATCGAGGACCGCGCGTCGGACGACGAGGCCGCCCTCTTCGCGCAGGATGCGTGGCAGCTCGGAGCCACGGTCGTGACCGGCGGGATGCGCCTCACCCGGAACAGCCGGTGGGGATCGAACCTCTCCCCATCGCTCGGGCTGACGCGCCCCGTCGGCGATGCCCTCCACCTGCGCGCGGCGGTGGCCCGGGGCTTCCGGGCGCCGTCGTTCAAGGAGCTCGGCTGGCGGCACGTCAACCTGGGGGCGGGCTACATGGTCGAGGGCCACGCCCACCTCGAGCCCGAGCGTTCCTGGAGTGTGTCGGGGGGAGCCGAGTGGCGCCCGGCCGACAACGTGGTCGTCGACGCCGAAGTCTACTCGAACCGGATCGATGACCTCGTCGAACTCGGATTCGTCGGCAACGCCCCGAGCGGTCTCATCGTCTACTCCCCGCGCAACCTCACGGATGCGGTAACGCGGGGGTTCGAGATCTCGCTCCGCACGCTGCTCGGGGAGGGCGAGTTCTCGGTCGGCTACGCGTATCTGGACGCCTATGCCGGCGCATCCAGGGATCCGCTCGACCGGCGCGCCAGACACTCGGGGCGCGCGCGGGCCACCTGGACCCCGGAGGCGCTCTCGGGGCTCCGCTTGGACGGGACGCTCCACCTCACCGGGAACGCGCCCATCGTCCTGACCCAGGCGGACGGGACCACGGTGGAGGCGGGTATCCAGGAGCGGTTTACGGCAGTCGACCTCCAGGCGGCGCTCCCCCTCCTCGAAAACCTCGAGCTGCTCGCCGGCGTCGACAACCTCTTCGACGCCCGCCCCGGAGGGTGGCAGGGGATCATCGAACGCCGGTTCCGTCTGAGCGTACGGCTCCGGGACCTCTTCGGCGACTGAGCCCGCCGGACCGCCGGAAGCCCGCTGCACGCGGCGGACACCCGCATCCCGCCGAGCCCCCCCACCTCGCCTCTCCGCTTCCGGGGACGCCTCCGGGCCCGCGCCCCATTTGCCCTCGCCTGCCGGGGTTTGTGTGAGGTTGAGTGGCGTTCGTTCGTAGAGGTGGCGACCGGCCCGCGAGCGACCCAATGCCCCTCTGCCAGCGAGCCTCCGGGGTGAACCGACTGCCACGGCCGGGAGCCACCCTGGGTGTTCAGGGGGAGTATGCGCCATCAAGCGCCCGTCGAGGGACCGGCTGGCAGCGCGGCAGCGCCCATCCGCTCGTTTCCATCCGGTTCATCCTGGTGAGGAGAGAGCATGGTGAGACATTTCTCCTGCTTGGTCGGGCCGACTGGACCACCGTGAGCCGTCATGTCTGCGTGGTCAGCGATGACGGAGCGAAGCGGGAAGAGCATATCTCCCGGCGCAGCGGGAAGGCGCCGGCCGGGATGGCTGAGTGGATCGCCTCCGAGTGCCGTGGCGATGCCACCAAGACGCCGCCGCCATCGGGATCCCACGCGGACCTGTGGTCGCAAGCTCCTTCTCGGGCCGGGGCGCTTCGGCCTCGAGCTGATGGACACGCTCTTCGAGGGGCTGTGCCCGGCGCACTTGCGACTCTGCGTCTTCGGCGCGAGGCCAGGGATCGTGCCGTTGCGGCGTGCCTTGCGCTATGCCGTCAGACTGGGAGCCTTGGAACCCCTCACGGCGTAGGATCCGGCCGATCTCACCGGGCTCGGAGCACCGATCCATCTCCCCGAGAATCCGCGGCCTGTACTCCGCGGTGAACTGGCGGCACCTCGCCTCGGCCACCACCTCCGGGTTCGGCGGCGGGTGGCGAGGCGGTCGGTGATCAGGACGTCCACTGGTCCGAGCCGACCCAGATCTGGAAGGCGATGGGCCTTGGAAATCCGGAATGGCAGGTCCCCGCCTGCGACGGCGTGCTCCCCGCGTCCGCAACCTCCGTCGAAGAGCCGGGAGCCCAGATCGCGACGATTTCGCCTCCGGACCGGGAGTCGGCGCAAGCGTTCGCAACGCTTCTCCTCGACCGGGCGGCCGAGGGAGGGGGGGAGGTCCCGTTCGATCTCAGGTCGTTTGGCATCCGCGAGTTCGACACGATCTGCGAGGGCCTGCTCAAGAGCGAACCCTCACGTGCCAAGCCGGACCTGGTGGTGGACCCGACAAGTAGCACGTACCCTCCGGTACGGGGTCAGATCTCATCTCCGGCTGGGGCACGCTGCGGGGTCTTCCGGTGCGTAATCAGGAAAACAACATTTCCCAGGCCCGCTGACACCCGAGAGCATCTGACAGGAGGTGAACCATGTCCGAGATGACCTCCGGAGGACGCGCCATGAGCCCCGGCGCTCCGCTTCCGAGCCAGAGCGGCACCGGCGGCGACTCCTCCGCCACCGGTCACGGCTTCGGCGCTGCGCCGGTCTTCCTGGCCTCCATCAGCACGATTCTCGGGGCCATCCTCTTTCTCAGGTTCGGCTACGCCGTCGGACACGTCGGTCTCTGGGGAACGATGATGATCATCGTCATCGGGCACATGGTCACGATTCCCACCGTACTGGCCGTCTCCGAGATTGCGACCAACCGGCGCGTTGCCGGGGGCGGGGCGTACTTCATCATCAGCCGCTCGTTCGGCACCACGATCGGCGGTTCGATCGGCATCGCCCTCTACCTTTCCCAGGCGATCTCGATAGCATTCTACCTCGTGGCCTTCGCGGAGGCATTCCAGCCGGTCCTGGCCTGGATCGGAGCCAGATCGGGTTTCACCCCGACGCTTCACTGGGTGAGCGTCCCCGGCCTCGCGATCCTGGTTGCCCTGATGCTGACCAAGGGCGCCGACCAGGGCGTGCGCGTCCTCTGGATCGTGTGCGGGATCCTGACGGCGGTCATCGGGGCCTTCCTGCTCGGGTCCGGACCGGAAGAGACCCGGCCCGACGGGCTGAACCTGACATCGACGATCGCCAACCCCGATGGCTTCGGCGTGGTCTTCGCCACCTGCTTCCCCGCCTTCACGGGAATGATCGCGGGCCTGGGGCTCTCGGGCGACCTGAGGGACCCGAAGCGATCGATCCCACTGGGAACCATCGGCGCGACCCTGGCCGGCATGGCCATCTACGCGCTGGTAGCGATCAAGCTGGCGCAGAGTGCGACGCCGGAGGCGCTTGCGGGGGATCAGTTCATCATGGCCCGGATCGCGGTCTGGGGTCCGTCCATCTACATCGGACTGGCCGCAGCGGCGTTTTCCTCCGCACTCGGCTCGCTGATGGTGGCCCCCCGCACCCTGCAGGCGCTGGCCCGCGACGACGTCTTCCCGGGCGCGAAGGTCAACACCCTCCTGGCTTCGGGACGAGGTGAAGCGGGCGAGCCCATCAATGCCACATATGTGTCGGTCGCGCTCGCCGCCGTGTTCGTTGGGCTCGGGGACATCGACTTCATCGCCCAGATCCTGAGCATGTTCTTCATGGTCACCTACGGCACCCTCTGTTCGGTTTCGTTCCTGGAGTACTTCGCGGGCAATCCATCGTACCGTCCGACCTTCCGCTCCCGCTGGTACATATCGCTGGTCGGCGCGGTCATGTGCGTGCTCATGATGATCCAGATGAGCGCCATGTATGCACTCCTCGCCATGGCGATCATGCTGGTGATCTATCTGGGCCTCAAGCGATCCCAGAAGGGAGAACGTGATCTGGCCGCCATTCTGCAGGGGGCCATGTTCCAGCTGGTCCGCCGGCTTCAGATCACGCTGCAGAAGAGTCGGACCGGACAGCAGGATGTTGGGTGGCGCCCGTCTTTCGTGGCGCTCACCCAGTTCGGCGACCGCCGCGTGGCGCAGTTCGACCTGCTGCGCTGGATCTCCCACCGCCATGGGTTCGGCCACTTCGTCCAGCATATGAAGGGCGATTTTTCGCTCGAGACCGAATTGCAGGCCAGCGCCCAGCTCAGCAAGCTGGTCAAGCGCTCCGATCTCAGCCGTGCGGGAACCTTCGTCGATACGCTGGTCGCGCCCTCGTTCCAGAACGCGGTCAAGCAGGCGCTTCAATACCCGGCATCTCGGGCCTGCCCAACAACAGCATCCTCCTCGAGTTCGACCAGGATCACCCGGAGGAGATCCCGAGGCTGGAACGTGCCGTGCGGCTGGCGGTCAGGTCACGGTTCAACGCGGTCGTCCTGCGCTCCAGCGCCTTCCGCTTCGGATACCGCTCCTCGATCCACGTCTGGCTGACGCACGAGACCCTGCCCAACGCAGCCATGATGCTGATGCTTGCCTACATCATCGTAGGACACCCCGAATGGAGAACCGCGGAGATCCGCGTGTTCGCATGCATCGGCACGGACGGGGACGCGAGCGAGGCCGACCGCCTGTCGGCTCTCGTCGACCAGGGACGCCTGCCGATCGGGAGAAAGAACATCGAGACACTGCCCGTCGAATCGCAGCGCAGGATCGAGGCCGCGATCGCGTACCGGTCATCGGACGCGGATCTGGTGATCGCGGGCATTTCGACGGATGATGTGAAGGAGGGAAGCCTTGCCGAGGTCCTCCAGAGCCACAGGGCCGCGAACGATATCATCTTCGTGCACGCCGTCGAGGAGATCGTGATTGACTGACGCCACCGCCTCACCCGCCGAATCCGTGGCGTCGGGTCCGACGCCGGTGCGGCCACGCGTCGGTGGCACCTCCGCAGGAAGAGGACTGAAGTGAACGGATTGCCGCGCGCCATGGACTTCCTGGCCAACCTCCCGGGCTGGTCGATGATCATGGCGCTGACAGTGGTCGGGGTCGGCGTCGGGTGGCTCTGCGAAAGGCTGCTCGCCCGCTGGGCCGGCCGGGTACAGCAAAGGCTCTTCGTGGGCTGGGCCGACGCACTGCTCCGTTCGGTCCATCGCATGCCGATCATCTGGTTCGCGGCAGCCGGGGCCTATCTGGGCGTGACCGTCGCCGGATATGTGGGCCCGGTGCTGAATATGGTCGGCACGGCGGTGCACGTGACCGTCACCGTTACGCTGATCATCGTCGCGATGCGCCTGGCCACGGCCGGAATCAACGGGTACGCGAAGCGTTCCTCGGGTCTCCACGTCTCGACGACGCTCGTTCAGAACGTGGTCCGACTGCTTCTGTTGATCCTCGGGATCGCCCTCGTCCTGCAGAACCTCGGGATCAACATCACCACCCTGGTGACCGCACTCGGGATCTCGGGCCTCGCCGTCGCCCTGGCCCTGCAGGACACCCTGGGCAACCTCTTCGCGGGAATGCAGATCATCATGTCCCGGCAAATCAGGACCGGCGACTACGTCGCCCTTTCCACCGGCGAGGAAGGGGCCGTCACCGACATTCAGGCAAGAAACACGACCATAAGGACCTTCCCCGAGCGCAACCGGGTCCTGGTGCCCAACTCCATACTGGCGTCCACGGTCGTGACGAACTACAGCCTCCCCCACAGGCGGCTCCTCGTCACACTGCCGATCGGCGTCTCCTACGATTCGAATCTGGAAGAGGTGGAGACCGTCACCCTCGAGGTCACCAGAGAGGTCCTGGGCGAGGTCGAGGGGGGACTGACGGACGAAGAGCCGTTTGTGCGCTTCGAGGAGTTCTCCGACTTCAGCATCAACTTCCTCTTGCAGGTGCCGGTCCGTCAGTTCACCGACCAGTTCCTGATCAGGCATGAGTTGGTGAAGCGGCTTCACCGGCGCTACGGGGCCAGAGGGATCGAGATCCCCTTCCCGATCCGCACGGTCTACATGCGGGAGCGGGCCGAGCGAGCCCGGAAGGCGGCATCCGATGGCGGGAATGCGTTGGGCGGATAGCTGACGTCGCCCCGGTTGTACCAATCACCCGAGCGTCTCAGCCGGCCCTGTCATGGCTGCAGGCGGGTGATCTCGGAATATCGTTTCAATAATCGTGATATGAACTGTCGGCAGAACGGATAAACCCTTGTACTGAAGGCAAATAATCATATCACAACTTCGACGGATTCGTTTCATGCCGCTCACCGACCAAGGCATACTCGATGATCTCAACCGGCTGCGGCCCGAGGACCTCACCGCGATAGGCCCGAGTCAGGCATGATTGGGTTGATAGGAGTGTCAGCGGGGTTTCGCCCAGGGTCCGATCCGCCGAAAACGGGCGCAGCGTATCCGGATGGCTTGCGGAGCTTCCGGAAGAGATGAGGCGCGGGAACACGGATACGAGCTCGCCGTGGAGTCTCGTCAGGCGAGGCAACCTCCGACCTCTCCGAGGCCGACCCCTCCCCTTCAACCGAACGGAGCCGGATGCAGACGGCCGGTCCCGCGTCGGTGGCCGGGTGTCAGGTCATCGGTGTCCCGGCGGACTCCACCCGGGCCGCGGCCTCGGGCGCCCGTATCAGGGCGCCGCGCCCAGGGGCCGGCCGACCATCTTGGCCGGGTCGGCGCCGGGCTTCGGGCTCAGCTTCTGCGCCCGTCCGTTGTAGATCTCGGCGAGGTAGAGATTCCCGTCCTGGTCCACGCTGAAATGGTGCACCCCGTTGAGTGCCCCGGGATAGCTGCCGGCCGTTCCCCAGCCGTAGAGGAACCTCCCGTCCAGATCGTACTTGAGGATCTTGTTGGTCTCGCCGTCCGCAACCCAGAGGTGCCGGTCCGCACTCATGAGCAGCGCGTCGGGCGACCGGATGTTCGGCCACTGGTCCAGGTAGGTGCCGTTCTCGTCGAAGACCTGGATCCGCGAGTTGGAGCGGTCGGCGACGTAGATCCGGCGCTCGTGGTCGGTGACGATCCCGTGGAGTATCTCGAACTGCCCGGGGCCTGAGCCCGGGGTGCCCCACTCCATCAGGTAGTTGCCTTCCGCATCGAATTTGACGACCCGGCTGTTGATGTATCCGTCGGCGACGAAGAAGGTGCCGTCGGGAAGCCAGGCCAGGTCGCTCGGCCGGCCGAAATGTGTCTCGTCGTCTCCCGGCACGCCGGCCTCGCCGAGCGTCAGGACCAGCTCGCCGCCGTAGGTGAACTTGAGGATCTGGTGCAGGTTGTCGTCGACCACCCAGACGTGCTTCTCGGGATCATAGGTGTCCATCCTGATCAGGTGCGGCCCGCGGCCTCCCTCCCGCGCAAAGAGCTCGTCGGCGTGCGGCCAAGTCTCGACCAGGGCCCCCTCGCCGTCGACCACGATGATGCTGTATTCCCAACGCGGCGTCCCCGTCGCTGCCACGCGGGGCGGGTCGAGCGCGCCGTACGGGGTGAAGGGCTCGGCGAAGGGAGGGAGCGGCAGCATTCCGCGCTGCGCGATCCAGATCCTGTCCGGGGTCTCGGCATGCACGCCCGAGGTCGATCCCCAGGTCCATCCGTCGTTGTCGGCGAGCGGACGGGGCCAGTTCTCGACCGGCTCGTACGGGCCGAACTCCTCCTGCCCCCCCTTCTCGAAGGGGAAGGCGGACGCTGCGCCGAGAGTGTCCCCGGAGCCGTCGCCCGGCTCCGAAGTGCAGCCGAGGAGGCCGGCGGCCACGACGAGCGCAGCCGGGATGAGACCCTTCCCTGATCGTAGGCGCATCTTTCCGATCTCCCTCCTCACACCTTCCGCTTCGCCCACCTCGACCGGGACGCCCGCACCCCCCTCTCCGCCGGCGCTCTCCGTCCCCGGCTTGCCGCTCCGCCCGCTCCCGCCGACCGCCGCAGCCGGCGCGGTCCGCCGGAGGCTCGGCGAGCGGGATGACCCGCGGCGCCCTATACGTTCAGCTTGAGCAGCCGGGCCGCGTTGCCGCCGAGCATCGCCGCGCGGTCGGCATCGCTCAGGCCCGGTGTTGCCAGGATGTGCTCGACCGGGGTAAAGCGGGGCAGCCTCGGATCGCGCGGGGGGAACGTCCACGAGAAGGGGTAGTCGGTACCGACCACGATCTGGCTCGAGCCCGACACGGCGATGAGGTGGCGAAGCGCCTCGGTCGTGAACACCGCGGAATCGTAGAAGAACCGGTCCCTGATATAGTCGGAGGGAAGCCTGTCGGGCGTCGGCCCGCACGGACGGGTGCCGCACCCGTAGTCGGTCCGGGGCGCATACGCCGGGAGATACCCGCCGCCGTGGGCCGCAACGATGTTCAGCCGCGGGAACCGGTCCATGACCCCCTCGAAGATCAGGCGTCCGAACGCGATCGCCATGGCGACCTCGTTGCCGATCGCGTTTCCGAGCATCCCGTTCCCCTCGAGCCACGGCTGCAGCTCCGGAATGAGGACCGGATGGAGCCAGATCGGCACATCGAGCTCCTCGACCTTCGCCCAGAACACATCGAACCTCGGGTCGCCGAGCTGCACGTTCCCGACGCTCGATCCGATCGAGCCGCCGCGGAGCCCAAGTTCGTTGACGCCTTCCTCGAGCTGCTGAACCGCGAGCTCCGGGAACTGGAGCGCGAGCGTGGCCAGGCCCACGAACCGGCCGTCGTAGCCCGCGCAGATTTCGGCGATTCCCTCGTTCTGGAACCTCCCGACTCTCTCGGCCTGGTCCTCGTCGAGCTGATAGAGGTTCGGATTGATGCTCAGGACCTCGATGTCGATGCCGAGTTCATCCATCGCCTGCAGACGGTCCGGACCGATGATGGTCGGACTGTCCATCTGCGTCGTTCCCCCCATCATCTCGGCGACGCCCGGGATCGCGCAGTGTGCGTGAAAATCGATGACGGGACCGTACTGCGCCGCTGCGGCGGCCCTCTCCCGGAGACCGACGTCGGTGACGAGCATGCCTGCCGCAGCTCCCGCCGCGCCCCGGAAAAACTCTCTGCGATCCATACATCCGCTCCTTCCGTTGGCCGACCTCTTCCACTCTTGCGGGAACACGCGGGTGGGAGAAGAGGTGGTCCCGGACCATGCCGGTTCGATGGGGCCGCCGCGGCCGGAGAGCCCGCGGGGTGGGCACCGGGGCGATAATACGACGGAAGGGGATGGACTGTACAATTTCGGGTTGCCGCGGGTGAGAGGTATACGATTGGCCGTTGCATGGATCGCGGCGCCGGTTTGGGGCTCCGGGATGGTGGATGGCCCACCGCAGCCCGGACAGGGAGCCATCGGCGATGGCGCCGGACGGACCGAGGGGCACGAGCGATGGGGGGGTCCGCTTCCGATGGTACGCGGCCGCGGGGCGCCGATCATCCTCGACGAGCAGACCTGTCGCGACCAACGGGGATCCGGACACGACGACCGGCGGTTGAACGCCACCGATGGGCTCAGTTCTGCGGTGGGTGGAGGAGAGGCTGCGCCCGCCGTAGCTTGGGCCCGGCGGCGTCCGGTGCCTGACGGCGCACCGATGGGTGGAAACGGAGGGACTCCCGGCGTGGGTGGCTCACGACCGAGAGTGAGAGGAGAGATCATGGCCATGCACGACCCGCCGCATCCGGGCGGCATTGTGAGGCGGCAGTGCCTCGAACCCCTCGGGTTGACGGTGACGCGGGCGGCAGACGGCCTGGGCGTCACGCGTCGGGCGCTGTCGGAGTTGTTGAACGGGCGCACGGGGGTCTCGGCCGAGATGGCGATCCGGCTGTCGAAGGCGTTCGGCTCGACGCCGGAGACTTGGCTCGGGATGCAGATGGCCTACGATCTCTGGCAGGCCCGCGGCTGCGCCCGGGAGATCGCGGTCGAGCGCTTCGTGGTGGCGTGACGGTCACGCAGTGGAAGCCGACCGCAGCCGACGGGAGACGGATGCATCCTCACGCATCTTCCGGGTGATCTCGAGACCATGAAGCTTCCACGCTTTGCGCATACCCGTGCCCGGCGCCTCGTCGAGTCTCCGAAGAAGCTGCTCCGCGTCACCGAGAAGGCACGGCGCAAGCAGGATTCCGCCCGGACGGCGAGTGGCCTCAAGAGCGCAGTCGGGGAGCTGAGGACGATGCTCCACCTGGTGCAGGCGTGGGCGCGGGGCGACTACTCCGGCGTCTCGAAGGCCACTCTGGTACTCATCGTCGGCGCAGTCGTGTATTTCCTCATGCCGATCGATCTCATTCCGGACTTCATTGCGGGATTGGGATTCGTCGACGACGCGGCGGTAGTCGCCTGGGTGGTCGGTACCGTCAGCGACGAGCTGGCGAAGTTCAGCGCTTGGCGGGAGGCCGAGGAAGAGCCAACCCGGTAATTGCTCGTCGTGGACTCCCGGGCGGAGAGTGGGAATCCACGAGGGAGTCAGGACCGGAGCACTCGCAGCGAGTGATCCTTGGAGACAATGGGCCGGGATTTCTCCCCGATACGTCGCTTCCCTTCCTGTTGAATGCCGCGACCGGGGGGAGAATGTGGGGGAAGTGGTATCTCCACTGAAATCGTGCTGAGACGGAACGCCCCCGTCGAGGATATATTCCCGGATGTTCATGGGTGGATGGCGGGAAGTGCTAGGGATGCCCTGAAGAAGGGATGGCTCTTCAGTGAGGCGGACAGGCAACGATGCTCGGAGGCGCCCCCCTCTCCGCGAGATATCGATATCCGGACCCGCCCTTGTCGGGGCCCGTAGCGTCCGATGTCTGAAGGCGTACGGACGGCCGTAGACGGAGGGACTCCCGGCATGCGCGGCGCACGACCGATGGCTCGATCCGGCCCGAGGCGCCGGACTCCGCTGCGGCTTGTCCGCCTCGCCCTCGTCTTCACTCTGCCCGGTGCGGTCGTCTTCCCTGCCTGCACGGCTCTCATGCAGCGGACCCCGGACGTCACGCCCGTGGATCTGCCCCCGGTCCCGGTGCCGGGTACGGCGGACGCCGCGCGCGTCAGCCTGCTCCCTCCGATCCCCTTCGTGGACGGCGACCTCCGTCTCGAGGTCGGGTACCCGCCCGAGGGGGCCACCCTCGCCGTGCGCGACCAGAACTTCCTCTTCGGATCCACGGGGTCCGGGAGGGCCCGGTTGACCGTCAACGGGGCACCGGTCGAGGTCGCCCCCAACGGAGGATTCCTCGCGTTCCTCCCGGTGCCTCCCGATGGCGTCTACCGCCTCGCTGCCGAGCGGGACGGCGCCACCGTGACGCTCGATCATACAGTGCGGATCCCCCCCTCCCCGCCCTCTCTCCCGGAGGGGCTCGCGATCGTGCCGGGCTCCGGCTATCCGTCCGGATCGGCTGCGGCAGCTCCCGGGGAGCCGATCGAGGTCGGCTTCCGGGGCTCGCCAGGGGCCGACGCCTGGCTGGTCCGCTCAGGAGGAGACCGCATCCGCCTTGTCGAGGCGGGAGCGCTCGACGCCACTCCGGACGCCGGCGAGGCATTGACCACCCCGGGGGCGGCGGCCCCGCCCGGTGGGGGGAGCCCCGTCAACTACCATGGGGTGCTCCCCGCGCGTGCCGTGACGGCGGCCGACGCCGGAATGCCAGAGCCCGCGGTGGCAACGCTTCCTCCCGGGTCCGAGAGTGCACGCTTCGAGCTGATCCTGGGCGCGGACACGGTCAGCACCCCTCTCCGGTTCAACCTGGCGACCCTCCAACCCGAGCGGCCCCGGGTGGCCATCGCCTCTCCGCCGGCTGGTGCGCCCTCGAGCTGGCGGGCCCGGGGCCGGAACGACATCGCCGGACCCTACCACTACTTCTGGCCGGAAGGGACCCTTCTCCGGATCACCGGCGAGCGCGGCAGGATGCTGCGGGTCGGCCTCGCCCCGGGTCGCTCCGCGTGGGTGCCCGCAGGCGAAGTGCGGCTGCTGGCGGAGGGGACGCCAGCCCCCGGCGCGTTCGTCGGGGACGTCCGGTTCAGTCCGGAGCCCGAACACATAGACGTCCGGATTCCCCTCGCCGAGCGCCTCCCCTTCCAGGTGGTGGCCGGGGAGCGCGTTCTCCACCTGGATGTCTTCGGGGCCACGAGCCGAACGAACTTTTTCCACTACGGCAGGATGGACCCCCTCGTCGAGCGGGCGGAGTGGAGCCAGCCGTCCGACCAGGTCTACCGCGCGAGCGTCTGGCTGAGAGCGCCGGTCTGGGGCTACGAGACGTTCTTCGATTCGACAGGTGCGGTCGTTCTCCGGATCCGCCGGCCGCCCAGGATCGATCCGTCGGCTCCGCTGCGGGGTCTCCGCGTCGTGGTGGATCCCGGACACGGAGGCGCCTACCGCGCCACGCGCGGTCCGACCGGGCTCACCGAGGCAGACGCGAACCTCGCGGTCTCCCTCGTGCTGAGGGAGCTTCTGGAGGAGCGGGGCGCCGACGTGATCATGACGAGGACTGGAGACGAGACGGTCGAGGTCGCCGACCGGCCCCGGATGGCGGTCGAGGCAGATGGGGACCTCCTCGTCTCCGTGCACAACAACGCCTTCCCGGACGGCGTCGATCCCTGGCCGAACCATGGGACGAGCGTCTACTACTTCCACCCCCCGTCGGCGGAACTCGCTCAGCTCCTCCAGCAGACGCTGCTGGAAGCGCTCGGAACGAGAGACCTCGGGGTCGGAAGGGCGGATCTCGCCCTCGCGCGTCCGAGCTGGATGCCGTCCATCCTCTCCGAGTCGCTCTTCATGATGATCCCGGAGCACGAGGCCGCCCTCCGTGTTCCGGCTGTACAGAGGCGGATCGCCCTCGCGCATCTCCGGGCCCTGGAGGCCTTCGCCGCTCGCCGGGCCGGCACTCCAGGAAGCTGACGCGCTTCCGACGCGGATGAAGCTGATCCCTGGCCGATCGTCACGGTGTTGGCCTGGGAGATGCGTCTACCCCACAGCGTGGCAGCTCACGATGTGGGAACGCCTCTATCATGAAGCTGCCGAACACCCGTCTAACCGGGAGGCAGGTTGGGCTCTCCACTATCTCGCGTAGGACGGTTCGGGAGCGAATCACCCTGGGTCATCGGACAATGAACTCGACAACGTCGTGGCGTTCTCCGGTTCGCCGCGGAAGGCATCTAGTGGGCCGGCGAGGCAAGGAAGGAGCCGGCGACGTAACCATCCGGCCATCATGAGCCTGGCCCTGTCGTTGGCGGAGGGTGGCTCGCCGACACGGGGGGCCACGGCGGTACCTAAGGCTCACCGTATGGCTGGGCCATCTCGGATCCGGATACGGGCAGCCACTGGCCTGCCTGGCACGAGCGCTGGGGACTGCGGGCCACATCGATTCGCGTCTGCATGCGGTAGTGGCGGCCATTCGCTATTGACTTGCCTGGCCTGAAGCCGCGCCCGGTGTGGTTGAGCGAGAACCCACAGGTGGGAATGACACGCTGACCTCTCTGAGGCCGCTGTCAGGTGACAAGGTACTGGAACAGCCTTGGGAGATGCCTTCGTATGGCACCAGGATCGTCTCCCTGTGAACCGTTAATTACTCGCCGCCATGCAAAGTTCAGCACCAAGCAGGGTTAGACTAAACAGTTCAGTTCCAACGTAAATCGTAAGACTGCGTGACCGCCCTCCTACGTTTGTATGCGCCGAGGTCGGCAAGAACCCCGAATCGATACAGCTAAGCCGGATCAGGTTGAGAAGAGATACTTCAATCAGGTGCTCCTCCACTCTAAACCCTTGCGCGATTCGTTTCCGTTCGAACAAAACCTCATCCAATGGAACCTTATCGTGATCGGCCATCTTCTCCTGATGGCACGCGTGCAGTATTCTTACATCCAATGGTTCCATCTCGCGCAACAGGGCAACATGTCGCAGCTTGACATCTACCTCGGAATCCGGATCCATCGCATTAGCCAGCATCTGCGCCCAAAGCACCTGTAGCTCAGGATCCTCTTCCAGTGTGGCGCTCTCTATGAGAGGAACGCCGACCTTTGGTAGGACGACTCTGGTATTCGTGTCTTCGGTGTATCCCTTCTCGCGCAGTATTCTCCTTGTGTTCTCATGTAGGATAGCAAAGTTCTTGAGGCGAAAGAATCTGATTCTGTCGGCCACAATCCCTACGCTGTCTTCAATCATCCCTCCGAAAACGCGATTCAAGAATCTACCCGACTTTTCGACTACTCCAATAGCCGCCTTTGTCGCACCTGCGGTCTCCCGCATGGCTTTCACTGTTTCAATTGCCATCTCATCGGTCACGGCAACACTCCGGGACGCCAGGTTTCCACGGCTAGGATGTGTGCCTGCAACTCGGGTGATTCACGTCGCATCCTAGGTCCACGCCATGTCAAGCTCCGTGTGTTGGAGCGTGTCCTTGCGAAGCTGAGATCGACCAGCATTCCGGGATGCGAGCTTGGCGCGACCCAAGACGCGGGCGACTATCGGCACCACGAACTTACAACACCGCGCATGTCGGGCCTACCCCAAACCCCTTGGACGCCGGAAGAAACCGGGCCTGGGCGACTCCGCTTCTCGAGCCCGGTCTCCATGACTCCGAAGCTGCTCGGACGCGGTGATTGAGCGCGAGACCGCAGGTGTTCGACATCCGCCAGCCCGGTGGGCGGTGCGACGCAACCCGCCCGAGCCCTCCCCCTGAATCCCGACGCCAAGAGCAGTACCAGCACGCTGGCCGGTACATCCATCGGCACTTGGCCGTGTACGATCCGGTCGAGTCTGTCTGGGGTCTGCCGCCTTCTCGTCGAGGAGCGAAGCCCAGAGAAAGTCCAGAAGAACGCGGTGGCCAAACCAGAGGAGGGCGCGACCGAATTCTCTGTGACGTCTCCTACGGTCGCTCCAGTGTCCGACGAGCCTTCCATCCCGCTGCAGCAGTTGCGCGAAGCGATGTCGGCCGGGATGCTGGTCGCCCAAGAGGCATCGGAGACCCTTGACCGGAACAGAGGTACGGACCTCGCGCCTGAGAGCGTGAAGAAATGGTTGGCTGCCACAGGGACAACGACGAAGGGTGACGCTATTGTGCGGATCGAAGAGGAGCCGTCCGGTGCTGGAGTTCTCATTGGAGAACCTGAAACCGAATTGTCCGGGGATGGCCGACAGGGTATCGAGCCGGATGGTCGAAGTTCCTCCGACCGAGAAGCAGGCGACGAAGACGGGCCGGTACCCGCAGGGGCGACCTGAGGCTCACACCCGACTCGGTGTTTGGTCGACTGCCTCTACCCGGCCTGCAATACGAGGTCGCCTCCGCCTTCGCGAATTGCTCGAATGACCAGTGTCCGCACACCGGCCAGAAACTCCGATGCGACTTCCGAGAGTTCAATCCCGGGAACGGGCGCGGCCTCTCCATAGATCTCGCGCAGCTCCTGCGCCCGCTCCTTCGTGGAGCCTCGCCCGGCGTACGCGAAAGCCTGTCCCCACTCGTCCAGATGCTGTTCGACGATCCGCTCCATCGCGAACGAGTGTAGCGCAGAGTATACCTCGGAACGGATGCGATCCATGGCCGCGGTGGCTTCGTCGGGGTCCTTTGCGGGCGGATCCCATTTTGCCGGCGCGTCGAGAAACCGGGAAATCGTCTTGGACAGTGTAGAGATGAGTTCCGCCACCGGCATGAGGTCCTTGTACTGATGGTTGTCCATGCGAAGAGCTACTCTGCGAGTCAACGCCTTCAACTGTGACCAGTGCGGCTTCCTAACGTCGCTTCTGTGCCGGTAGCCAAGTCGCGCATCCCACAAAGAGTGGAAGTCTGCCGCGGCCGACTGAACAGCAAATGCAAGGCCCGCCGGATCGTAACATGGCTTCGCGTCCGGGGGCGTGGCCGGGACAATGGCTGTTTCGAAGAAGCATGTCAGTCGCTTGAGCTGCTTCCGAGCGCCACCCGGCACCTTCTTTGCCGACTGGTCGAGCCAGCCGAGCGTGAAGCAACGATCATCAATATGGCGCTCAAGGCCGCTCATAACGATATCTCCGATGGCATCTCGGAGACTGTTGAGCGTACCCTTGATCGCCCCGAGGACATGGTTTCGTTTCGCGGCGTACCCCGGAAGGTTGTCGCCCTTGACTGCATCGAAATGCGTGAACGCGATCGCCAGCTTCTCTTGGTGACCGCTGGTTGCGACGGAGTACAGCACCGCCTCAGACGCTGCCTGCATTGGCTGCTTGGCATTGTCCACCAGCAGAATCACATCGACGGATTCATATCGGGACGTGTAGTGGGTGCTGACGCTCTTGGCGGATTCCGGCGTGTGGCCAAGCCCCTCGCCGTCGATAAGCACCCATCTTGGGATGTCGTCTACGAAGCTCGCGGAAAACGGTCCCTTAGCGCGGATTCCCTGCACGACAGGCGTCAGTAGCCGTCCGTACGCCTTATGGTAGTTGCTGGAGAACCATCGGACCTGGGCTATGAAGTCTTCCCTGTCAGAGCTGCCGAAGGTCCATTTTGTGGGCCACCCTCCCTTCGTAGTGATCTTGCCTGCCCTCAGGTTATCGAAGCGCGAACGTACTTGACTGGAGATCGTGTCAATGAGCTCAACGTAGCCTAGGAGCTTCTCAATGCGCTCCAAGAGCAATTCGATTGCTGCCTCTTGGTCGTCTCCCTCCTGCTTCTTCAGCGGCTCACCGAGTTCGCGTGAGAGCTGGGCGTCGGCAGATTCTGCAAGATCGCCGACTCTCGCGACGTAGGCTTCGAGGTCTCGCTGCATCTCGGCCCGCTCGTCGGCTGTTGGAACGGAGGTGCGATCCGGTTCGGCTTCGTCAGCATTGATCGCAACGTCCTCACCCCAGTCATCTTCGTCCGGGTCCTGCTCGCTTGGCACCCATGACCCCAAGAGGTAACTCAGTCGGAAACGCTGCTCCTTGTGGTAGAGTAGGTCTTGGGCTATCCCCTCTCTGCTCCCGCCGCGCCAAGCCGTCTTGCACGCTTCAAGCACGGATTCGGCGATATAGGTGCGAATGAGTCGTCTCGGGAAAAACGTCACGACCGCCTCGAAGTCCCCGGGGCTGGTGATTACCTCGATGTCGGCAATGGTGGTCCTGCCCGTCGATGTCGACGGGAACCTGTCATTCCTTGGATCCGTTCCAATCAGATGACGCAGTAGCGATGTCTTGCCCGTCCCAGTGGTTCCTATGAGCAGCACCCGGGAATAGCCTTCATCCCTGCCCGGGAGAGGAATCGCACCATCGCGAACGGCGGTCGAGTCGACCGCTACTGGGCTCTTCATGGGTTCGTAGAACGCGCGCACCACCGTACTGGTGAAGTGTTGCTGGGCACGCTCCCGCTCGGCAATGTTCCAGTAGGTCTCGTCTCGGAGAAGGATGTTCATTTCTTCGACCATGGCATCGGCAGCCGATTCATCACTGGTGCCGAGTCCCCGCCGAACCTTGATGCCTGGACGTCCCTGGTCGTCGCGGCAAACTGGATGTCGGAACGTCAGTGTCCAAGCCTTCCTGCCCTGGGTTCGGGACTTTGATGCCGTGTATCGTGGGGTTCGCATGGCAGATCTCCTCGTGGGCTGATCGTGAGCGTTGTTCCCTGTTGTTCCAACCTATGTCCCGACGGCCAGGAAGTCAATTCAATTGGAACATCCTGGTACAACGGCGGCGGGAAGACGAGTCCCGGGTTCCACACGAAGCCGCGTCGGCCCTTGTCTATGGCCCTTTGACCTGATGATCTTCCTTGACCGCTCCAGCCGTCGGTTGATGGTGCCCAACTCGCCCACGGGTAGCTGTTCAGCCAAGCCGTGATGGCCCAGAACCGGAGTAGGTTGGAGGTGTCTGCAATCGCAGAAGACTGGACGGTCGCGGCTGCCACGCCGCTCTCATCAGGAGATGGATTCCACGGTCTGACCGAATGGCTACGTTCACGGGCATCCGATCCGGTCGCATGGCATCCTAATCAGATTCGCGTATGTGTTGTGTTACACGCATCACATGTCTAGCATCTAAATTATTGTGAATAAATAGTTTATCGTCCTATATGCCAGTTCCGGTGAATTAGGCCCACCGTCCGTCAGAGCAGGGTAGGTCCAGCTCACCGCCATGCTGGTGCCCTCAACGCCCAGGCCGATACCCGTGTGTTCAGCTCGACCTGCGGACGCAGAAGTCGGGGGAGGAGTCGAGTCAGGGTCATCAGTTCGTGATGACGGCTTGGTACTCGGCCGCGGCCCCGAGCCCATAATCCTCCCCCGTGACTTGGGGGACGCGGATCCGGTACAGGGCACGCCACGCGGGTCGGGCACCCGGAACTGGATGAGACGCACGGCACGTTCGAGCTGCTATTTGACGTCCTTGTGGGGCGTGGGGGTGAGTGGCCCCGGGCGTAGCACGACGCATCCGACCCGCACGATGCGGGCGAAATGGGAATCGCACGTCAGCACGACGCTGGAGGTGCGGGCGGCGCATGCGGCGATCCAGATGTCGTTGGCAGGCAGTGGCGTTCCGGCCCTCCGGAGATCCGCGACCAGGTGCCCGTATTCGTGGGCGACTTCATCGTCGACCGGGATCGTTTCGACAACTGGGTGCGCAAGGAAGTCGGTCAGGCGGCTCGCTTCCCGCTCGTCACCCCGGCTCAGTGAGAAGCCCGTGTACAGCTCCCCCAGAGCGATCGTCGGGAAGCCGATCCAGCTTGCGCTGTCCATCGTCGTAACCGCATCTGGATCGCCCCGGAGAAACTCGATGTATGCCGATGTGTCGAGGCAGTAGCGGTTCACTGCCACATCTCGGGGTCGATGTCGCTGAACGGGGCGAGAACTCGTTCGAACTCCCGGGCCTGCTCATCGCTCCATCCACCCGCCAGACGACCCAGGCCGTTCGAGCGGCGTGATCCGACGCCCAGGCTCTGTTTCAGCAGTTCGATCGCGGTGCGATTCAGAGACTGCCCGCGACGCCGCTTTTCCCGTTCGAGAGCCTTGGCGAGGTCAGGCGGCACGTTCCGCAGGGTGATGGCCTTCATGATGACTCCTGCCCAGAGTGACAGCATTGTAGTGCAGTCAATTGATGGCATATAGTGACATCACTTCTGGACGACGGCAAGGCTGGCGGACTGCCGACAGCATTTCTGGCACGTTCTCGTGCTCCCGGGCCGGCTGACCGATATTCGGTCAGTTGCTCCACACGCGATTCCTCCCTTCCCGAGGGTCAGCGGAGAGACACAACATGGACCCGGTTTATGCGCGGCCTCCGGTTATCGGTTAGGCGCTTGGCGAGGCGGCCCGGGCGCGGGGCGGCCGCCGCCCTGACCCTGGCCATCGGTGTCGGAGCCACGACAGCCGCGTTTGCCGCAATTGACGCGGTCCTTCTCCGCGACCTCCCTCTCGATCGCGAAGAGGAACTCATTGTCGGGTGGCGTCTGAACGACGACCGGCCCTCGATACCGGTCCCGTTCCGAACCGAGGACTACGATTTTCTTTCGCGCGGTCAACGCAGCCTCTCTGGGCTGGCTGGTTTCACCGCATGGGGTGCACTCCCGGTCCTGGTCGAGAACGCCTCTCCGGGCTATACGCTGAACGAGGTCAGGGTCGCGGGGGACTTCTTCGGCGTGGCCGGAACCCGTCCCGCCCTCGGACGCCTCCTGACGGCGGAGGACGACCGGGCGGGCGGCGCCCAGGTCGCGGTGCTGAGTCACCGCATATGGCGTACCCGGTTCGGGAGTGATCCGGGGGTGGTCGGACGATCGCTCTCGATGCGCGGGAGGGCTGTCACGATCGTCGGGGTCGGGCCGAGAGGGTTCGACTTTCCCTCGGGAACGGACATCTGGGTTCCCCTTCAGGGCGCTCCCTTCGAGTTGCATGTCATCGGTCGCGCGGCGGCCCGTGGAAGCGAGGCCAGCGTCGCGTCCGACTTCTCGGCTGTGTTCTCGGCGGGGGAAAGCCAGGGCATCGACGTCGACTCCGACCTTCGACAGATCGTAGTGCCGTTGCGCGAACTCGTTGTCGGCTCCGTCGCCCCCATCCTCGAGGCGGCATCGGCGGCGGCTCTTCTCCTCCTCCTTGCCGGAACGGCGAACGCCACTCTCTTCCTCCTCGCGGCCGGCCGGACCGCGGCCCACGACCTGGCGGTGAGGAGAGCCCTGGGAGCCAGGCCCGGACACCTCGTGACCCGGCTCCTGGCGGACGCGTCCTTGCTGGCCGCGGCGGGCACCGCCGCCGGACTCCTCCTCGCCTGGATTGCACTGAGAGCATTCGTTCCGCTCGCGCCGCCTGAATTGCCGCGTCTGGAGGTCATTTCATTCGGTGGCGCCACGGCGCTCTTCGGACTGACGGCGGGCGCGGTGTCCGGATTGATGGCCGGCCTTTGCGCCGGCCTCGTGCTGTCGCGACCGGGTGGGTCCCGGGCCACCGTGGCGTGGGGAGGTGGAGGTCACTCCGCCTCGGGCGCGCGGTCTCGGCGGCTCCTGGCAGGCCTTCAGGTCGGGCTCGCGGTGGCGAGCGTGGTGGGAGCCGGCCTCCTTGCCCGCACGGTCCTGACGATCGACCGCCTCGACCCGGGGCTCTCCGCGGAGGACATGACGGTCTTCGATCTGCGGATCCCCTACGGGTTCGGGAGAGTCCCGGAGGCGTACATGGGGGCTCTCGAATCCGTCGTGCTGGAGCTGGAGGCCCGGCCTGGCGTGCTGGCCGCCAGGCCGACCCTGGGGCCTCCGCTGCAGCAGCGCCTCGAGGTCGCGCTGCGCGCAGAGGGACAGGACGAGGACGCGGCGCGGGAAAACCCCTTCGTCGCGATCGACGCGGTTCTGCCCGGACACTTCGAGGCCCTCGGCATCCGCATCCTCTCGGGCCGTGGAATCGGCGAGCTCGACAACCGGTCCGACGCAGCCCCCGTGGTCGTCGTGGACGACGTCCTCGCCCGGGCCCTCTGGCCCGGCCAGAACCCGATCGGAGAGAGAGTCAGCGGCTTCCTCTCGGGTGGCACCTGGTTCACAGTGGTGGGCGTCGTCTCCGGCACGCGCTACCGCGAGCTCCTCCGGCAGCATCCGCGCGCCTACTACCCGCTGCGCCGGCTGGGCACCGCCCCCCCGGCCTCGCTTCTCGTGCGCACGAGCGACGCTGCGCGCGGGTCCATCGACGAGCTGGTGCGTGAGGCGTTCGCCAACGCCGATCCGGCGGTGCGGGTGATGAATGTCCGCAACATGGTCGAGGTGTTGCGTGCCCCGGTCGTCGGGAGGCGTTTCGGCGCCGCGGTATTGCTCGCCTTCGCCGCGGCCACGCTCCTCCTCGCGGCCCTCGGTGTCTACGGGGTGTTCACGGTGGCGGTCCAGGAGCGGTGGCGCGACCTCGGGATCATGCGTGCCCTGGGCGCGCAGCGGAGAAGCATCATCGCGCTCATTCTGAACGATACGCTCCGGGTCGCCTCGGTCGGCGCAGTTGCCGGGGCGGCTCTGGCCGTCGTCGCCAGCAGGGTGCTCGAATCACTCCTCTTCGGCGTTGCGCCGGGCGACCCGGTGATCGTCGTCGCAGCCGTAGCCGGGGGCCTGGCGGTATCGGCCGGTGCTGCACTTGCTCCGGCTATTCGGGCCTCACGGATCGATCCTGCTGCTGCCCTGAAGACCGAGTAGGCGGTGGAGCCGGATCTGCCGGGGTCACCGCCGCGAGCGTCCGGCGCCACGCGGTCACGGCCTCGATCCCGTCGATCTTCGTCTGCGCGCCGGCCCGGAGTTCGACCTCGTCTGAGTCGAGTACCGGCCCTACCTCGGCATCGACGCTTCGGCTGGACCGCGCCGCGAAAACGAGTTCGAGGGAGGGGTGCCGCCCGTCGAAAAGCACTTCCGGCACAGCTGTCCGGGCGGCGAGAGCAGGGCCGGCCTCCCCCGCCGCGGGGCCACGCGAACCTCTACTCTGCCAGAATCTTCCAGATCCTCCCGCGGAGCGAGTCGCTCACTTATAGCGCGCCGTCCGGGCCCGCGGCCACCCCGGTCGGCCGGTTGGCGGCCTGGCCCGGCGAGGAGATCCGCCCCCCGGCGAACCCGTCGGCGAACACGGACCATTCGCCGGTGGGACGGTCACCTTCGAAGGGAATCCAGACGACGTTGTAGCCGGCCTGCACGGGCGTCCGGTTCCACGACCCGTGAAACGCGACGAAGGCGCCGTTGCGATATCCCTCGGGGAAGGCGTCGCCGGACGAGAAGGTCATCGCGTTCGGCGCCCAGTGCGCGGGGAGCCCGATCTCGGGCATGGCCATCTCGGCGCAGCGGCCCACCGTTGCACCGTCCCCGCCGTACTCGGGAGCGAGCACCTTCCGGTTGTTGCTCGGAGCGTGGTAGCAGTAGGGCCACCCGAAGTCCGACCCCCGTGTTATCTGCGCGAATTCCTCCGACGGATTCTCGGATCCGTCGGACTGGGAGTAGAGCGCGGGCCAGAGCTCGCGGAGCCGGTCGCGACCGTGGATGACGGCGTAGAACTCCCCTGAGCCGGGGTGTATCGCCAGCGCCGCCCCGTTTCGGACACCGGTGGAAAAGCGCTCTCCGTCGGATTGGGTCTGGCCGGTGCGGTCGCCGGATCCGATTCTTCGAGCGGCGCCCCCAGCCCTATGGCACGCAGCCTGACTGGGACGCCGACAGAATTCTGAGCCCGGGTGAGGTGGAGGATCCGCAGATGCTTGCCGACCGCCGACGCGCTGTCGGCCTACCTCCGCTGGAAGAACCGGTGGACGACGCCCGCAGCCGGGCCGTCGCCGAAAAACAGCGGCCTCCGACGGACTACGGAGCGTACGCGAGCGCCCGGGATGCGTGGGCGGCAGACGTCGGCTGGGGTGCGGTCTGATCCTTGCACGTATTCGTCACTGCCAGGTGTCCCGGCATATCGTTCTTCGGCAGGGTTCCGTGGTGGGACCCCGGCAATTGCCGGACCACCCCTGATCTGACGAGCGCCGTGATTCCTCCGGCCGGGGAGGTGAAGGCCCGGGTGACCGAGGAGGAGCAGCTGGGTTGTCGGGAGTGGAGGTTTCCGGGAGCTATCGCGGGCTATCGTGAGACAGCGTCTCCACTGACGGGAGGAGGCGCGATGATCGGTAGAGAGCAGCGGATGCTTCGGCTGCAGTACCGGGACGGGCGGGGCAGCTTCCCAACACTTGCACTTTCGGCGGTCGTTGACAGCCACGGGGGGCTGGGCCGGTCACCGGGAGGAGACTGCTCACCCTCGGGTCCACTGCGGTTCCCCGTCGGCTGTATTGCGGCCGGGTCGCTCTGAACAGGTCAAGGACTCGAATGCCCGAGTCCCTGGCCCAGTGTCCGGATTTCAGTACCGCGCGAGGTGTGGCGGGATGGAGATCGAGGCTCCCGGGACAGTCCGGTCAAGTGATGGACATCTATGCCTTTGCGAACATGCCATGACCGCGCGACACCGCCCAGGTTCACGGATATCTATGGCGCTGGAAGTAGTCCCGGTGCTCTCCGGATGCGGAGACATCTTCTCTCCTCCCCGGGCCTGCACACTCGCGCCGCCCCAGAGCCTCGTAGTGCAAGTGCGTGATCCCGTGAGCCCGGATCTAGAGACCACACGCCGAACTCCCAGTTGCCTCATGCCCGACCAGCCTCGCCTGAACCAGATGGCCGTCGTCACCGGCGCGACCCGCGGCGCCGGGCCGGGTGTTGTCCGGATGCTGGGGGCGGCCGGCGCCACCGTTCTATTGCACCGGTTGCAGCCTCAGGGGGCGCCCCGCAACCGCCGGGCGGCCTGAGACGATCGAAGAGACGGCCGAGATGATGACCACGGCATCGCCGTCCGCACTGACCATGCGGTCGAGGCGGAGGTCGAGCGGCTGTTTGCGCGCATCCGCGCCGAGCAGGGCCGGCTCGACGTGCTCGTCAACGACATCTGGGACGGCGACGCGCGGACCGAGCGGCAAGCGCCCTTCTGGGAGCTCTCAACCGTTCAGGGTTCGAACTGCTTGAGCGGGCCGTCCACACTCACATTGTCACGAACCGGCATGGCGTTCCCCCGATGGTCGAGTGCAACGGGGGGGCTCGTCGTCGAGATCGACGACGGCGATACCCCCATCACCCCAAGCCTGCGGGCGGATCTCGCCTTCCACTCCCAGCATGAATATTCGGATGCGCACTCCGAATTGTCATGCTATCGTAGGGCTATGCTTGCACGCCCCGACTATCTCCGGCGGCTGGAGGTCTCGACCGCCCGCGCTCCGATCACCGCCCTCCTCGGGCCGCGCCAATGCGGCAAGACGACGCTCGCACGAGAGTTCGCCGCCGGGCGGAACGCCATGCGCTTCGACCTGGAGTCGGAACCGGACGTCCGCCAGCTGGCCAATCCCGAACTCGTTCTGGGATCCCTGGGTGGGCTCGTGGTGCTGGACGAAGTGCAGCGGATGCCAGAGCTCTTTTCGGCTCTTCGCGTCTTGGTGGACCGGCCCGGCTCGCGGACGCGGTTTCTGATTCTGGGGAGCGCGGCGCCGGATCTCGTGCGCGGGGTTTCGGAAACGCTGGCCGGGCGGGTGGAACTGATCGAGATGAGCGGCTTCGGCCTGGAGGAGACCGGCATGCCGCGGTGGCGTGATCTCTGGGTGCGCGGAGGCTTTCCCCGCTCCTATCTGGCAGCGTCGGATGATGACAGCCGGGCCTGGCGGAACTCGTTCGTAAGCACGTTCCTGGAACGGGATCTGCCCCAGCTCGGGATTTCCATTCCCGCCGCGGCGATGCGGCGCTTCTGGACCATGCTGGCGCACTCCCACGGCCAGAGATGGAATGCGTCCAACCTGGGACGCGCAATGTCGCTCTCCGACAAGACGGTACGTCGCTACCTCGATCTGCTGACCGGCGCCTTCATGGTCCGGCAGCTGCAGCCGTGGTTCCAGAACATCGCCAAACGCCAGGTCAAGGCACCCAAGGTCTACCTGCGCGACACGGGCCTGCTTCATACCCTCCTCGGTATCCCGCACGATGCTGCGCTGCTCTCGCATCCGCGTGTCGGAGCTTCCTGGGAGGGGTTCGTGATCGAGCAGCTGCTGCGCGTCCTCCGTCCGGCGGATGCATGGTTCTGGGCCGCCCACGGCGGCGGGGAAGTGGATCTGCTGGCTACTGTCGAGGGCCGGTGGACGGGGTTCGAGGTCAAGTTCAACGAGTCACCATCTGTTTCGCGCACGACTCGCGCCTCGGCGGATGCGCTGGAGCTGGATCACCTCTTCGTGGTGTGTCCCGCGCCGCGGGCATACCCGGTCAGCGAGCGGATCGCGGTGGTCCCGTTATGGGAGATCGGGACGCTTCGCGAGCGGATAGGGAGACTGTGAGAGGGGTTGGTGGTTGAAGATGCCCCGTTTTGACGGACGGGTAACTCTTTGGGGTCCTGGTCTCCGTTTTCTCTTTTCTTTCCTCCCTCTGGGGTGTGGTGTGGCGGCGT
>CAZHGS010000030.1:0-30301 GCA_964532325.1 uncultured Gemmatimonadaceae bacterium | reverse complement strand
CTCCGTAAATACCTGTCATGCAATCAGTTACAGAAATCCATGTATCCATGGGTGTCAAACTCGGGTCACCCGCAGGTGGTCGAAACGCCGGAAGTCCCGGTCGTTCGTGAGGATGGTCGAAATGCCGTGCTCCCGGCAGAGCGCAACGATCTGAGCATCGAATACAAGATTACCACGGGCGTGGGCCGTGAAGACGGTGTCCGCGAAGAGATCGATGAACTCGGGCCCTGGCCGCACGATGCGGCAGGTCGGGGATGCGAGAACCTGCTCGAGGAACGAGAGCGCCTGCGCCAGCGTCGAAGGAGGATTCAGGACCCGCCGGTGGGTGACTACGCGGACGAACTCTCCTATGCAGAACACCGGTATGCCCCATTCGATCGTTCCCTCAGCGAGGGAAACGAGATCTCCGGCAGCCGCGGTATGCAGGTCGGTTTCGGCCCGATGCGCGTAGATCAGGACATTGGTATCAACTGCGATCATCTCCGGTCCATGATGTCGTGCAACTCCTCGCGGTCGGAGATGTCCACGTTGGGGGGAGACGCTCCCCGGACGGTCCTGAGTTCCAGCGTGAAGCGCGGTACCGGCCGGTCGTCCTCTGCCAGCTTGGTGCGGAGGGCGTCTTCAACGAAACGGGTCAGGGTAACGCCCCGGCGGGCCGCTCGCCTCTTGGCTCGCGTCAGCAGGAGGTCGTTCAGATTGAGCGTGGTCTTCATCTTACAGTCGTCCGGCATGCTGGGTGAGACGGTGTATGGGAGAACCATACAGTGAGAGCCATTGGTATGGCAAGACCGGCTGCAGCCCTTGCGCACCTGCAGGCCCAGGCGTTTCCGGCCACCGGACCCGAGAGTGTTTTCCGTTACGAAGATGAGCATGAGTCGGGCTCGGGGGATGGTCCGACAGTGAGGGTTGGTCGGGGCATACTGGGGTTGGGCGCGAGCTCTTGGATCTGCTCTCCGACGAGACCGCCCCGATCACCCAGAAAGTGCTGCGGGCCTGCCGGTAGGTCCGACGGGTGCGGAGGCTGTAGATACGGTCGTTGGAGATCTCCGTCAGGCACACGTAGTGCTCGTCGCCAGAGAGGTGGAGTGGATCCACTCGGTGGCCGACCCCGAGAGCTCGCCGGAGGCCTCGTCCGTCTCGGCCACCAGCATCACATCGACCGGCCCGTAGTTCGTCACGAACGACCAAGCAGGAGGACGCCGCAACCGAGGGTCGCGGATCCGGCCCGTACGGCGCTGCTCGCCGATCAGACGGTGGACTTGGCAAGGGACCGCCGGACCAGCGTGCGTTCCATCAACGCGTAGGCCGCATCGCGGTCGAGGGGCACAGATCCGATGCCTCGTTCGCGGCGAGGAAGGCGCGGATGTCATCGAGCGTCCGAATCCGTTCGGTCGGGAGCGTCATGATCATCCTCCGACGATCGGCTCACACCCCCGTTCATGCTTGTCTCCCGTTGGAAACAGGCATCGCGCGAATGTCCACATCTCGTTGGACAGCGCTCCCCGTTGACCGGGATTCACCGAAAAAGGTACCTTTACCAATGACCCGGACGGCGGGCTCTGGCTCCGATCTGGAGAACCCCGCGGTGCCGGAGGGGTACTTCGCGCCGGGTGGTTTGCGGCGGGCCTGGGCCACCGCAGGGTGGCGTTCCCCAGCGAGCAGCGAGCAGCGGATATGCTGATTCATCTTACGGAAGCGGCGCTGGCCAAGGTCGAGTCCTTCATTCAGGAGCACGACGGCGGCGAGGCGGCGGGCCTTCGGGTTGCCGTACTGCCGGGCGGATGCTCGGGGTTCCAGTACGGGCTCAACATCGAGGAGACGCCGGAGGAGGATGACGAGATCCTCGACCTCCCGGCAGGGGTCCGCGTCTTCGTGGATCCCTTCAGCGCGCAGTACCTCGAGGGAGTTGAGGTCGACTACGTCACGAGCATGATGGGCTCGGGATTCACATTCAGTAACCCTGTGGCCACGGGTGGTTGCGGGTGCGGGAGTTCGTTTACGGTTTGACGGCCGTGCCCCGCGACATCGAAGACACGCCGCCCATCGAGGTCCACCGGTTCACCGCGGGACCCGCCGGTGAGAACTCCTATCTGGCCGTCTGTGCGCGGACCGGAAGGGCGGCGGCGATCGATCCCGGCGCCGCAGCCCCGGAAGTGATTGACGCCGCCCGGCGCCGCGGATGGAGCATCGAGGCCATTTACCTCACTCACGCCCACTTCGATCACGTCGAGGGGATTCCCGCGCTCCGTCGCTCCGTCCCCGCCGCGCCGATCCACCTGCACCCTGCCGACCGCCCGCTGTATGACCATGCGAAGGAGGCAGCGGCGTGGTTCGGCTACGTTCTCGAGGAAACCCTGCCTCCGCCTGATTTCCCGCTGGTTCCCGGGAAGTCCGTCCCCGTGGGAGAGTCGCGGCTCGAGGTCCGGTTTGCGCCGGGCCATGCGCCCGGTCACGTACTCCTCTACTCCCCCGAAGCTGGATTCGCGCTTGTCGGTGATGTGATCTTCCAGCGTTCCATCGGCCGCTACGATCTTCCCGGCGGTGACCTCCAGACGCTGATGGAGTCGATCCGGGAGCAGGTCCTCACGCTCCCCGACGGCACGACGCTCTACCCGGGGCACGGTGACGAGACGACGGTGCGCGAGGAGCGTCTCGGGAACCCGTTTCTGATCTCCCAGGCGCCGAGCCGCTTCGCATGACGCTCCGGGCCGCCGTCTTCGCCTCGGGGCGGGGGTCCAACTTCCAGGTGCTGGCGACGCACGCGCGCAACTCCGACCTCTGGGAGGCGGCCCTTCTCCTCACGGGCCGACCGGATGCACCCGTCCTGGATCTCGCCCGGGAACTCGGAGTGGAGGCGGCGGTCCTCTCCCGGCGGGGCGATTCGGAGGAGGACGCGGCCGCCATCCTGGGAGAGCTCGAGCCCCGCGGAATCGACTTCGTCCTTCTCGCCGGCTACCTGCAGCTCATACCGGCAGCTGTGGTCGAGCGCTACCGGGGCCGGATACTCAATCTCCACCCCGCTCTCCTGCCCTCCTTCGGGGGGAAGGGGATGTACGGGATGCACGTGCACGAGGCCGTCCTCGCCGCTGGCGTCAGGCTCACCGGCGTCACCGTGCACTTCGCGAACGAGGAATACGACCGGGGGCCGATCCTCGCCCAGTGGCCCGTTCCGGTGATTCCGGGGGACACGCCCGAGAGCGTCGCCCGGCGCATCCACGCCGTCGAGCACCGCCTCTTCCCGGCGGCGGCGGATCGGCTCGCCCTCGCGATCCGCGACGGGACCGTCGCATCGCCCATTCCCGGCGCCGCCGCCGACTTCCCTCTCGAAGAGCACCTGCGCCTCCTGCGGTAGCCCTTCCCGGTCCAAATCGGAACGAATGCCATGACCATGCATCGACGCGCTCTCCTATCGGCTTACGACAAGACGGGGATCGAGTCCTTTGCGCGGGGGCTTGCCGACCGGGGATTCGAGATCCTCTCGACGGGCGGCACGGCCCGCACGCTCCGGGACGCCGGGCTCCGGGTCGTGGATGTGGCCGAGGTGACGGGCCACCCGGAGCTGATGGACGGGCGCGTGAAGACGCTCCATCCGGCCATCCACGCCGGACTTCTCGCGCGCCGGAGCGTTCCGGCCGACGTTGCCGCGCTCCGCGAGCACGGATACACGGCGATCGATGTCGTCGGCGTGAACCTCTACCCGTTCAGGGAGACGGTCGCAGGTGGCGGTGCGAGCGTGGCGGAAGCCATGGAGCAGGTCGACATCGGAGGTCCGGCGATGATCCGGGCCGCAGCCAAGAACCATGCGAGCGTGTGGACCGTCGTCGACCCGGCCGACTACGCCAGGGTCCTCGAAGGGCTGGACCGGGAGGGCGGGGGAGGGGCGCTCCGGAGGGAGCTCGCCGGAAAGGTCTTCGCCCACGTCTCCGGATACGATGCGGCTGTGGCCGACTTCCTTCGGGGGGAAGACGGCGGAGCCTCAAGAGAGCGGTCCTCGCCCGATCTCCTCGAGATCGGGCTCTCCAGAGTCTCGACGCTTCGCTACGGCGAAAACCCCGATCAGGAGGCCGCCTTCTACGCACCGGCCGGATCGCGCCGGACCGGGATCGCGGCGCTGGAGCAGCGCCACGGGAAGGCGCTTTCCTACAACAACCTCCTCGATGTCGACGGCGCCCTCCTCTCGCTCTCTCCGTTCGCTCTCTCCCCCGATCCCGCCGTCTGCATCGTGAAGCACACCACCCCGTGCGGGATCGCCGTCGGCAAAGCGGTCGAGACGGCCTACCGGCGTGCGCTCGCCACCGACCCGGTGAGTGCGTTCGGATCGGTGATTGCGGTGAACCGGGCCGTGGACGAGGCGGCGGCCGGCGCGATCGGCGAGCTGTTCGTGGAGTGCATCGTGGCCCCGGACTTCACGGAGGGAGCGCTCGCGACGCTCTCCCGGAAGAAGAACATCCGAATCCTCAGCCTTCCGGAGCCGGATGACATCGGCCAAGAATTTCCCGTCCCTGAGGGAAGCCTCCGGAGCTTCGACGCGGCACCCGGACGCGATGCGGCGGCGAGGCGGGCCGCACGCTTCCTTGCTCTCTACGGGCGGGATCCGGACGGACCGGTCTTCCGTGGGATCTACGGCGGGATCCTGGCCCAGGCGCCGCCCTTTCCCCCGTTCATCGGCGTGGATGACCCCTCCTGGAAGGTCGTGACCGAACGCGGGCCCACACCGGAGGAGACGGCGGATCTGGCGTTCGCGTGGGCAAGCGTGTTCGGGGTCAAGTCGAATGCGATCCTTCTTGCGAGAGAGGGCGCCACGCTCGGGGTCGGGGCCGGACAGATGTCGCGGGTCGATGCCTCGAGGCTTGCTGTCCAGAAGGCCGCCGACGCCGGACTCGGTCTTGCCGGGAGTGTTCTTGCCTCAGATGCGTTCTTTCCCTTTCCGGACGCCGTGGAGGCCGCGGCTGAGGCCGGCGTCGGCGCGATCATCCAGCCGGGCGGCTCGATCAGGGATCCCGCGGTGATCGAGGCGGCCGACAGGGCGGGGATCGCCATGATCTGCACGGGACGCAGGCTGTTTCGGCACTGACGGCGGAGAGACCCCGGCCCCGGACGCGCGGGGGCGTTATCTTGTTCCGGGACCGGGAGGGGTGACCGAGCGGCTAAGGTACCGGTCTTGAAAACCGAGGTCAGGGTAATGCCTGCGTGGGTTCGAGTCCCACCCCCTCCGTCACTGTCACCCATCCGGGCATAGTCTCGTACACGGATCTCGGGGCGCGGTAAAGTTCATGTCGGCAAGGATCGCAAGCCGCTTGCCGGGACCATCAGATGGCGGTTGCTGGAGGAGGCCCGCGAAGGCGACTTTACGGCCATTGCGATCTATTTCGCAGGATATGATTGGCCGTCAGCAGCCGCGACCGAGGCCCTGCGGGCCGCCTCCTCCGACGAGGAAACACCGGACGATCCCCTGGGACTCGACGACGGGAAGCTGTTGGACGTCTCGGGTGTCATTCAGGGTGGTCGGCCCATGCGCGCCGCGCTCCTGCTCGCCGGGTCTCCACGTCCCGCCGCTCCCTCGCCGACGGCCCTCGCAGCACCCAACCGCTCTACCCGCTGGTGGAGAGACGCAGCACCCAGCAGATGGCTGCAAGCGGAAGATGGCCCGATTCGCCTACATGAACGCATACTGAACCTGCCCGCCTTCCCAGCCGGTCGTAGTCGGGGTTGGGCGCTGAGAGCACGACGGACACATGATCGTCGTTGCTTGTGCGTAGAGCGTCGCGTCGCGCGGCGGCGCCGAAGACCGGGCGTGGCGTGCCCGACATTCGAGACGTGCCGCTTGCGGTGCGCTTCGCATCACCCCGTCGCTACGGGCGCGTCCCGTTGCTGCTCTCCATGTCCGGCGCTCGGCCGGGAGCCACCCGGACCGTCCAGTACAGCAAGCCGTTGGCGGTGACCACACCCACGTAGTCGTCGTTCTGCGTTCCCACGACCCCCGATTGGGTGTAGACCAGCCGAACCCGCACCGTGTCCCCTCCGGGGATCCACCGCGCGGGGATCCAGATCGGGCTCTCCGGGACGCCGTCACTCCCGAACCGGAACTGCGACCCGTCCGACTCGAGGGTCAGGAACCACTGCCGTATCGAAGGCACCGGGTCCGCATCGCCCGCAACCTCCGCGACGGGAAGGTGAAGGTCCTCGCCGCGGAAAAGGTCGATCGCGTCGGGGCCGTCCCGTCGGAGCCCATACCACCTGACGGCGGGCGGGGGGGTCACGAGGTCTTCGATCAGGGGGGCTGTGACGGTGATCGGATCCAGATGGATCGCGGGGTCTGCCTCCCAGGCCGCTGCGTACCTCCGCGTGCCATCGCGGAGTACCGTGTCCGGCTCGAGCACCTGCCCGAGGATGCGAAGCCGCGGGTCCGGCACCGGACGGTCGAGACCATCGAAATCGAGACCCGGCCGGAGGCGGGCGTCAGCGCGCACAGTCCCGCTGTCGCTCACCACGACCTGCGCGCTGAAGAGGGCTGCCGAGCCGCGGTCCTCGATCCCCGGTATGTTCGGGGCGACGAATTCGATGCAGCCGGTCGAGGCAAGAACGGCCAGCCCGAAGCCCGGTATCCGTCTCAGCGAGCGAAGAAGACCGACTCGACTTCCCAAGGACGATCTCCGTGTTCCGGCACCGCGTGTCCCAGGAGGCGGAGGATCTCGGTCGAGAGGTTGACCGCAAGGCCGGATCGCAGGCGCCGGAGACGCGCTGCGCGTCCCATCGCCCATCGTCCCAGCGGATCGGTCCACATGATCGCCAGCTGATCCTCCTGGATCACGTGCACCTGCTCGTGGGCGCGGTGACGGCGTGCGTGGCCGGGTCCGTAGGCGGGCACGTCGGCCGAGTACACGATGCCGGCGTTTGTGACCCCGGCGACGTGGATCGTGTCGCCGCCCAGCTTGAGGACCTTGTTGTGGGTCTTGAACACCGGCGCGCCGTTCGAGAACGTCGTACCCCAGTCGAGCTCAAGCTCCGGCTCGCTGATCCCGTAGGCCATCCACCCGAGCGCCACGGGATCGAGCCGGGCGCTCACATCCCGCGTCGGGGTATCGAACTCCACCCAGAGCGGGCCGAGAGGGAGCGTGAGGCGGGAGAAGAGCGGGTCCCCGCGCGAGACGTTCCGCACGGATGAGGCCCCGACAGCGGCCATGCTCCGTCCGAGAAAGCCTGCTCCGGCGAAGGACTCGGCCGCAGTCCGCTTGCCTGCGTACACGATAGATCCGCCGAGGGCGCCCTCGACGAAACCGTCCCGGAACGAGCCGCCGCCCAGGTGCCGCGAGAGTCCGCCCGTGAGCGCCCCGAGGAGGCCGTTTGCACTGAGCGACGCAAACTCTCCCACCCACCGGGGGGCGTCGAAGTAGCAGGGACCGTCATAGTCCACGCTGCCCTGGAAGCAGGGCTCCTGGGCCCCGAGCGCCTCCGTCCCGAGGGCGGCCAACAGGAGCGAGCCAGCGAGCGCGAGGCCAGAGGGCAGGGGAACAACCGAGATCTTCGGGCGCTTCGCGCCTCTGTGTCGGCGTGGAGCGCCCTCCTCCCTACCGGCGATCTGGAGCGGCACGCTGGCGGCCTCGCCCGGTGAGGCGGGGTGCTACGGAGTGTCCCGCCAATTGACGGACCACTCGGTAAAGTACTCCACCCGGCCCCATGCGATGCGGAAGCTCCCGGCAGGGAGGCCGCCCCCGGGCCCGGGGAGGGAAGGTTCGAGTGTCAGCGCGAGGCTCTGCCTCGTCTCGGGCAGCTCCCGGCGCTCAAGCTCCACGCGTCCGAACTCCGTCGCGGGGTCGAACTCGGTTCCCCACTGGCGAAGCTGGCCGCTGACGATCAGCTGGGCTCCGTCCTCCCGCGGGACCAGGTAGAGCGAGTAGGATCCCCTGGGGATGTCCAGTCCACCCAAGCGGACGTCCAGGTCGAGCGTGAGGTGGGTCGCCATGTTGGCCCCGAGGCGCCAGACCTCCCCGTATGGGACGAGCCCGCCGAAGATCACGCGGCCCCTGGCGTGGGGCTGCCCGTAGTCCAGAGTCATCCGGGCCGGGCCCGAGTGCGATGTCGACCGGTTGAGCCATGTTGCGCCGCCGCCCATCATGCGGCCATCGAACGACACGCTCGTTGTGACACGGCCGGAAGCGGCCACGACCGGCCTCGCGTCCGGGTTCTGGGCCGTGGCGGATTCGGCGATCAGAAAGGCGATGGCTATCGCGAGCATGACCCTGGGTGCCTGGCTTGAGCCCATGTCCTGCCTCACATGCTTGTGGGTGAGCCGGCCCGTGCGCAACGGCTCACGGGAGGTCGTCGGAAACCTGCACCACGGGGATCAACGGGCCGCCCGGGTGCACGCGGGCGGATCTTCGGGCTCCGGCCGGCTGCCCTCGCCGGGGCAGGGGGGCAGCAGCGTGACCTGGCCCGCCGCGCGGGACCGCGTGCTCAGACGGTGCCGAGCGCTCCCTCCAGCGAGTCCTCGATGGGGATGATCTGGCCGAAGCCGCTGATGTCGAACACCTCCCGGATGTGGTCCTTCATGCTGCAGAGCACGAGCTTGCCGCCGTCGGTCCTGAGGGCCTTCGCGACGATAAGCAGGATCCGGAGGCCGGAGCTGCTGATGAAGTTTAGCTGTCCGAAATCGATCACGATACGGCGCTCGCCACTCCCCACATGGCCCATGACGGTCGTCTCGAAGCTGTGTGCGTTTGCGCTGTCGAGCCGGCCGATCGGCGCGAGCACGAGTGCCCCGCCGGTCCGATTCTCGGAGACTTCGATCGACATGATTCCTACCCCTAGTGCTCTGGTGAATGCGCGCCGAAGGCGCCGGCGCGCTCCCGGCCCGCGCATTGCCGCTCCGTGCGGCCCGACCCGCTACATCGGCAGGTAGACCGCCTCGCCCGACTGGGCGCTCCGGAAGACTGCCTCGACGAAATCCATATACCGAACCCCCGTCTCGAAGGTCGCCATGGTGACCTCCTCGACGCCCCGGATCGCGTTGATGAACTCCTCCTCGACCCGGTAGTAGGCCTGCTGTTCCGGCGGGTTCGGGATGGGCGAGAGACCCGCATCGCCGCGGCGTCCCGCGAAGATGTCTTGGTCCCGGTCGACGTGGATCGTCCCTTCAGTCCCGTAGATCCACGTCTGGCTGCCGTTCGACAGCCCGGTCGTGGCGCTGAACCGCATGTGGACTTGCGCGCCGTTCGCGAGTTCGTACATCACGTCGATGTGGTCCGGGATAGCGACGGATGTCGCCTGGCCGTCCGGACCGCGGCGGTAGGAGACGTGGGTCTTCGTCATCGCCATGACACGGTCACCGGGGCCCACCCACCGCATCATCGACTCGTAGGTGGATCCGAGGTTCAGCGCGTTGTACCCACTGAACTCGAAGCTCTCTCGCCAGCCGAGTTCCCCCCCGAACTCGGCGAAACCCCCCTGGAGCCGCTGTACCTCGACGGAGAGGATCTCTCCCGCGTAAGCCTCGCTGATCAGTCCTCGGAGGACGTTGTCGAGGCGGTAGCTGGTCGAGGTGGGAACGAGCTGGCTCACCAGGTGCGGGTTGCGCAGGGAGGCGTCGAGCATCTCCCGGGCCTCGGCGGCGGTATTCGCCATCCGTCCCTGGCAGAGGACATGCTTGCCGCTCTCGAGCGCGGCGAGGGTGAGCGTCCGGTGCATGTACGGCCAAGTGCCGATGAGGACCGCGTCGACGTCCCTGTCCTCGAGGAGCTCTCCCCAGTGGGAGTAGGCGCGCGGGATCCCGAAGGCGTCGGCCACCCGCTGGCTCGATTCGAGACTCCGGTTCGCCACGGCGAGAATCTCGCACTCCGGGATTCCGAGGAACCCGGGGATCTGCACATTCCGGACGTTTGTACCGGCGCCGATGAGACCGACCCGGACCCTCTCCTGATGCGAGCGCGCGTAGCCGCGCGGCCTCTCCGGCCCGGGTGCCGTCGGGCCGAGCGTCGCTGCCGCGATCGGGAGCGCGCCGACCGCAAGGAAATCCCTGCGGTTGACGCCCGTGGTGTCCGGTCGGTCGGTCATCTCTCCTTCGGGCGGAGTGGGTGGGGTTGCCTGTCCGCGGCAACGTTACCGGGCCGCGGAATGCGGGGCAAGGTGCGTTGCGGGCCTGAGTCTCGACCGGCAGCGGGCCTGAAGCGGCGCGGATTCCGGCGGGAGACGGTGTCCGGGTCAGGGAGGGATTGCTGGAGGCGCGTCGGGAAACCCACGGCCCGGGTCGGCACGAGACCCGCGCCCTGGCCCGGGGGAGCGAGTTCAAGGGCGGACTCCGGAGATCCCCGTCGCATGGATCGGGCCGGCACCGGTCACGTGTCCGCTGCAGCCATGCGGGTCGGAGAAGGTGCGGTCTGTTGGGCGAGTGCACCGTCCCCCCAACCATGCCCGCCCTCTAGGCTGGCGCCTCTCGCCGCTGCGATCTTCAGGCCGGAAGGGCTCACATGGGTGGCCTCGCTCGTGTACGTGGCCGTCGCCTCTTGGCTCCGTGCCCCGGGGAGCTACCGACGGGGTCGCGGGGTGAACGGTCTCGGACGCGAGCTGCCCAGCACCGTCAACGGCTGAGCTGGCATCGCTCGGGCCGAGTTGCGGCCCGGCGTCCCCCCACGGATCTTTGCCGCGTGCTCAATGGACGGCGCACCCGGGTCCCGGGGCGTCAGGGGGGGACGGATGGCTGAGAGAGTCAGTGGCGAGGGGGGACGTGGGTCCCGCCGGGAGTTTGTCCGGAACGCGGCAAGAGGCGTGGCGGGGCTTGCGCTCGCGCCGGTGTTCCTCGGTGCGCGTCCCCGGCTCCTCCGGGGGGCGCGCCAGGGGATGCGGATCGGGGTCATCGGATCGGGGCGGATCGGCGGGGCCGTCGGGCTCCAGTGGGCGCGGGCCGGACATGAGATCCTCTTTTCGTCCCGCAATCCGGAGGAGCTGACCGAGCTCGTGGAGCGGGCAGGGCCGCGGACGCGCGCGGGATTCCCCGACGAGGCCGCGGAGTTCGGGGGGGTGGTCTTCATCGCCGTCCCCTACGCCGCCCTCCCTCAGGTCGGCCGGGACTACGGGCCCGCGATGCGGGGCAAGGTCGTGATCGACTGCAGCAACCCCTATACGGAGCGGGACGGCCCGATGGCGGCCGAGGCGCTTGCCATGGGCGCCGGACTCGCCTCCGCCGGCTTCCTTCCCGGCGTGCGCCTGGTCCGCGCCTTCAATGCGATCAACTACCGCTCGGTCGAGAGCGAGGCACACCGGGCCGGCGAGAGGGTGGGTATCCCCATCGCCGGCGACGATGCGGAGGCCGTGCGCGTCGCCGCGTCCCTCGTGACGGATGCGGGCTTCGATCCGGTCGTCGTGGGGCCGCTCGCCCGCGCGAGCGCATTCGATCAGGGCACAGCTGTCTATGTGACGAATATGACGGCGGCGGAGCTGAGGGAGGCGCTCGGCCTCCGGTAGCGCCACGAGGGACGGTCGCGCAAGCGATCCTCTTCGCGCCGTTCCGTGCCCTCTCTGTATCCTTCCGTCCCGGGAGTGCCCCTGCCGCTGGCGTGCGGCGCCCGTGGCACCGGCCGGGCCCGGGCGGCGTTGCCCGCACCGGTCCTACGCGCCTCCCCAACCCGGCCACCACTGGGCCAGCGCATACCCCAGCGTCACAAGCGCGACGAGCACCATGAGCGAGGCGAGGAGCCCCTTCGAGGCCATCGTCGGGAGGTGGACGCCGTAGCCCGCGGCCACGGCGGGCCCGCCGGCCGAGGACGGCAGCACGAATCCGCAGTTGGCCGCCACCGCGACGATGTAGACGAAGGGGAGCGGGTCGAGGCCGAGCGAGCCGAAGGTGCTGATCGTGACCGGAACGACGATCGCCACGGCGGCCGTGTTGCTCGTCACCTGTGTCAGGATCATCGTGAGCAGCGTAAAGACGAGGATCGCGGCAAGCCCGCCCCCCCCGGCGTAGGGAACGAGGGCGTCGGCGAAGCTCGCGGCCGCACCGGACTCGCTCAGGATCCGCCCGAGGGCGATCCCGCCGGCGAAGAGGTAAAAGAGCCCCCAGTGCATGTGCTTCTGCGCGAAGGGCCAGGTGATGAGCGGACCCTTGCGTGTGCGAACGGCAAAGGCCGCCACGGCCATCGCGACGAAGGCGAACGCAGGCGTGAGGTCCGGGAGGAATCCGGCATAGAAGGGCCGGCCGAACGCGAGGGCCGCGGCCGCGAGGAAGAGCCCGAGCGCCCACTTCTCCTCGGCCCCCATACGCCCGAGGGCCGCGAGTTCGCCACGCACATACTCCTCCGATCCCGGGAGCTCGGCGACGTCGGGACGCATCGCGAAGCGGAGGAAGAGGAACATCAGGAGGACGACCACCGCGGTGAGCGGAGCCAGCCGCGTGATCCAGCTCAGGAAGAGAAATTCCTGGCCGGTCACCGACTCTTCGATGAGGCCCACGGCGAGGAGGTTCGGGGCCCCGCCGAGGGGGGTCGCTGCACCGCCCGCGCTCGTGCCCCACGCCACGGCGATCACGAGCGCGCTGCCCACGCGACTGCCCCCGAGATCCTCGATCCCGACCGAGCGGAGCATCGCGACGACGATTGGGATCATCGTGGCCGCGACGATCGTGTTCGGGAGGATCGCCGAGAGCACGGCGCTCACAAGGAACCAGACGAGGATCTGCCTCGTGGTGTCGCTCCCGACGCCGAGGAGCGAAGCGAGGCCTACCCGGCGGTCGAGGCCCCACCGCATCCAGACGCTCGTGAGAATGTTTGCGCCTAGGAGAAGGAGGATCGTGTCCTGTGAGTAGGAGGAGGCGACCTGCTGCATGGGGGCGAGGCCGAGAAGCGCCGTGACCGCGAGCGGGAGGAGCCCCGTCACCGCCAGGTGCACGGGACGGGCGATCCACCACCACGCCATCCACGCGAGGAGACCCATCGCGCCCCGCGCCTCGAACGGGAGCCCGGCCAGCGGGAGGAGGAGAAGCACGAGGAGGACGAGCGGGCCGCCGGCGAGGTGGAGGAGCCGTCGGGCGGGCAAGGGTCCGGCGCGCGGCCGGGGTCTGTCGGACATGGCGTCTCCGGACTGGGCTCCGGGCGGGTACGGGGGCGGCTGGCGGGTGATAATCGGTCGGGGCGCGGGAGGCGGCAACGCCCCCTTGCTCGCCGGTGGCGCCCGGCTCACGTTGCTCCGAGCCCGGTGCGCGGTCCCGGACGCCCCGGATCCGTGTGGCCGGGTTCCACGGCCCGAGGCCCCCTGCGACGATGGTTCGACGCCCCGCTCCCGCCCCAGGCCGGCCGGCCCGGGTCCGCCGCGTGCTGCCGCTCGTCCTGGTGCTCGCCGCGACCGGCGCGGTGGCCGGCGTCCTTCTTCTCGTGCGGTCTCCCTCTCCGTCCGGCGCGGACGCTGAGGGAGGAGGTCTCCCCGTCCCGGGAGCGGATGCCGTCCAGCAGCGCGCGCCAGGCTCGAACCTGGAGGTGACGCTCGTCTCGTGCGCCGAGAGCGGCGATTCGGTCCGTGCCGGCGGGTACGTGCGGAACAACGGGGGCGTCGTCGTCCGCTACGTCGAGGTCGAGGTCGTATGGCGGGATGGCGGGGGTGAGCCCGTCGACACCCGCGTCACCTACGCGATCGGGGGCGAGGTCTTCACGCCGGGCGACTCGATCTCCTTCGAGACGGCCACCGGCGAGCGCTCCGCGGTCGGCTGCGACGCCTCGCTCCGGAACTACGAGCCCCTCTGACGCCTGCTCCCCGGGGGCCGCGCACTCACGGGAGGGTGAAGGCGATGAGTCCGGCCGGATCCCCGCTCCCGCCGACCGCCACGGCGATGTACTGCCTCCCGTCGAGCATGTAGGTCATCGGCGAGCCGGTCTGCGCCGCGGGGAGGTAGACGGCGCCCCTCTCCTCGCCGGTCTCCTTGTCGTAGGCGCGGAGCATGGCGCCCACCTCGCCCGAAGGCGTCGTGAAGGTACCGCCCTCGCCGCTGATCACGAGTGTGCCCGTCGTGAGCGTGCCGATCCCGCCCGAGCTGCCGCCGGCCGATGCAAACCGGCCCGTCCGGGGGATCTCCACTCCGACAAGCGCCGGATGGTCCCGCACGTGGTCGGGCGTCTCGCCGTGCGCCACCTGCCAGACGATCTCGCCGGCGTTCAGGTCGATCGCCGTGATCCGGCCCCACGGCGGCTTCACGATCGGAAGTCCCTGGACGGTGAGCGGTCCGCTCGGGCCCCGCACGTAGTCCATGTCCGAGCGCCCAGGATCCGGAACGAGTCCGACGGCCCGGGTGAGAGTGTGCGAATAGAGGTAGAGGATCCCCGTCTCCGGGTCGAAGGATCCGCCGGGCCAGTTTGCCCCGTTCGGCACGAAGAGGGTGCCGAGGAGCCCATCCTCCTCCTGGACGACGGGAGGGGTGAAGACCGGACCCGTCCGGTAGCGCGACACGAGTTCGAGCGCCTCCTCGTGCAGCTCGGGCGTGAGGTCTATGAGCTCCTCGAGAAGGAACCCCTGGCGCTCGAAGGGGGGCGGTTTCGACGGGAACGGCTGGGTCGGCGCGTACCACTCGCCCGGGACGTCGCCGGCCGGCACCGGGCGCTCCTCGATGGGCCAGACAGGCTCGCCCGTGACCCGGTCGAAGACGTAGACCCATCCCTGCTTCGTGGGTTGCGCGACTGCCTGGATCTCGCGTCCGTCCACGGTGATGTCCACGAGAATGGGCGGGCAGGGGACATCGTAGTCCCAGATGGGGTGGTGGACGAACTGGAAGTGCCAGAGCCGCCGGCCCGTCTCGAGGTCGACGGCGACGAGGCTCTCCCCGAAAAGGTTCTCGCCGGGCCGGTGCCCCCCGTAGTAGTCGCCCGTCGGTATCTCGACGGGGAGGTAGGCGATCCCGAGCTCGGCGTCCACCGTGAAGGTGGTCCAGACGCCGGTGTTGCCCGTGTAGGCGGCCGACTCGTCCTCCCAGGTGTCGTGGCCGAACTCGCCGACCTGGGGGATCGTGTGGAAGATCCAACGCCTCTGTCCGGTCCTGACATCGAATCCGCGGATGTATCCCTTGATGTTCTCCCGGCTGGGCGGGCTCGAACCGCCCCGGTGCGCCGCGCCCACGAGCACGACGTCCCTGGCGACGATCGGAGCGCTGTTCCAGCCGATCTCCCCGGAGAGCGGGTCGATCTCCTGGTCGGCGCCCAGCTTGAGATCCACGATCCCGTCCGTCCCGAACCCGCTCACGGGGCGTCCCGTCCGCGCATCGAGGGCGACGAGCTGGTAGCCAATCGTGACGAGGAAGATGCGCTCGTCCCCCGCTCCGTCCGTCCAGTAGGCGACTCCGCGCCCCGACATCCGCCGGATCGCGTTCGCCCCGCGCTCGCCCTCGTCGATCCGGTACATCCAGAGCATCTCGCCCGTCCGTCCGTCCAGCGCGACGACATTCCGTCGGCTCCCGGCCGTCGTGTAGAGCACGCCGTCGACCATGAGCGGCGTGGCCTGGTAGTTCGAGTCGGGGAACGGACCGAGGTTCGCGGGATCGAACCGCCAGGCGACCTCGAGATCGGAGAAGTTCGTGGCGTCGATCTGGTCAAGCGGGGCGTAGCGGGTGTTCCCGAGATCGCCGCCGTAGGTGTGCCACTCCCCCCCGGACGCGCCAGTCTGAGCGGAGAGGTCGTGCGGCGGACCGCCGCCGGCGAGGACCGCAAGCGCGAGGGCGAGGCGGGCTGGGCGGTAGCTTCGTTCCATCATCGGCCTCCCGATAGCGGGGTGGCGGGCCCCGGGAGGTTTCCGGGGTTCGCGCCATGGAGCGCGACCGGCCGGCTCCGGTCCCCCCTGGGCTCCGGTCGCCGGATCCTTGGCGCCCTCCCGTTCAGCGTTCGAGGATCTCCATCACCCGCTCCCGGAGCGCGTCGAGCGTCGCGGCGCTGAGCCAGCTCCGCCCCCCGTGGTCGTCGAGCCCGAAGACATGCACTCTGGGGAGAAGCGACGGGTGCTGGGCCGCGGCCCCGGCGAGCAGTTCCGCCACCGCGTCGTCGAGCACGGTCCCGAGTGTCCGGCTGTAGACCAGGAACTCCGTTTCCATCCCGCCGAAGCGGGCGATGAACGCCCCCAGGCGCTCCCTCGGACCCGTGCCGTCCTCTTCGCGGAACCCCGAGTAGTGGATCACGACGAGCTCCGGGTCGAGCTCCGCGATCGCGCCGTCCCTCTCCCAGGTGGGGCTGGTCGTCTCGCTCACGGTCCGGGCCGGGAGGTCGCCCAGGCGTTCGGCCAGGAGATCGGCGTTCGTCCGGCCCAGGGCCCGCGTCTCCTCGTCGTAGACGCGCGCCGGATGCGCCGAGTCCATGAAGACGACGAGTGGCTCCCCCGTGCAGCCTGCGGCGGCAACCGCGAGGAGGAGGGCCGCTGCCGCCCGGCGCGCGAACGCCACCGGACCGTGGACGCGGGTCCTACTGCGAGAGGACAAGCGGCCGCCCGATGAGCTTCCCCGGGTCGGCGTCCGGCTTCGGCACGAACTTGTCCGCCCACCCTCCGTCCCAGCTCGCGACATAGAGGTTCCCCTCCTGGTCCACGTCGATCTGGTGGGGCCGCGAGAATCCGCCGGGGAAGCCGCCCCTCGTTCCCCCGAACGTTCCCCAGTGATACTGGAGCACGCCGTCGCGGTTGTATTTAAGGAGCCGGTTCAGCCGCCCCGAGACGACCCAGACCGCATTGTGCTCGTCCACGTAGACGCCGACCGGGTCGGAGATGTCGGGCCACTCTTCGATGAACTCCCCATTCTCGGTGAACACCTGGATGCGGTTGTTCGTGCGGTCGCCGACGAAGACGCGCCGGTCGCGGTCCACGGCCACCCCGTGCACGAGGTCGAACTGGCCGGGCCCGCTCCCGAGCTCGCCCCACTCGAGGAGGTACTCCCCATCCGCACCGTACTTGACGATGCGCGTGTTCCAGTAACCGTCTCCCAGGTAGAAGCTTCCGTCGGGAAGGAACGCGAGCACGGCCGGATCTCCGTAGGTGTAGGGCCCCGGATGCGGGTTCGCCCGTGCCTCGGCGCGGCTCGTCGGGTGGTCCGGGTCGAGGAGGCGCATCACGAGCTCGCTCCCGTCGTTCGTGAACTTGAGGACCTGCATGTTCACGCCGCGCCCGCCCCGCTCGACGACCCAGATGTGACGCTGCGGGTCGTAGGGGCTGATGTAGACCTGGTGCGGGCGGTTGAGGATCGAGTCCCACTGCGTCCACCGCTCGATGATGTTGCCGTCGCGGTCGACGGCGACGAGGTAGTTCGTGCTCCCCTCCCGCTCCTCACCCTCGGCGTTCCGGTCGCCCCACACCGCGACGATGATCCGGTCCGGGTGGTCCACGGCGACCCCCGAGACCTCGCCCCATGTCCACTCGCCGTCGTGGTCGGGCGCGGGCTTCCACCACCCCTCGACGGCGTCGTATTCCCCGGTCCGGTCGTCTCCGCCCTTGGTGAACGCTGCGGAAGCCGAGACCGCGTCGGCCTGATCGTCCGCGCCGCCGCAGCCGGCGACGACGGTAAAGACGGAGACGAGCAGATGGTGCATGAGGATGCGCGGTCTCATGGTCTCTCCCATCTGTGCTTGTTCCGGAGCGCGTCGGCGGCCCCTGGGACTGTCCCCGCGCGGGTCTCGACCGGACCGTCCCCCCCGATGCCCGGGGGGGACGCCGACTGCCGGTCAGCGCGGCGCGATGAGCGCTTGGCCGTCGGCTGCCGGGAGCTGCGGGGGCTCGTTGCCCCAGGGGTCATTCACGCCGGCTCCCTCGCAGAAGTCCCCGGTGTCGAGGAAGTGCGTGTGGAGGCATGCGAGCGGGGAGCCCATCTCCGTGAGGAGCTCGACCGTCTCCGGGAACGGCACCCGGGTGAAAAAGCCGGCCCGGCCACCCCGCGCCATGTCTGCGGGCGACTGGCCGAGGCGCGTCAGCGCCGTGACGTCGGCGCCCTCGCCGACCAGGTACTCGATCATCTCGTTGTCACCGCGCGAGGCCGCGTAGTGGATCGGGCGGTATCCCCACGAGTCCGCGAGATTCACATCTGCCCCATGTTCCTCGACGAGGTACCGCACCGCCGGGAGGAACTGGTCCGGCACATTCCGGACGCTAAAGGCTCCGAGCCCGAGGTAGCCGCCCCCGGTCGCGGCGTGGATCGGATAGGCATTCGGGGCTCCCTCGGGAATGTAGGGGAGCGCGGAGTCCTCCTGCTGCCGTCCGTCCGGCTGCCTGCGGTTGCGCATCCCGAGTTCCGGCCAGACGGTTGGGATGTCGGTGTCGGCGCCGTAATCAACGAGGAGTTGCATGGCGGCGAGGTCCTGCGCGAACGCGGCCCGGTAGAACGGAGTGGCTCCCGTCAGGTCAATCCCCATCTTGTTGAGCCCGTACTCCCAGTACCAGAGGTGGGCCTTCAGGCGGACGTTCGGGTCGGCTCCCGCTTCGAGGAGCGCCCGGAGGACGTCCATGTACTCGGAGCGTTGCGAGTCCTGGGCGCGGGGCTGGGGGTAGTTCGACCTCGGCGCCCACTGGGTCTGGAGCGTCGCGAAGAGGGGAGTCGATCCCTCGGTCGATGAGGCCAGGTCCGGGTCCGCCCCGTGCTCGATCAGGACGAGCGCCAGGTCGAACTGTCCGTTCAGCGCGGCGATGAGGAGCGCGCTCGTCCCGTCCGCGCTCACCTGGTCGATCTCTGCGCCCCCGTCTAGGAGCGCGACGGCCGCCTCGATGTGACCCTCCCTCGCGGCGTGGAGGAGCGCTGTCATCCCCCCCGTGTGTCCGACGACCACCTCGCGGAAGGGGGGGCGGACAACATCGGGTCCCCCGGGATAGTCCGGCCGTAAGCTCGCAAGGGTGTACCTGTCCACCTCGCCGACGTCATGGCCGGAACGCAGGAATTCGCGCTGTTCCGCGATCGCAGCCTGCACCTGTGCAGGGGTCAGCTCCACCTCTGAGCCTCCGCGGAGCTCGGCAACGGACTCCCGGAGGCGTCGCGTCGCCTCGCGGTCGAGCGCGAGGCTCCGGAGCACGTCCGCCGACGCCGTCGCGATGCCCGGGTCAGCCCCCGCCCGGATGAGCGCCCGGACGGACTCTCCCCGGTTCGCCGCCGCGGCGAACATGAGCGGTGTCTGGCCAGCGGAGCTCTCTAGCGCGTTCGGGTTAGCCCCGGCCGCGAGGAGCGCCTCGACCGCGCGGGTGCCCCGCAGTGCGCCAGCGGCCAGGTGGAGCGGAGTAGTCCCGCTGTTCGTCGTGACGGCCGCAGGGTCGGCCCCGGCCGCGAGGAGCGCCTCGACGGAGGCGGCGTCGCCCCGCCTCGCCGCGAGATGGAGCGGCATGTAGCTCCCGATGCGCGTCACCGCCGACACGTCGGCTTCGGCGGCGAGGAGGATCCCAACGACCTCGCCGTGGCCGCGCTCGGCCGCCCAGTGGAGGGCCGTCATCCCGTCTCCGGCCGAGCGGTTCACCTCGGCCCCGGCCGCAAGAAGCGCCCGGACCGCCGCGTCGTCCCCGGCGCGCGCCGCGTCGAGGATCGTCACATCTCCGGGGGATTGCGCAGCGGCGAGCGCGAGCGCGAAGATCCCGGTCAGGACCGCCCGGGTCCCGGTCGGTCCGCTCTCCCTCCTCTTCGTCCCCATTGCCGCCGCCCTCATGCCCCGGTCACGCCGGCGCGGTTGTGGCCCGTGTAGTCGAGCGAGAAGTGCCCGTTGCTGTCGCCGAAGGTCTCCATCTCGTGGCCGAGCTTCTGCATGAGGTCGACGAACACGTTGGCCATCGGGGTCCCCTCGGGTGTCTCGAGGTGCACACCGCCCTCGAGGGCACCGTTGGCGCGGCCGAGTAGCATGAGAGGCGCCCGGCGGTGGTTGTGCAGGTTCGGGTCGGCCATCGGGGAGCCCCAGATGATCGCCGTCTTGTCGAGCAGCGAGGATCCGCCGTCGTCGGTGGCCCGCATCTTTTCGAGGAAGTAGTTCAGCTGCGCGATCCGGTAGGTGTTGATCAGGTTGTAGTCCATGATGTCGGCCGGGACGTTCCCGTGGTGCGATGCCCCGTGGATCGACTTCGTGGTCCCGCTCTCCGGAAACGTCCGGTTGGATTGGTCGAACCCGGTCTTGAAGGTGATCACGCGGGTGAGGTCGGCCTGCAGCGCGAGCAGCTGCAGGTCGAACATGAGCTGCATGTGCTCCTCGAAGGAGTCGGGGACGCCGGAGGGCGCCTCGGGCATCTCGCGCTCTTCCCCGCTCTGGTTTCTCGCCTCCACCAGGTTGATCCGCCGTTCGATCTCGCGGATGTGCGTCGTGTACTCGTCGAGCGCCGCCCGGTCAGCGGCGCCGAGCTCACGCTTGAGCCGGGCGACCTCGGTGGCGACCCAGTCGATGATGCTCCGGTTCGTCGAGCGCCGCGCCGCGCGGTCGGCCGCCGAGTCGCCGGCGCCGAAGAGGCGCTCGAAGACCACGCGGGGCTCGCGAATCGCGGGAAGCGGCTGGTTCGGGGAGGCCCACGCGAGCGAGGTTGTGTAGGCACAGTGGTAGTTGTAGGCACACCCGCCGCCCCGGTCGATTCCCTCGATGCAGAGCTCGAGGGAGGGGAGCGCGGTCTCTTGCCCGAACCGCCGGGCGTGAATCTGATCGAGGGAGGTGCCGAGGAAGATGTCCGAGCCCTGGGTCTGCTTCGGGTGGGCCTGCGTCAGGAATACCGCCGTGGACCGGTCGTGGTCGCCGCCGATCTCCTCGGCGGTGAACGCCTCGGCGGAGCGGCAGTCGGTGTTGCTCACGATCGTCATGTACTCCCGGAAGTCGGAGAGCGGCGCGAGCGAGCTGTTCGGCCCGAACTCGAAATCCCGCCCGACCTGGGCCGGCGCGAACAGGTGCTGCCCGGCGCCCCAGTCGCTCGAACCCGCAGTCCCCATCGACTCCTCGATGCAGACCAGGCGCGTGAAGCTCTGCTTGGACGAGAGGCCGAGGATCCGGCCCGCCGGCTCCATGGCGTCCAGATAGGGGAGTGCGATGCTCGCCCCCAGGCCGCGGATGAAGGTCCGGCGGGAGAGGTGCTTTCCGGTGAGGTAGTTTGCCATGGATCGGTTCCCCTCGGTCGGTGGTCTACTGGGTTTCCTGTGATCTAGACATCGAGAACGGGGCGCTCCGCACGACCCCCATGATGAAGGAGGACATCCGGTAGCCGTCCGCCTCGGCCGCCTCGGCGATCGCGCGGACTTGGGGCTGGTCGAAGTACTCCATCCGGCGGCCTGTAGCGTATGCGAGGAGGTTGGCCGTGAAGTTCCGGATGAGGGGGACCGGCCGCTTCATGAGGACGTCGGTGAGCTCATTCGGCGTGCTCACCTCCGTACCGTCGTAGTAGGTGCCCCGCGTGTCGAGTGCCACCCCGTTCTCCCGGATCCGGATCCGTCCGGTGACGTCGTAGTTGTCGAGCGCGAGCCCGATCGGGTCCATGAAGCGGTGGCACGCATTGCAGGTGGGATTGGAGGCATGCAGCTCGAGCCGCTCGCGCGTAGTCAGCTGCCGGCCTGCAATCGCGCCCTCGGTGTCCTCGAACGAAGGGATGTTCGGCGGAGGCGGAGGCGGAGGTGTCCCCATGAGGACTTCCATCACCCACTTGCCCCGGAGCACGGGAGAGGTGCGCGAGGACATCGATGTGAGCAGGAGCACGCTCCCGTGGCCGAGGATCCCGCGGCGGGTCTCGTCGGGGTAGGCGACCCGGCGGAATTCCCCGCCGGCGACCCCCGGGATCCCGTAGTGGCGGGCGAGCCGCTCGTTCAGGAAGGTGTAGTCGGCTGTATAGAACTCGAGTAGGCTGCGGTCTTCCGCTACGAGATGCCCGAAGAGGAGCTCGGTCTCGCGGACCATGTCCTCGCGCAGCTGCCCGGTGAAGTCCGGGTAGAGGTACGGCTGGGGTATGTTGTCCTCGGTGTCCTGGAGGCGGAGCCACTGGGCGGCAAACCGGGACGCGAGCGCCTCGGAGCGCGGATCGCCGAGCATCCGCCGGACCTGCGCCTCGAGGACGGCGGGATCCGAGAGCCTCCCGCCCGCGGCGAGATCAAGGAGCTCCCTGTCGGGTGCTGTGGCCCAGAGGAAGAAAGAGAGACGGCTGGCGAGGTCCACGTCCGCAAGGCGGTAGCTCTCGCCCGGCTCGGCCTCGGGCGGCTCCGCTTCGAGCCGGAAGATGAACTGCGGGCTCGCCAGGATTGCCTGGAGTGCCGTGCGGACGCCGATCTCGAAGCCGTCGTCCTCGGCCGCGCGGTCGTAGAAGACCATCGGGCCCGCGATCTCCGCCTCGGACACCGGGCCCCGGTAGGCCTCCTGCGCGAGCCGGGTCACGATCTCGAGTGCGCAGGGGCGCTCCTCGGCCGGAGTGGTGGGGCGGCAGCTGAAGACCCGCTCCCGGCTCGGTGTCTCTGAGACCCCAGACCGGGCGACGGGCCCGGTGACCATGATGTCCCTGAGGTGCGGAAGTGCCGTGATCCCGTAGTTTGCCCACGCCTGCGAGTCCTCGCCCCCGGCGAAGGACCATCCGAAGGGGCTGAGGCGGTCCTCATAGGGTCCCTCGATCCTCCGGATGAAGGCCGCCGACACCCGGTGCTGGCCCGCCGTGACAAAGATCGGCTCCGTCTCGATCGGGACCGTCCCCCCCCGGCCGTGCTCGAGCGCGAGGAGCGCCACGGGCTCTCCGTCGATCGAGAGGTCGAGGTCCTCAAACCCCGTTCCGGCCCCGAAGAGCGTCTCGAAGGCGAAGACGTATTCCCCGTCGACGGGGAAGTCGTGGGTAACGACCATCCCGCCCCGAGTCCCGAAAGGCGTCCCCTCAACCTGGTCCCACGCGTGCTGTGAGACGTCGATCGGGTTGGTGTACTTCGTCGCGGAGGGCGAGGCGTCGGGGTTCCCGACCGCTATACGGCTCACCTCTGTCGCGGCCCGCATGTACGACTCGAGAAGCGTTGTCGAGAGGGCCTGAGCGGCCGACATGTTGTCGAAGTTTCCGAGATAGGTGTCGGCCGGTAGCCACCGGCTCGCATCGATGTCGAGTGCCAGGAGGTCCCGGATCACCCGCTCGTATTCGGCCCGATTCAGGCGCTGGAAGCGGCGCGTGCCCGGGTTCGGCTGGGCCGCAGCCACTTCGTCGACCGTCGTCTCAAGCGTCTCCACGAGGGTCAGGAGGGTCGATTCGTCCGGCCGCGGCGAACCGGGCGGAGGCATCATCCCGGCGCGGAGCTTCACGATCATCTTCTCGGCCGTCTCGGCCGCGGCGTGCGCGAGCCCGACGTCGAAGCTGTCGAGCGAGAGGTTCCCGGTCAGCAGCTGGTCGTTGTGGCAGGCCACGCAGTATTCCGAGACAACCGCGTTCAGGTCTTGTGTGGTGATGTGCGCACCAGCCCTCTCCTCGCGGCCAGCGCCATGAAGGGCCAGCGCGGCGAAGCGCGGGCTTATGGGAAGCGCCCCGCCGGGATCGGCGGGGCTTTCGCCCGTCGCGAGCGCGGTGCCGAGGAGCAGGGCGGGCAGGGCGGCTACTTGCATGCGGCACTCTCCGGGGACGGAATTCACCACATGTACTTATCCGCTGCGGGTGTACAGTGCAAGGATTTCGGTCGGATCTGAGCTCCCCGGTGGAGGGCACCTGGCGCTTCCGTCGCCACCTGCCGGAGGGGATAGGGGATAGCTGTCATGCAGGCGGTACGGGGAGTGTGGGAATCCACTGTCGGCAGCACCCGATAGAGGGATGTGCGGCGGAGCGCTCCCGCCCCAGCCCTCACCGCGACGCTGCTCTAGGCGGACTGGCGCGGCACCACCGCCAACCGGTCAGGAGACCCGTGGCGCGGTGCAGTCCGACCAAGGTAACGAGCGCCGCCAGGACGGAGGACGGATGCGAGCGCGCCGCCCGGCGCTGCCCGGTGCCACCCGAGCCGCGCGCCCCCATTGGCGTGACCATTTCGTCCTGTTGGCGTGGCGAAGCCCGTGTAGCGGCTGAAGGCCCGCAACGAGCGGCCCGGCCAGAGCCTGCCGTGTCCCAAGAGAGACGGCGCGCGCGTTTGGGCGCGGACAGAATCGGCCGTGGGTACATAACCGTTCTGGTACAGGCCACCGTGCGTACAACCCGTGGCGGCAGAATCAGTTGTGTCCTTAGTCGTGTGCCAGTGCCTCCGCGCCTATCCTCATCTGGATCCTCACGCTGCGCGGTGTCCCAGGCACGACGAAGCCCGAAGAGCGCAGTTCCACAAATCGCACATCGGTGAGATTCTGAAGCTCCACGTCCAACGCCCGATTCTCCCCGATCGTCCAGGTCATGCCCACGTCGGCGACCGTATACGGTCGCGTCCGGACGGACGGCTCGCCGATCGGGACGTGTGCCCCGACGCTGCGTCCGGAGACCCATCCTTCAAGGTCGTCGAACGGGCGTGCCGACAACCGCAGGAATGCCTGGTATTCGGCGACGCCCGGAACCTCGTATTCTGAGGGGACAGTTTCCCCTGCCGGTGTCGTCGAGCGTGTCCCCGAACCGAAGACCTCATGCGGGTGGTCGTCGTGGGCATCGGCGTAGGCGCCGCTCAGGCGCGCATGGTTCCAGGTGGCCCGTGCATTGATGCCGATCTGTTCGGCCAGTGACCAGTCTACGACAGCTGCGAGTCCTTGGCGCGTACTGCTTCCGGCACTCGAGATAGTCAGGGTGATCGGATCCTGGATGCGTTCGTTGGAGACGTCCACGCGGAACAGCGAGAGCGACGCGGCGACGCTGCCCAACGTGTAATCGATGCCCAGCTCGTGCGACCATGAGATGAAGGGCTCGCGCGCGGGGTCGCCGATGATCCCGGCCGGACTCCGAAAGCCGCGAGCCGACGATGCCCGCACCGACCAGGCGCCACCCGCTAGGTAGCGAAGCCCCGCCTTCGGGCTGAAGATGGCGTTGCTGGCCGACCCCCAGACGCCAACAGCTGAATCTGCCGGAGTTCCGGCCCCCGACTCCGCGGCCGCGATATTCGAACGGCTCCTGTGGCTCAGCAGATCGATCCGCGCTCCGAGATCCACGCCCAGCGATTCCGCGAATGTACGCCGCCACCTCCCGTACACAGCTCCGGCCGCGTGGCGGGCTTTGAGGTCTAGTTCCGGCGTGAGCACTTCGCGCTCGAAGGTTGCGGCGTGCCGATACGCCACGCCGTCCGCCCGGCCGCTCACACCAACCACGAAGTCCCCGCCACCTGAAAGTGTGTGCGCGACCTCAGCTTGGGCGCCCGCGCCGATCCGCTCGTCCCATTCCCCCGACTGTACCTGGATGCCCTGGTCCACACCATCGTGATTGTGACCCGGAATGTTCAGGAAGAGCCCGTAGTCGGATGTCATCCCCCAGAGCGCTGTCTGCAGAAAGGTGCCGGATCCAATGGGCGTCGAGTAGCGCCCGTTGGCAACTACGCGCCGCGAGTCGCCTCCGTCGCTCGGGTCCACGGCCGCGGCGAGCTCGGGCTCGTTGAAGCGCGGAATCGAGATGAATCCCGGCGAGTTCCACTCGGTGGCGTACACCGACACCCCGCCCTCCAGCCGTCCCTCACCCACCGAGCGCCACCCCCGGGCGATCCCGTTGGTGAGCCAGTAGTTGCTGTTGTCGCGCCACCCCTCGTTTCGGTGGAACGCACCCCCGACGAACGATCCCGAGCGTTCGCTCCGACGTCCTCCGGCGAGATCTGCGCGGACATCACCGAAGCTCGTCGCCCCCACCGCGCCCTCGAGCCCGTCGGCGTCCGCGCGGGTAAATACCTCGACCACGCCGCCCAGCGCGAAGTCGCCGTAAAGCGGGCTGGCGCCACCGTGAATCACCCGCATTGAGCTGACCGAGCGTGCCATCAGCACGTTCCAGTCCGCGTAGCCCTCGATGTGGCCGTGCGCGGGGAGGTTCACGGGTACCCCGTCAATGACGAGCAGCACGTCGGACGAGTGGTCCGAGGTGAATCCGCGGATCGTCACGTTGGAGGCAAATCCCGGTCCCTGGCCCTGATCGTGCACCTCCACTCCGGTCGTCTGGCGCAGCATACGGTATGGGTTGGTCTCCTGGCTCTGCTGGACCACAGCGGGATCGACGGTCTCCGCGATCACCGGAGGCGGGGCGGCGCGCTCCCGGGCCACCCCGACCACGAGTGGTTCCAGGATGTAGACGGTGGTGTCCGCGGCGAGGGTCGTGTCCGCAGGCACCTGGGCTGCCAACCTTCCGGCCGGCCATGCGTGGACCGCCAGCGCGGTCGCCGCCAAAGCAAGGGAACGCGTCCTCATCCTTACCTCCCTCGTCCCGTATCCCGCCTCCGGGCCTCAGCGTCCATCCGTTCCCTCCACCCACGGATCGCTGAAGGCGGGGTTGGTCACGAAGTCACGGTCGGTCAGCGCGGCTAGGAACTCGAGCAGCGCCTGGCGCTCTCGGTCCGTTAGCTCAAAGCCGATCACGAATTCGCTCTTGTTGGGATTCGCACGCCCGTTCCCCGCGTTCGGTCCCTCGGTGATCAGGCGTCCTCCGCCGGAATAGTGGTCGAGCACGTCGTCTAGTGTCGCGATGCTGCCATCGTGCATGTACGGCGCGGTAAGCGCGATATTGCGGAGCGTGGGGGCCTTGAACTTCCCCATGTCCTCAGGTCGCCGGGTGAACTCAAAGAGGCCGAAATTTGGGCTCGGATACCCGCCGTTCCCGTCTACGTTATACAGCCCCGTGTTGTGGAACTCCGACTCGGGCGCGGACTTGCCCGCGAAGTCGATGGTCCCGGTGAACATCAGCCCGCCGTGGCAGTGGAAGCACTCCAGGCGCTCGCCGAAGAAGAGGTTTTGGCCCAGCCGCTCCGATTCGGTCAGCGTAATCTCGCCCCGTTGCGCCTGATCGAAGCGGCTGTTTCCCGAGATGAGCGCGCGCTGGAAAGAGGCGAGCGCGCGCGTGATGTTGGAAAGGTTGACGACGGGATCGTCCGGATAGGCGGCCGGGAAGAGTTCCCGATAGACCGGGTCGGCCTCGAGCCGCTCGATCAGTTCATCCTCGCGTCCCGACATTCCGAGCTCGACCGGGTCCTCGCCGAACATCGGGAGGAGTGCTTGGGCCGCTAGCGCGGTGAGGTTCGGATTGGCCCAGGTGAGGACCGGCTGGTAGCCGATGTTGGTCAGGCTCATGCTGGCGCGCGGGTGTACTTCGCCGGTTGAGCCGACGCCCCGGGGCAATCCGTCGGTGAAGGCCAGCTCCTGACGGTGACAGGTGGCGCAGCTCTGGGTCTGGTTCTCCGAGAGCCTGATGTCGTAGAAGAGGCGTCGCCCGAGCTCGACCTTCTCCACCGTCATCGGGTTGTCCCCGGGGACGCGCGGCTGGGGAAAACCCGGTGGCAGGTCCCACTCAAAATCCCCCGTCCGGGCGAATACCGTGTAGAGAGGACCGAGAATCTCGTCGCCTCCGCCGCACGATGCCGGGAGCCCCGCGGCGCACAGGGCCAGGGCAGCCACCCCGGCCCTGCGCGCACCGGTTCCTCCGTTTCGCCGACCGATCGCCTGTGGCCTGACGGGGGACATCGCAGTCTCCGGGCCGTAGGTCCGAGGGAAGGGCTAGCAGCTCAACGGGTTCAGTTCACCGAGAAGAAGGTCTGGCCCGATGAGACGGAACCCTCGTAGTCGAGTCCGAACCGGTTCATCACTGCCGGACAGTCCGCGTCTCCAGGGAAGGCTTGGCAGCCCGACGCGGTTCCGGGCGTGTTCACCGTAAGGTTGCTCCCTTCAAGCAGCCTGCCATAGTCGGCCACAATGGCGTCCGTCTCGTGGTCGAAGCTGGCAAACTCAATCTCCGGCCGGTGCCCGTTCACGCACGACGTCGCCGGTGCGGTCCTGTCCCCAGTCGGCGAGCATCCGGTGCTTCCCAGGTGGACATTCCATCCAGCCGCCTCGCCTTCCGCGGCGTCGGGCCGGCGCAGGTCCATGCGGACGAACTTGTATCCGGCGTTCCAGTTCCAGAAGAGCCGGGTAAGGTCGAGGGGAGCAGGTGCGGCGGTAGCGTCCTGGTGGTTGAGCTCGAAGGGAACTCCCAGCCGGAAGCGCAGTCCGACGTAGTCGCCGGCCGGCACCTCACCCCGCACGCTCGTGTTCATGGCCGGCGTGCCGCTGGAGCAGAGGCCCTGGGCATTCTCGAAGTCGAGCAGCGCGAGGTTGTCGCGCTGCCAGCTGTCCTGGTCGAGCTTGACTTCCGTCTCCCGGCCCGACGCCGTGACAAGCCGGAAATCGTGGCCGTAGAATCGGTAGTCGGTCAGTTCGATCGTCGAGCGAGCGGTGCCTATGCCGCTGTATTGGGTGCCACAGGCGAAGGCCGCGCCGTTCACCATGGCCTGGAAGTTGATGGTGACGTCGACAGGACCTGCGGGTGCCATGGGCTCGTCGTCGCCGCAGGCCGTAGTGGCGATCGCGACTGCGAGCGCCGCAAGCGAATACGTGAAGGGTACTTCCGTGATCTTCTTCATTGTCGTGTTCCTCACCGTCCCAACGGGTTGCTCTCATAGCTTGGTCGCACACATGGCCTGACGGGCCGATAGAGGAACCAGACCCAGGCGAAGTATCCACCGGATCAGATTCCTGCGTAGCGGCTCGGACCGGTCAGGCCTCCGGGCCTGGGGTCAATTGTCGAGCTGGCCCGTCAACCCGTGTGAGGGGGACCCCTGGCGAGAGGAAGACGGAGAGGGAGGGGCGGGGCGTTCTCGGCACCGCCGGTTGCGACTTTAGCCGCGACTAGGGGAGGCTCTTCGATCGTTTCCGCGAGAGCGGAGACGGAGGCGTCAATGTAGACGCATCCGGCGGCGCACTCCGTAGAGGTGCCGTGATGTTGTGAATGTTGGGAGTCGGAGGCGTCGCCGGCATGGTTGCCGCCCGGCATAGCATGCGCCACCGGGCCGTCGTCGATCCCGTATGCGAGGCACTCGGGATCGAGTACCGGACGCAGTATGAAGGCATGAAGGAATGCGAGCGACCCGAGAACGCAAACCGCCCTAGCATCCCAGCGAAGATCTGAGGCTAACCCGTGCCACATAATGGCAGAAAGTTAGCCGAACTCCAGGGCCGCGACAACACTCATCTTTCCGACCCCGCCACCGGTGTGGCTGGTGCGGAGGACCGCTGGCTGATCGGAAGCGTCATCGCCTGACCCCGGGAGGCGGCTCCGGCCGCTGGCCTCGACTCCTCAGGGGCTGTTAACGAAGAAGGGGCAGTCTCGGAGTCGTTTCTTCGGGGAGAAGGACAGTGAGAAGTGAGTGAGCGGCCCGGCGGTCACCTCCGAGTCGGGGACAGAGCGAACGGCTGGCTGAGCGAACTCTCGTTGCCGGTCTCAGATGCTGGAACATCCGTGCCCGGATCGGAGGCGATTCGCCGGGGCGCTATGTCAGGGCACCGATTCGACGCGCTCGCCCGCAGTGCGGATCGCCTCGTGTCGAGAGGGCGACGGTGTAGATCACGTGGTCGATGACGTGGGATTCCGGGGCCTGCCCCGTGGGCTTCGGACACGGGTCCATCACCGTGCCGCGCGAGACCCGGGACTCGCGCGCTGGGATCTGACGGTGATGCAGAGGAGCGCGGGGCTCCCGAGTGCGTCCCACCGAGAGGCTCCCATCGTGTTCGAGATCATATGGGGTCGTTGTGGTATCAACAGGGTTGCGTCTTCGACGGGTGCTCGAGAGCGGGCGCGATCGCCGCGTTGTCCCGGTCTACCGTGCGCCAGATCCCACCTCCCCGCAGCGCCGATACGGGACGCGGAGAATGGACGAGGGTGCGGGTGCGCCCGAGCAAGTGCGACCCATCTTTCCCCGCCAGTGCGGCCGGCCCAGGTACCCTGCCTGAAATGGGCGCCGACCACCGCCGCGTGGCCGGGTCCGGAAGCCGACGACGCATGCCTGGTGGCGGACGGAATGCGTGCGGTGACCGCCCACGCTCCGGGCCAGTCGATTCCGAATGCGGGATCCCATCCGTGATCGCCACAGCGCCCCACGCCTGGCGCCGGGTCGCTGTGCACCTGACGCGGCTCGTGGCGGCGATAGGGAGCGCCGGGGTTGCCGCTGCCCGCTGAAGCCTCCCCAGCGCGCGTGCTCGTCCGACCGCGGCCAGTGCTGGCGAAAAAAGGCGACCTGCGTCCCCCCGGGTGTATGCATTGCCCCCCTCAGCACTGGTCTTCCCGGGTTGACCCCTTCTCCACCCCCGCACAATCTTGACCCCCGGTCGCGCCGGCGCCGGGTCCGGCGCGCCGCACGCCGTTGGGGGACGGGAGGCGATGCCGCGAGCCAGGAAGCGGGGCAGGCGGGGCCGGCAGGCCAGGCGGAGGTCGCGCGCCCGCCCCCGGGCCGCGC
>CAZHGS010000029.1:0-30315 GCA_964532325.1 uncultured Gemmatimonadaceae bacterium | reverse complement strand
TCTTGGTCGGAACTCCTTGAAACTTAAGGCCTTGGACGGTGCTTTTCTATATCCCGGCTGCAGGATCCGGGTTCATCGCCGAGGTGCCCGAGTTGCCCGGGTGCGTGGCGCACGGAGACGATCAGGAGTCCGCGTTGCGGAACATCAAGGATGCGATGCAGTTCTGGATCGACAGGGCAGAGGAGTTGGGACGGTTCGTGCCGGAGCCCAAGGGGGAGCGTCTCATGCTGGCCTGACCGTGGCACAACATTCAACGCAACACATTCCGGCCACTCGGAAGATCGCATCCCTGACCCTGACTCCGATGTCGATCCGCTTTTCGACGGCGGAGCCCGGACACACCACATGGACGAGTGAAAGGTAAACAGGATGAAATCCTCTTACAGAACATGGCTAGAACAACAGGACTACGTAGCTGCAACCGTTCAGGCACAGATGCACCGTGCCGGACGGGTTGAGGAGTACTACGGGGATCTGGACGAGCACTACGATCGGGATGAACTTCGACGTGTAATTGGTAACTTGAAGTACTCGACGGCTGATGAGCGCAACAACAAACCGAATCCGTCGAAGATCCCAATCAGCGGAAACACTCGAAACAATCTGGCCTCTTACAGAAACGCTATTGAGCGATACTGCAGATTCCGACGCGAGACGCAGGACGAAGGCACTGGTCCCCGGATTCCTACGAAAAAGGGGGACGACGGGCACGAACCGGCTGAGGACGGTGGCCAGCTGGTCGGCTTGGAGCGCGATTTACAGGCTGCCTTACGTCGAGCGATTGAACAACTCGAACCGGGCTTGGAGATCATCGACGGTGGAGCGGAACGCATGGTCGCCTCGGGACGCATCGACATCACCGCGAGAGACGCAGAGGGCGCGATCGTTGTCGTCGAGCTGAAGACGGGGGTCGCTCGGCAGAAGGCGATCGCGCAGGTGCTGAGCTATATGGGCGACATCGCCGAGGAGGAACCCGATCAGAGAGTGCGTGGCCTCCTGGTTGCGGGGAACTTCGACAACAAGGCACGCTCGGCGGCCCGTATGCTTCCCAAGGCGGTGCTGTCGTTACGTTCCTATCGGGTCCGGTTCGAGTTCGAGGATGTAGACGATGAGAATTAACGAGATGCGCCGACGGTGCGCGGATCGTAGCCTCAGCACGGTGACGGACCGGTCCCCGGCAGCGCCTGACCGGAGGTGCCGCCCATGAGGCCATCGAACCGGACCCCCGCAACACCACCCCGCCATGGCCCTGGACCTGACATACGCCTCTGACGCGACCCTCCTCCTCGACGACCTGGTCGACTCGCTGGGCCAGCCGGGGAGCGGTGCCGGAGTGGTGGTGCCCGTCCTGATGCCGTCCGTCCCCCTGGTAGAGCGCGCCAAGACCGGGCTGGCCCGCCGTCACGGGGTGGCGATGGGGGTCGACTTCCTGCTGCCCGGCAGATTCATCGAACACATCGCCCGGCTCGTCGGCCTGGACCCGCTCCATTCCTCCTGGCGCCCGGACGGGCTGGCGTGGCGGATCCTCCCGCTTCTCACGGAGATGGTCGAGGAGGGCGATACACCGCGCTTCGGGGAGGCGTATGCGGACGCCCGGGCGCGCCAGGCCCTCGCCACCGAGGTGGCGGACCGCTTCGACCAGTACCTCTATTTCAGGCCGGAGATGATCGCCGCCTGGGACCGGGGCCGGACGTGGGCCCCGCTGCCCGACTCCGCCCGCGAGGACGAGGCCTGGCAGCGGGAACTCTGGCGGCGTCTCTCCCGGGGGCTGGCCGACCACCCGCACCCGGCCGCGCGGCTCCGCGACCTCGTGGCACGGGTCCGCGCCGACGCCGGCGAGCTCCCGGCATCGTTCGAGATCCTCGCCACCGGACCCCTCCCCCCGACCCTCCTCCCGCTCCTCGGCGCCCTGGCTGCGAGAACCCGCGTCCGCCTCCGCGCCGCGCTCCCCTCGACCGAGCACCTCGCCGAGCTGTGCGCGGGCCGCCCGCAGACGCGGGCGGGAGAGGAGGCGGCCTCCGCCTGGGAGGGCCATCCCCTCCTCTCCCACCTCGGCAGGCAGGCCGTCGACACCGTTTGCAGGATCGAGAAGGCGCTCCTCACCGATGGGCAGGCATACGACGTCCTCGACCCTCCGGGGGAGCGGCCGGAGACACTCCTGGCCCGCATGCAGGCGGATATCCGCGCGGCGCGCCCGCCGGGGAGCGGCGAGGCGGCCGAGCGTCCCGGGCCGGACCGCTCGGTGCGCGTGCATCGCTGCCACTCTGCCCGGCGCGAGGTGGAGGTGCTCCGCGACGAGCTGCTCGACGCCTTCGCGACCATCCCCGGCCTCGCGGCGGGCGACGTCCTGATCCTCGCCCCCGACCTCGACACCTACGGCCCCCTCGCCGAGGCGATCCTCCGGGACGGCGACCCCCCGCTCCCGATCCGCCTGGCGGAGCGGCGTCTCGACCGGACCGACCCCCTGGTGCGGGGGATGAAGGCGATGCTCCACCTGGCGGCCGGCCGCGCGCCGCTGAGCGAGGGGCTGGCCCTCCTCGAGCTGCCCGCCGTCGCCGCCGGCCTCGAGGAGCTCGAGACCGACCCGCAGGTGCTCGCCGACCGGCTGCGCGCCTCGGGGATCACCTGGGGGCTGAGCGCGGCCCACCGCCGGGCGCTCGGCGCCGGCGACGAGGGGACGGGCACCTGGCGCGAGGGGCTGGACCGGCTGCTGGCGGGCCTCTGGCTGGGTGAGGCGGACGGCTCGTCGGACGGCCACGACCGCGCGGCGCTCCCCGTGTCGGGCGATCTCGGCGGCGACCCGGGGGCGATGGGCGCGTCGCTCGACTGGCTGGACGGCCTCGTGGGCCTGCTGGAGGAGTGGCAGCGTCCCGCGAGCCCCCGCGGGTGGGCGGACCGGCTGGGCCGGGCGCTGGACGATGTGCTCGCCGCCCAGAGCGACCGGTTCGACTCGATGGCGGCCGTCGAACTCGTCGGGGATCTCCGAGCCGCCGAGACGGAACACGCGTGCGATGTGGAGCTCGACGCCGGCACCCTGGCGGCCTGGCTGGACCGGGCCGCGGAGGACGAGGTCCGCAGGGTCTCGAGGGTCGGCGGGGCCATCGCCATGGGCCGGCTCCAGCCGATGCGCGCGGTCCCCTCCCGCGTGCTCGCCGTGATGGGCCTCGACGATGCCGCCTTTCCGCGCCGCGACCGCTCCCCCGCCTGGGACCTCCTCGCCGCAGCGCCGCGGCCCGGGGACCGCGACCCGGTCCACGAGGACCGGCAGCTCTTTCTCGACGCCCTCCTCGCGGCCGGCGACCGGGTGATCATGACGGCCACGGCCCGGAACGTGAGGAGCAACAAGGAGGAGCCCCTCTCGGCCTGCGTCGAGGAGTTCCTCCGGGTGGCGGCCGCGACCGTCTCGGACCACCCCGACAGGCGGGAGGAGGCGTACGGCAAGCTGATCGAGCCCCACCCGCTCCAGCCCTTCCACGCCACCTGCTATACCGGTCCGCGGGCCTCCTTCGACACCGGCCACCTCGAGATCGCCCGCGCATTCCGGGAGCGGCGGGAGGAGGCCGCGCCCTTCCACGCCGGCACGCCCGGGCCGGCTCCGGAGGTCGGGTCGGCCGACCTCGGGCTCGACGAGCTCATCCGGATCCTCAAGGATCCGTGGTCCGCCTGGCTGGGATCGCTCGACGTCGTGCTCCCCTGGGCCGGCGACGATCCGTTCGCACTCGACCGGGAACCGGTGGCCACGCCGGCGGGCCTCGGCCGGTGGCAGCTCGAGAGCGCGGTCATCGATGCCGTGCTCGCCGGGCGGACCGCCTTCCTCGAGGAGCGGCTCGCGGCCGACCGGCTGATGCCCTACGGGACGCTGGGGATGGCGATGGCCGGACGGACGGTCCGGGAGGCGGCGTCCCTCGCCCGGCGCGCCCTGGAGGCGGCGGGCGGCCGGCTCGAGCCCCGGCGGCTCGTCTACCGGGACGGCTCCCCGCAGGTCGCCGGCAATGTCGCCGCCACCCCCGACGACCGTCTCCACGTCCTGGTCAGGCCCACCCGGCTGAAGAAGGCTCCCCATCACCGCCTCGACGTCTGGGCCCGCGCGACCTTCGCCGCGGCCTGCGGGATGTCCGGCGGCACCCTCCTGATCTCGAAGGAGGGGATGCGCGCCAGGGTAGAGCGCGCACCACCGGTGGCTCCGCACCTGGCGCGGGCCCAGCTCGACCGCCTCCTCGAGCTCTGCGGGGAGGCCCGGCGCCGTCCGCTGCCGTTCGGGCCGAAGACCAGCTCGGCGATCTTCGCCGCGGGCCAGCGCGGCCACGACGAGAGGCAGAAGGCCAGGGGAGCCTGGGGCCGGCAGTTCCTGGGTGCACCCGGAGAAGGCGAGGGCCCCTCGGCGGAGCTGGCGTGGCGCGACCGGGACCCCTTTGAGGAGGAGACCTTCGACGAGTGGCGGCGCCTGGCCGCCCAAGTCTTCGAGCCGGTGGAAGCCTGGTTCGGGACCCTCGTAGAGGGCGTGGCTCCCGGTGGCTGACTTCGACCTCGGCACCACCGACGTTCCGGCCGGCCTCTCGGTGATCGAGGCCAGCGCGGGGACCGGGAAGACCTGGACCATCTCGCACCTCGTCCCCCGCCTCCTGGTCGACGGGGTGGTCGGCGGGATCGGGGAGGTGCTGCTCGTCACCTTCACCGAGGACGCGGCACGCGAACTCGGGGACCGTGTGCGCCGCCAGCTCGCGGCCGTGGTCGGCCACGCCGACGCCGGTACCCGGCCCGGCGAAGGCGAACCCGGCATCCATCTGCTGCTGGACCGCCTTCACGCCCTCCCCTCCCCCGAGCGGAGCGCGGCGGTGCTCCGTCTGCGCCTGGCGCTCGACGAGAGCGACCAGCTCTCCGCGTCGACGATCCACTCGTTCTGCATGCAGGTGCTCGGATCCGAGGGGTTCCTCTGCGGGATGCCCGCCGGGTTCGACGTCCTCCCGGATCCGGGCGAGCTCAGGACGGATGCCGTCGAAGACACCTGGCGGGCCGATCTCGCCGGCGATCCGCTGCTGGCCGCGGCGGCGGCCCACGGGAAGTGGTCGGTGAAGTCGGACCTGGAGGCGTGGGATCTCCTGACCCGGCGGCCGTCGACCCGCATGGCCCCGGAGCCGCTCTCCCTCACCGACGCGCGCGACCGGCTGGCGAGTGCGATCGAGGCCGTCCGGGAGGCCCGGGGCGACTTCGGCCGGCTCCGGGAGATCGCGGACCGCGAGGGCGTGAACCTGAACGACTCGGCGACGAAGCCGGGCGTCGATTCGGTGGCGAGCCTCGACGCCTGGCAGGCGGAGCTCGAGGGGCTCGACCCGGAGGAGCCTCGGGCGACGGTCTTCACCATGGCCGGGAGACTCGCGGACGCGGGATCCTGGTTCGGCCGGCGGGGGCGGGCGGGCCTGGCCGCCTCGGACGAGGCGGGCTCACTTCGGGTCGCGGGCGCGGGCGCGGAGGTCGAGGAGAGCGTCCGCGCCCTCGGCTGGGCATGGCTGGCCCACCTCCGGCGGGCCGCCGGCGACCGGTACGAGCGGAGCCTACGGCGCAACAACGCCGTCACCTACGACGGACTGATCCAGCACCTCCACCGCGCGCTCGCCGAGGGCCCCAACCGCGCGGCCCTCGCGGAGCGCCTCTCGGAGCAGTGGAAGGTGGGCCTGATCGACGAGAGCCAGGACACCGACGGCGAGCAGCTGGAGATCTTCAGGGCCATCTTCGACCGCCCGGCGGCCCAGGGGCGGCTCGTTCTGGTGGGCGACCCGAAGCAGGCGATCTACAGCTTTCGCGGCGGAGACCTCGATGCGTACCTCTCGGCCCGCCCGGCGGACGGCGCGCGGATCAGCAGCCTGGCCACGACCTACCGGTCGGCCCCCGGCCTGGTGAGGGCGCTCAACACCCTCTTCGGACGCCACCTTGCCTTCGGGGCCCCCGAGCTCCCCTATCCGCAGGCGAGGTCGGCCCGCCGGGACGAGGAGCTGCCGGTGCCGGAGGACGGAGACGGCCGGCTCGTCGCCTGGGTGGTGCCCGACGCGGACGCCGCCTCGGGCGAGTGGAGCCGCGCCGGGCCGCGCCGGGAGGAGGCGGCCGCCTGCGTGGCGACGGCCATCGTGGATCTCCTGGACCGGCCGCTGGGAGACGATGGAGGGCGCGTCGTTCCGTCCGACGTGGCCGTGCTGACCCGCACGAACAGGGAAGCCCGGAGGGTCCACCGGGCGCTCCGCGCGCGGCGGGTGCCGGCCGTGGTCCGCGACGACGGCGACGTGATGCAGAGCACGATGGCCGCCGACCTCGCCTTCGTCCTGAGGGCGGTCCTCTCTCCGACCCATCCCGGGTGGCGGCGGGCCGCCATGGCGACCCGGCTCTTCGGCTACGACTCGGCCATGCTGGCGGCGCTCACCGAAACGGAGGCCGAAGAGTGGCTGGCCAGCTTCTCGGAGTGGAACGAGCTCTGGGACAGGCGGGGGATCGCCGCGCTCATGGCGAGGATGGAAGCCCGTTCCGGGGCGAACCTGCGCCTGGCCCGGGCTCCCTCCGGCGAGCGCCACCTCACGGACCTGAGGCATCTCGTGGAACTCCTCCTGGCCCGCGAGGCCGAAGGGCTGCGCTCTCCCGAGAAGCTCCTCCAGTGGTTCGAGGGGGAGCGGGCGTCGGAGGGGAGGAGTCCGGCGGACGAGCGCCTCTATCGGCTGGAGGCGGACAGCGACGCCGTGCAGGTGGTGAGCATGCACAGGGCGAAGGGACTCGAGTTCGACTTCGTGTTCTGCCCCTACCTCTGGTCGGTGCGGCGCGACGTCCGTGCCGACACCCGGCTGCTCGCGCGCCGCGACGACGGGTGGGTCCTCGCGGACGGCGCGCAGCGGGACAACCGGGCGGAACACCGCGCCTCCACCGCCGAGCGCCTGATGGAGGACGTGCGCCTGGCCTACGTGGCGCTCACCCGCGCCCGGCGACGCGCGACATTCCTAGCCGGACCGCTGGGCTACGGGAGGTATGCCCTCCCCCCGACCTCGCTCGACTGGTTGCTCCGGGCCGAGGAGGGGGTCGGGAGCCTGGAAGACTGGTACGAAGCCGCCTCCCTTAAGAAGAAGGACGCGGGGGGATGCGAGCACGGGGACACCCTCGGCCGCCTGAAGGCGGAGTGCGGGGAGGTGATGACGGTCTCCGAGCCCCCCTCGCCGACGGCGGCGGCGTGGACCGGCGACGAGGGTCCTGACGTCGCCATGGACGCGAGGCCCGCCCCCGCGCTCGCCCTCGATCCCTGGCGCGTGTCCAGCTTCTCCCGGCTGGCCCACGGGCGGTCCGAGGAGCGGGAGCGCCGCGATATCGCCGTGGAGGCCGGGGAGGCCGGGGAGGCGGATCCGGCCGCGCCCGCGATGGACACCGACGTGCCCCTGGCGGCCTTCGCCCGCGGAATCCAGGCCGGGAACTGCCTCCACGAGCTCCTGGAGCGGTGGGATTTCCGGGAGGAGACGGCGGCGCTCATCGACGGTGGCCTCGAGCGGCACCGGCTCGATTCGGCCGGGGCCGCCGACGCGGTCGGCCGCACGCTCGAGGCGCTCAGGACGACACGCCTTCCCGGCCTGCGCGCCGACCTCGGGGCGGCCGCCTCGGAGAGGGAGCTCTCGGAGTGGGAGTTTCTCCTCCCTCTGGGCCGGGACGGGATCACCGGCCAGGCTCTCTCGGAGATCTTCGCCCGTCACGCCCGCACCCGGGAAGAGCGCCGCTACGCCCGCGATCTGGCCGGCCTCCCGGGCCGGGCCGTCTCGGGCATGCTGACCGGCTATATCGACCGCCTGGTGCGGGCCGACGGCCGGTGGGGCGTCGTCGACTGGAAGAGCAACTACCTCGGGCCGCGCCACGCCGACTACGGCCGGCAGGCCCTCTGGCGATGCGCGGCCGGCCAGCACTACGTGCTCCAGATCCACCTCTACCTGGTGGCTCTCCGGCGGTACCTGAGGCTCCACGGCGCCGGCGGGTCGGCGGCGGTGTCGGGAAGCCTCCTCTTTCTCCGCGGGGTGGTCCCCGGAACGAGCCGGGGCGTCCTCGAGATCACGCCGCCCGAACCGATGCTCGACGAACTCGACGGCCTCTTCGCGGGCCCCGGCGGGGGAGCGCGGCATTGAGCCGGGCCGCCGTTCGGATCCTGAAGCGCCGGTGGGGCCTCCCCGATGCGGCCACCCCGGCGCTCGAGCGCTTCTTCACCGCGTGGGCCGCCGGCCACACCTCGGTCGAGGTGAGCGAGGAGGAAGCCGGGGTGCTCGCATCCAGCGCCGCCGTCACGGACGGGAGCGAGGGCGCGGCTCCGGCCCCGCTCGTGCTCCGGGGCGGGCGGCTGCAGTCGTGGCGGCTCGACCGGGCCGAGACGCGGGTGGCCGCCAGGCTGAGGGAACTGGCCCGCGAGGACGTTCCCGCCACCTCCCCTCCGGACGGCGGGGAGGACCTCCGGCAGCTCTTTCCCGATCCGCGATCGGCCCAGCGGCGCGCCGCGGAGCTCGGCCTCCGGCGGGCCCTCGCGCTCGTCACCGGCGGGCCCGGAACGGGAAAGACCACCACGGCGGCGCGCCTGCTCGCGCTCCTGGCCCATCGCGAGAGGGGGATCCGCGTCGCGCTGGCGGCCCCCACCGGGAAGGCCGCGGCCCGGATGGGCGAAGCCATCGGCGAGGCGGCCCGGGCGCTCGACGGACCGCTGGCCGCCGTCCACCCCCGGCTGGAGCGGGCCGCGGGCCGGGCGCGCACCCTGCACCGGCTCCTCGGCTGGAATCCGCGCGCCGACCGCTGCCGTTTCCACGCCGGCAACCCGCTGCCCGCCGACCTCGTTGTCGTCGACGAGGCGTCGATGCTGGATCTCGTCCTCTGGGACCGGGTGCTCGCCGCGGTCGGACGCGGCACCCGCCTCGTCGTGCTCGGCGACCACCGGCAGCTGGAGAGCGTGCAGCCCGGCCGCGTGCTGCGTGACATGGTCGTCGCGGCCGACGGGGGAGCGCTCGACGCATGCCATGTCGAACTGGACCGGAACTACCGCTTCGAGTCGCACCCGGGCATCAGCAGCCTCGCGGACGCGGTCCGCCGGTACGACGGCGATGCCGCTGCCGGGATCCTCACCGGTGCCGAGCACCGGGACGAGGTGGCCCACCACGCGTCGGGAGGGGTGGACGACGCACTCGACCGGATCTGGCCGGAGGTCATGGGGGTGGTCCGGGCAGGGTCACCCGACGCGGCGCTGGCGGCACTCCAGGGCGTGCGCATCCTCTGCGCCCTCAGGCGGGGGCCCTACGGCGTCGAAGGGATCAACGCCCGGGTCGAGGCGAGGCTCCGGAGCGAGGGGCTGCCCGCCGGCGAGTGGGCCCCGGGCCGCCCCGTGCTGGTGACGGCCAACGACCCCCACAGCGGACTCTTCAACGGCGATGTCGGCGTGCTGATGAAGAGGGCCGACGGGGACGCGGTCACGGCGTGGTTCCCCGGCCCCCGGGAACCCCGGAGCGTTCCGCTGGCGGCGCTGCCCAGCCATCACACGGCGTGGGCGATGACGGTCCACCGCTCGCAGGGGAGCGAATTCGGGTCGGTGCTCCTGGTGCTCCCCCCCCAGCCGCACGAGCTGGTCGGGCCCGAGCTGCTCTACACCGGGGTGACCCGCGCACGCTCGAAGCTGCTCATCGCGGCCGACGAGGCGGCTCTGCGCGCGGCCTGCCGGAAGCGCCCGCCCCGCCGCACCGGACTGCTGGAAAAGCTCATGGCCCCCGACGACCCGGAAGCACCCTGAGGTGGCGGGCCGCCCATGAGGCCGTCTGCCCGGCGGGGCACGCGAGGCGGACGACGCCGGGCGCCCCGGGAGCGGTCGTTCCTCACTCTTCCGCCAGCGCCTCCCGGCCGAGGCGGGCAACCGTCTCAAGCGTCCCCCGCACATCGTCCCACGTCGTCGTGTGGTTCAGGATGCACATCCGCAGCGAGAAGACCCCCTTGAGCGATGTGGACGAGAAGAACGCCAGTTCGCCCCAGAAGACGCTTGCCAGCACCTTCCGGTTGATCTTCTCCAGGGTCTCCTCGTCGCAGGCGACGCCGGCAGGGTTGACCCGGAAGCAGACGATGCCGAGCGTCACCGGCGTCATCAGTTCCAACAGCGGACTTTCGTCGATATGGGCCGCGGCGCGGCGCGCCAGGTCCAGCCCCTGTTGTATCGCGGCCCGGAATCTCGCCATCCCGAAGGTCCTGACCGACATCCAGATCTTCAGCGCGCGCGCCGACCGGCTCAGTTGCTGACCCCGGTCGGCGAAATTGGGGTGGTTTGCGCCCCACACCGTGTCCTGGAGGACATCGTGGCCGATGGCGAAGGCGTTCTCCAGATGCAGCTTGTCCCTCACCATGAGCGCGCCGGCCTCGTACGGCTGGAAGAACCACTTGTGGGCATCCAGGCCCACCGAATCCGCCCGCTCGATCCCGTCGAGCAGTTCCCGGCCGAGCGGCGTCAGCACGGCGAAGCCGCCGTATGCGGCGTCGACATGCAGCCAGACGCCTTCCCGCTCGCAGAGGTCCGCCAGCGCTGCCAGGGGATCGATGGAGCCCGTGCCGGCCGTTCCCGCGTTGGCGCAGACGGCGAGGGGCCGGAGTCCGGCGTCACGATCACGCGCCATCAGACGCGTCAACGCGTCCAGGTCGATCCGGAAATCGTCCCCGGTGGGCACCAGACGGATGTGTTCGCGGCGCACGCCGGCGATCAGGGCCGCCCGCTTCAGGGCACTGTGGCTCTGGTCGCTCATGTAGGCGGTGGGGCGCTCCGGATGTCCCGCCGCTTCCCGCGCCACCACCATCGCCTCCACGCTGGCCGACGAACCGCCGCTCGTCAGAAGCCCGCCGCCGGTCTCCGGATAGCCGATCCACCCCCGCATCCAGTCGGTGACCACGAGCTCCATCTGGCTCGTCCCGCTCGACACGAGCCAGGTGCACGAATTGATGTTGAAGCCCGCGGCCAGAAAGTCCGCGACCACCGCCGGCCATGTGGGCGAAGAGGGGACGAAACCGAAGAACCGGGGATGGTCAAGCCGTGCCGCGTACCGGAGCGCGTGGCGCACCGCCACTTCCAGGACCTCCTCGGCAGACTGGCCGGCCTCCGGTGGCGGTCCGCCCAGCTCTCCCTCCAGCACATCGCGAAACTCGCCGTCCCAGGCCGTCGCGTCGCCGAGGCCGTCGATGCGCTCGACAAGGAGCTCCGTCGCCCTGGCCGCCAGCCGCCGCATCGCCTGCGGCGTCATCGTCAGATCGTTTTGCCGGGTCCCGTCCATCACGTGCTCCGCCGGTCTCCACGCCCTCGCGGAATCTACTGGGAGTCACCCGATCCGGACGCCCCGATTCCACTGCGCGGTAGTCTAACTGAACGGTCGGGGATCGCATACTTGCCGCCTGCCTGCCGACGGCTCACCGCCAGAGCCGTGGCCGGCACCCGGCGATGGCTGCGGTTCGCGGGATGGACGACGCTGCCGCGGAGGACGCGAACAGCGCGTTCTGCGCTCCGGCCGGCGTGGCCGTCAGCCCCGGTGGATGGCGAAGATGGTCCCGGGCGTTCCCGCCGGCCGGGTTCCCGGTCCGGGCCAGCGCAGGCTCCACCGCCCTGAGGGCCGGATGCGGCATCGCCTCCGGCGAGATCGGCAGGCCGGAGCGATCCGCCGCGCCGTCCCGGCAGCGCACGGCCGCCGTCCGTCGGCACGGACGTGGCTTCCCTCAGCGGCCGGGGCCGCGCTGCCCCGCCCCGCCGCAGACCCGGGGAGCCGTGTAGTCCAGGCCCAGCAGCCGGAAGTAGTTCTCTCCGAGCGCGATGTTGCGGAACGCCGCGTCGTCGAGGTGCCCCAGGATCCGGCTGGTGACACGCAGCTCGGTCCGGTAGACCTCGACGTCCTTCTCTCTCGAGGCCAGGAAGTCCGTTCCGGGGAGGATCCGTTCCGAGTATTCGTTGAGGAACGGGACGTAGACGGCCCGCCTCGCCGCGTCCGAAAAATAGGCGTCGTCGATCACCCGCCAGGAGATGTCCAGCATCAGACGCGTATACCGGTCCAGCATCGACCTCATGATCGCGACGTGCCGGTGCGGGTCCATCTCCGCGAGCTCGCGCGACAGCCCCATATGCATCCAGACGATCCTGTTGTCCGGATACAGCCGCAGCACCTCCTCCATCAGGGAGAGGTAGAGGGTCGGATCGTCGTCGTGGCCCAGATCGGAATGGATGGCGAGCGGCATGCCGCGTTCGCGGAGCGTCTCCATGAACGGCGCCCATTCGGCCAGGACCTCTTCCGGCACCGGCCTCCGGCCGTTGGGGAAGACGGCCTGCTTCACCAGATTGACCTCGCCCATCCACGAGAACACGCCGGGATACGCCTCGTCCAGGCGCTCCATCCCGGCGAGGACCGACGCCGGACGCGAGAGGTCCGGAAAGGTCATCGACAACGTCAGGTGAATCTCCGAAGGCGGGTCTGCCAGATATTCGGCGGCGTTGGCGACATCGTTGTCGAGCGACGGGATCAGCGGCGTTCCCGGGCAGTCCAGGTAGTAGGTGCACGAGGAGAAGTCGGGAAGCGTCTGGCCGATGCCGTAGACGTTGGCGAAGAGCACGCCCGTCTCCTCCAGATAGGAGACGACCTCCCCGAAGGGGATCTCCGGGCCGCCGAACGGGCGGAAGTGAAGATGCGCATCGACCACCGTGCTCACGGGCTCGAGCGAGCGGTCGTGGCAGGGAGCGCCGGCCGAGCGGTACGACTCGAGCGCCGAGGACGATGCGCAGCCGGCAACGGCGAGCAGAAGCGGGATCGGGCGCAGGGGGCCGCCCGGGCCGCGGCGACCCCTCACTCCCGGGGCCTGGTACGGATTCGGGCGCAAGTGCGTTCGCGCACCCGCGCACCCGCCCTCCCCGGGTCGCGCCCGGACCAACAGTCCCCGGCGGGAAGGCCCGGCGAGCGCCGCTTCGAGGCGGCGGAGCACGCGGCCGCCGACCGCCCGGACTCCGGCAAGGCCCAGGCCGGGTCGCGACGGGGCCGGAGCCCGGTCGCGCCCAGGGGCACGTCCCCTCCCCGGTGTCCCGCAAGCCCTCGCGCGGTCAAGGCTGCCCCGTCGTGCGAATCTGAGACCCAAGGTCCCCCGAAGGAAGTGTGAGATGACTCCGATCTGAACGGAAAGGCTAGAATAGACTCTATGGAGTGTTGGCGGGCACGTGTCAACGGTGGAACTGCCGGGTGCCGGTAGTCCGGATAATTCGGTAACTACCGATTTGGCAGACACTTGCGGAGAACGCGCATCTGGCGTCCCGCCCGACTGCCTTCGCCTCGCGGGGCGCCGGGACAGCGGGAAGTGGGACGAACGCGGCGGATCACGCCCGGCGATCGGGGATCCGGGCGTGCGCGGTCGTGTGTTGCGAGGTGACCGCGCGGTGCCGGAACGGTGGCGCGAACGGTACAGTGGTGGGCGACGCAGAGTTGCGCTGCGGTGCCGCCACCCTCCCGTTGGATCGGCGGCGCGAGATGGTCGCGGGCGAGCCAGCGGGGACCATACGATGAGAACGGCCGCCGGGCTCCGTTGACGGGTCCCGTGCCGGACGCCGTGTCAGCCGGCTTGCCGGGCACGCGTCGGGCTGCGGCGCCCGGGGATGCACCACGGAACCACGCCGTTCGGACCGGCAGGGCGGGACCCGTCAACGGTACGCAGTTCCCGCTCGGGGAGAGGAGTCTGGACATGAGGAGAGTCACGCGCATCTCGGCCTGCGGTCTCCTGGCCGTCACCCTGCATCTCCCCGGACCATCGACGTCGCCCGGGTCGGCGCAGGAGAGGGACGGCGTCACGACCTTCGAGCTCACCACGGCCACGATCCGGGACATCAATGCGGCCTTCGACGCGGGCGCGCTGACGTCCGTCCGGCTGCTCGAGCTCTACCTGGCGAGAATCGAGGCGTACGATGCCCGGGGGCCGAGGCTCAACGCCGTCATCACCTTGAGTCCCGACGCCCGCCGGCAGGCCGCCGAGCTCGACGGGGAACGGGCGAGGTCGGGCCCCCGCAGTCCCGTCCATGGGATCCCGGTTCTCCTCAAGGACAACTACAACACCTTCGACATGCCGACCACGGCGGCGTCCGTGGCCCTCGAAGGCTCGACCCCGCCGGGCGACGCCTTCACGGTGCGGCAGCTGCGGGATGCCGGAGCGATCATCCTGGGCAAGGTGAACATGAGCGAGTTCGCCTCGCCCGCGGGCTGGGGCTCCTACAGCTCCCTCAACGGGATCACCCTGAACCCGTACGACCTACGGCGCACCCCGGCGGGATCGAGCGGCGGGACGGGCGCGTCGATCGCCGCCGCCTTTGCCTCCGTGGGACTCGGAACCGACACCGGGGGGTCGATCCGCGGTCCCGCCGCCGCGAACGGGCTCGCAGGGATCCGGGCGACCTACGGTCTCCTCAGCCGGAGCGGCATCGTCCCGCAGGCCCTCTCGCTCGACGTACCGGGTCCCATGGCCCGAAGCGTCACCGACATTGCCGTCGCGCTCGGAATCATGACGGGTTCCGACACCGACGACCCCACGACGCTCGGTGGCGGCCGGACATCCCACGACGACTACACGCAGTTCCTCGACGAGGAGGCCCTCCGGGGGGCGCGCATCGGTGTGGCGCGTGACTTCTTCGGGGGAAACCCCGAGGTCGACGCGCTCATGGAGGCGTCGATCCGGGCGATGCGGGAATCCGGCGCGGTCATCGTCGATCCGGTCCGGTTCGAGGAGGACTTCCTCGACTTCATCGAGCGGAACGGGTCCGGCATCCGGTCACGCGTCAACGCCGAGTTCGGGCCCGGCCTGGAGGACTATCTCGCCACGCTCGCCGAGGGCTATCCGCGTACGCTGGCCGGGGTCATCGCCATCTACGAATCACCCCAGGTGGTGCACTCGGCGCTCCCGGTGAACCCGGGCCTCATCGCGCTGCACAAGCGGAATCTCGCGATCGGAGGCCTCGACAACCCCGGCTACGTCAGGGCGATCGAGAACGATCTCCCACGCGTCCGGCGGACCGTGCTCGAGATCATGGACAGCCACCGGCTGGATGCGCTCATCTATCCGACCTCACGGTGTCCCGCGGGCCCGATCCACACGGTCGAAGAGGATCTCGGCCGCCTCTGCGAACCCGGTCCGGCGGCCACGAACCTCTCGAGCTACTCCGGCTTCCCCGACCTCCAGGTACCGGCCGGATTCACCTCCGGCGGGCTTCCCGCGACCGTCTCGTTCCTCGGCCGGGCGTTCTCGGAACCGGAGCTCCTCGGTTACGCCTTCGCGTTCGAGCAGGCAACCGGGCACTGGCGCCTCTCACCGCTCGTGCCCCCTCTGCCGGGCGAGACGTTCGAATACTGAGACGCCCCGCCGGGTGATCCCCGTCGCACGAGGCGTCGCCCACATCATTGCCGGAACCTCGCTGAGGCGAGCCGAGTCTTCGCCCACAGATCGCGAACAAGGCACCACCGTCAGGCGCATTCGGCTCGGCAACGAACTGAAGAGCAGCCTTCTCCCGAGCGGGCGAGGCCGCGCGGGAGACGGACGGCAAGCGGTCCGCGGACGCCGATGGGCGGACCTAGCGCGGCAACATCGAGGCCGTCTCGAGCAACTACCGCAAACCGGTTGTGTCCGGGCCAATGCCGACGCCAGATTCGCGATGCACCCCAACGGACCCGCTGACGCCAGACTACTCCACAGGCCCGGCCTGGGCAACGAGAATGGCTCCTGGCTCAAGGGACCCGCCGACCTCAACCCAATCGCAGTCGAACTCTGGCCACAAGAACCATCACCATGCGGCTTCAGATGCTCAACACGGGACTCACCGCCGCCATCGCCGGAACCCGCCTCGAGAATCTCGGTCCCCACTGGGCCGCCATCCTCCCCGGGCATGCCGTCGGGCTCGCCGCCGCCACGATCTACGCCGTTGCGCTTGGCCGTATCCGAGACCAAAACAGACGGTCAAGGCACGGGCACAAGTTGTCGGCTCAGGAAAACGGGACTAGGGTAGTGGACCCAGCCACGGAGCAAGCGATGACTAAGAAAAACACGGGTCCCGAGCATGCCGGTGCCGTGACAGGCGGTTCGGCCAAGAACGGCTCCGCCGCGGATCGCGGTACGGCTTCCCGCCATACCGCACATCGCCCGGTTTCCAAGAAGTCCGAGGCGATCATCAAAGAGGTGTCGGTTCGGCGGCGCACGGCCATGAAGATCCTAGCCAGTCGCTGGCGGCCACTAACCGCCCAGGTATCGAGCGGGCGATCATCCGGCCCTATCACGGCTACCACCCACCCGCCACCAGACCGCGGCCACTCTCGTCCACACCATCGCCACCAATTACGACTTTGTGGACGGCAACAAGCGGACGGCCGTCTACCTCGTGGAACTGCAATGCCATGGCGACCAAAGCTCTTCAGTCTTTCGCCTTCGCCCATTTCCTCAGGCATGATCTCTGCTTGTCTCCACCCGCGGACAAGAGAAACAAGAAACCCCATCATGCACCATCACCCCTAACAATGAACGGTCCCACAACAGCCCAGATCCAAATCTCATCCATCCTGCTCCATACGTTGTCTATACCTGTCAATGCGATGCGGTAACGAGTACGTGTACTCCAGAAAGAAATCCAAGAACTTCACTAATTCAATTGCGTCCTGCCCACTCGGCGGATCCTGCATAGGATCTGGATGAGCTGACCTGTTTCCGAACTGCCTGACCTCGGTCGACCACTCCTTCATAATTGGCGGCAATACTCCCGTCTCCGCTAGCTCGTCGATCTCCTTTTTCAAGTTCTTGCCCGACACTCCTTGATTTCTTAATGCGGCCTGCAAGGCCGATCGTGCCATCACGATGGCAGCGTCCCAGTTCTCCCCGGCAAGACTACGCTTTGCCTGAAGCCAATACCGGCCGACGACATCGGGCCAGTAATCCGGATATTTCTCAAGCTTCAGAGGCCATGGCAAGACCCTGTATCCGTAGAGTCTACTGCCGAGACCATGTTCGCTAGCAGACCATAAGACCATCACATAACCAGAACAGTTTCCGCATTTAAGCGTGTCAAAATTGAGTTTCTTGACAGAATTTGCTTTCCTTTTCTCTGCGTGAAACTCCGTTTCAAAATTTCCACGCTCCATACAAAATGGGCAGATTATTTGGTGTGTAGATAGGCTTTCACCTCGATGTCCGCTTCCCTCACCCAGTTGCCACCAGCTGTCCATGCGAGTACTCATCCTCCATCGTCGATTGACCAATCGGGAAGTTTAGCCGAGTATATGGCCGAAAGCCACCGGTTATTGCTAATCCATAAGACAGACAAACCGTCACCCAATAACCCTGAATTAGGAGAACAGAATGACCAAAGTATACCTCATCGAGCAGGCCGCCAATATGATCGAACAACGAGTCACCAATTTGCGGACTGGCGGGGGGACAGTGTGCCTCCTGTTCAGCCTTTTTCGTCTACGCAGTGGTCCAACATAGTTCCGATATGCACGCAGCAAACATCCGTGATATAGGGAAAGGTTCTGGAACTACTCTTCGGGTTGAGTCTCCGTGGATTCTAGAGGTGATTTGAGGGGAGGTGAGACGTATACCTATCGTAAACATGTCCACAATGAAGCGCCGCTGTAGGCTAGTCTATGACTCGCTGTCTCCGGAGGTATAGACGTTCCAAATCATATCCAAAATTACGGGATTTAGCAAGTTCCAATGTTGTCCAACGCGTTCCAGATCGCCTTTCACGACGACTGACGCTCGCTCCTTATGAGCTAAGACTGCTCGTTCGTAGTCGGCTTGCTTCAAGACTGTAGTGACCGATTGGTTTCTCCCGCCAATGGAGGTCAGCAGTGTGACGGTCCCGTCTCGTTCCGCTTCACCACGTCTTAGCATTCGCACAAAGCCTACTAGCACCCTATCCAGCTGTGGCTCCCGGCTGCGGAACGACCGTGCAGCCTCGCGCAGGATAGGGGCATCCGATGCCGCGAAGCGAACGACATCTCGGACCTGCGGTGCTGGGCATGTCCGAGCCCACGTGACGGTCACATCAATCTCCCTGAATGGTTCTATTACGCTCACGAGCGCCTCGCAGAGATTGGCGCTGACACCATGCTCAATGGCCCCGAAGAACGCATCTGTGTCTCCCGCGATGGTTATTTCAGTAGCCTCACGGATTGCGGTTAATGCACCGACAAGCCGTCTGGTGATCCGCCGTTCGATCGGGTCGTCGTCTTGCGTCCAATCTGACATGAGTTTCAATTGCATCCGTGGCGGGACGACAGGGCTCAGGAGTGTGATCACGAAGCTACCCTGCTCGGTCTGTCCCATGCGGACCTGCCTCAAGTATTCACGGGCCTCCTTGTTCGCGCCGGCCCGATAGAGAGGCTGTGGATTCGACAGCGAGCATGCAGCAGACAGCAGCATGTCGCGTGCGCCGTGCATGAGAGTGACACCGTCGCTCACGTTTACGCTACCGGTCTCGCTATCGGGTGCACGCACCCGCAGAACATCACGATCGGCCGTGACCAAGTCGCGGTACAGGGAGAGTTCATCCGTTTCGGCGGCCTTAGCGAAGACCTCTATCAGCTGCCAAACGACGCTTGCGTAATCGGCAAGCCTCTGGTGCCGTGGAAGAATGATCTCGGGCAACTCCGCTGAAGCGTAGACGTCCGAGTGGTCGCCGTAGCTTTCGGCCTTGATCCAACCGGAGGCGCGGGCGTAGGCCGACAGCGCGCCGGGCGAGACCCCGAGCAGGGCCTCCTTATCGCGGATGTCCACTCTCATTCGATTCTCCCTTTCCTGGATTGCGCCATTAGTTCGCGTAACGCTCCAACGTTGAACAGATTCGCGATCGGAAGGTGTACCGTGACGCTGGTTTGATTGGCGGTCTCATCCCATCCTCTCAGGTTGAGCCAATAAGCGCGTCGCCTCAGTATGAGATTGTCGTTAGTGAGCGTCATCCACAGCTTCTCATCTTTCGGAAGATCTAGCACGACGAGGAGCCGTGGCGTCTGGGTTTCCTCACGTAGGAGATCATAGTTCCGGCGCTTCAGCGGATACGAATGCCGCCCGTTCTTCGGTGCGCCTAGGTTCCCAGTCGCTTTCATTTGAAGCTCGATCGCGGGGCGCATCGCCCCTCCCGCGTGGATGCGAAGATCGACGCCATCCCGATCCGGGTCGGGGACGGACACAACGTATCCAGCCCGAGCCGCCACGGCTCTCACGTAGACTAAAGACAGAGCTTCCATTCGGTCGGAACTCGATAGCAGTGCGTCACTCATGCGGTAGATTCCTGCGCCGGGACGTCGCTCTCGAGTCGGCGGTTGCGGGCGTCGTCTTGACGGTTCACGGGCACTCTCGTTCCATGTCCTTATGATGTCGACGGTGATCGTTGTCTGCGGATTCCATATGTTCGGTGCCGAAAGGTCCCTGGTCAATGCCGGATGGGTCAGCGTGTCTGGTTTTAGAGATCGCGGGTGGCAATGTGACAGGTTCCCAGTTCGCCAGGATTGGGGCTTCATTGACCACCAAACCGCAGAGCGGGGTATACTCGCTCCTGTGCCTCCCGTGCGCTAAACAAATCTCGCAACGGAGCCGATGACGAGCACGGCGGACGGGAATGGTCCGTCTCCTCGACCGTCCAGTCGCAGAAGCCCCACCTAGACCCGTGCCGCTTCTGGCGGGCTAGCGTCATTTCGCTCCAATCGTAGTCAGCCCATGCCTGAGTGACGGTCGCTGTCTCACCCCCTAGTGTATATAAGCCAGCAAAGTCCATGGGTTCAGACTGCAGCATCCAAGGGGCCCGCGAAAGCCGGGAGTCGCAGGGGCCCTTACCGTAGAGTGCCCAGATACCCACATACCCGCCATCTTGGGGTGGTCTTCCCTCTATTTCAAACACGATGGAACCAGATGTCGTCGATCGACAACGTTGGCAGATCGTACAGTCCCAGTTAAACTTGGGCGATTATCTCTTCCGTCATTTGGCCTTGATGGTACGAGCCTCCTCAGCCGGGGCGGCATCGTCCCGCAGGCCCTCTCGCTCGACGTACCCGGCCCCATGGCCCGAAGCGTCACCGACATAGCGGTCGCGCTCAGCATCATGGCGGGTTCCGACACCGACGGGGAAACCCCGAGGTCGACGCTCTCATGGAGGCGTCGATCCGGGCGATACGGGACTCCGGCGCGATCATCGTCGACCCGGTCCGGTTCGAGGAGGACTTCCTCGACTTCATCGAGCGGAGCGGGTCCGGCATCCGGTCACGCGTCAACGCCGAGTTCGGGCCCGGGCTCGAGGACTATCTCGCCACGCTCGCCGAGGGCTATCCGCGCACGCTGGCCGGGGTCATCGCCATCTACGAATCACCCCAGGTGGTGCACTCGGCGCTCCCGGTGAACCCGGGCCTCATCGCGCTGCACAAGCGGAATCTCGCGATCGGAGGCCTCGACAACCCCGGCTACGTCAGGGCGATCGAGAACGATCTCCCACGCGTCCGGCGGACCGTGCTCGAGATCATGGACAGCCACCGGCTGGATGCGCTCATCTATCCGACCTCACGGTGTCCCGCGGGCCCGATCCACACGGTCGAAGAGGATCTCGGCCGCCTCTGCGAACCCGGTCCGGCGGCCACGAACCTCTCGAGCTACTCCGGCTTCCCCGACCTCCAGTTGCCGGCCGGGTTCACATCCGGCGGGCTTCCCGCGACCGTATGACCGGCACCAACGCCGGCGTTTCCCGGGAGAGCGTCGGCTCCAGAAGCCCATCGCCCACCTCATGCTCAACTGGCACCCGACAAGAGGCCCAGTCGCGAGGAAATGCGCCGGGCAGTGGCTGAGAGTCCGGAGGCAATCGGGATGGCGCGGCACCGGGCGCTCATCGTGGCCTATCCCGACCGGGAGCACCGCCACGTCCATTGTGATCGCCTGCCGGGTCGATCAGCACCGGTGCACTGCCGCGCTCGGGGTCGCCCGCATGAACGGGGGCCGGGAAGAAGCGGTGCATCCCGTCCCCTGACAGATGCCCGGCCTGCGTCAGTTCCCTGAGCTTCCCCCCAGCGTCAGCTACGGTCGCAAACGAGGTAAACAGCGCGGCCAGCCACAGCCAGCCCAACACCAACGGCGGCCAAGTGTCCCGGAGCCTGCTCATCAGCAGGGGCCGGGGGAGCCAGCCCACCGCAGCGGCCAGCCCGGCAACTAGCAGGGCCAACGACAGGCAGCCACCGAGAAAGAGCCCCCAGTAAGAGACGGAAAAGGAACCGCGCCAAGCCGCCGCGCCGCCAGATCACTTGGAGGCGCACGAATCGCCCGCTCACTGGCGGTTCCGGTTCGGCGGGGACCCCCCCGGCGCTCTACGGGGGTGGATGGTCGAGGGGCTGATACTGTCCGGGGGTTACGCCGTGAGGAGCCGGAACAAGACGGCGGCCGTCAGCGCGACGTTCGTTCCGGTCATCCACTTGAGCAGCTTCATGTCGGATTCGATTCCGGAGACGCGGCTTTCAAACCCCGCGATCTCTTCGGACGCTTCACGGGCGATCCGATCCGGCGCACCAGCCGCCTTGAGGGCGTCATAGGTCTTCGAGAGCATAACGGCCTTCGTGACACCTTTCCCTATCGTGGACCCCTGGTCCGGATCGTGTGAGCGTGAAGTATGCGGAGCGGGGTGTTGCGCGGAAAGGCCACGATCCGGGTTCCGGGCGGCCATCCGGACCCCCTTTCCCTCCGTGCCGCCCGGCGGCATTCCAGCCCCCATCCCCGCGATATTTCGGCGAGGCTCTATGCGCGGTGGTGGACCCCACCCGAGGCACACTTGTACGGAGTGTTGAATCATGATCCGGTGGAACCTCTCCATCCCTGAGAAGACCGACCAGATGGTCCGCACCTTGTGATCCCCATCGCACAAGGCGTCGCCCACATCATTGCCGAAACCTCACCGAGGCAAGCCGAATATTCGCCCACGGGCCGCGAACAAGGCGCCGCCGTCAGGCGCATCCAGCCCGGCAACGGGCTGAAGAGCGCCGTCTCCCGAGCGAGCGAGTCCGCGCGGCGGAAGGACGGCAAGCGGGCCGCGGAGGCCGAGGGCCACCGCCTCACCCGCGTACTCGGGCTCCCCATGGACAACCAGAACCGCATCCTCTACCCGGACGCCCAGATCGCGTACTAGGACCCCGATGGGTGTACCGGGCGCGTCAGCATCGGGGCCGTCTCCGGCAACTACCGCGAACCGGCTGTCCGGGCCAAGGGCGCCGCCGGGTTCGCAACGCACCCGCCGAGGCCGGGCTACTCCGCAGGCTCGGCCTGGGCAACGAGAATTGCTCCCGGCTCAGCAGACCTGCCGCCCGCGACCCAGCCGCAGCCGAACTCTGACCAGAAGGAGCATCACGATGCAGCCTCCGAAGCCCAGCGCGGGACTCACCGACTCCCTCAAGACGGACCTGCGAGTGAGCGGACGGGGCCCACCCGGCATATGCCCCCGCCATCGGCAGTATCCGAGGCCATGGTAGACGGTCAAGGCACGGGCACGAGTTGTCGGCTCTGGGAGACAGGGACTGGTGTAACAGACCCAGCCAAGGAGGAAGCGATGACCAAGGAGAAGACGGGTCCCGAGCATGCCGGTGCCGAGACGGGCGGACCGCCCGAGAACCGCTCCGCCACGGATCGCGGTACGTCTGCTCGTCATGTGGCCGACCGCATGGTTTCCAAGAAGTCCGAGGCAATCATCAAGGAGGTCTCGGTTCGGCGGCGCAAGGCCATGAGGATCCTGGCCGATCGCTGACCGCCACCATAAGGGATGTTGAATCATGATCCGGTGGAACCTCTCCATCCCCGAGAAGACCGACCAGATGGTCCGCACCTTTGTTGGGCGCACCGGCGGCAACCGTAAAGGCGACCTGTCCCGGTTTGTCGACCGCGCGGTTCGCCGCCGTGTGCTGGACCTGACCGTTCGTGAGATCAAAGATCGCAACTCCCGGTACGACCAGCAGCAGGTCCTCGACCTCATCGACGAGGAAGTGGACGCTACGCGTGGGAGTCCTTCTTGACAGCAACATTCTGATTGGCGCCCTCATCACGAAGGGCACCCCACCAGACGAACTGCATCGGCGGATAGCTTCGTCCGCCCTTTGGCTGAGACGCTATGCTCTTTGGGCATAGAGGTTTGGTATGACGAGCTCTCACTTGATACTGGTGACAGCTTGTCACAGCAGATCGCTAAGGGTATCGGCAGCGGCAGGTTCGGAATCATCGTCATAAGCCTCTCGACCTACTCCGGCTTCCCCGACCTCCAGGTGCCGGCCGGATTCACCTCCGGCGGGCTTCCCGCGACCGTCTCGTTCCTCGGCCGGGCGTTCTCGGAACCGGAGCTCCTCGGTTACGCCTTCGCGTTCGAGCAGGCAACCGGGCACTGGCGCCTCTCACCGCTCGTGCCCCCTCTCCCGGGCGAGACGTTCGAATACTGAGACCGCCCGCCGGGTGAGCCCCTCGGAGGACGCGCCGGCGCCCGGAGGGGTTGTGCCCTCCCCCTCCGGTCCGTATAGTGGACAGACCGTTAATGAGAATGATTCTCAATATCATGCGACTGGATCTAAGGAGGAGTACAGTGACCGGACCCAGAAGCCTGCTCCATGGACTCGCGGTCCTCTCTGCCGTGACTCTCGTGGCGTGTGCGGGGGCTGATTCGAGCCCGGCGCCGGAGGCCGGAGGCGAGCCGGCCCAGATGCCGGCGGCCGGACCCCCGATGGAGGCAACCGAGGCCAGCGGACTCGCGGACCCCAACATGACGGACGAGGCGCGTCTTGCGCAGGTGCCGCACATCACGGCCGAGATCGCTGCCGAGCTCGTCCAGGGCCGGCCCTTCGCGGACATGCTCGAGGTTGACATGATCCTCGCCGGGAGCCTCGACGACGCGCAGAGGGAGGAGGTCTACTCGCACCTCTTCGCCCGGCTCGACCTGAATTCGGCGAGCGAGGCCGAGATCCTCCTCATTCCCGGCGTCGGCGACCGCATGGCGCACGAGTTCGAGGAATACCGGCCGTACGTCGGCATCGAGCAGTTCCGGCGCGAGATCGGCAAGTACGTGGACGAGGACGAGGTGGCGCGCCTCGAGCAGTACGTGAGGATCGAGTAGCGGACCACGCCGACTGCGAGATCCCACGAGTCAGCCCGGCGTGGAACACAACGCAGCGGTGCTGGGGTTCCGGAGGCTGATCCTGGCGGTCGTGATCGTCGGGATCGCCGGGATCGGTGCCGAACTGGTTCTCCTGGAGCATTGGGAGTCGCCGCTCCAGTGGACGCCCTTCATCGGAATGGGCGCGGCGACCCTCGTGATCGTCGCCGCCGGGATGCGCCCGACCCGCAGACGGATCCTCGTCCTGCGGGCGACGATGCTCGCCCTGATCGTCGTGGGCGCCGTGGGCATGTGGCTTCACTGGCGCAGCAATGCCCTCCTCGAGCTCGAGATGAACCCGGCGGCCGCGGGCTGGCCCCTCGTCCGCCGGGTACTCTTCGGCGGCACTCCCCTTCTCGCCCCTGGCGCCGTCATGCACCTCGGGCTCATCGGGCTCGCGGCCACCTGGCGCCAGCTCTAGCGGCCGGCCGCCGCCCCGGAAGCCACGCACCCGCATCGTGGCGGGAGATCCTGCGGCTGCCTCTCCCCGAGCGCGGCGCCGGAACCGGCCGTGCCGGTCACCGGACGAGACGGAACCACGAAGCCGCGGCCCGTCCGCAGGGCACGCCACCGAACGGGAAGATACCTTCCGCGAAGGCCTCCGGGGCCGGCTCTTCGCACTTCCCCGAAACCGCAAGCGGCCCCCGCGTCGCGCACGGGCCGGCGCGACCGTACTATTCGGCAGACCCGATGCTACCCCGTGCCCGCGAGCTCCCATGCCTCCGCCGTCCATGAACCGCCGCGACTTCGCCCGCCTCTTCGCTGCCGGGGGATCCGCAGCGCTCCTTGGCCATCCGGCCTTTGGCCGGCCCGCGAGCCGGCCGCGCTCGGCGCCGCTCGTCCGGCGCACCCGGACGGGCCAGGAGGTGGACTGGGAGGAGGTCCGCGCCCGTTTCCTCATGCCGCCGGAGCTCTCCGTCATGAACGCGGCCAACCTCTGCCCCTCGCCCGCGAGCACGCTCCAGGCGGTCTACGACTATACCGAGCGGATGGACCGCGAGCCGGTCCCGACCTTCCGGGACGAGATGCGCGGGGTCAAGGAGTCCACCCGCGACCGGCTGGCCGGATTCCTGGGCGTCACGCCGGAGGAGATCCTGATCACCCGGAACACCAGCGAGGCCAACAACTGGGTGTCGACCGGCCTCGAGCTCGGACCGGGCGACGAGGTCGTGGTCGTGCGCGACAACCATCCGAGCAACAACCTCGCCTGGCAGGCCAAGGGGTACCGCTTCGGCTTCACGGTGAACGAGATCGAGCCGCCGAGTCCGCACCCCGGTGCCGACTACTACGTCCGGACGTTCCGGGAGGCGATCACGCCGGCCACCCGCGTGATCGCCTTCACCCACCTGACCAACACCGCCGGCGACCTCTTCCCGGCCCGCGAGCTCTGCGCGCTGGCCCGCGAGAACGGTGTGCTCTCGGCCGTCGACGGCGCCCAGTCGTTCGGGCTCTTCGACGTCGACCTCTCCGAGATGCGGCCCGACTTCTATACCGGGAGCGCGCACAAGTGGCCGTGCGGCCCCAAGGAGACCGGGGTGCTCTACGTGAACGCCGGGGTCCACGAGCGCTTCTGGCCCACCATGTACAGCGCGTACAGCGGGTCGCGGGGACTCGCACGCACCCACGAGGGGATGGGCCAGCGCGACGAGCCCGCCATTCACGCCTTCGGCGCGCAGATCGAGTTCCTCGAGGAGATCACGATGGCCGAGGTGGAGGCGCGGAGCCGAGAGCTCGCGACGGCGCTCGTCGAGGAGCTCTCCGCGCTCGACGGGGTGCACATGTGGACCTCGCCCGACCCCGCGCGGCGCGCGGCCGTGGTCACCTTCCGGCCCGCCGACCTCCCGCCCGGCGATGTGGTCGCGGCGCTCGAGGAAGACGGGATCGTGGCCGCCGCCCGGGGGGGGAGCGACAGGCCCGGCGTACGCCTCTCGCCCCACTTCTACAACTCGCACACCGACGTTGAGCGCGCGGTCTCGGCGATCCGGGGGTATCTGCGGACGGGACTCTAGGGCGGACGCATTCCGACACCCGGGTTGCCCACCGGTCGGCGCCCCGGCCCGCGCCCCCCCTGGTCCCGCTCCTGGCGGCCGGGTCTCCCGGACTCGCCGCGCGCTGCCCCGCTCCGGTCGCTCCGGTTCCGGGCCGTGGTGCCACACACCCAAAGAAGCCGGCCGGGCTCGTCACGGACGGCCTGCGCCCCGCCCCGAGACAGGACCGGACAATACAAGGTACTGGGTCAATCTGAGTTACTGCGCCTGCTCCTGAACCCCCGCGCAGAAGGCTCTGAACAGCGCCCCCAGGTCGCCCCGAGGCTTGCCCCGGCCTGTCACACACACGGAGGTACGCCTCCACGGCAATCTCCAGGTCTTTCTAGGAACACTCTCCGATTTCGCTGAGAAAGCCGTTTTCACCGGGGCGTTGAAAACTGCATTTCAACGACAACGCTTGATAATTTCACCAAAGGGTGTATTTTCATCACATGATGAAAAGCCATGAATCAGGACAGGCCTTTGCGATCAGAGCCGTCAGCGCCGCCCGCAACCTACTCGACCGCGTCCCGCACCTCGAGATCTGCACGATCGAGCACGAACAGTGGCTCGGGCGTGGCCATTGCATAGATGTACGTATCGACTTCCGACACGGTGACGGCACCCATGCTCTCATCATCGAAACCAAGCCCGATGGCGCTCCACGTTTCGTCCGGTCCGCGGTCTACCAGCTCAAGGGCTATCTGGCCGACCTGCGCGAGTCCGGCCTGGTGGACGCCGGAACCGGCCTGATCCCCATGCTCGCAAGTCGCTACCTGTCTCCCCAGTCTCGGTCGATCTGCATCGATCACGATATTGCGTATCTGGACCTGATCGGGAACGCCCGTCTCGCCTTCGGTAGCGTGTACATCGATCAGGCCGTCCCGGACAGGCCGAAGTCCGAGACCCGCGCTCTCAAGTCGATCTTTGCCCCGAAGGCCGCCGCGATCCTGCGAGTCCTCCTCCGCGATCCTGACCGGCCGTGGCGTGTCGTCGACCTGGCGGAAGCCGCCGGAGCAAGCCTTGGCCATGTGAGCAGCGTGAGCAAGTCCCTGCTCGCGCGGGAATGGATCGAAAGGCAGAGGGAAGGCATCGTGCTCGTACAGCCAGACAAGCTGCTTCGGACGTGGCGTAAGAAATACCGCCACCCTGCCGGCCGCCGCATCCGCGGATACACACGGTTCCACGGCGACCAGCTCCGCAAGATGGTTCGGGCTGCTCTGAATCGGGATCCGGGGAGCCCGCGCGCGGTCTGTTCGATGCACTCCGCCGCCGATTGGATTGCGCCGTTCGGTCGGGTTGGAACGCACAGCTTCTACGCCGATGAGCGGGGCGCCCGCACGGTGGAGGACACGCTCGAACTCAGCCGTGTCGGAAGGGGGGCCAACGTCGTCGTGTGTATCCCCAACGACGAGAGTCTGTTCGGGGACGCGGTCGAGCCGGCACCGGGCATTTTCTGCACCAGTCCAGTCGTCACGTACCTCGATCTCTGGAAGCGGAAAGACCGCGACCGTGAGATCGCCGACCACCTGGCCTCGAAATGGTTTCCCTGGCTATGAGAGAACCGCAATCGGCTGCTGATTACGATGACCGGACGACCAGGACGGTCAAGTCCGTGCTTATCGGGATCGGTCAGATTCTCGCCGGCTTAAACGGCAAATCCGCGATCGGCGGCGGCATGGTACCCTGATTGCTCCTCAGCGAAGCCGACATGCCCCAATTCGGAACCGGGGACGTGGACCTTGTCCTCGATCCGTCGGAGTTGGGCGATGGTGAATACGTACGGCTTGTCGAAGCCCTCCAGGAGAATGGCTACCGACGGCGGGACAACCTTCGACGCTTTCAGCTGGTGCGCACCGTGGCCGCAAGGGACGGTGGGGCCGACATCGACGTTGTCGTTGATTGCCTGATGCCCCGGGACGCGGAGATCACGCGGAACAGACCGCCGCTCATCAGCCAGTTCGCCGTCCAGCGTGCTCGCGGCACCGACCTGGCGCTCAGATTCTACCAGATGGTCGCGATCGATGGAGACATGCCTGATGGAGGCAGGGATCGGGTGCGTGTCGCCGTTGCGTCGATCCCAGCCCTCCTGGCCACGAAGGGGTCTGCCATCCACGGTCGCCTGAAACGCAAGGACGCCTACGACATCTACTATTTATTCTGTCCGCAATTTCCCGGGTGGCGTCGACGCGCTGGTCCGAGCCACGCAGCCGCTCCTCGACGTGCCGTCGGCCCGCAACGGCTACCCCCCTGATCGCCGGAAAATTCCGCGACGCCGAAGACTTCGGACCAACAAGCGTCCGGCAGTTCGTGGAAGGTTCGCACCTCCTTGGTGAACGCACACAGGATCAGTGGCAGCAGGACGCCTTCGGTGAGGTCGACGCCTGGCTTGAAGGAGTCCGCCTTCGGTGATTCAACTACACGTCCGACACAAGCTTTCAGACGTTACAGATGACCGCACACTCGGCACCGTGCCTCGCACTTCGGCCCGGCGTGTCTGGGCGGTGGCCCGGCGTATGCGACGCTCGACCGCCTGCTGATCCGGGCAGCGGTCGATTCGGTCCAGGGGATCGCCGGAGCTCAGACGCAGACGACCTGGTCGACCTGGTCGATGACGGTGCCGTCGCGGCGTGCCTTGCGCCATGCGGCAGATCGGAGCTGCAGAGCCCCTCACGGCGGAGGATCCGGCCGATCTCGCCAGGCTTGGCGACTATGGTCAACCGGATATCGACATGGTTTCCACATCGATTGTGGAAAGAGCGAACCCGGATGTCCGGACGAGGCCGGGCCCGAGGGCCGTGAACATCCTGTTCATATCTCCGCCAGCCGGGTGAGTGATGCGCACCCATGATACGGTTGCGGGCATGGCTAGGTCGGTGCCAGCAGTGATCCCGAGCTACACGAGTGGGTCGCCACCGTGTGGATCGGAAAGACCGGGATTCGAGCTCGGCATGGACGCCACTACCATCGTTCCGGAACCTACGAAGAAGTCGAGAGAAGCCTGAGCATTCTGGCAGAACCACGCCGCGCGGCACTCACCTGTCGAGCGATGCGTGGGCACGCGCAACTCCTGTTGGCGCCGACGGACATTTCGGCTGCCATGGAGAGATTCAGATCGCTGTATCGTGTCTCTGAGCCGGTCAATGATGCGATGTTGCGGGGAGTGCTGGAGCTTGTGCCTGAGCTGGCCGCTGCAGGAGCGGCGGCAAATGATCTGGTCCAAGTCCTGACGGGTGACGAGGAGAAGGCCGCTGACCTGAGACCCCTTCTCGTGGCTCTGCGTCAGGAGGCGGCTGAGACGGTTCGTGCGCCGGCCGAATTCTGGAAGTCGCAGCAGACATTCGTGAAGTGATCCAGGGAAAATACGAGACTCGGGCCGATAGCACCGGATAGGGTGCATCTGGACCCCGACACAGACGCGAAACGGCGTCCGGTTCCGTTCCCCCGCCTCAGCCGACTTGACCTCTAGCTCCCGGTGTCATCCGACGATTCGTTGGCCAGGAGCTTGGGGCAGGCAGACACGAGAGTGCTGTGCGTGCCTTCCCACCGGCGCTGTGAATCGCGGGCAACGGGGCGATCAGCCTGAGCGCCCCGACGAGACTGCGCTTCCACGGTCGCCGGCCGGCCGGCGGCATACATCGGCAAATTCGTATCATCACCTCCCCGGGTGGTCCGGAACAGCTCCTTCCCGGGATCGTAGCGTTGCCCCTGACCGGTTGCCGGCCGGAGCCGCTCGACCGGGCGTACGGACCCGGCACCCGCCCCTGAGCCGACACCCCGCTGTATATTCCCGTCGGTCCGAGAAGCACCCGGACCCTGAGACTTCAGCCGGCGGAGGACGACCGATGTGTCGAACCGATGATCACCCCCGGGCAGCGCGGCGCGTGGCGATCCGCCCTGCCCTGCTCGTGGCGGGAGTCGTCTGCGTCACCTTCCCGGGCAGCGCCGCGGGACAGGGACAATGGTACCTATCGATGGACCTGGGGCCATCGCTCGTGCCCCGGGCTTCCCTCATTGCGGAGGACAACGACTGGAGCACGAAGTGCGATCTCATCAACAACCCGTCTATGGACGCCCCCGATAACGCAAGCATTTCTTTGAACGGCTCGGTGCCTG
>CAZHGS010000028.1:0-32347 GCA_964532325.1 uncultured Gemmatimonadaceae bacterium | reverse complement strand
TAAGCCTTTCCGGTACTCTCTTCTAGACCACCCACACAATCATGCCTGTTTTGGGGCTAGTCGTCCGCTGCGGGCGGACGACGGCGCGATTTTCTCTCCGAGCGTCTGCGTTTCTCCCGAAGCCGCGCCTCCCTCGCCCTGGCCGGTACCCGCGTCGGGACTCGCACGGGTTTCTTCGCCGCCAGTGCGGCGAGGCGTGTCCTCAGGCGCTCGAGCGCGATGGCCTTGTTCCTGTGCTGGCTCCTGGACTCGCGAACGGTAACGACGGTCCCGGTCGGGATGTGCGTGAGACGTACCCCCGAATCGGTGGCGTTCTGGTGCTGGCCGCCCTTCCCGCCGGACCGGAAGGTGTCGACGCGGCACTCCCGAAGGAGCGGATCCACCGAGCCCATCGTGCCCTCCCGTTTTTCCGGTTCCACGCGCCTCGCCGGCATCCCGTGCGGAGACCGGCCCGACATCGCTCGCCACGCCGGCGATCAAACACAGATCACCATGCGGCAACGGAAGGTGCGTCAACCACTTACAATCCCTTGCACGGCGATGCCCGTCCTCACGCAGTGTGCAGCGGATGAGACCCGAATTCAAGGGGCGGGAGGAGATCGGGCCGCGGCCCTGCCCCGGGGCGGATAGCCGGGTCCGGACGGGAGAGCGCCGGGGCTCCCCGCCCTTCGTCCGGGAGTCGGCGGCGGTGTCTGCCAGGCAGGAGCGGCGGGTCAGACCTAGGCTCCCGGCCGTGGCGCGGGTTTTTCTTCGGGTGTTCGCCGGCAGAGGGGGGAGTCTCGCGACTCCCGGACTGGTTCGCCCTCGCCATGAACCAGTTTCGCCCGACCTCCCGCAGTCCCCGCCGGCCGAGATACCGGGGCACAGAGGCCTCCCGCCCGGGGCGTCCTGAGAGGTGGCTCACCGGTCCACTCCCGGTTAGACTCCATGCTCGGTCGGCAACCGGAAAACGCAGGCGGTTTCGGAGGGCTGGGGGCAGATGGACACGATCCGGCCGGGTGCCCAGGACTGGGGCCCTGGCGCGAGGTTCCTCGTGGTGCTCGCGAGTGCGTTCGTGGTCGTCGCGGGGCTGCGGGCGGGCGCGCCGGTACTCCTCCCCTTCTGCCTCGCGTTCTTTCTCGCGATCCTCTCGATCCCGATCATGCTCTGGCTGCAGCGCAAGGGGATCCCGCGCGCGGCCGCCATCATCCTGGCGGTGCTGGTCGACGTCGGGGTGCTCGGGATCATCGTCCTCCTCGCGAACGAGTCGCTGGCCGACGTCCAGGTGCGCCTCCCCCTCTACGCCACCCGTCTCCAGGAGCTGATCGACACATGGACCGCCGGATTCGAGACGAGCGGGCTTCCCGTCGGCGACGTCTTTGACGAGCTCATCAGCGCGGCCGCGATCATGGATACGGCCCGCGACCTCCTCGGGCGCGTGGCGGTGTTCCTCTCGAACACCTTCATCGTGATCCTCGTCATGGTGTTCATCCTCTCCGAGGCGGCCGTCTTCCCGGACAAGTTCCGCGCCGTGCTCGGCGGGGGTGCCGGGGAGATCGGGCGTTTCACGAAGATCACCGACGAGGTGCTCGAGTATCTCGCGATCAAGACGCTCGTGAGCATCGCCACGGGGCTCTGCATCGGTCTCTGGGCTTGGGCGCTGGGGCTTGACTTCCCGGTCGTCCTCGGCCTCATCGGCTTCGTCCTCAACTACGTGCCGACGATCGGGTCGATCATCGCCGCCGTGCCCGCCGTCCTTCTCGCGCTGATCCAGTTCGATGGGCTCGGCCAGCCACTCCTCGTCGCGTCGGGCTACGTTGCCGTGAACGTCGCGTTCGGCAATCTCCTCGAGCCGCATCTTCTCGGGCGCCGCCTCGGCCTCTCGACCCTGGTCGTCATCCTCTCCCTCATCTTCTGGGCATGGGTCTGGGGGCCCGTGGGGGCGCTCCTCGCCGTGCCTCTCACGATGATCGTCAAGATCATGCTCGAGAACACCCGTGACCTCCGGTGGATCGCCGTCCTCCTCGACAAGGCGGCTCCGGAAGCGGCGGTGGCCGACCGATCCGCCCCGAATCCGGGGGACTCTCCGTGACGGGCCGGGGAGAAACCGGGCTCTTCGGCGGCCTTCCGGACTCCGCCAAGCTCTGGATCTTCGGCATCGGTCGCAGCCTCTCGGGGGAGGAGGAGGCGCGGCTTCTCGGAAGCGTCGCGGCCTTCCTCGGCGGATGGAAGGCGCACGGCCACCCGCTCGCCGCCCGGCACGAGTGGGTGGACGGCCGGTTTCTCCTCGTGGCCGTCGATGACCGGACCGTCCCCCCGTCCGGATGTTCGATCGATGCCTTGGTGGGCCGGCTCCGGGCGCTCGAGGCCGAGTTCGGCACCGAGATCGTCGGCGGTGCACCTGTCTGGTACCGGCCCGGCGGGACCGGCGGCGCGATCGAGCGCGTCTCCCGGCCCGTCTTCCGCGACCGAGCGCGGGCGGGGCTCGTCACGGGGGATACCGTCGTCTTCGATCTCTCCCTCGAGCGGGTGGGCGAACTCCGGGCGGGCCGCTTCGAGAGGCGGGCCCGGGAGAGCTGGCACCGCCGCTACCTCGCGCCGCGGGTTCCGGAGGCCCCCTCCCTCTCCTGACGGGTTCAGGCACTCCCGGCGGGTCCGGACACGCCCGCTCCGCCGAGGAGGCACGAGAGGTAGCGCGCTGCCTCGGCCTCGGCCCAGAAGGGCCGTCGGCGGAGCGGGGCGCCGGCTGATATGAATCCCACATGGCCGCCGCGCCGGGTGAATGCGCCGAGGAGCCAGGGGTTCCGCCCGACGGCCGCCGCCGGTACGGCGTCGGCGGGGAGGAAGGGATCGTCTGCCGCGTGGATGAGGAGCGTGGGGACGCGGATATCCCCGAGGACCGGCCCTGACGACGCCTGTCTGTAGTAGTCGGCCGCATCCCGGAACCCGTGGAGGGGCGCGGTCGCGGCCTCGTCGTAGTCCCGGAGCGTGCGGGCCGCGAGGGTCCGCTCCACATCGACGGCGCTCTCGAGGAGCGCGCGCTTGGCCCGCACCTTCGTTCTGAGCGACTTGAGGAAGTAGCGGGTGTAGAGGCGGCCCATCCCCCCGGTCTCGAGCATCCGGACTGCCGCGGCGAGGTCGTAGGGGACCGAGACGGCGACGGCTGCCCCGAGCGACCCGGGCGCGGCCGTTCCCGTCTCGGCGAGGAAGCGCAGGAGGATGTTGCCCCCGAGCGAGAACCCGAGGGCTCCGAAGGCGCGGCCGGGCATCTGCTCCCGGAGCGTCGCGAGCACCTGGCGGAAGTCTCCCGTCTCTCCGGAGTGGTAGAAGCGGGGGCGCAGGTTCGGCGTCCCGGAGCAGGCGCGGAAGTTCATTCCGACAGGCCTCACCCCGGCCTCGAGGAGCGCGAGCATCGCCAGGCGCATGTACCGGCGGCGCGTCGACCCCTCGAGCCCGTGGAGGAGGAGCACGACGGGTGCGTGCGGCGCGGGCTCCGGTCCGACCTCGAGATCCAGGAAGTCGCCGTCCGGCGTTCGGATCCGGAGCGGCTCGAGCGGGAGGGCCGGCTCGGCCCGGAGGAACTTCCCGGCCACGGTCTGGGCGTGGCCCCCGCGGAGCCAGGGCGGCGGAGTGAAGGACGCCGGCCTGAATCCGGCGTGCAGCCGGGGCGGTGCGTCCGGCGGGGGTTCGGAGATCCTCACGGCCGTGTCCTTGTTCGGAGAAGCGGGGTCCCCGACAATAGGGGCGCCGCCGCCCGCCGCAACCCATCCCCCCGACGGAGGTTGACCGTGAGCCCGAGGCTCTCCCCCCCGATCCTCCCGATCCTGGCCCTCTTCGTGGGTTCCGGGTGCGCCGGCGGGATGGCGGGGGACTCGATCCCCGTGCCCGTCCCGCCGCTCCCCCCCTCGGATGGCCTCCTAGGGTCCGCAGCGCTCCAGGAGGTCGTCGACCTCCAGGTGGCGCGCGAGGGAGAGGCGCTCGGAGAACTACTCGGAAGTCCTGACCCTCTCGTACGGGCGCGGGCTGCCTTCGCCCTCGCCTCCGTCCAGGACGCGGGCGCTCTCGATGCGCTCTCCGGCCTCCTCGCCGATCCCTCGCCCGAGGTCCGCGCGAATGCCGCCTTCGCCCTCGGCCAGCTCCCGCTCCCGGACGGGGGGGGCGGGCTTCTCGAGGCGCTCGCCGGCGAGGAGGAGGGCCCGGTGCGCGTGCGCCTCATCGATGCGCTCGGAAAGCGCGGCGGACTCGAAGCCGTCGGCGCGCTTGCCCGCGGTCCGGCCCGCCCGGGTGAGGAGGCGGACCGGACGCTCGCCGTCTCGAGGGCCGCGCTCCGGGAGGTGCGCCCTCCCGGTATCCTCGAGTACCTCGCCGAGCGGCTTACGCACCCGGACCCCGAGGTGCGGTACCGGAGTGCCTACTACTTCGGGCGGGCGGCCAGCGTGAGCGTGTGGGCCGGAGTCGCCCCGAGGGTCCGGGCCGCGCTCGACGGATCCGCGCCGGGCGATCCCGCCGCGATGTATCTGGTCCAGGCGCTCGGGAGGCTCGGCGATGTGGAGGCCGATGCGGCGAGGATCGCCCGCTGGATGGTGGCTGCGACCGACTGGCGAACGCGGGTGAACGCGGCGAACATCGTGATGAGCCCCCGCTGGCTGGCGAGTCCGGCCGTGCAGGATGGGCTGCTTGCCGCCCTCGCCGACCCCTCCGGGCACGTCCGGGCCGTGGCGGCGGAGTCCGCGGCGCTTCTCGCCTGGAGTTCGGAGGATTGGCTCGACCGCGCTGCCGAGCGGGTTGCCGGGGAGCCCGGACACTGGCGCTCCCAGATCCCGCTCGCGCCGCCGCTCGTCGCGCAGGGGCGCGCCGCCTCCATCCTCGACTGGGTGCGCCGCATGGCGGACTTCCACCCGGTCGCGGCGCGGCTGGGGATCGAGAGCCTGGGCGGCCTGCCGCCCGGCGAGGTCATGGATCTCCTCCTCGAACTCGCCGAACACCCGGAGCCTGAGGTCCGGGCCGGGGCCACCTGGGCGATCGGACAGCGGTGGGGGAGGGGGGCGGCGGGGGAGATCCCGGCCGAGCGGGTATTCGAACTCCTCGTCCGGCGCATCGGGGACGCGGAGAACCTCCCCGCGATCCGGGCGGCCGGCGCGCTCGCGCACCCGAGCTTCGTGCCCTTGGGTTCCGCCGGGGCGCTCGAGGCCGCATTCCGCGCCCGGAGGCCGACGGGCGATCCGAACATCCTCGTCCCGATCCTCGAGTCGATGGGCGACGCCTCGGTCACTCTCCTCCGTGCTGTGGCCGCGGAGGAGGATTTCAGCCTGCGGGCGGCAGCGGCCCGCGCCATCGAGCGGATCACTGGCGAACAGGTGCCGATCGCGGGGGACGGAGAGACGGGGCCCGTCCCCCGCGTCGAGTGGGCCCGCCTAGGGGAGCTCGGTCCCGAGCCGCGCCTCAGGTTCGAGACCGACCGCGGGGTGATCGTCGTCCGGCTGTTCACCGAACAGGCGCCGCTCACGGTCCAGACCTTTGTGGACCAGGTGCTCGCGGGCGCGCACGACGGGACACGGTTCCACCGGGTCGTTCCCAACTTCGTCGTACAGGGCGGGGACGTGGGTGTGGGCGACGGCAGCGGGGGTACCGGGACTCCGATCCGGAGCGAGTTTACGCAGATCCCCTTCGGCCGGGGTGTGATCGGGATGGCGTCGGAGGGAAAGGACACCGAGGAGTCCCAGTACTACCTGACGCACTCTCCGCAGCCGCACCTCGAGGGAGGCTACACCGCCTTCGGCTACATCGAGGAGGGGGCGGCGACCCTGGACCTCCTCCAGGAGGGCGACCAGGTCGTCCGGGTGACGCTCGAAGACTAGGCGCCCGGAGGAGCCGGGCACCGGAGAACACCGTTTACATCGCGCAAGCGGGCCGCTGGCTCCCTCAACTCCGTCCCCTCGGCTGCGGCGTATTGCCCCCGGCCCGCTACCGCGGGGCAGCGGCGTGGGGCCGCCGGCCCCGGCGGCCGGGGACAACGCGTCCGGCGGGAGCGCTTCGCGGCCGAGGCGGAACTGATCTCATAGATATCTGTAGGACAATGATATAGACGGTACGCAGACCGTCGCGGCCGCAGGAGATGCGCGTGCTGGACCGTCCTTCCCGCTCGTCTCGTAACCGAGGTCGCGCACCGGCTCGCTCGACCGAGGTGCGGGCGGTGGGGATTGGCAGGATCCGGGGATCTGTTTACGGTGTTTACTATGACCAATACACGAACACGGATCCTCGGCCACGCCTGCGAGCTCTTCATCCATGCGGGATTCGGGGGATTCTCGATGCGGTGTCTGGCGCGGCGGGTGGGCGTGACAGCCCCTGCGCTCTACCGGCACTTCGCGAACCGGGAGGAGGTGCTCTTCGAGGTCTTCCAGGAGGCATTCGACGAGCTCTTCCGGCGTCTGACGCGGGCGCTTGCCGGCGCGACGCCGCTCGAGCGCTTCGAGATGGCCGGTGACGCCTACATGGACTTCGCGCTTGACCACCCGCGCTACTTCCAGATGCTCCACTCCTTCCGCCAGCTCGCGGGGCTCGACAGGACGCCGGCCAGGCTCCGGCGGAGGCATGCGGCGATCCGCCAGTTCTGGACCGACCGCGTGAGGGAGTGCACCGAGGCGGGGGTTTTCCGGCCGGAGGCGCACGAACGGATCATGCTCACCCTCTGGAGCCATGCGTACGGGCTTCTCTCCCTCTACACGATGCGGACGATGGAGGAGATGCCGAGGGAGGCGTTTCGCCGGGAGTACCGCGCCTCCCGGCGTCGGATCCTCGCGGGCGTGGGGGTCGAGGGGATCGGGGCGATGCTTCCGGCCCCGGAGGGAGGGCCCGGAGAGGAGGCGCGAGCAGGCGCGGCACCGGGCGGAGGGAGGAACCCGGAGGGGAGGGAGGTGCCGTGGCACAGTTGAACGGAGGAGGAAGGGTGAAGTCACTCGTGAAGATGGCGGCGGCGGTCGCCGTGATCGCGTCTCAGGCGGTCGCGCTCGAGGCGCAGTCGCGGGCGTCGGCGGGCGAGGCCGGACGGGACGGCCGAGCGGGAGGTTCCGGGGTGCTCTCGCTCACCCTCGACGAGGCGCTCCGGATGGCGGTCGAGGAGAGCCGCGAGGTCGAGCAGGCGCGCCTCCAGCTCGCGGTCGCCCGCGGACAGGTCTCGGAGGCGTGGGCAGCGGTCTACCCCAGCATCGACGTGAGCGGGTCGTACACACGCAACGTATCGCCGGCCGTCTCGTTCATTCCCGCGATCTTCTTCAATCCGAACGCCGCCGAGGGGGAGCTCCTCAAGGTGCAGTTCGGCGCCGAGAACGCGTGGAACACGAACGTGGCGTTCGAGCAGCCGCTCTTCCGGGCCTCCGCCCTCCTGGGCCCCGGCGCGGCAAGCCGCTACGAGACCCAGCAGGTCGAGGTGGTGCGGGGGACCGAGCAGGAGGTCGTCACCCGCGTCCGCCTCCTCTACTACGAGCTCCTGCTCGCCCAGGAGCAGATGCAGCTCATCGAGCGGTCGGTTGCCCGCGTGATGCAGTCGCTCGAGGAGACCCGCGCGCTCAACCGCGCCGGCCTCGCCTCGGATTACGACGTGCTCCGGCTCGAGGTCGAGCTCGCGAACCTGGAGCCCGATCTCAGGATGGTCGAGAACGAACACCGCCGGCTCCGGAGGGTGCTCGCGACCGAACTGGACCTCGACGGGGACGTCCCGATCGAGGCCGCCGGCTCGCTGGCCGCCCTCGATCTGGAGGAGGGAGCGACGAACGGCGCGGAGAACGCGCGGCTCCTCGCGCTGATGGGGGTGGGTACGGCCCAGCTCACCGACCCGGAGTCGGTCGATCGGCTTCGCGGCCGGGCCGAACAGGGGAATTCGCTTCTCAGGCAGGCGGCGCTCAACGCCGAGCTCCAGAATGTGCAGCTCAGGGTCGAGCAGTCCGAGTACCTCCCCGAGGTCTCCCTCTTCGCGACCTACGACATCCAGGCGCAGCAGGACGGCCGGCCGGACTTCTTCGCGAACTCGAGGCAGCGCGGCTACGCCCGGTTCGTTGGGGTCCGCATCTCGCTCCCGGTCTTCACCGGGTTCCGGCGCAATGCCCGGATCGACCAGATGCAGGCCGCGCTCCGGACCGCCCGGCTCCAGTTGGACATCGCCGGCGACCAGCTCCAGGACGAGTTCGAGGGCCTCCTCGACCAGCTCGAGGAGTCGCGGCTCCGGACCCGGAGCCAGAGGCTCGCTGTCGGGCAGGCGCGGCGGGGGTTCGAGATCGCGAGCGCCCAGTACCGCGAGGGACTCGGGAGCCAGCTTGAGCTCACGGACGCCGAGGTCGCCCTCAGGCAGAGCGAGTTCAACTACGCGCAGGCCGTCTTCGATTACCTCTCGACACGGGCCCGGATCGACCAGCTCGTGGGCGAGGTTCCGGTGCCCGCCGGCGTCGGAAGCTGAAACCGTGTCACCGATTCGGAGGGTCCGGTGAACAGATATGCGAAGGTCCTCGCTCTGCTGGCCGCCCTCCCGCTCACGGGATGCGCCGGCGGGGCGGCCGACGACGGGGACGCGGAAGCGGCTCCCGCCGATGGGGCATTCCTGCGGGTTGTGAACGTCGAGGTCCAGCCGCTTGCCCCGACCGACTTTACCCAGCTCGTGCAAGTGACGGGAACGGTTCGGGCGAACCGGGACGTTACCGTCTCGGCCGAGGAGGCGGGCGTCGTCCGGGAGATCCTGGCCGAGGAGGGAGCCGCCGTTGCCGCCGGGGATCCGCTCATCCGGATCGACGACCGCATCCTTCGATCGCAGGTCGCGGAAGCCGAGGCGCGTGCCTCCCTCGCGGGCGAGACCTGGGAGCGGCGCCGCAGGCTCTTCGAGGAGGACGGGGTCGGCTCCGAGCTCGCCTACCTCGAGGCCCGGTACCAGGCGGAGCAAGCCGGCGCGAGCCTCGCCGCCCTCCGCGAGCGGCTCGCCCGGACCACCGTGACGGCCCCGATCTCGGGGATCCTCGAGCGCCGGGAGGTGGAGGTCGGGGCGATGGTCTCACCCGGCGCTCCCGTTGCCCGCATCGTCGAGATCGATCCGGTCCGGGTCACCGGAGGCGTTCCCGAGCGGTATGCGGCGGACGTGAAGCTGGGGAGCGAGGCGGTCGTCCGCTTCGACGTCCTGGCGGAGGAGACGTACGGGGGGCGCGTGGACTACGTCGGCGCGACCGTCAACCCCCGGAACCGCACCTTCGAGGCGGAGCTCCGGCTTCCGAATCCGGGACTCGTAATCAAGCCCGAAATGGTGGCCAACATCGAGATCCTCACGGGCACGATCCCGGGTGCGATCGTGGTGCCCCAGGAGTCGCTCGTGCGGGCCGAGGAGGGGTTCGTGGCCTTCGTGGTCGGGAGCAACGGTAGCGGCGCCGAGGTTGCGGAGCTCCGCGAGGTGACCCTGGGTCCTTCCCAGCGTGACCAGGTTGTCGTCGAGGACGGCCTCCGGCGCGGCGACCGGCTCATCGTGCTCGGGCAGAACCTCGTGGTCGGCGGCGACCGGGTCCGGGTCGTGGCCACCCGGGACGGCGTGCTGGAGAGGGGGGACCAGTGATCGATCGCAGACGCGACGGAGCGGGAGCGGGCGGCGCGCCCCCCCGGGACGTCGGGACGCCGCCGGCGGGGCGTTTCAGGGAGTTCGGGCTCACCAGCTTTGCGGTGGACCACGGAACCAGTGTGTTGATCCTCTTCATCATCGTGTGCGTGGCCGGGTTCGTCTCCTACCTGAACCTCCCGAAGGAAGCGCAGCCCGACATTGAGATCCCGATGGTCGTGGTCAACACGATCTACCCCGGCGTCTCGCCGGCCGACGTCGAGACGCTCGTCACCCGGCCGCTCGAGGAGGAGCTGAGCACGATCTCGGAGGTCGAGGAGATGATCTCGACCTCCGTCGAGGGCTATTCCTCGATTACGGTCGAGTTCTCGGTGAATGCAGACCTGAACGAGGCGCTCCAGCAGGTCCGCGAGAGGGTTGATATCGCGACCCCCGAGCTCCCCGCGGAAGTCGAGGATCCGAACGTCATCGAGATCAACCTCTCCGAGTTCCCGATCATGCAGGTCAACCTCGCCGGTGAATACGGCCTGGTGAGGATGAAGGAGGTCGCCGAGGAACTCCAAGAACGGTTCGAGCAGATCCCCGGGGTTCTCAGGGCCGACGTGCGCGGAGCGCTCGAGCGGGAAGTCAGGGTCGACGTCGACCTCGCCAGGCTCAAGTACTACGGGCTCTCGATAAACGACGTCGCCCAGGCAATCGGCTCCGAGAACGTCAACATCCCGGGCGGATCGATCGAGGTGGGCGACGTGGACTACCTCGTGCGGGTGGATGGAGAGTTCGTCGACCCCGCGGTCATCGAGGATCTCGTCGTCGAGGTCTTCGACGGCCGCGCGATCTATGTGCGCGACGTGGCGGACGTCGAGTTCGGCTTTGCCGACCGGACGAGCTACGCCCGGTTGAACGGGAACCCCGTTGTGACGATCGACGTGGTGAAGCGCTCCGGCGCGAACCTCATCGAGGCTGCCGACGAGGTGAAGCGGATCCTTGCGGAGATGGAGCCGCAGTTCCCGCCCACGACCGAGGTGGTGATCACGGGCGACCAGTCGCGCGAGATCTTCATGATGGTGAGCAGTCTCGAGAACAGCATCATCTCCGGGCTCATCCTGATCCTCTCCGTCCTCTTCTTCTTCCTGGGCGGACGGACTGCCGCCTTTGTGGCGCTCGCGATCCCGACATCGATGATGCTCTCGTTCGTGATCCTTGCCGTTCTCGGGATCACGATGAACATGATCGTGCTCTTCAGCCTGATCCTCGCCCTGGGGATGCTCGTCGACAACGCGATCGTCGTCGTCGAGAACATCTACCGCTTCGTCGGCGACGGGTGGAGCCCGCGCGACGCCGCGAAGAAGGCGACCGGCGAAGTCGCGCGGCCCATCATCGCAGCGACGGCCACGACGCTCGCGGCGTTCGCACCGCTCACCTTCTGGCCCGGCATGGTGGGCGAGTTCATGGGCTACCTCCCCCTGACGCTCATCATCACGCTTTCTAGCTCGCTCTTCGTGGCGCTCGTTATCGTTCCGACGTTCTGCGCGATGTTCCTCCGGCCGGCGGACGCGCCGGTCCGGTCGCTGACGCCGTTAGCCCGCCGCGTGCTCCTCGTGGCCTCGGCGGTGCTGCTGCTCGGGGTCGCCGCGCTGAACCCCGTCACGGCGGTCCTCGGGGCCGCCATGATCGCCGGCGTGTGGGCACTCCACCGGCTCGTCCTCGGCTGGATCGCGCGGGCGTTCCAGGCCACGTGGGTGGTCTGGATGCTCGAGCGCTACGAGGGAGCGCTCCTCTGGGCGCTCCGGCGCCGGGCGCTCCTCCTCGGCGGGTGCGCCGCGGCTCTCGTCGGCACCTTCGTCGTCTTCGGCATCTTCAACCACGGCGTCGAGTTCTTTCCCGAGGACATCCCGCCGGCCCAGCTGTACGTCGATGTCGAGGCGGCCGTGGGGACGAACGTCGAGTTCACGGAGGCCGTGGCACGCTCGCTTGAGGACGAGGTCCGTCTGCTCAGCGGGTTCGGCGACGTCGAGTCGGTCGTGACGACGGCAGGCGGGGGCAGTGGGAACCCCGGCGCCTCGATGATGGGGAGCGGAGGTCCGTCGGGGCAGAACCAGGCGCGCGTCTCGCTCTCCCTCATCGATTTCGAGGACCGGGCGCACGACGGGTTCGACACACTCCGCGACCTCCAGCAGGACGTGGGCCGCGAGGTTCCGGGCGCCGAGATCAGCGCAGCGACGCTTAGCGCGGGGCCGCCTGCCGGAAGCCCGGTGAACATCGAGGTCGTGGGAACGGATCCGGACGAGCTCAAGCGGCTCTCGGACCGGATCCTGGCGATCCTCGAGAACGCTCCGGTCGCCGCGAGCCTCGTCGGGCTCGAGAGCGACCTGGACGAGGCCCGGCCCGAACTCGCGGTCCGGGTGAACCGGGAGCTGGCCGCCCTCTACGGGCTCTCGACCGGGGAGGTCGGGAGCGCGCTCCGGGGCGCGGTCCAGGGGTTCGAGGCGGCTCGCTACCGGGACGGCAATGACGAGTACGACATCATTGTCCGGCTGGCGGAAACGGACCGCGCCGACCTCTCCTCGCTCGAGGATCTCGTGATCCTCACGGAAGGGACTCCGATTCCGCTCCTCTCCGTGGCCGAGTGGCAGGTGGGGGAGGGTCTCGGCTCGATACGCCGGAAGGACATGGACCGCCTCGCGACGATCTCGGCCGGCACGCGGGCCGGGCTGAACCAGAATCTGGTCCTGGCCGAGGTGCAGGAGACGCTTGCGCCCTTCGCGGCCGGGGAGCTCCCGCCCGGCTATGAGATCCGCTACACGGGCCAGGCGGAGGAGCAGATGGAGGCACAGGCGTTCCTCGGACGGGCCTTCGCCATCGCGCTCATGCTGATCGCCTTCATCCTCATCAGCCAGTTCAACTCCGTCGTCAAGCCGTTCATCATCCTATCCTCGGTCATCATGTCGACGGTCGGGGTCCTGCTGGGCCTCCTCGTCTTCAACCTTCCCTTCGTCATCATCATGACAGGGATCGGTGTCATCTCCCTGGCCGGGATCGTCGTGAACAATGCGATCGTTCTGATCGACTACATCGACGTCCTCCGGGACCGGGACGGGATTGCCCGGCGTGACGCCCTCGTGCTGGGGGGGCTGACCCGCTTCCGGCCGGTGATCCTGACGGCGGTCACGACCGCGCTCGGGCTCGTTCCCCTGGCGATCGGGCTCAACTTCAACTTCTTCGGACTCTTCTCGAGCCTCTCCCCGGAGCTCTACTGGGGGGGGGAGCAGGCCGCGTGGTGGCGGAACATGGCCCTCTCGGTCATCGCCGGGATCCTCTTCGCTACCTTCCTCACCCTCATCGTGGTCCCTGTCCTCTACTCGATCGCCGACGATGCAACGGTCTTCCTGCGCACACGGCTCATTGGCGAACGGAGCGCAAAGGAGGTGGAGGCCACCGCCGGGGCCGCGGAGCCGGCCCCGGGAGCGCCGGTCCCCGGGGAGATCCCGGCGCCGCCGGTCCGCCCGGCAGCTGCGGGCGCCCCGTGGTTCGGGCGGGAAGCGGGCCCCGGAGACCTCGCGACGCGTCCGGCCGAGTGAGACGCCGGCGGGAGCGTCCGGGCCGGTCCCCGGAGACGTCCACGTGACGAATGGTCCGGTACGGGCACGCCTCCTCCCGTGTGGAGCGGTTCTCTCGACGGCGCTCGCACTCCTCCTTCCAGGTCCGGTCCCGGCCCAGCAACCCACCGAGGCCCAAGGCCGTCCGGATCCCGCGCCGCCTTTGCCGACCGCCCCGGTCGCCGACGGCGAGCTCACGGCGCTCCGGCTCGCTCCCGAACTCGGGATCGACCTCGACGGGCGGCTGGACGAGGAGGCCTGGGCCCGCGCCGGGGCAATCACCGACTTCACGCAGCAGGAGCCCGTCGAGGGCGCGTCGCCCAGCCGGGAGATGGAGATCCGGGTAGTCTATGACGAGGAGCGCCTCTACATAGGGGTGATGGTCTACGACGATCCGTCAGGCATCCTCGCACATCAGCGGGAGCGGGACGCCGGGCTGGGCACCGACGACCGCTTCATGTGGATCCTCGACACATTCCTCGACGGACGAACCGGCTACTTCTTCGAGATCAACCCGGCGGGGCTCATGGGGGACGGCCTGCTGACCGGCGGCGGGCGGATCCAGAAGTCGTGGGACGGGATCTGGGAGGCGCGGACGTACCTGCTCGCCGACGGATGGTCGGCCGAGATCGAGATCCCGTTCCGGACGCTCAACTTCGATCCCGCGCTCACGACATGGGGGATCAACTTCCAGCGCACGATCCGGCGCAGCAACGAGGAGATCCTCTGGCGGGGGTGGCGCCGCGACGAGGGTCTTTTCCGCGCGGTCCACGCCGGCCGCCTCTCGGGTCTTGGCGGGATGAGCCAGGGGCTGGGGCTCGAGGCCGTACCGTCGGTGATCGGGAGCTGGAGGAACCTCCCCGGAGTCGCGGAGGAAACGACCTTCCCCCGGGATCTGAGCCTGGACCTCAACTACAGCGTCACCGAGAGCCTGCGGGCGTCGGTCTCTGTCAACACGGATTTCGCGGAAGTCGAGAGCGACCAGCGGCGGGTGAACCTCACCCGATTCCCGCTCTTCTTTCCCGAGCGACGGGACTTCTTCCTGGAAGGCTCGGCGGTCTTCGACTTCGCCCCGAGGAGCGGCCCGCGGCCCTTCTTCTCGCGCCGCATCGGGCTCCAGCAGGGTGTGCAGATCCCGATCGATCTGGGTGCGCGGATGACGGGGCAGGCTGGTCCCTACGATCTTGGCTTCTACCAGATCCGGACCGGATCGACGCGGATCGAAGGGGAGTTCGGTCCGGAGACGGCCAGGCTCGTGCCGAGGGAGGACTTCACCGTCGCGCGTGTTCGCCGACAGATTCTCGAGCAGTCCCATGTGGGGGTGATCTACACCCGGCGGGCGACGGACGAGGGTCCCGGCGGCATCCGGCCCGAGGACCGCCACACCGTCGGAGCGGACATGCAGCTCTCGACGCGAAGCTTCCTCGGGGACCATAACGCCGAGCTCAACCTCTTCGCGGTCTGGAACTCAAATCCCGATCCGGCCTCACCGCGCAACCTGTCGAACCTCACCGGCCGCGGGCTCCGGCTTAACTTTCCCAACGACATCTGGTCCGGGCACATCTCGTACCGGGAGTTCGGTGAATACTACAGTCCGGCCGTCGGGTTCGTGAACCGCAACGACTTCCGGCGCGTCGAGCCGAGAATCGGGTGGTCGCCTCGCCCGGTGGCCATCCCGTGGATCCGCCAGTTCGACTTCAGCGTCCAGTTCCGGAACCTGAAGGAGATGGGAACCGGGCGGCTAGAGGAGCGCGAGTGGGTCTTCAACGTCCTCGGGATCCGCTTCGAGAGCGGCGACGGGATGGGGGTGAACGTGGTGCGCTCGTTCGAGGGCCTCGACCGGCCGTTCGAGATCAGCGAGGGGATCGTCATCGATCCGGCCGGATACACGGCCTGGCGGGGGAACCTCCGGGGGCAGACGGCGGGCCGGCGGGCCGTCTCGGCCTCGGGCGAGCTCGAACTCGGCGAGTTCTGGAACGGAACGATCACCGGGCTCAGGGGACGCGTGACGCTGCGCCCACGTCCGGGGATGGCGCTCGCCGTGGACTTCGAACACAACGAGGTGGATCTCCCGCAGGGATACTTCGCGACGGATGTCTACCAGCTGGAGAGCGACTGGAGTCCGAGTCCGTGGATCGGAGCGACGACCCAGATCCAGTTCGACGACGTAACCGAGCTTCTCGGACTCTTCGCCCGGATCCGGTGGATCGTCACCCCGGGAAGCGAGATCTTCTTCGTCTACACCCACAACTGGCGCAACGCACTCGTGGCGGGGCTCGACCGGCACGAGCTGACCACGCTCTCGCGGGGCGCGACCATCAAGGCCAACTACACCTACCGGTTCTAGCCCGGATTCCCCGGCACGCCGGAGAATCCGGACTTGCGCGCCAACGCCAGCGGATCACGAGTGCCCGCAGGGGTCAGTTGGCGGGTATTCGGTGTCGTAGCTCCACAAGTCTCTACTGAGGCCAACCGACCGGCCCGGGATCTGGAGAACGGGTACGCTGCCTCCCTGCCGGAGGCGGCTGTCGAGCCGGGCTGGATGCGGCTCCAGCGGATCGATAGATCTCGATGAGAACGTGTGCGGCCTGTGGACATCGAGGCGCGGGCCCATGGCCGCGAGGGTGGACGAGCCGGGACCGCCGATCGCGATTCGCTGAGTCAGCACGGGGTCGCGTTCGTGCTGCGAAAGGACGCGACCGCGGGACCAGGCCCAGCCGCGGCAGGATGTCGTATATGGGCCGCCAGGGGCCCGGGAACACCGATCCTCCGGATGACCCCCACGCGGTCCGCCGCGGCGAAATGACGGACACGTCGATTGCCAGACTGCCAGGTCCGAAGCCAGGGTGCGGTTGACCGCCGGTACCGTGCGAGGCATCCTCGCGTCGGCCACGACGCGGGACGGCTGCTGCTGTCGCGCACACGGTGGTCTTTGACGTCGACGTGAAGTGGCCCGTGGCGACGGACATCGGAACGGGGACTTCGGGGCGCCATCGACGATCGCGCCGCGGTCGGCGTTCTCTTGTTGGCTCCGACCCGGGCCGCCGCCCAATCGGTGAGCGGACTCCCGGAGGTGTCGGACATCCGGGCCGACTCCCCGGAGACTGGCTCGGAATCGGGTCGCGCAGCCTCGTCCTCGGGGCATCCGTCCGTGCGATACGCGCAACCGCGCAGTAGAATTGCTAGAGCGTCACCGCTGGATGTCTCCCGCTTTCGGGCACGCGTCACCCAACCCGGCGTTCTCCGCCGAGGGGAGGTTCCATGGTGTTATCCGCTGTCGGGCGATCGACCGAGTCGAGGCGGGGCATCTGCCTGGCCTCACTGTCCGCGCTTCTCGCGCTCGTGCCGACCCTCCTGATCGCCCAGCAACCGACGACGATCACCGGACAGGTAACCTCCGAGGACGGACCCGCCATCGGGTTCGCCGCGGTTGCGATCGAGAGCATGAATCTCGGCACGCTCACCGACGAGGAGGGCCGCTACGAGCTGATCATCCCGGCCTCGCGGGCGACCGGCCAGGAGGTCACGATCTCCGCCCGCCTGGTCGGGCGGACGACGCAGAGCCTGATGACCACGCTCTCCCCCGGGACGCAGGTCATAGACTTCGTGCTCGCTTCCGATCCACTCCAACTCGAGGAGATCGTGGTGACCGGCGTCGGTCTCGAGGTCGAGCGCGCCAAGCTCGGCGTGACGATCAACGAGGTCGAGGCCACCGATATCATACAGAGCCGCGAGAGCAACATCGTCGCCGCGCTGGCCGGGAAGGCTCCGAATGTGGAGGTGACGAGCTCCTCCGGTGATCCGGGCGGCGGCGCGTACATCCGCATCCGGGGCGCGAACTCGCTCCTCGGTTCGAATCAGCCGCTCTTCGTGATCGACGGGCTTCCCATCGACAACTCGACGCTCCGGATCGAGGCTTCGACACAGGGCACTGCAGTGGCGAACCGCGCCCAGGACCTCAATCCGGCGGACATCGAGGACCTCCAGATCCTGAAGGGTCCGGCCGCCGCCGCAGTGTACGGCTCGCGCGCCGCCAACGGAGTCATCCTGATCACGACCAAGTCCGGGCGGCCCGGCACCAGCAACGTCTCGTACTCGATCAACTACTCGAACGACGAGGTCAGCCACCTCCAGCCCCTGAATACGAGGTATGGCCAGGGGGTGAGTGGCCAGGCGAGCTCTACCAGTCCGCTGTCGTGGGGACCCCTGCTCGGCCCGGGCGCGACGGTCTACGACCACGCCGGCGAGCTCTACAAGACCGCCAACACCTACGACCAGCACCTCACGATGTCGGGCGGAAGCGACCGCACGTCGTACTACCTCTCGCTCGGGCGGCTGGACCAGTCGGGAGTCATCCGCGGCAACTCCCAGTACGAGAGGACGACCGTCCGGTTGCGGGCGAGCCATGCCTTCCGTGACGACCTCCGTCTGGACGGGAACTTCGCGTACGCCGATTCCTACTCGGAACTGGTGCAGACGGGCTCGAACATCAGCGGGATCCAGCTCGGCGCGCTCCGGACCCCGCCGGACTTCAACAACCTTCCCTATCTAGATCCGGACAACGGGCTGCACCGTTCCTACCGGAACCAGTCCCCGCAGTCGGTGACCGAGCGGCGGGGATACGACAACCCGTTCTGGATCGCCAACGAGATGCCGAACACGGCGTCGGTGGGGAGAACGTTCGGAAACATCGGCGTCGACTACACGCCCACGTCAAGCCTCAGGGTCCAGTACACGCTCGGAGCCGACTATTCGGCCGACGAGCGGAACGCCATCTTCCCGAAGAGCTCCTCCGACTTCCCGAACGGTCGTTTGATCCGCGCGGACCTCGTCACGCTCCAGGTGGACCACAACCTGACGGCGACGCTCGACCACACCTTCAACACCGACGTGATCGGAAGCGTCACGGTCGGCCAGAACCTGAATCACCGCGAATACCGGCGATACCAGGTCAACGGACAGACGCTCTTCCTCGGCACGGACCAGCTCGACTTCACGGTCGATCAGAGCCCGGACGAGTTCACCGAGACGATCCGCACGGACGGATACTTCGTCCAGGGGCAGCTGGACCTCTGGGACGAGCTCTTCTTCACGGGCGGCGTGCGCTATGACGGCTCGAACACCTTCGGCATGGGCGATGCCGCCTTCGCGTATCCGAAGCTGAGCACGGCCTGGGACTTCTCGGAATACGTCGGCGACATCGGCGACGGCGTGGTCAGCTTCGGGAAGTTCCGTGCCGCCTACGGGGTCGCGGGCAAGCAGCCCCCCGTGTTCTCCAACGTCAATGCGTTCCAGAAGGGCCTGATCACGGACGGGTGGCTCAGTCCGAACGGGCTGGAGACGATCTACGGAGGCGCCGAGGGCGTGGTCTCGGAAGGTACGCTGGGGAACCAGGACATCGCTCCCGAGCGCATCACCGAGTACGAGGCGGGGGCGGACCTGGCGTTCCTAGACAACAGGCTCTCGCTCGGCGTCACGTACTACAAGCAGAACACCACCGACGCGATCCTCAAGGTCGACGTCCCGCCGAGCACGGGGTTCTTCAGCAAGTACGCGAACGCCGCGGAGTTCGAGAACGAGGGATGGGAGCTGATGGCCGGGGTGACGGCGCTCGACCGGCCGGGCGTGCGCTGGTCCATCGAGGGCCAGTGGGCCACGAACGAGAGCTGCGTCCTCGAGCTGGCCGGGACCGAGGAAGTCGGACTCACCGGATTCACGGGGATCACCAGCTCGGTCGTCGCGCCCGAGAGGGATGCCGACGGGAACATCACCGAGTGCTACCCCATCGGTGCCATATTCGGCGACGACTTCATCCGCTTCGGATCCGGGAACAAGAGTGACGAGGGCTACGACATCGACACCATGTTCGGCGGCTGGAACGACGGCGACATCTACATCGGTGATGACGGCTTTCCGCAGTACGACCCGCGGGAGCGGCAGACGGGAGACCCGAACCCGGACTGGACCGCGAGCATCCGCAACACCATCGAGGTGGGTGACAACCTGATCATCAGCAGCCTGATCGACATCAAGTACGGCGGCGACATGTGGAACGGCACCAAGGGTGCGCTCTACTACTTCGGCGCCCACAGGGACACCGAGCCGTATCACGGCGACGGGTCGACAGTCGTGTTCGGCCAGCCGAACCCCGGCGCGGACAGCAACTCGACGCTGGCCAACGAGAGCGTGGCCGGCCCGGGCGCCGGGATGCCGGTGCTGGTCGACCAGCTCTACTTCCTCTCCAACATCGGGAGCGGCTTCACGGGTCCGGCGAGCCAGTTCATCGAAGATGCGGGCTTCGTGAAACTCCGGGACATCTCGATCTCCTACATCGTCGAGGACCTGGACTTTCTGGGCCGTATCGGCCTGTCCGACGCTGTCATCACGGTGAGCGGCCGGAATCTGAAGACGTGGACCGACTACACGGGGATCGATCCGGAGAGCAACCTCAACGGCCCGACCCTCGGCCGCGGGCTCGAGTACTTCAACAACCCGCAGACCCGTTCGTTCGCCATCGGGCTGACCCTCAATCGCTAACCCTGAACGCGGAGAGACTCATGCGAAGGCATCGATCATTCGAGGTCCGCCGCGCTCTGGGGGCGGTCCTCCTGACAGGCGCTCTGGGGGCGTGCGAGTTCATCGACCCCATCACAACCAATCCGAACGCGGTCCCCGACGCCGCGCTCGACCAGCTCTTCACCGGGATCCAGGTCAACACATGGTTCTTCGGGGAGGGCCAGATCTCCCGGCTCTCCGCCCTCTGGACCCAGCAGATGACCGGGACCGACCGGCAGTTCACGGCGCTCGACCAGTACATCTTCAACGAACAGGACACCGACGACGAGTTCCAGTCGATCTACACGGGCGGGGGTCTGGTGGACCTGAAGTCGGCGAAGGCGCTCGCGGCGGAACAGAGCCGCAGCGACTACGCGGCCATCCTCAAGATCCACGAGGCCTATCTCTTCGGGATGGCGGCCAGTTTCTGGGGAGACATTCCCTATTCCCAGGCCGCCGATCCCGAGATCGAGACGCCGTCCCTGGACGATCAGGCCGGCGTCTACGCCGCCGTGCAGGCCCTCCTCTCGGATGCGATCGGTGATCTTGGCGGCGGTGGCGGCCCGGGGGCGGTCGACTTCAACTTCGGGGGAGACGCGGCGGCGTGGAGGGCTGTGGCACGCACGCTCAAGGCCCGGTTCCACATGCATTGGGCGGAGTCGGATCCCTCGCGCTACGCCCAGGCCATCTCGGAGGCGCAGCAGGGGATTCAGGAAGCCTCGGGTAACTGGGAGGCCGTCCACGGTTCGGCGGCGTTCGAGAACAACGTCTGGCATCAGTTCGCCCGAGATCGGTCCGGTTACATCTCCTCCGGTGACCACCTCCTGCCGATGATGCGGGAGACCGCCGATCCGCGGCTCGCCGCGTTCTTCAATGAGGTCGCCGACGGCGGGTACCTGGCGCCATTCGAGTCGGGGGCTTCGGCAGCATCGCAGATCAGCGAAACGGGTCGCGCCGCGCCGGACGCGAACTTCCCACTCGTCACCTGCGCCGAAAACGGCTATATCCTGGCCGAGGCGCACTACATGACCGGGAGCGAGTCGGCCGCCCAGTCTGCCGCCCAGGGGGCGCTCGCGTGCCAGGAAGCGTACTACGGCGTGGACCTTTCCGGCGTCAAGGCCACGACCGGCGGTCTCGCGGGACAGTCGCTGCTGGACGCCATCATGGACCAGAAGTACATCGCCCAGTTCCTGAACATCGACGTCTGGAACGACTACAAGCGAACTTGCCTGCCGGCTATCACGCCCCGATCCGGTGGCGTGCCCGGGCGGTTCTTCTACGGGCTGACCGAGCGCCAGACGAATCCCGACAACATTCCTGAGCCGGCGCAGCAGCCGGACCGGAACGACAACGATCCCGCGGGCTGCAACTAGGCGCGACGGCCCCGGCCCCGGGGCGTCCGGGGCCGGGGAGGACCAGGAGTGTGCAGGGCCGCCCGGCCCCGCACACCCTGTTGTCCGGAGCGCCGGGGCGGACGCGAGGAGGTCCGGAGTGCGCGCAACCTGGTTCGTATCGCTGATTCTCCTGGGCGGCTGTTACAAGTACGTGCCCGTCGAAGCCGGAGCTCCCCAGCTCGTGAGAGGCGACCCGATCCGGGCGCATCTTGACGGCGCGAGCGTCGATCTGGAGGAGGTCACCGTCCACAACATCAGGAGTGTCGACGCCGAGGTCGTGGAGCTCAGCGGTTCGGAGCTCATACTCTCAGCGCTCTGGCTCGATTCTGAAACGCCGGACATCGGGTATCCGGGTGACGGGTGGACGGTACAGCTCCCGAGCGCTTCGGTTGTCTCGATCGAAAGGAGAGTGTTCGATCTCTGGAGAACCGCCGTCCTGATCGGAGGCGCGGCGCTTGCAACGTACCTTGGGTGGGAGTCGCTTGCGGGAACCTCGTCCGGTTCGGGTCCCGGCGATGGCGGCGGGAATACCCGCTAGCCCGGCCGAACGCGGGGACGCGGGTGCGGGATCGATTCGGCGGTGACGCCCTGGGGGATCCGCTCTGCGACCGTGCCGTGGCGGGATACGTCGGCTCCGCGGTCCCGAGTGCGGTTCCGGTCGCGAGCGATTATGATTCGCGCGGGCCGCGGTGCCGGAGGTGGGCGCCACCCGGGCCGACGCACCCTTCCTGCCCAACACGGAGACCGGGTGATTCTCATGCGCGTCGCGACCTTGTGCGGCATCCGGAGGGTCGTTTCCGTGCTAGTTGCGGGAGCGCTCGTGGCTGTGGCCGACGCCGACGCCCGGGCGCAGCAGCCGGTCGAGCCGGACCCGTCGCTGGAACTCCCGCCGCGCCCGCGGAGCCCCTTCGAGCCCCCGGACTGGGCCCCCGTCCCCGACGACCTCGACATCGTGATCATCCGCGAGGACGAGATCCCGGGACAGTTCCGGATCCTGGACGTGGAGCTGAGCCGGGAAGTCGACGAAGAACTCCTCGGCATCATCGCGACGCTCCTTCGCGACGCGGACGACATGCCGTACATGCGCACCTACATCGTTTTCTATCTGCCGGGGATGCGCTCCGGCGAGCGGGGTTGGGCGACGGCGCACTTCCTCCCGGACCTCGAGGTGCGATTCGTCGAAGACCCGCCCTGACCGAGCCCGTCCGGAGCGCGGTCCGGCTTCCGGCTACAGCTCCGGACAGAGCTCGCGGAGCGCCGCCACGTCCTCCGGCGTCACATCGGGTGGCCCCATCCCGGCTGCGCCCACGCCTTCGGCGGCCATGAGCGTGCCCTCGATCCCCGTGTGCCCGAGCCCGAGGGCGTGCCCGAGCTCGTGGGCGACGACGAGCGCAAGATGGTCCCGGTCCTCGAACTGGTAGATCCGGATCTCGGCGTCCCTGGAGAGGGTGAGCGGACCGATCCCGCGCGTCGACTCGAGGTATTCGCCCGACTGCACCACCTGAATGGGGTACGCATCGCGGATCATCGCACGTCCGCGGTTCGCCTCGTCCACCCTGAGGTTGTGCGCCTCGGTTTCCCGGTTCAGCGCGTCGACGAGGCGGTTCACTTCATCCGCCGCCGCATTCGCGGAGGCGCGGAGCTGGTCGACTTCAGCCTCGAGCTCCCGGAGCCGCTCGACCTCCTCGGCGGGGGCGCCACCACGTGCGTTCCAGAACTCCACCGTCTCCTCCAGGGTGGCCAGCCTGTCCCGGTAGGCGGTGAGCCGCGCTTGGTGGATGGACCGGCGGCTCTCAAGGCGGGAGCGCAGAAGCTCGAGCGCCTCCGCCGATCCCTCGAGCGCGCGCGCTTCGGCGTCGGCCTCGGCGATACGTGCCTGGCGGACCCGCGTCTCCTCCTGGCGCTCGTCGTACTCGAATCGGATCGGGATTCCCTCGTCCGACTCGCGGAAGAGGAGGACGCGCCCGAGTGCGCTCTCCCAGAGGAACGCCGCGGCCCGGACCGCACCGACGGCCTCCGCCTCGGAGAGCCCGAAACGGGGGTCGATTCGGTCGACCCGCCAGAGGACCGGAACTTCGCACGCAGCCCGGACGTCCGCTCCAGGGTCCGCCGTCCACGCCAGAGGGTCTGCCGCTTCCAACGGGCCCGCGGCGAAAAGGATGGGAGCGATGAGGAACGGGCGGCGGGCGCGCATGACGGTTCCTCCAGCGTGAGGGGGCCGACGGTGTCCTCAAGGTAAACCGTGCGGCGGGGGGCCGGGAGGTCCGCTCCCGGAGCGGCCGGCCGCAGCGTGCCGTGCACCGGTGTGGACAGCTTCGACCGGTCTTCCTTACGCTATGGCCCCGCCTCCTCGGCTCCGTGAACCGGGAGGGGAGCGGGGTGATCGCCCACGAGCCAGAGAGAATCCCCGTTCCCCGGAACCCGACCGGATGCAGGAGACCTTCTTCCGCCTGGCCGCGAGCGGGATCGTTCCGCGGCAGTTCTTCGCCCCGGAGCTTCCCCCCGCGCCACCTGCCCCCCCCGCCGGGCGTCCGCTCGAACTTGAGATCGTGAGCCACTGCTGGCGCTACTCCCACCTCCTGGTCTACCAGCTCTCCTCCCTCGTCCTCTTCCCTCCGGAGAAGACTCTAGTCACGATGACCGTCTTCTTCTCGCCCGAGGACCCGGACACCGTCGCTCTCCTCGAGTTCTTCGCGCGCCAGGAGGTCGCCCTCGTCCGTTGGAACTGGCAGGCGCTCGAGAAGACCCGCCTCTTCCGGCGCGCGCTCGGCCGCAACCTCGCCGCACGCGCCACCCGCGCCGACTGGATCTGGTTCGCCGACTGCGACGTGGTCTTCCGCAAGGGCGCGCTCGACTCGGCGGGCCTCGTCCTCGCGACGCGCGACGAGCGGCTCGTTTTCCCCCGGCGCCACCTGGTCACCGCGATCCTCGATCCGGAGGATCCCGTACTCATGAGGGGCCGCGGCACACCCCGGCTCCTCGACATCGACCCTGGGATCGGATTCGTCCCCGATGTCCGGGAAAAGGCCGTTGGCGCACTCCAGATCGTCCGGGGGGACGTGGCGCGGGCGGGCGGCTACTGCGGGACGATCCCCTTCTATCAGCGGCCGGTTCCCAAATGGCGCCGGACCCACGAGGACCGGGTCTTCCGCTGGCTCATCGGCACGCACGGGACGCCGGTCGAGATCAGCGGGGTCCACCGGATCCGCCATCGGAGCAAGGGAAGGAAGGGGGATCACCCCCTCCCGTCGTCACCGGGGCGGCGCTCCGCGAGACGGCGGTAGTGCTGGTGGCGCGAGCGGCCCCGCTCTGACTCCCAGGCGAGAGTATAGCCCCGCCGCTCGAGCCAGGTGCGGACCGTGCCCCCGCCGGGAACCGCATCGTGTTCTCCCTTGTCATGGAGCTCTAGGAAGAGCTCTCTCGGAGGCCGCGCCGGGAAGAGCGGCCGCATCCCGACGAGGACGCGTCCCTCCGCCCCCTCGACATCGATTTTCACCACGTCGGGGCCGCGACCTGCGCGGGCTGCGAAGGTCGCGAGCGGCTCGGTCCGGATCCGGATCGAGGCTGTCGAGCCCTCCCTCGCCACCGTCGAATGCCTCCCCTCTCCGGGCCCGCCGCGCACGTAGAGGTCCGTCTCTCCCTCCCGGTCCGAGAGCGCGAGCCGGTGTGGGTGGACGCGGTGGGCAACTCCGTTCAGCCGGATGTTGCCCTCGAGCTGGGCGAAGTTCCTCGGCTCGGGCTCGAAGCAGTGCACGACGCACGAGTGGCCGCGCGGGTCGAGGGCGACGACGAGCGCGACGAGCCCTATGTTCGCGCCCACATCGTAGACGACGTCGCCGCCCGAGAGGGACTCGAGGATCCGGGCGAGGAAGGGCGCCTCCGCAGGGACCGACCGGACGCGCCGGAGTTCCCGGCCCGCCCGGACCGAGAGGCGCATGGGGACGCCCATCGGCGACCGGTCGAGCAGCGTCGCTCGGCCGCGGAGGCGGTTCCAGAGGAGGCGGAAGCTGTCCATGGGCGATCAACGGTAGGCGCTGGTCGTCCCTCGTGAAAGCGTCTTCCCGGGGGGTCGGCCGCGGGCCCGCCGCCCGACTTGCGGACCATCCCCATTCCACTGACACTGGTCGCACGCAGCTGTCGGAGCGGCCGGGGCAGGAGGACGGGATGCGGGGCACTACTTCACGGAGCCGCCGGGGCCGGGCGGCGCGGGCCGGACGGTGGCTCCTCTCGATGGCGGCGCTCACCGGATGCGGTGGGTCCGGCGCCGGCGCGCCGGTGGAGGAGGCGCGCTCGCGGCTCGAGGCGTCGGAGGGCGGGCGCATCGTGCTTTCGGCAATCGAGGCCCACGGAGGGCTCGAGGCGTGGTATGCCGCGCGGACGAGTTCGTATGCGTGGGAATACTCGAACCTGGGGTCGAACGTGCGGTTCCAGTCCTTCCTCGTGGCGGACAACGCCACGAGGCGCGTCTACCACGAGCTGAGGACGTACGGCAATCCCGAGGCGGTGGCCGAGGTCGACGGCCGCTTCGCGTGGGACGGTGAGGAGGCGTGGATCAGCCCGGCCGCGCTCGAGAACCCGAATCCCCGGTTCTGGGCCACCACCGGGTACTACTTCCAGTCCATCCCCTTCGTCATGGCCGACCCGGGGATCCGGTTCCTCGTCCTTCCCGATGAGCCGCTGGAAGGCGTGCCGCACGAGCGCGTGATGGCGTACTTCGACGTGGGCGTCGGGGACTCGCCCGGCGACACCTACACCCTCTACATCCACCCCGACACCGGGAGGCTGGGCGCGGTTCTCTACACCGTCACGTACGGAGAGGCGTACGAGCCGGCGGGGCCCGGCCCGCCGGAGCCCACCACGAACGGCAACCTCCTCCACTACCTGGATTACGTCACCGTCGACGGGCTCACGGTGCCGACGCGGTTCCGCGGCTACACCTACCGCGATGGTGTGCAGGGCGACCTGAGAAACGAGGCGTGGGCATCCGAGATCTCCTTTCGCCGGCCTTTCGACGAGTCCCGGCTCGAGATGCCTCCCGACGCCCGCATCGAGCCGTACTCCGTCCAGTGATGCGGCACGCTTCCCCGGCACGGCTCGGGCGGTGGGCCGCGGTGCTCGCGGGCGGGCTCGCGGCGTGCGGGGGAGAACCGGCAGGAAGCCAGGTGGTGGAGATCCTGCGTGAGCTCCCCCACGACACCTCAGCTTCCACCCAGGGCCTTCTCATCCACGAGGGCCTCCTCTACGAGAGTACGGGGCAGTACGGGGAGTCCACGCTCCGCGAGGTGGAGCTCGAGACGGGGGCGGTGGTACGGTCGCTCGAGCTGGCCGACGAGTACTTCGGCGAGGGGCTTGCCCGCGTCGGCTCAGAGCTCATCCAGCTCACCTGGCACGAGGGCGTCGCGTTTGTCTACGATCTCGGGACCTTCGAGCTCCTGCGCACCCACGAATACGACGGGGAGGGATGGGGGCTCTGCCACGATGGGGAGTCGCTCTTCATGTCGAACGGGAGCGCGGTCCTCCACCGCCGCGACCCCGCCTCGTTCGAGATCCTCGAGAGCCACGAGGTCACCCTCGACGGCGCGCCCGTGCGCAACCTGAACGAACTCGAGTGCGTGGGCGACGTCGTCTACGCAAACATCTTCCAGACGGACCGCATCGTGCGGATCGACAAGCGGTCCGGGCGTGTCACCGCCCAGTTCGACGCCTCGGTGCTCGTGCCGAGCGCGGGAAGGCCGCCCGGCGTGAGGGCGGTCCTGAACGGGATCGCCTACCGTCCCGGGCCCGGGACCTTCCTCCTGACCGGGAAGCTCTGGCCGGCGGTCTTCGAGGTCCGGCTGCCGGACTGAGCGCCTCCCTCCGGCTGCGGGGCGGGGGAGGCGCTTCCGCGCTCAGAGCGGGGGGAGGTCTGCGCAGGCGATCGCCGTGTCGTCCTGGGCGTCGTGGATGTCGACGTAGAAGGGCCCGCCGCCGGCGAGCTCGGAGGCCGGGAACCGTCCCGAGGACTGTCCCTCGCCCCCTTCCTGCCCCTCGACCTCCGTCACGAGGAGGACGAGCGGACCCTCCCCCCCGGCGCACGTCCCGGCGTGGATCTCGATCGGGTAGTCCCCCGGCCCCCGGTAGGTATCGATCGCAACGGAGGCTGCGTAGGTGTCGCCTTCGAGCGTGAGCGTGAAGGCACCCTCCGCGGCAGACCCGCCCGTCGCCTCGAAGCTGACGCGGACCGGCTGGGGACCCTCCGCTTCGCCGCCCCCGTCCGACCCTCCCCCTCCGCATGACGCGAGGAGGATTGCGGTGGGCACGCTGAGGAGGCCGGTCCAGGGACGGTTGGTCATCGGTCTTTTCTCCCTCTCGGGGGGTTGCGTCTCCGACGCGGGCGGCGCAGTCCCGCAGACCCACAATGTATGGTGTTGTGCCGCTATCGTGGAGACCCCCTCGGGTCCGGCTCCTGCCCGGTGCTACCCGCCTTCACCTCGCGGGGCGGCGCGTTCGCGCGCCCTGAGCGCTCGGTAGTCGGCCGGGGTATCGATCTCGGCGGGTGCCGGAAGGTCGAGATCGGCGCTGACGACCCACTCCGGGTGGCGGGCGATCACCGGTCCCGCGCCCCGGTCCGCGTCCGCTCCGCCGAGGACAGCGGGCCAGATCGAGCGGTCGAGAACCACCGGGTGGCCGGGCGTGCCGCGGTAGGTGGCGCGGACGACCGGCCCGCCCGTCTCCCGGTACCGCTCGAGGACCCGTCGGACAGCTTCGGTCGGAAGCTCGGGCTGGTCGGCGAGGAGGATGAGCGCGGCGGCGGCCGACGGCGCGAGGGCATCCAGCCCGGTCCGGAGCGAGGATGCCTGGCCCGAGGCGTGGCCCGGGTTCACCACGACGAGGGCGCCGGCCGGGAGGTCGACGTCCGCTCCGATCCGGCGGGCCGCGTGGCCGAGCACGACCACAAGCCCGCCCGGTACCGTCCGTCCGGCGAGGCGGGCCACCTGTTCGAGCATCGGGCGACCGCGGAAGGGGAGGAGCTGTTTCGGCGATCCCATCCGGCGCGACGCCCCACCCGCGAGGATGATCCCCGCGACGCTTCCCGTCGCGTCCGCGTTCCCCGCTTCCGTCACCCGCGGCGAGGATCGGAGAGGAGCCCGCCGTGGCCGAGCGCTCGGAGGTCCGCGCCGGTGAGCTCTTCCCCGGCGAGGAGCCGCGGGACGACGGCGTCGAAGCCGTCGGGTCCTGCCCCGCGGACGCAGCCCGGAGCGCCGACAACGGGAAGGTCCCCGAGCCGCCCGAGAAGGAGGAGTTGCCCCGGGTCCATCGGAAGCCCGAACTCCTCCACCTCGCCTCCGGCCAGCCGGAGGCCGCGCGGAATCAGGTCGTCCAGATCCATGATCGCCGTTTCTCCTGCGACGACGATCATCTCCGCCCCCCGGCCGTGCTGCCCGGCGAGGACCGAGGCGAGCCGGGACGCCTCCGGCGGGGAAGGGGCGGGAGGGAGCACCTGGGCTCCGAGTCGCTCGAGGCGCCGGCGGATCGCGGGACCGATCCCTTCATTGAGGTAGCGCTGGCCCCCGGGCCCGCCGACGAGGACGAGGGCGACGGTCGAGGGCCGGATCGCTGCGACGGAGACGATCCCGCCCCGGGGCTCGATCCCCTCGGCGCGCGCGACCGCGCCCTCCGGGATCGCGTAGGGGATGACCTTGACGGTGGCGACCCTCCGGCGCGGAGCGGCGACCGAGTGGGCGGGCAGGGTCGCCACCGTGACGCCTTCGATCCCGTTCAGCCTGAGAAGCGGCGCCGTCCGCACCCTCACGACTCCGAGGACGGCCGGAGCCAGGTCGACCCGCCCGGCGTGCGCGCGGCCGGCGGTCGTGCCCGGGCCGGCCACGACCGCCGCGATCCGCCGCGCAGCCTCGTTCTCGTGGACGTCGTCCGCCTCGATCTCCGCGACGTACACAGTGGCGTAGCCGAGCTCGGCGAGTCTGGCGAGCGCGGGGTCGCCGAGCGCGATTCCCTTGCGCAGGACCCGGCGCCCCCCCTCGTCCCTCACGTTGTGGGCGAGGATCTCCCCCCCTGCCGCCTTGAGGGGAACGGCGCGGAATCTCACGACGTCCGCGCGACCTCGAGGCGGTTGCGGACGGATACGATCTCGGCCAGCGTCGCCAGAGCGATCTCCGCCGGGGACCGGGCGCCGATCCCGAGTCCGATCGGGGAGTGGATCCGGGCGATGTTGTCCTCGCTCACCCCGGCCTCGCGAAGCGCGCGCACGCGCCTCGCATGCGTCTTCTTGGATCCGAGCGCCCCGACGTAGGGGACCCGGCTCCTGAGCGCTGCCTCGAGCGCGGGATTGTCCAGCTTCGCGTCGTGTGTGACCACGACGACATAGCTGAACTCGTCGAGCTCGAGGCGGGAGAGGACCTCGGACGGCCATCCGAGGATGAGCTCTTCCACGGCGGGAAAGCGCTCCTCTGTGGCGAAGCGGTCGCGCGCGTCGCAGACGATCGTGCGGAACCCGAGCTCGCGGGCCAGGCGTTCGAGGGTGACCGCGATGTGGACCGCGCCGACGATCACGAGACGCGGGGCGGGGAGCTGGACGTCGATGAAGATCCGGCCGGCGGGAAGCGGGAGGATGCCCGGGCGCCCCTCCGAGATGCAGCGGCCGGCGAAGGCGGCGGCGCGCCGGTCCGTCTCCCTCTCCCCGAGCGTCCCCCCGAGAATCCCGCCCCGCCCGACGAGGAGTCCTGCACCGACCCCCATGTGTCCGTCGATGCGCGTCGCGAGCGCCACGGGCCGGCCGGCGCGCACGTGCGCGAGGAACTCCCGGGTGAGCGACTTCGCGCTCACAAGGTCAGGGGCTCCACGAACACCTCGATCGTGCCCCCGCAGGAGAGCCCGACGGCCCACGCATCCTCGTCGGCCACCCCGAAGGTGAGAAGCCGGGGCTCTCCGGTCTCGATTACGCCGAGCGCCTCCTCGGAGACGGCGCCCTCCACGCATCCGCCGCTCACCGAGCCCACCATCTTCGCGGTTGCCGTAATCGCCATCTTGGCCCCGACCGGCCTCGGCGATGAGCCCACGGTCCTCACAACGGTGGCGAGCGCGATCTTCTCGCCGGCCCGCTCCCACCGCTCGATCGCCTCCAGGATCTCGTTCATCCGCCGATCCTCGACATCTCGACCCGTGGGAGGGCCGACGTCGCCAGGCTCCTGAGCTCGGAGTAGCGGTCCCCGCGCGACTGCCAGACCGCGCGAACGGCGGCGGCGATCTCCGCCTCCGGCACCCCTTCCCGCAGGAGCCGCCTGAGGTCGTGGCCGCGCGTGCCGAAGAGGCAGGTGAAGAACTCGCCGTCGGCGGTGAGCCGCGCCCGGTTGCACCCCGCGCAGAAGGGCTGCGTGACAGAGGCGATGATCCCGATCTCGCCTGCCCCGTCGCGGTAGCGGTAGCGCCGGGCCACCTCGCCGGGGTAGTTCGGGGCGGCGGGCTCAAGGGGCCAGAGGGCATCGATCCTGTCGTGGATCTCCCGTGCGGAGACGACATCCTCGAGACGCCACCCGTTCGAGGTGCCCACGTCCATGAACTCGATGAACCGGAGGATATGCCCGCTTCCCCGGAAGTGCTCGCACATGGCGGGTATCTCTTCCTCGTTGACGCCGCGCCGGACGACCATGTTCACCTTGACCGGGACGAGTCCCGCCCGCGCGGCCGTCTCGATGGCCCCGAGGACGGTGCGTACCGGGATCTGGACGTCGCTCATCTCGCGGAAGATCCCGTCGTCGAGTGCGTCAAGACTCACGGTAACCCGGTCGAGGCCCGCCTCCCGCAGCGCGACGGCCTTTCCAGAGAGGAGCGACGCATTCGTGGTCATCGTGAGGTCGCGCACGCCGCCCAACGAGGCGAGCATCGCGACAAGTGTCTCCACCTCGCGCCTCAGCAGCGGCTCCCCGCCTGTGATCCGGATCTTCTCGACGCCGGCACCGACGAAAATCCGGGCGAGCACGACGATCTCCTCGAAGCTCAGCACCTCGCTCCGTGAGAGGAAGCGGTAGCTCGGTCCGAACACCTCGCGCGGCATGCAGTACGTGCAGCGGAAGTTGCACCTGTCGGTGACGGAGATCCTGAGATCCCGGAGCGGACGCCCGAGGGTGTCGGCGACGGGGGCCGGCGCACCGGGCCCGGAGCCGTCACGGGAGTCGGGACCGGAAGAGCGTTCTCGGGAGTCCGGTGCGTGAATCATCGGCCGCTTGGGGTTATCGTTCGGTGGGAGACGGTACACCGGCGAAAGCCCGGCGAGTTCCCGATCCGCGCACCGGCTCCCGGCTCCCGCGTATGGCGTCGGAGGGAGGCATGGCCTGCACGATGGAAGTGGAAGTCTCCTTTTACGGGATCCTCTCGAACCTGGCGGGGCGGCGGGTCCGGACGGTGACGGTGACCGGGGCCGCTCCGACGGTCGGGGATCTCAGGCGCGCGATCGCTGGTCAGGTCCCGGCCGTGGCGCCGCATCTGGGGCAGGTCGCGGTCGGGAGCGGCACGGCGCTCCTCGGCGACGGCGACACCCTTGAGGCGGGCGCCCGGATCTCTCTGCTCCCACCCGTCAGCGGAGGTTGAGCTTGGCCGAACGCATCACGAGCGGGCATCTCTCGCCCGAAGAGCTGATACGCGAAACCGCGGGCACCGACGACGGCGCCCTCGTGGTATTCAGCGGGAACGTGCGCCGGCGCGACCGGGGCGATGACATCGCCGCGCTGGACTACGATGTCCACCGGGAGATGGCCGAGGCCGCGATCCGGCGGATCGAGGAGGAGATCACGCGGAGGGACGGCGTGCTCGCGTGCCGGATCGTCCACCGTGTGGGCCTGGTGCCCGCCGGTGAGTCGAGCGTCCTGGTGGTGGTCCGGGGACGCCACCGGACCGAGGCGTTCGACGCCGCGCGCGAGGGTATCGACCGGGTCAAGAGAGAGGCGCCGATCTGGAAGGAGGATGTCTTCCGGGATGGTCGCCGGACCCCGCGGCCGCCCGAGAGGGGAACGCCGCTGGCCGCACCGTAGCCGCCCGCTGCGGCTGGCGATACCGCCGCGCTCGCAGCGGATGGTTTGGCGTTGCGGAAGAAGTTCCCAGTCGCGGCCCAGGAGCCCGGCTCCGGGGGCTCGGGTTGTTTGCCCGGGGCGCCGCGAACGGGTTAGCTTCAACCGGGCAGTAAGCCCGCCGAGCGGCATCATGAGCGTTCCCCGGAGGGTGTCCGGGGGGCGTCACACTGGGAG
>CAZHGS010000027.1:0-33867 GCA_964532325.1 uncultured Gemmatimonadaceae bacterium | reverse complement strand
CTTGAAATGTAGGGGCTTAGGCGGTGCTTTTCTATACCTGAATGCAGGATCCGGGTTCACCACCTACGTGGCGTGGGCGGCGGATCCGACGATGTTCCCGCTCGCCAAGCTGGGCCAAGTCGCAAACGGGACCACCGACCTGGATCCCATCGACCTGAACAAGTTCGTCGTGCTGGTATCGGCCGAGCGCTCTGCCGACGTCGCCGACCGGGAGGGCCGGCTCGTGCTTCGCGCCCAGTCCCCCTCCACGCGGATGCAGCCCGCCGACCTGCTGGAGTTCCTCCTCGGGGCCGCGGGCGGCGACATCCCGCCGGCGTCCGAAGCGGACGATGCAGGCTTGATCCGGTGGTTCGCGCCCCCCGTGCCGCCCGAGCTCTCGATGCTCCCCGCGATGATGGAGCTCCGTCCCGGCGTCCGCCCGTACCTCCCAGGCGCGGCTCGTCCCGCGGACCTCCCGGAGGCCCGGCCGCGTGAATTGATGGAGCTGGCCGACGGGGACACGCTCCGACTCGAGGCCGGCCTCGTCCGCCGCGAGGTGGCCGGGCGGACATTCGTCATGTTCGCCTTCAACGGGCAGCATCCCGGACCCCTCCTCCGGGTCGCGCAGGGGACCACTCTTACCGTCGCCTTCACGAACGCGACCGACTTCCCCACGACGGTCCACTGGCACGGGCTCCGGCTTGAGAACCGTTTCGACGGAACCTCGCTCACCCAGGAGCCGGTGCCCCCGGGAGGAAGCTTCGAGTACCGGGTCTTCTTCCCCGACGCCGGCCTCTACTGGTACCACCCCCACCTCCGCGAGGACGTGACCCAAGACCTCGGGCTCTACGGGAACATGCAGGTGGTCTCCCCGAGGGAGGACTACTATGGGCCCGCCCACCGCGAGGAGGTGGTCACCCTCGATGACCTCCTCGTCGGCGAGGAGGGACTCCTCCCCTTCGGCCTCGAGGAGGCGACACACGCGCTCATGGGGCGCTTCGGGAACGTCTTCCTCGTAAATGGCGAGCCGGGTTGGGCGACGGACGCGAAGCGCGGCGAGGTGATCCGCTTCCTGCTCACGAATGTCTCCAACACGCGAACGTTCAACCTCTCGTTCGGCGGCGCCCCGATGAAGGTGGTCGGGTCCGACGTGGGCAACTTCGAGCGGGAGGCGTGGGTCGAGAGCGTTGTCATCGCGCCGGCCGAGCGCTACGTGGTGCATGTGCGCTTCCCCGAGCCGGGACGCTATCTCCTGCTCAACGAGGTCCAGGGGCTCGACCACCTCTACGGCACCTACTACGCCGAGAGCGACACGCTGGGCGTGGTCCGGGTCTCGGCCGAGGAGGTCGGCGAGGACCTCTCGGACTCCTTCGGCGTCCTGCGCGAGGACGTCGAGACGGTGGCGGAGATCGACTCCTACCGGGCCGAGTTCGACAGGCCGGTCGACCACGAACTGGAGCTCACGATGTCGGCCGAGGGGCTCCCGGAGGTGGCGAGGCGCCTCATGAGCCTGGATTCCGTCTATTTCAACCCGGTTGAGTGGTCGGCCGCCATGCCCATGATGAACTGGGCGGCGACGCCGGGCGCGGTGAGCTGGATCCTCCGCGATCCCCGGACAGGAAACGAGAACACGGATATCGCGTGGACCTTCCGCACGGGCGACGTCGTCAAGGTGCGGCTGCACAACTCGCGGACGGCGCTCCACGCGATGCAGCACCCGATACACATCCACGGGCAGCGGTTCCTGGTCCTCGAGATGAACGGCGTGCCCAACCGCAACCTCGTCTGGAAGGACACCATGATGTTGCCCGCGGGCGCCACGGCGGACATCCTCCTCGAGCTGTCGAATCCGGGCCTCTGGATGCTCCACTGCCATATCGCGGAACACCTCGAGGCCGGAATGACGATGGCCTTCGAGGTCAACTGAGCGCGCCCAAAGGGCGCCACAAAGGAGCTGGACGAGATGACCCGGACGATCTTCCTCCTGGCAGCCATCGCCCTGTTTCTCCCGGCCCTCGCGGAGGCCCAGCTGGGGACGGAGCTCTCCCCCGAGGTCCGGGACCGCTACGCCCGGGTCTCGGTCCCGGCCTTCGTCCTCCGGGACGTCACGCTCGTCGACGGGACGGGCGCGCCGCCCCTCCGAGGGGTCTCGGTGGCGGTCGAGAACGGGCGCATCACCCAGGTGGGCACCGACGTGGAGGTTCCCCCGGGCGCGGACCTCCTGACCTACTCGGGGCACACGCTCATCCCCGGCCTCGTCGGGCTGCACGATCACATGTTCTACACGGCCGCGGGTGGACGCGCCGCCCAGCTCTCCTTCACCGGCCCGCGGCTCTACCTGGGCTCCGGGGTCACGACGATCCGGACCACGGGGAGCCGCGCACCCTATGCCGAGATCAACATGAACGCCGAGATCGAGGCGGGGCGGATGGCGGGGCCCCGCATTCACATCACGGCCCCCTACATCACCGGAGGGACCGGCAACACGGGGATGACACTCCTCGACTCACCCGAACAGGCCCGCCGCTTCGTGGCCTACTGGAGCGAGGAGGGCGCCACCTGGCTCAAGGCCTACACCAACATCCGGCGGGCCGAGATGGAGGCCGTCATCGACGAGGCGCACCGGCGCGGGGTGCGGGTGACGGGCCACATCTGCTCGATCACCTTCAGCGAGGCCGTCGAGCTCGGCATCGACAACATCGAGCACGGACTCCTCGCGAGCACGGACTACCACCCCGCGAAGCAGACCGACGACTGCCCGGAGAACAATCGTGCGGGGATCGAGACGCTGGATGTCCAGGGCCCGGAGGTGGAAGACACCTTCCGGAGGATGATCGACGCGGGAGTGAGCATGACCTCCACCCTGGCCGTCTACGAGCTCTTCGTTCCGGGCCGGCCCACGAGGGACGCGCGATCGCTGGACGCCATGGCGCCCGAGGTCCGGGAGGCGTACCTGGCCGAGCGAGCGCGCATCGACACCGCACGCAACCCCTCCGTCACCCTCGAGGCCTACCGCAACGCCATGGCCTACGAGCGCCGGTTCGTGGAGATGGGGGGACTCCTGGCCAACGGGGTGGATCCGACCGGAAACGGGGGCGCGCTTCCGGGCTACGGGGACCAGCGCGGCGTGGAGCTCCTCGTGGAGGCCGGGTTCAGCTTCCCCGAAGCGATCCGGATCGCGAGCCTGAACGGCGCCCGGATCCTCGGCGTCGACGACGAGCTGGGAAGCATCGAGCCGGAGAAGATCGCGGACATGGTGCTCCTCAGGGGGGAGCCGTCCGGCGATCCCTCCATCATCCGCAACACTGTCCTCGTCTTCAAGGACGGCGTGGGCTACGACTCCGGTACGCTGCTGGGCGAGGTCGAGGGACTCGTCGGGATCCGGTAGCGTCCCGCTTCCCCGACGGCGGGTTCCGACCCCGGGGCCGGCGGGACGCCTCCCGGCCTCACCGTCGCCGGGTCGGTGAACGGCGTCTGCAGGCCCCCGGACCCATCGGGCCGCGGGCGCGACGCCGTGCGGGGTCAGGGGGTCGCGGGATCGCATGCAGCCCGGGAACATCGCGCCGAGCTGCTTCCGGCTGTCCACCCGAGCCGGACCTGGACCCGGCAGCCGGGTCGGAGGTGGCGCTACCCGGGGCTCCCGCGCTCGATGAGGCAACCGAAATCGGACCGCCGGTCTTCCGGCCGCGGTGCACGGCGCCGGAGGCGCACCTGGTGGCAGCACTCTCCCCCTCCCGGCGCGGGCGTCCGCCGCGCGGGAAGCCGGAGACGGAGGTCTCGGGCGGCCCGTCGGTCTTTGACCCGGAACCGGTCGTCCGGTACTCTCGTCCGCAAGGGTACGAGTTTGCCCGTCGACCGACCCGAGACCCACGACGCGAGGGTAGCGATGCGTGATCGTCCCACCCCGGTTCGGCTGTTTCTGGGTGTCGTATCGGCCTCGTTGCTCGCGGTGCCTGCCGGCACCGCGGCGCAGGATCCCGACGCCTTCACCGCCGATATCCGCCCGATCATGGAGCGGCGCTGCTGGAGCTGCCACGGCGAGGAACAACAGCGCTCCGGCCTCGACCTGAGAACGCGGGAAGGTGCGCTCACGGGAGGCGTCCGGGGTCCCGCGATCGTGCCCGGACGCGCCGACGAGAGCCGGCTCTACCGGCAGATCGCGGGCCTCGAAGAGCCGAACATGCCGATGGAGGGTCCGCTGACCCCCGCGGAGATCGCCGCGGTCCGGGACTGGATCAACGACGGGGCCCACTGGGACACGGGACCCGCGGTGGCCGCGGGAGCCGGAGACGGGTCGGCCTTCGACACGGAGCTCCCTCCCGGCGCGCGCGACTACTGGGCGTTCCGCCTGCCCGTGCAGAATCCGGTCCCCGAGATGGACGCCCACGACCATCCGATCGACCGGTTCCTGGAGGAGACGCGGCGGGAGAACGGTCTGACCGCGGCCCCGCGGGCGGACCGGCGGACCCTCGTCCGGCGCGCCTACCTCGACCTGACGGGCCTCCCGCCCCGGCCCGAGGAGGCCGAGGCGTTCCTGGCGGACTCCTCTCCGGAGGCGTGGGAGCGCCTGATCGACGACCTGCTCGACTCCCCCCGCTACGGCGAGCGCTGGGGGCGTCACTGGCTCGACGTCGCCCGCTACGCGGACTCGGACGGTTTCGAGCAGGATGTGGACCGGGCGAACGCGTGGCGCTACCGCGACTACGTGATCGACGCATTCAACGACGACAAGCCCTACGACCGGTTCCTTATCGAGCAGATCGCGGGCGACGAGCTGGACGAGACCACCCACGAGACGCGGATCGCCACCGGGTTCCTGCGGGCCGGGCCGCGCGTGAACTTCCGCGAGAAGGACAACCCGGAGCGGAGGTACGACTACCTCGACGACGTGCTGGCCACGATCGGCCGCGGCGTTATCGGGCTCACCGTGCAGTGCGCGCGCTGCCACGACCACAAGTTCGACCCGATCCTCCAGAAGGACTACTACAGCCTCGTGTCTTCCATCTTCGGGTACGTCGAGACCGAGTACCCGATGCTCCCCGACGAGCAGGCGGCGGCCTACCTGAAGCTGACCGCCGATCTAGACGAGCGCCGGGGTGCCCTCCAGGAGCGGATCCGCGAGATCGAGGAGCCCTACCGGAACCGCCTCAAGATCGAGCGGATCGAGAGGGAGTTTCCCGAGGAGGTCCTCCAGGCTGTACAGACCCCGGAGGAGGCGCGCACTCCCGGCCAGAGGCTCCTGGCCGCACAGGTCCTCTCGCTCGGCGTTCCGGCCGAACGGGTCGACGAGGCGCTCTCCGCTGACGACCTGGCGCGTCGCCAGGCCCTCGTCGACCGCATCGAGGAGATCGAGCGGGAGCGGCCGGAAGAGCCACCGATGATCGAGATCGTCACCGACGGCGACTACCGGTACACCCCCGACAGGGCCGGGGACAACGTCCTGGGCTGCCCGGAGTGTCGAATCCAGCCCGAGGAACCGGGCAGCTTCCTGCATGCGGGCCCGGAGCGCTACGAGGTCCCGCCCAGCTGGTTCCTCATCCGCGGGGATCCGTTCAGCCCGGGTCCCGAGATGTCTCCGGGCTTCGTCAGCGTGGCGACCTACGGAGATCCCTCCACGGAGATCCCGCGGGCCGACGGCCGCACCTCCGGGCGCCGGCTGGCGCTCGCACGCTGGCTCACCTCTCCGGACAACCCGCTCACGGCCCGCGTCTGGGTGAACCGGATCTGGCACCACCACTTCGGGCGGGGCATCGTCTCGACCCTCGACAACTTCGGACGGGTAGGCGACACGCCCACGCATCCGGAGCTCCTCGACTGGCTGGCGGTGGAGTTCCAGGACCGCGGGTGGAGCACGAAGGAGATGCACCGGCTCATCATGACGTCCGAGGCCTACCGGATGGCCTCGGCGCACGAGAGTGCCGAAAACGCGGCGAACGACCTGGAGAACCGGTACCTCTGGCGCTACCGCCCCCAGCGGCTGGAGGCGGAGGCCGTGCGAGACGTCATCATGGCGACGAGCGGCGGAATCGATCTCACGGCCGGCGGGCCCCCGGTGTTCCCGCACATCCCGGAGGAAATCCTCGACACCGCGCAGGCGTACGGCCGGTGGGACAACCAGCCGGACGGCCCGGCGGTATGGCGGCGGAGCATCTACGTGTACCGGCGGCGGACGCTCTCCTACCCGTTCTTCGAGACCTTCGACCTCCCCGACCAGAATGTGACGACCGCGTCGCGCAACACGTCGACGGTTCCGACCCAGGCGCTGACGCTCATCAACAACCCCTTCGTCCTCGGGCAGGCGCGCCTCTTCGCCGAGCAGATCGAGGAGGAGGCGCCCGGCGAGATCGGCAGGCAGGTCGACCTGGCCTACCGGACCGCGCTGACGAGGCCCCCGACCGGCGACGAGGCAGCGGTCGCCCGGCAGCTCGTGGAGGAGGGATCGCTCGTCGATCTGACGCACGTGCTCTTCAACCTGAACGAGTTCCTCTACCGGAGGTGAGGTCATGAGTCACACGCACGCGTGCGGCAGGAAGGAGAGGACGCTCTGGTCGCGCCGCGACTTCCTCATGCAGTCCGGCGGCGGGATAGCGGGGCTGGCGCTCGCCCACCTCCTCGACGGCGACGGGATGCTGGCGGCCGCGCCCGTGCCGCAGGACCCGCAGTGCGACACGCCGTTTCCGGGGGCCTTCTCTCCCAAGCCCCCGCACTTCGCGCCCCGCGCGAACGCCGTGATCTCGCTCTTCATGAGCGGCGGCGTCAGCCACGTCGACACCTTCGACTACAAGCCTGCCCTCACCCGTTACGCGGGACAGCCGCTCGACAGCCTGATCGGCGGATCGGTCCCCGTGCGCCAGGGCTTCCCGGGGCCTCTCATGCCGAGCCCGTTCGAGTTCCGCCGCTACGGCGAGAGCGGGATCGAGGTCTCCGAGCTCTTCCCGCACCTGGCCGGGCATGTGGACGACATCGCGTTCATCAAGTCGCTCTACGGGCGGTCGAACGACCATATCCAGGCGACCTACGAGATGCAGACGGGCCAGATCCGGATGGGATTCCCGAGCGTCGGATGCTGGGTCACCTACGGCCTGGGGGCCGAGAGCTCGAGCCTGCCGGCCTTCGTGGTGATGACCGACTACCGGGGCGGACCGCTGGGCGGGCCCAACGACTGGGGCGCCGGATTCATGCCCGCCAGCTACCAGGGGACGCTCTTCCGCTCAACGGGCGACCCGATCGTGGACCTCGAGCCGCCCGAGGGAATGAGCCGGCAGGAGCAGCGGTCGCGGCTCGATGCCCTAGCGCGGCTGAACGAGATCGACATGGAGAGGTATCCGGGCAACTCGGAGCTCGCGGCGCGGATCTCCTCCTACGAGCTCGCCTACCGGATGCAGGGGTGCGCGCCGGAAGCCATCGACGTCTCCTCGGAATCGGAAGCCACCAGGAAGCTCTACGGCCTCGACGAAGAGCTCACGGAGCCGTTCGGCCGGCAGTGCCTCATGGCGCGCCGGCTCGTCGAGCGCGGGGTCCGGTTCGTCCAGCTCTTCATGGGCGGGGTGGGCAACCAGAACACCGACACCTGGGACGCCCACAGCAACCTCGTGGAGAATCACACGCTGCACGCCGCCGAGTCGGACAGGCCGATCGCGGGGCTCCTGACGGACCTGAAGGCCCGCGGACTCCTGGACACCACACTGGTGGTGTGGCATGGAGAGTTCGGTCGGATGCCGATCTCGCAGCGGGGCGTGGGACGCGATCACAACCCGGGGGCGCAGACGGCCTGGATGGCAGGGGCCGGGATCCAGGGCGGCCAGTCGATCGGAGCCACCGACGACTTCGGCTACAAGGCCGAAGAGCAGCCGATCTCCCCGCACGACCTGCACGCGACGATGCTGCACCTGCTCGGGCTGGACCACGAGCGGCTCACGTACCGCTACAGCGGCCGGGACATGCGGCTCACCGACGTGCACGGAACGCTCATTCCGCAGATCGTGGGCTAGGGCATCCCGGCACCGCAGGCGGCAGCGGCAGCGGGAGAGGACCGGCGGGAGAGCCGGCGGCCGGGCGAAGACCCCGGCACGGCCGGCACGGGGCCGTCCCCGGTGGCAGGCCCTCGCCGCAGGACGTAGCGACCCCGGGACCGGGCGGAAGAGTGGTCCCTCCCCGGGCGCGGGCGTATTGTGCCCGGGAGTCCTGGCCGGCCGCTCCGTGCGCGTCCCGCCGAAACCGGGACCCGTCGCGCACGGGTCCCTCCTCGCGGAGTATCCCGATGAAGGCATCCCCGTCCGCCGGCCTCCATTCCCGCGTCCCGCAGCCCGCGACGACCGGGGTGCTCATCGGCGCGCTGGCCCTCTTCGCGGGCGCCCCGGACGGCAGCGGCGCGCAGGAGCCCGACGCCTCCACCCAGCGGGGCGAGTGGCACTACATCGGCGGGGACGCCCACCACCAGCGGTACTCGGCGCTGGACCAGATCGACGCGGACAACTTCGGGGAGCTCGAGGTCGCCTGGATCTGGAGGGGCGGCAATTTCGACCCGAGCCCCGCCCGCGGGAAACCGCTCTACGTGGACGGCGTCCTCTACACGGTGGTCGGCAACCGGCGCACGGTGGCCGCGATCAACGGAGGGACGGGCGAGACGCTCTGGACCTACCGCGAACCGCACACGACGCGATGGGAGCGCTCGACGAGGAGGGGCCACGGGAAGGGCGTGGCGTACGCCGAGGTCGACGGCCGGGGGGTGATCTTCGTCGCCACACCCGCCTTCTTCCTCCACGCACTGGACGCGGAGACCGGCCGCCACATCGAAGGCTGGGGCTCGGCGGTTCCGCTTCCGGGGTTCCCCGAGACCGGCGTGGTGGATCTCCTGGCGGACATTCTGGACGAGTGGGGGCCGTGGGAGGACTACGTGGCACGGGGAGGGAGCTACGACCCCGATTTCGGCGCGCCGGCCGATCTCGGACACATCACCAGCTCCGCGCCCCCCATCGTCGTCAACGGGGTCGTGGTGATCGGCAACTCCGCCGAGTCGGGCAACGAGCAGCTCCGGATGGAGAACATCCCGGGTGACATCCTCGCCTACGACGCCCGCGACGGGGAACAGCGCTGGAAGTTCCACGTCATCCCGCGCCCCGGGGAATTCGGCCACGACACCTGGGAGAACGACGCCTGGCAGTGGACCGGAGACGTCTCCTCCTGGGCGCCGATATCGGCCGATCCCGAGCTCGGGATGGTCTACATCGGGACGAACCCCCCCACGATGGACTTCTACGGCGGGTTCCGGCCGGGAGACGGGCTCTTCGGCAACAGCATCGTCGCGCTGGACGTCGAGACCGGCGAGCGGGTCTGGCACTTCCAGATGGTGCGCCACGACATCTGGGACTACGACACAAGCGTCGCCCCGCTCCTGATCGACGTCACCGTGGACGGGGAGGAGATCCCGGCGCTCGTCGCGAACGGGAAGCACGGACTCACATTCGTCTTCGACCGCGCGACCGGCGAGCCGGTCTGGCCCATCGAGCTCCGGCCCGTTCCGGCGTCGCGGGTGCCCGGCGAGCAGGTCTCGCCGGTCCAGCCCTTCCCGACCAGGCCCGAGCCGGTGGGGTTCCTCGGGCTTCCGGAGGAAGAACTCATCGACTACACGCCCGAGCTCCGCCGGGAAGCGCTCGAGATCCTGGAGGACTTCGACTGGGGCCAGGAGCCTTATACGCCCTACATCCACGAGGGCAACGAGCTCGGGAAGATCGCGACGATCAACTGCCCCTCGGGGAGCCCGAACACGGGCGCCGAGCCATCGGCCGATCCGGAGACGGGACTCGTCTACATCTCCGTGACCCGGAACTGCCGCTGCCCCCAGCTCGCGTCGGGGTCGGTGATGGATGCGCCCGGAAATCCGGTGTTCACCGGCACGAACACGAACCCGGACTTCATCACGGGCGAGACGACCACGGAGTGGGCGCCCGGCCAGGCGAACATGGGCTGCAGGGGGCCCCAGGGGCTTCCCCTCTGGCGGCCTCCCTACAGCCGGATCGTCGCGATCGACATGAACACGGGGGAGGAGGCGTGGTGGGTCCCGAACGGGGACACGCCCGACCGGATCCGGAACCACCCGGCGCTCAGCGGCCTTGCGCTCCCGAACACCGGAGCGGGGAGTCTCGCACCGACACTGATCACGCGTACTCTCCTCCTCCACACCGGGGAGCCGTACCTCTACGCGCTCGACAAGCGGAGCGGAGAACGGCTGGGGAGGATCGACCTCCCGGCGCCGGGCTCATACGGGCTCATCACCTACATGCAGGACGGACGGCAGCATATCGTCGTCCAGGTGAACAGCGCGGAGCTGCCGAACTCACTTGTGGCACTCAGGCTCCCCTGAGAACGTCCACGCCGGGGTGCGTGCCGAGGCTCCCGCCCGGTGCATCCCGACGGATCGCCGAGACCAGCAGCGCGGGCGGCAAAGGCCCGGCAGCCGGGGAGAGTGCTCCCGGCGGCCAGCCCGACGATCCGCCGGCGTGCGGCGCCGTGGTCCGGGCCGCGCCACCCACGCACCGTGCGCGATGCGGCCTTCCCGGTGCGGGCCGAACGCCGGGCCGAGCTCCGGCGTGGCTCCCTGCCCGAACCGCCGGATGGACCGGAGCGCCGTGAGAGGCGGAGTGGGGATCCGCTCCCTCCGCGGCCGCGGGGACCCACGCACATCGGCGCAGCTGCCGGCACGACGGGCGAGCCCCTGAGCACCGACCGCCCCCTTCCACGGCGACCCGCGATGCAGGAGACCGGTCGAGGCGGTGCAGGAGAAGGCGGGTGACGATCGCGGAAACCACGGACGGGAGAGGAGGCTGCATCTCCAGATGAGCCGAGCGGACGCCCAGGGAGAGATGCCGGACCTCGCTTCCGACGGTCCGCGCCCCACAGACGGGCCCGGTGATGCGACCGGCTACGGCCACGAGTGGTTCGGGCATCCCCGAAGGCTCTCGACGATCTTCTTCACCGAGATGTGGGAGCGATTCAGCTACTACGGGATGCGCGCGCTCCTCGTGCTCTTCATGACCGACCTGGTCACCGACGGCGGCCTCGGCCTCGACGACGTCACCGCCACCGCGATCTACGGACTGTATACATTCGCCGTCTACGCCGCTGCCCTCCCCGGCGGCTGGATCGCCGACCGCCTCACGGGCCAGAAGCACGCCGTGCTCTGGGGCGGGCTCGTCATCGCTGCCGGGCAGTTCGTACTCGCGACCCCCGTGGCGGGCAGCTTCTACGGAGGCCTGATGCTGATCGTGCTCGGCACGGGGCTCCTCAAGCCGAATGTGAGCGCCATCGTGGCGGACCTCTACCCGGAAGGGGGCGCCCGGCGCGACGCCGGCTTCTCGATCTTCTACATGGGCATCAACCTCGGCGCGCTCGCGGGCCCGATCGTCTGCGGCTTCCTGGGCGAACGCTTCGACTGGCGCCTGGGTTTCGCTGCGGCCGGAGTCGGGATGCTGCTGGGTGTAGCCCACTACGCCCTGGGGTGGCGCCTCCTCGACGACGCCGGGGCGCTGCGCGCCGGGTCTGAGGGCCGGCGGCGCGCGTTCCGGACGCTCGCGACCGGCGTCGGGCTGGCGCTTGGACTCCTGATGGCTCTCGCCGCAGCCCGGTCGGCGGGACTCCTCACACTCTCCATTGTCGGAGTTGCCCGGGCCACGGGCGTGATCATCGCGGCCATGGTCGCGCTTTACTTCGCCTGCCTCTTCATCTTCGGGAGACTCGATCCGGACGAGAGGAGGCGGCTGGCCGTCATACCGCTCCTCTTTCTCGCCGCCGCGATCTTCTGGTCCGGGTTCGAGCAGGCCGGCTCGTCGATGACCCTCTTCGCCGATCGTCTGACCGACCGGGTGGTGTTCGGATGGGAGATACCGGTGAGCTGGCTTCAGTCGATCAACCCGCTGTTCATCATCCTCCTTGCCCCGGTCGCGGGCGAGGTGTGGATCCGGCTCGGCTCGCGGAACCCCTCGTTTGCGGCGAAGTTCGCCTATGGACTGGCGCTGCTCGGTGCGGGGTTCTTCGTCCTGGCGTGGGCAGCGGCTTTCACCGTGGACGGGGCACGTGTCAGCCCGATGTGGCTCGTGGCGACCTACTTCCTCCACACGACCGGGGAGCTCTGCCTGAGTCCCGTCGGACTGAGCAGCATCACGAAGCTCTCGCCGAGACGGTTCGTGGGACAGATGATGGGGATCTGGTTCATGGCGGCGGCACTCGGGAATCTGCTGGCCGGCCTGCTGGCCGGCCTGATCGAGAGCCTGGCCCTCCCGCAGCTGTTCGGGATGGTGGGCCTCGTCGCCACGGGGACCGGACTGCTCGTCCTCCTGGTGAGCGGTCCGGTCCGACGGCTGAGCGGCGACGTTGCCTCTGCAGCGCGCGGTCAGTCGGGCGGCATTCATCGGGCCTAGGACCAGGCCGCCATCGGACGCCGGACGTTGATCGTGTCCGGGTCGAGGACTCTCGGCAGATCGAGGTGCCGATACGCCATCCGGGAATGGATACCCTCCGGCGTTCGATGGTCCTGTCGGACACCGGCTTCCCGCTCTGGCCTGCCCTGCCCCGCGTCGCGTCCGGATGAACCGATCCCAGTCGCGCCGGGAGTGTGTCGCGGGCCGGTGGGATAGCAGGGCGCCTCACCAGGCGGCGGGCTTCGAGACCGCGCTGCCTGGGATGTCTTTCGGAAACTGCGCGGCCCGGAGCATGGCCTTCCCAACATGCCGTTTTCTGGTCGCAACTGCGGCCAACGGCGCAGCCATCCGCTTGCCACTGGGGCACACCACAAACACGGGCTTACCCTGCTCGGCAGACACCATCCGAATCGGCGTGACGAGATCGGTGTCTTTCGAGACGACAACGGCGGCGTCGAAAGACTTCTTCCACGCATCGTTGAGGAGATGTACGGCCAGGTTTACGTCAGACCCCTTCTCCTCCATCGTATGGACTTCGGACACTACGGCATCCGGACGCGGCCGCGTGGGTCTGCGCCTCTTCTTCGTTCCCTTGGCGGGCGGGCGCGTGCCGACAGGCAGCGTCTGGGCTGGAGGCCCCGAAAACCGGTGAGTGCCTGCGGGCATAGTGACCCGGTTGGGAGTGCCGATCCGACGCCCCGCGACCGGAAGGCTGGTCAAGGGCCGCCAGATGTTCTTGGAGAGAACAACCCCCGGATAACTTCGACCTCGGGCAAGGTCGCAAGGGCGCTCAGGTAGGCCTGCTGCCGAGCTGGTGCACCGGCATCGGGAGTCCCGGACACGCGGGCGGTGAAGTACTTCAGTTTGGTGACGGAGTAGCCGGCCGGGAGCAACCGGTACGCTAGCTTGACGGGATCGAGCCACTGAACGGCGTGCCCTCGAGGGCGCCGTAGTACAGGTTGAATCCGTCGACGTAGACTTGAGTCCTCTTCGGCAACTCTAAAATGCGAGGGCTGCCCCAGAGGAGCAGCCCTCGAGCCGACAGCACGCTGCCGACGGGTATCTGCCCAAGACTGTACCACTCCTGGCTCATGCCCTCAACTCTCCCAGCCAATCAGGCTCAAATGGCGGCTCTGATGGGTATGGGTCTGTCCGGCCATCGAAAGTGGGCAAAGGCAGGCGGTGTCTCAGCGACCCGACCGCAACGCTCCTGCACATCATCAAGCACGATCCCACCGCGGTCAGGCAGGCACTCTTAGCATCGCCGTAACGGTTATGGACCGGGCTGTCCGCAGTGGGAGTGCGGGCCGAAATTCCCACCATTTCGGCCAGATCGACCCAGACACGCCCTAACGGCAAGAACGGAAGATCGTGCAGTCCTGGTTAGACTTAGACGATTCCTGGCCTTGATTCGCGTCCCTCATTGGATCGCCTGACAACCAGAAGGGAAGCGGCGGGCACCCGGAGGCGGCGGCGGTCGGGCCGACGTATCCGGCGGTCGCGCCGGTTGACGGCGCGATGCTCCGGGTATCACGGTGGAGGTGCGCGCGACGGCTTCCGGCCAGCCGGGCGCGGGAGTGAGGAGGCCGCGCACACGCGCAGGAGGGAGCCGGCCGGGGCCCCTCACCGGAGACGGCGATCCCGGTCCGGCGGATATCCACGACCGATTGACCCACGAAGGAACTGACCAGTCAGATGCCGATCTACGAATACCGCTGCAAAGAGTGTGAGAGAGAGTTCGAGGCGCTGGTCCTCAAGAACGCCGAGCCCGCCTGCCCGTCCTGCGGCAGCCGCGATCTCGAGCGGATGTTCTCCCTTCCTGCCGTCCAGTCGTCGTCGACACGCGCGCTCAGCATGAAGGCGGCGAGAAAGCGCGAGAAGGCCCGCGGGACCGAGCGGATGATCGCACAGCACGAATACGAGCAGGCCCACGAGGACTAGCGCCCGCTTCGATGCGGGGAGCGGGCACGCCAGGAACCGGGACGGCACGACGCGGAGCCTCGGCATCCGAGTGCGCCGAGGCCAGCTGTCGGCACGCACGCCACCGGCCACAACCGGCCGGCCATGAGCGACCGTCCGTGGCGTACGCCGGCTCAGGCGGGGGCCGGGCTTCCCCCAAACCCGGCCCGGGCGCGCTCTCCGGCTACGGGCCGGTCAGCCACCGCGCAAGCGCCTTCTCCGGGTCGGCCAGCTCCTCGACGGAGGCATACCAGCTCGCCTCCCAGCCGGTCTCGGGCAGCCCGATGAACAACATCAGGTTCAGGGGATAGGTCTCGCTGTCCGTGCAGCGGCGGAAGTCGTCGCGGAAGAGAAAGACCGGCTTCTCCCAGGCGATCGCCAACCCCAGCTCGACCATCACGCCCTCGTCCGGGGGACACCCGTTTACGACGGCGAAGAACCCGTCCGCCTCGCGCACGTCGCGAAGGTTGGCACGACCGATCCGATAGGCCCACCCCGGATCCGCGGGGTCAATCCCACTCGTCCGCGCGAACGGCTCCCACACCTCGGCACCGATCGATTCCAGCGCCTCGGTGAGCTCCCGGAGCGGCCCGTCACGCTGCTGCGCCGAAAATCCGTACGGGTTCGCGAGATAGAGTGTCCTTCCGGATGGCGCGGTGGCGGCCGCCTGAGCCACCGACGGAGCCCCGTCGGCCATGCCGTCACCGGAGGAATCCCGTGCCACGGGCGGTGCGGGACCTTCTCCGGCCCCGCACCCCGTGCCCACGACCAACGCCCACGCCGACATCACGCCTACGCGGATCCATCCCTGGCACGAGGCCATCGACCCCTCCTCGCCTCCAATGCTGCGGTAGCCGGGAGGCGGGCTCCTACCCGCTCGCCGGGATGCCTCGCCTCCTGCGTGACCGGCGAAACGGAGAAGACCCGTCGCCGCGGGCATGGTAGCATGGTCACGGCCATCGATCCATAATGCCCGCAGCCACCCACGCCCCGGCATCATCGAGAGGAATCCCCGTGAATCTCCGCCTGACCCCGATCGCACTCGCCGTCCTCCTCTCGATGACCGCCCCGGGCGGCGCGGGAGCCCAGACGGGCAGTGGCTTCTACCTGAGCCAGGAGCTGGGCGGCCACTTCACGCCCGGCCTTGGAACCGATGCATACGCCGACAACGCGCCGGGGAGCATCTGCGACCAGCACCTCAACCCGTTCACCGACCTGATGCCCGCCTACTGCGACGGAGGATCGGACGCCCCGACCACCGAGTGGGTGAATGCCTTCCGGCGGGGATCGGGCGTCCTGGCCGGGGCCGCCGCGGGCTACCGCTTCGGACGCGACGGGCGACTCCGCCTGGAGGCCGAGTACTTCTTCCGGGAGGCGGCCTACGACGAGACATCACCGATCAGGGGCCGCGGAGGGGTGGCGGTCGCCAAGCTCGACGGCGAGGTGGTGGTGGCCGAGGACCGCATCGGAAGCCTCACTTCGCACAATCTGTTCGCCAACGTCTACTACGACTTCCCGGGCGGGGGCCGCGTCACGCCCTACGTCGGGGCGGGCGGCGGGATGGCGTTCACGCGCATCGACTACGGGCTCCTCTGGGTGAGGAACAGCGACCCGGACGCGATCACCTCCGTGGCGCCCCACTTCCCCGCCGACCGTTCGGACGACCTCCGCGTACTGCAGGACAACCTGGCGTCGACGACCAGCAGCCTGCAGACCGGCCTCGCCGACGGGCTCGGCGGCTATCAGCTGCTCGCCGGGCTGGACGTCGCGCTCGGCGACCGGACGACGCTCGGCGCGAAGGGACGGTGGGCGCAGTTCGCGGAATTCGGCGACAGTCCCGTGCTGGACCGGCTCCGGAGCCATGCCCCGAGCAACCGCATGGACGGGAGCCGGCCTGTGACGGCCGGGATCACGACCCGCGATACCGGCCTCCTCGCGTTCACTGCGAATCTCAAGTACCGGTTTTGAGACGGGAGCGGCTGCAGGCTCGATCAGGGGCGGGGCTCCTCCGCCCTGCCGCCGTGCGGCTCCGGGCAGCGCCCCCCTTGGCCGGGTGCCTCCTAGCCCTCGGTGCTGCGGCGTCCGCCGGAGCCCAGCAGGCCGGCGGGAGCTGGCCGAGCTCCGGGTGGTACGTCGGCGCGAGCGTCGGAGCGGCCTGGGCCGGTGAAATCGACCAGGACGGCTCGAATCGGGACACGATCTGCTATCCGGAAAACGCCTGCTTCGATGGCGGCTCGTCGTCCCCGGTAACCGGATACCGGTGGCGCTACGGGGTCACCGCCTCTCCCGGGGTCGGATACGGGACCGCACTGGGCCGCATCTTCGGTCGCACCCGGCTGGAGCTGGCACTCGCGCAAAGGAGACACGGGCTCGACCAGGCCTTCCGGAGCGTCAGCTACTACGACGGGCGGCCCGTCATCCCGCGGCCCGGGTCAACGGTCGTCTCCAATGCCCAAGCCTCGATCGACCACCTGCGGGTGAGGACGGTGGCGCTCCACGCCTACCAGGATCTCGCGGTCACAGGCGGTTCGCTGGTGCCCTACGTGGGAATCGGTGCTGGACCGGCGTTCGTCACTGTGTCGCGGGTGCGGTTCTCGACTCGCTACGAAGACCTCGGCGACGCCCCCCCGGCCTACGATCCTCCCCTCTCGTTCTACGACGGGAGCCAGGAGGCGGACTTCTCCGACACGGTTCCCGCAGGACACCTGCACGCCGGGGCCGACTACGAGCTCGGCTACCGGACGCGGGTGGGGCTCAGGCTGACCTACTCGATACTGGGACCTGTGGAAGGCGACGGCCGGTACTCGCGCCACGCAATGCACGCCGAGGACCCGGAGTTCGGCAACCGCAACACGTTCACCGGTGCGCGGGACTGGATCCTCGCGCTGACCCTCAAGCGTGCGTTCGGCGGCTGAGGGATCGCGATCGCGTTCCGTGCCCAGCGGCGCGACGCGGCCGGCGAGGCAGGCTCCCCTGCCAGCCGGCCAGGGAAGAGAGACCCGCACCGGCCAGGCCTGGGCCTCCCGGTGACCGGCAGGGGGCTCCGGATACCACCGGCATTGGGCGAGGACGCGGTGGTGAGGGCATGATCCGGGCAAACGCGCCCCTTCCCGCCTCCCTCGTCCTCCCGGCCGGCCTCCTCCTCGGGTTGGCCGGCCCGTCGCCGGCCCAGGAGCCGGCGACGGCCGCCTCCGCCCCGGCTACGATGACCACGGAGGAGGCGGCGCACGCGCTGGATGCGCCCCGCGCCACCGCGGTGCGGACCACCGGACCCGTCTCGCTCGACGGGCGGGTCGACGAGGCGGTCTGGTCCCGGGCCCCGGCGATCACGGAGTTCACACAGCTGGATCCGGACGAGGGGGCACCTCCCTCGCTCCGGAGCGAGGTGCGGATCCTCTACGACAACGAGGCGCTCTACATCGGAGCGACGCTCGACGATGCGGGCGGCGCGGCCGCACGTCTCGCGCGCCGCGACGCCCTGGTGCCGGACGCAGACTACTTCACCGTGTCCCTGGACAGCTATCACGATCACGGAACCGCCTACACCTTCTCGGTGAATCCCTCGGGCCAGAAGCGCGACGCGGTCATCCGGAGCGCCACCTTCGCGGGCGACACCTCGTGGGATCCGGTCTGGTCGGCGGCCACGGCGGTGACCGGTGCGGGGTGGTCGGTGGAGATGCGGATCCCCTTCAGCCAGCTCCGCTTCAGCACGGCCGAGGTCCAGGAGTGGGGGATCCAGATCGAGCGGATCATCAGGCGCCTGCAGGAGAACCTGGTCTTCGCGTTCACCCCCAAGCTCGAGCAGGGCGGCGTGCCCCGGTACGGGCACCTCGAGGGGATCCGCGGGATCGATGCCGGGCGCCGGCTCGAGCTTCTCCCCTATCTGGCGGGTCAGGCGGAGTTCATCCGGGGAGAACCGGGCGCGGACGGGGATCGAGCCGACCCCTACGGGGCCGCAGCGGACTACTTCGGCAACGCCGGCGTGGATCTCGCGTACGGGCTCACCTCGAACCTGACGCTCAATGGCACAGTCAACCCGGATTTCGGACAGGTGGAGGTGGATCCCGCGGTCATCAACCTGACCGACTTCGAGACGCGGTTCGAGGAGAGGCGCCCGTTCTTCATCGAGGGAGCTGACATCTTCTCCTTCGGACGGGGGGGACCCGGCGGGAATGTCGGGGGCACACCGGACCTCCTCTACTCGCGGCGGATCGGAGGGTCCCCGCACGGCGAGGCGCCATCCGCCGCGGAGTTCTCCGACGCACCGGTCGCGACGACGATCCTCGGGGCGGCGAAGCTCACGGGACGCACGGAAGACGGGTGGTCGGTCGGCGTCCTGGAGGCAGTGACGGAGAGGGAGACGGGCGTCTGGAGCGAATCGCCGGGCACCGGGGGAGTATCTGTCGTCGAGCCGGCGACGAACTTCTTCGTCGGGAGGATCCGGAGGGACATCCGGGGAGGAAGGACGAGCTTCGGTGGCATCGCGAGCGCGGTGAACCGGAGACTAGGCGATGCCGGCCTTCTGCGGGACGTGCTGCACGGATCGGCCTACTCCGCCGGACTCGACCTCAACCACGAGTGGGCCGAGCGCACCTGGCGGTTGAGCGCGGCGCTGGCCGGCAGCCGCGTCGCCGGCACGCGGGCGGCGCTCCTCCGCACGCAGCGCTCTTCGGCGCGCTACTTCGGGCGACCGGATGCGGAGCACGTCGAAGTGGATCCGGACGCCACCTCGATGACCGGCTACTACGCCATGGCGGGGGTGGAGAAGCAGGCGGGCGCGTTCCAGGTGAGGGTGACGACGGCAGCCGTCAGCCCGGAATACGAGGTCAACGACATCGGGTTCCAGGCGCGGGCCGACCGCCTCATCCTGGATACCACCCTGCGCTACCAGGAGACGGTTCCGGGCCGGGTCTTCCGGAGCTGGGAAGTCCGGGGAGGTCCGGACGCGATCTGGAACACTGCAGGCGACCGGCTCTTCGCGGAGTTCAACTTCTTCGGATTCTGGCAGCTCCTGAACTACTGGGGCGGCGGCTGGAGGTTCGGCTTCAACCCCGCGACCGACGACGACGAGCTGACCCGAGGCGGCCCGCTCGCCCGGACGCCACGGGGCTACTACGCGAACTTCAATGTGGAATCGGACCAGACCCGGCGGCTGAGCGGGTCGGCGAGCTACCAGGGGGCCTTCGACGAGGGCGACTCCTGGCGACACACATTCGACCTCGGCCTCAGTTACCGGGACGGAGAGCGGTGGGAGGTGAGCCTCGGTCCGGCGCTCACGCGGCTCCGCACGACGGCGCAGTACGTGACCGCCGTTGCCGACCCCGTCGCGGACCACACCTTCGGCAGGCGGTACATCTTCGCCAGCCTCGATCAGACGACGGTCTCTCTCGACACGCGGCTGAACGTCACCTTCACCCCGACGCTCTCGCTCGAGATCTACGCCCAGCCGTTCCTCTCGAGCGGGGCGTACGCCGACCCCAAGGAGCTCCGCGCCCGGGGGACGTTCGAGTTCGTGACCTACGGCGAGGACGCGGGCACGGCGGAACACCGGGACGGGAAGGTCGAAATCGATCCGGACGGCGGAGGACCCGCGAACCCGTTCACGGTGCAGGATCCCGACTTCAACTTCCGAAGTCTCCTCGGCAACGCGGTTCTGCGCTGGGAATGGCGTCCCGGATCCACGCTCTTCCTCGTCTGGCAGCAGAGCCGAACCGGCCGAGTCCGTCGACCCGGCGGCATCGGCGACTTCGATCTGGGAAGGGACTCGGAAGAGCTGTTCCGGATTCGCCCGGACAACATCTTTCTCCTGAAGGTGAATTACTGGTTCAATCTGTGACCGACGCCGCCGGGGGAGGACGATCCGGCGCCGGCGCCCGAGAACGAGTCTCAGGACAGTGCGGAGTCGGCGAATTCGTAACCGCCGTCCGCGCTACCCAGGCCTCAGACAGCTTGACCGAGGGCTTCGGAGAACCTCGGAATCCACCTTGCTCGCTACGACTCCCCCACCCCCGTAGCGGGGGAGAAGAGAAAACACATCGGACGCCATCAACCCCAAGAACTAACCATCTGTGAACGCGGGGCAGGTCGAGCCAACGAAGTTGCTCCGCGCGGCGGCGACCAGCAGAACCTCGACTTGACATGCACGCTCGCGCCAAACCCCAGACCCTCGGGGACAGGTAACCGCGCGCGCTCCCGGGTCAGTTCAGACCGAGCAACCGCGCAGGGTTCCGGCGGGTCATCGTATCGATCTCGGCCTGGCTGAAGCCCGCGGCCCGGAGGCGAGGAAGGATCGCTCTCATCCCATCCGCGGGCACCGGGTTGCCGACCTGGCCATAGTCGGTGGTCAGCACGACGTCTTCCAGACCCACCTCGCGTATCTGGCGCGTGAATGCTTCGAAGGACCCCGGACCCAATGCGGCGGAAACCGTATACTCGAGCAGCGCCCCCAGGTCCGCGGCTGCCCGCTGCATCTCAACGGACATGTCGACAAGCCCCGAGGACGGGTGCGTCACGACGATCCGTTCGACTCCGGCCGCCCTCGCCTCCCGGATCGCCAGCAACGCCTCTTCAGGGCTGACATGTCCCGTGGCCAACGCGAGATCGTATTCCCGCATCACGTCGAACACCTCAACCACCTCGGGAAGCAACTCTCCGTTCCGGGTGATCGGCACGTTGTCCGAGTCCGGAGAATTGTGCTCGGAGTCGAAGGTCGGCAGCCAGACCATGCGGCCCAAGCGCCCGGTCGTGGAGGCCATGCTCTCCACGGCGACCGGGTTGATACCTCCCACGGAACGGTTCAGTACGATGCCCCCGTATACGTCGATGCCCGGCACGATCTCAGAGACCAGATATGCCTGCGAAGCTGTCTCCGTATAGTGGTTCTTGATCAGGATCGCCCTCATGCCGTGACGCCGCGCCATCTGCGCCGCCTCGAATCCATTGACCGAACGTGGACCTCGACTGTCGGGCGCGACGTGTACGTGGAGGTCGATCACGCCCGCCACTTCGGCCTCCTGCGCCCACCCGGCGCCCGGCACCAACAGCAAAGCCAGAACAGGGGCTGGAACCAGCCGGCGCAAGTTCATTGTCCGCCTCCCTCTCAATGGATGAGGACGCTGCGAGGACGGATCCGGGATACGGCTGACAGCAGTCCGGGATCTCGAGGGAGCCCAGCGGGGACCCGTGATGGCTCCCGATCCGTCGCGTCAACCGTATCGGCGAGTCCTCCGCAGCTCTTACCGGATACTAACGCCCAACGCGGACATGAGATACTCGACAACCTCTTCCGACCGGGAATGGGCCGGACGTCCCGCTCACGACAGATCGAATCGGCCCGAGGACCGCCAATCCGGTCCATGGACGTCACGTACGGACCGGCTCGAGACGCCGGGAAACCCGCTCCGCGAGTTCGGTGGGTCGAGGGTGCAACGCTCCGGTCATGCTCGTGCCGAGTCCCGCCTACTGAGCGCAGCACCGGAAATCGGCCTCTCGCGATCCCGGCGCGAATCGACGACAGCATCTCATGGCGAACTCGTTTCCCCGGCCTGCACATCGATCCGACCAACGTGCTCGGGTATCGGCGTTTATGAACCAGAGCGCGTTCGCCGAGGACGGGTGAACGGGACAGAGGCTGCGCGCTCTGCATGTCGGGAGGCGGCGCGAAGCGAAGACCACGACTGGACGAGGCGTAGCGGCGAGTCCCGGCCGGCCGATCAGGGAGGCGTTCAACCTGCACGCATTTCCTTGCCCGGTAAGCGCCGGGCGCGTACGGTACTGCGAGCCCGAGCGTAGACCTGTCCTGTCGTGCGTCGAGGTGACCCATGTCGGCTTGCAAGCCAGTCGTATCCGTCGCGGCGTTGCTCGTTCTCGCCTCCCTGGCGGCGCCGCAGCATGCCACGTCGCAGAACTCATCGAACCCGTACTCGATCGTCGACGGGTGGGCAAAGCTGCCGGACGGGAGGGAAATGGGCGCGGTCGGCAAGGTGACGGTCGACCCCGACGGGCGGCACATCTGGGCCGTGATACGCTGCGATGCCGGACCCGAGAGGTTCGGAACTGAGTGCCTTGACTCGGACCTGCCTCCGGTATCCAAATTCGCCCCCGACGGAAATCTGGTTCAGGCTTTCGGCAGCGGACTCTTCATCTGGCCGCATGGAATCGACGTTGACTCGGACGGCAACGTCTGGGTGACCGACTCGGTGAGCGACAGCAACATTCCCGCAGGTGACCGGCGGGGCCACCAGGTCATCAAGTTCAGCCCGACGGGCGAGGTGCTCATGGTTCTCGGCACGCCCGGAGAGGAGGGAGACGGCCCAGATCACTTCACCTCCCCGAGCGATGTGGCCGTTGCCGCCAACGGAGATGTGTTCATCGCGGACGGCCACAACGCAGACGGTAACAACCGCGTGATGAAGTACAACAGCGACGGCGAACTGCTCATGTCGTGGGGCGGGACCGGGTATGCCCCGGGGCAGTTCCGTGCCCTGCACGCAATCGCGATCGACGGGGACGGCCGGATCTTCGTGGGCGACCGGAGCAACAGCCGGATCCAGATCTTCGACCAGGAGGGAAACCATACCGCCACATGGACCCAGTTCGGACGCCCCAGCGGAATCGCCTTTGACGACCACGGACGGATATACGTGGCGGACTCCGAGTCCGACAACGTGCAGAACCCGGGGTGGGAAATAGGGATTCGCATCGGGGAGGTCGAAACGGGCTGGGTGAAGGAGTTCATTCGCTTCCCCTGGGCGGATCCTCACGTGATCCCGGGGAACGGAGCGGAGTTCGTCGCCGTGGATAGCGAGGGCAATATCTACGGGGGGGAGCCGTTCCCGCGGACACTCCAGCGGTACCAGCGCGTACGACCCTAGGCGATCACCCGGCCCGATCCAAGGGCTCCGGAGCCGCCCGCCGGACTCTCCGGTTTCCCGGCTCGCCGACGAGCAGCTCGTCCTCGGCTCGGCGTCCGATAGCGTTCGCGCTCCCGAACTGGTCCGGGCGTCCCGGTGAGTCGTGCCCCGTGACCTGAAGGCGCTCGGAACGCATCACCCCGACCCCGCGCTCCGTCTGCGGTATGCAGTCGTTGAAGCAACGGAGTCCGGTTGGCACACACGGATCCTCGGTGGCCCCAAGACCCAGTGTGCCCGCCCCAACCGGTGGGCCGTCGCCATGGCCGTGGAGCCGAGTGACTGCCTGTAATCGGCGGCGCCACGCCGCGCCCCCTCCCGTCGCAACCCTAGGCTAGGAAACTCTCCCGGCCTGCCACTTCATCGGCAGACACACCTGGGGCACGATGAGAGCGACGCCGAACGTGACGGGCGGGGAGGGATGGCATGGTCCTCGGAGTTGTCATCCCCCGGGCTCGTGCTCTGAACGGTGGATCCTGCGCCACTGACTCCTGGCAGCACGCCCTTGGGTACGTGACTGGACTTCGGACGGATCTCACGGCGACACGGCGCCCGCACCCCGCGCGCGGGCGGATGTGGTCACGACGACGTGCGGTGGCGGTTCAACGCAGCGGGGAATCCGCCCCGGCGCGCGCCCGCGGGCACGGCAGCCCGGGCGGACGCCCAGCTACTGGATGTCGAAACGGATGTTGAGCCAGGTGATCCCGTCGGTGTCGCGGACACCGTGGGGCACCCCGGCCGGGATGAACACAACATCTCCGGGTCCGATTACACGAGTCACGCCTCCGCGAATCGCAGCCCCGCGCTGGCCGGTTACCGCCGCCCCGTTCTCATCGACGAGACGCCCTCCCGTCACCAGAGTGCCGGATCCCTCCTGCACCACCCACACATCCACCGTCACCGGGTGTATCAGGGCCGTTTCGCCACCTCGGATGCGGCGAATGTTCACATTGTGTGTCCCGCCTTCGAGCAGACGGATCGTGGAGATCCCGGCCGCGTCCATCTCCAGATAGCTCTCCTCGAGCTCGGAGAGCGAGAATCCCGCGGCCCGGTCGGTCGGGGCCTCCTCGCGAACGAGGATCTGCCGAGCCGACGCTTCCGCAGACCCTACCGCGAGGAGGACGAGGATGATGATTGGAACGGAACGCATCTCTGCTCCTTGGGAATGGGTGTACGGTTTCCGGTACCTGCTAGGGTTCGACCACTCCTTCCGCGACCCGTGCGGTCCCCGCGATCCCTCTGTGGCTGGCGCCGACGCCTCTCCGGTCCCGACGGCTAGCGCGCCGCGGAAGTCACCTCGAACGAGAGAACACCGCGTTGCCGCTGGCCGAATTCATCCTCGGTTTCCACCACGACGGTGTGGAGTCCGGGTGCGAGGTCTTCCGGGAGATCGTATTCCCAGATGTGTGCCGACGGCGCCGGAGGCACGTAGGCCTGGTCGGTATCGGCAAAACGCCTGTAGGCCGCTTCCACGAACGGGTCGGTTCGCACGACGTACCGCATCTGGGCCGGCGGGCCGTCGTCAAGGGAGAGTGTCACGGTGTCGCGTTCGCCCCCGTCGAAGAGGTTGACGACCACTTTCGTGCCCGTTTGCAGCACGCCCCGGTTCACGGCCCCGCCCGCCGGAGCGCCCAGCTCCGGGTCCAGCATCACACGCAGCCGCTGAGCCGCATCTGTCCCGTAGGGAAAGGGAATGAACTCGGGAATCAGCGTCACATCGTCGAACTTCAGGAGATAGAACCCGTTCGGATTGCCATCCTCCATCATCGCGTCCGCCACGCCGCGCAGGTCCCTCTGCCCGCGGGTCCAGCCGCTCCCGCGGACCTCGGCCAGGGTATGGGCGATCCACGACTGACCCGTCCAGCCGTGCTCATGGCCGATCTCCACCTTCCAGCTGTTGCTCGAGTCGTGCCCGGCCAGGCCATAGACGTTGCGGAACGGACGGAGAAGTGCGAGCAGGCGGTCGAAGTTCTCTGTGTACGGGCCCGTGATGTCGTGTGACGGATCGCCGTCGGACGCCTCGCTGATCAGCGAGATGTGGGTGGCGATCACGATCAGCTTGTCTTCGGGGACGCGGGCAAGGTCCCGCTCGAGCCAGTACAGCTGATCTTCGGAGATGTAGCCGCGGTAGGTCCCGTTCTCAAAGCGGGTCTGCCCTGCCCCGGCGTATTCGATGTTGTTCAGGGCGACGACATGCACGTTTCCGTAGTTGAACGAGTAGTAGGTCGGGCCGAAGTGCTTCTTGTAGGTCTCGTTCGCGTAGTGGGCGTCCGGGGACTCGAAGTTGATGTCGTGGTTGCCGGGCAGATTCCACTGCGGTATCCCGATCAGGGCCATCATCTCCTTGTGGCGGTCGTAGAGGCCGAGATTGTCGAAGACGATGTCACCCACCGTGAGCGAGAACTCGGCCTGATAGGGATTGCCGAACAGGGAATTCACCAGATCCTCGCGCAGCATGTCCTGGTCCAGGTCGGTCTGCGCCTGGGTGTCCGCAAAGGCGTGAGCAGTGAAACGGGTGTCCTCGGAACCGAGTCTGCGAATCGGGAAGTCGATCTCGGCGGGAAGCGGCCCCGTGGGTTCCACGACCGGCCAGAGCCATTCGACCGGTGCGCCCGCGATCTCGGCCGGAGTCCCGTCGGGGTAGTGACGATAGTAGAACAGCGGCAGGTTGTTCTCGTCGACGGGGACCACGTATCCGGACGGCTGCGAGACGAACAGGATCTGTCCCGGCGCGAGACGCACCCGGTACAAGCCGTCGGCGTCGGTTACGACAACCTCGCAGCCATTGCTGACGCTTACTCCCGCCACACCCGGCTCCCCGGGGGCGTGTTGACCGTCCCGGTCGAGGTCGTCGAAGACCCTCCCCGCAGCCATCTCCGAACCCTGGCCCGGTGTGCCGCACTGCGCGCGGACGCCGGGCACGATCAGAAGGAAGAGCGACAAGCTCGCGAACGGGAAGGTGGTGAAGCCATTGCGTTTCATGCGGCCTCCCAGAATTCGGTGCGCCGCCGGGTTCGCGGCGAGTGACTCGGGTCAGTGTGCAACTGCAGCTTGCGGCCTTCGGGAGCCGGCGCGCCGTGTTGCCGGATCGCGTCCGGGCGTCCACGCTGATCTCGACCGGGTCCGGGCTCCGGCGGTCCCGCGCCATCCGGACCGTGGCCATCCCACCGGTGCTAGTCGCCCGGCCGATCCGGCTCGCACGACCCCGGGTCGTCGGATCCGGAGGTGGTCCCCGACAGAAACGCACGGACCCTCCGCGCAACCGGGTCCGGCAGGCCAAATAGCACACTAGGGATCGTGTCCCGGCACCGCCACCGGACGCCCGCCCGGCGAGGCTGATGACGACACGCGGACCGGGGCGGCCGGGGCGTGCCCGTGCCGGGAGCCGGGGCACGTCCGAAGTGCGATCCGTCAATCCCGTCCGGCACTCGACCGGCACTCCCCGGAGGCCCCCGGTTCGGCACGGGCGCGTGGTTGACAGCCGGAGCATCCCGAAGCATGAAGGGGATCGCGCAGTCTGGCTCTCGAGGTATATGGCGCGACCCTCTGCCGACAGGAGGTCGCGGTCTTCACCGGCGGAAACCAGAGGTGCGGCGACGCGGTCCCGCGGTGTGAGCGATGGAAACGGCATCGGGGCTTCTGGTTGTCCGTCCACGCCGCCGGCCGGACTGTCTGAGCGACGCCGATGCCGTCCGGTCTCATAGGCAGGATCCCTCCACCCGAGACCAGCCCGTTCCACCCCGCGGAGATCCGGTTACGCGGCTCCTGCGTCCGCAGGTCGACTGATCGTAGATGTGGACGTTGCCGCGAGTTTGGTGCTGTCGCGCATGCTCCTCCCGCTCAAGGATGACGCTGGGAGCATTCGGAGTTGCAGCCATGCCGGAACCCGCGGGAATACCGTTGCCAGAGCACAGCCGCGTGTCTTTCCGGGAAGGGTCGTCTCGGTGTCCGTGCGCGGTGGACCGAGGGATGCGCTGCCCGGAAACCCGGCTCCGGAAGCTGGAGGAGGAGAGCAGTTCATCTGACGGGAGGGGCATCGCAGCGACCCCCCATCGCTGTTCCCGCCTAAGCTCTCCCGTTCAAGGTCGACGGCCCTCGCGGTCGAGGACCACCGGCTCGCCGAGACCGAGACCGTGAAGCCGGCTCAGCTGCGTCCGGGCATCGCCGACGACCAGCCAGACCATCCGGCCGACATCGAGATGCTCAGCCGCGAGCATCCGCACCCGGCCGACCGTCATCTGCCGTACGACCTCTTCTCGCTGGAGCAAGTAGTCCGCGGGGAAACCGTATCTGCTCATGTCTGCCAGCAGCCTCAACTTCGCCTCCGGCCTCTCGAACGCCCGAGCGTTCGCACGAAGGAGGTAGCTCTGGGTGGCATCGAGGTCGGGCGCGTCGAACTCCGGGCCGTATCGCTCGACGATGTCCTTGATCAGCTGCAGTGCCTCGGATGTCACATTGGATCGGACGCCCGTGGAGATCGTGAACGGTCCGGGGATCTCGCTGCCCCTGAAGTCGGAACGGATGCCGTAGGTGTACCCCCTTGCTTCGCGAAGCTGGCTGTTGAGGTTCCCGGAGAAACTCCCTCCCAGCCAGAAGTTCATCACCGTCGCGGGGTAGAAGGCGGGGTTCGATTCGGCGAGCGCAAGCTGGCCGATGCGCAGCACGGACTGGGTGGCTCCCGGGACGTCCACAAAGTAGACGCCACCCGGAGAGCTGACCGGCGGCGGCTCGGGAAACTGAATCGTGCCGCCGCGCCACCGCTCCGAAATCGCTGCAAGCGACGCGAGGACATCCTCCCGCGGCACGTCCCCCACGACGTGGAAGGCCGCGACCGTGGGAACCAGGAAACTGCTGTGAAACTCGGCTAGGTCGTCGATTTGGATCGACCGGACCGACTCGGGCGAGCCGAGGGGATTCGACCCCAGAATGTGCTCGCCGTAGAGAAGGCGACCGTAGACGTCCTGGGCGATCGCGTTCGGGTTCGCCGAACGCTGACTCAGCGAGGTGATCACCCGCTGCCTGGCGAGCTCGAACGCCTCGGAGTCGTAGCGTGGCTCCAGGAGCATTTCCTCGAGGAGAGCCATGGTGGGCCCGAAGTTGCGGGCCAGTGCAGAGCCTGCGATGACGAAGGTCTCCGCGCCGGAGAAGACGCGGATGGTCGCTCCGAGAAGGTCAATCGCTTCTTCCAGCTCGGCCGGGGTTCGGCTGGCCGTCCCCTCGGTCATCGTCTGGGCCAGGAGATTGGCCACACCGGTGCGGTCGGGAACCTCGAGCAGGTGCCCGCCCCTCATTCGGAGCTCGAACCGGACCAGCGGCGACTCCGAGTCCTCCACGCCGAGGACCGTCAGCCCATTGCTGAGCGTGTCACCCCATACCGTCGGTGCCGAGGAGACGAGGGGGGCGCCGTACGGCGGCTCCACCGTTCGATCGATCGCCGACGGCGTCCGCTCCGTCCCCCGGACGATCGCCGCCGTCTCCGCCTCCGCTCCGAGAACGATCGGCTCTTCGACCACTTCGGCCCGCCGCGAGGCCTGGAGCGCGAGGTCGGCCTGCCCGCTGGGAACGAAGCTGGCGGCCACGAACGGCCGGTCTCGCAGGTAGGCCTCGTAGACTCGCACGATGTCATTGCCGGTCACGGCGAGCTGGCGCGCGATGTCCTCCGCCCCGTAGCCCGGCGAGCCGGCGAACGTATTGTACCGGGCGAGGTGGAAGGCCTTGTCGAGCGTGCTCTCCAGCCCGCGGTAGAAGCGTGCTTCCGTTCGGGCCCTGATCCTCTCCAGTTCGTCTGCTGACACGCCCTGACTCTCGAAGCGCGCCAGGGCCGATTCGACGGCCGCGTACACATCGTCGAGGTCGACGCCGGCGTGCGCACGAACGCGAATCGTGAAGCGTCCCGCCAACTCCTGGCTGCGGTTGGATGCGGAGACGCGCGGCGCGAGTCCCTCCTCCTCTACCAGGACCTCGTGGAGCGGCGTGGCCCTCCCTTCCGCCAGCATGTCGGCGAGGAAATTCAGCGCGTAGGAGTCCGGGTGAAAGAGCGCCACGGTGGGCCACGTCAGCGTGAGCTCGGGCAGCCGGGCGAAGTTGTCCTCGTGGAAGAGACGGTCGGTCTCGGCGAGTCGCACCGGGGGCGGCTCGGGCACCGCAGGGGTCCCGCGCGCCGGGATCTCCCCGAAGTACTTCTCGATCCACGTCTTCGTCTGCGCTACGTCGAGATCGCCTGCAACGACAAGCGTGGCGTTGTCGGGCCCATACCAGCGGGAATGGAACTCCCTCGCGTCGGTCAGGGAGGCGGCGTCCAGATCGGCGAGTGAGCCGATCACCTGCCACCGGTATGGATGGCCGAGCGGGTAGAGCGCTTCATCGATGACGGCGTCGGCATGGCCGTACGGCTGGTTGTCCACCCGCTGGCGCTTTTCGTTCTTGACGACCTCCTTCTCCTTCGCGATCACCGACTCCGAGACCGTATTGATGAAGAAGCCGAGTCTGTCCGATTCCGCCCAGAGGACTTTCTCGAGCGCATCGACGGGAATGACGTGGAAGTAGTTGGTGCGGTCGCGGTTCGTGGTTCCGTTCATCGAACCGCCGACTCGGTTGACCAGTCGATCAAGGCCGCCGGGGCCGACGTTCTCCGAGTCGAGGAAAAGGAGGTGTTCGAAGAGGTGGGCAAACCCTGTGCGTCCTTCCACCTCGCGGGCGGAACCGACATGGAAGGTCATTGCTACGGCCGCGACAGGATCGGACCGGTCCACGTGGAGCACCACGACCAGCCCGTTCGCGAGTTCGTAGCGGTCGTAGGCGAGCGGGGGGATAACCGGTGCGGATCCGGCCGGTCCGCCCGGCATGCACGCGGCCACGGAGACCGACAGTGCCACGCCGACGGGAAGGATCTTGCGGTCCAGGGTCGCCATCTCTTGCGTGTTGGTGGTCCGCAGCCAAGGCTGGGCGGTCAATGTGCCGGCCGGGCCCGGGAAACGCGAGGCACGCCACCCGCTGTGACCCCGCTGGACGCGATGGCCTCAGCGGGGCCCGGCGGAGCTCCCGGTCACGATCACCGTGACCCCGGCGGACCTCGGATAGAGTCCGTCGTCCGCGTACGCCCGGATCTCGTAGGTGCCCGGCTCGCGGAATCGCGCTGATGTGGTGGCCGTGCCTCCGGCAGCATCGAGAGGTACCACCATCCGGTCGAATGTCACGCTCCCCGGACCCCGGTAGTGAAGCCAGGTGACCGCCATCCCGGTCTCCCGCGCCGCGGCGGCCGACACGACGGCCTGACGATTCGGCTCCCCCGCCGAGCCGGTGATGAACGGAAGGTCGTTGGGAGGCGCAACCGCCGGAGCGCCCCGCGGGCTCGCGGCCCCCTGTGGCTCGGGCACGCCGTCGTCCTCCACCGAGACGGTCAGGAGGACTGGCTCTCCGACCGGCACCGTCGCCGTCTCGCCGACGACGCGGACCGTCGGGGGCTCGTTGGGCCCATCGGAGCGAATCCCCCCGCGATTGCCCCGCCAGATGTCCGCGTTCAGGTTCCAGACCCAAACGGGCTCGAGCTTGCCGACGGCCGTCCGGACCTCGCCGTCGCGTCTCAGCGTCCAGACGAGCTCGCGGTCGCCGAAGTCCTCCGGGACGGTGACCCCGAAGACGAACGTCTGCCGCCGCGGATAGAAGTGAGTTGGCTGTCCACGGTCGATGACCCCCTCGCCGGCAACCGCTCCCTGCCCGGCCCCGCCGGCATCCACAACTGAGAAGTAGTTGTCGGGTCCGATAGGAATGTGCGGCCGCTCCTCATGGTTCCGGTTGAGATACCCGAACCACATCGTGTAGCTGCCGTCCGGATTCTCCTCGCGCCCCTCGAATACGGGCTGCACGCTCTGCCCGCTCCGGTACATGACCTGGGCCCGGCCGGCCGCCGCGGCGCCGGCGAGGAGCAGCCAGGCCCCTGCCCACGCCAGGAAAATGGATCTCATCGGTCCTCGTCCCGGAAGCCGGCGCGGCTAGCCGCCGCCACCGGCCGCCTCCTCGGCGGCCCTTCGCCTCTCGTCGACCAGCCTCCGGCGCTCCGCCACATGCTCCGCGAACTCCTCGTCGGAGAGCTTGTAGTTGCTGATGTGCGCGAACGCCATGTCGTCGGTGGAGCGCTGTCCGTATCCCACCCAGTTGTCGGGATCCCCGGCCCACGGGTTGCTCTCGGAGTTGTTGTGCCAGTGGGTGAGATGGATGACCGACCCCTTCGGGAGGAGCGGCTGGACATCGTCCGCGTAGTTGTAGGTGATGTGCCAGCCGAAGTCCCAGCCCACGCAGTTCAGCGTCTGCCGACGCTGGTCCGGATAGATGACCTCCATGCACTGCCGGTCGCCGAGGTTGTGCATGTGCGGCTGATACGCGGTGAGTCGCACGTTCTGGTCGAGGATCGTGAAGCCGTCCGACCGGGCGCTGTCCTCGTAGGGAGGGATGTCCAAGTCTGAGATCGCACCCCAGCGGTCCCGGTAGAGCCGGTGCTCTGGCTCGACCCCCCTCGGATAGAACCAGAGGGCAAGCCGCGTCTGGTCTGTCCGGTCCTCCCCGTCGGTGCTTCCTGAGTAGTGCGCGCTGAACCGGATCTGCGTCCCCGCGGGGATGAACCGGCCGGTCCCGTCGGGGAAGATGTCGCCGGTCTTCCCGATGGCGTATTCACCGAACTCCTCGGTGGATCCGTCCGGGTAAATGAACGTGGTCCCGTTGTGGTGCACCACCGGGAACCCCTCGACGGAGGGCTTGGTCTCGTACGCCTGGATCCACCGGTCCTCGTCGAGGCCCGAATCGGCGATGAACCAGGGGAAGAGGTTCCCGCTGTTGCCGGGAATGGTGAACGGCTCCGGCATCATGACGATGTGGTCCGGCGGGCGCCCCATCTCGTCCTCCAGCGTCCACTCGTAGATCTGGTCCTCGAAGTCGGGCACCGGCGGCATGACCGCCGGATCTCCCGGCGGTGCACCGCTCTCCACCCACCGGACGATCGTGGCGATCTCTTCATCCGTGAGCGAACGGTCATCCTTGAAGTCCTGGATCCCGACGTTGTGGTCGACATACCACGGAGGCATCCTGCGCTCCTCGACCATGACCCGGATCAGCGGCTGGTATTGCACGGCCGTCTCGTAGTCGAGAAGCGACATCGGCGCGATCGACCCGGGCCGATGGCAGGACACACACTTCTGATAGAGGATGGGAGCGACGTCCTCGGCGAACGTCACATCTGCGCCCGCGACGTCCTGGGCATCAACAGGCGTCGGGGTCACCGCGGTGAAGAGGACGACGAGAAGACCCGTCAGTACGAACCAGGGCCCATCCAGCATCCGGCATTTCGACCTGGCACTCATCTGCAAGACCTCCGGTGATCCCCGACGGCGCTCGGGTCTGTGAGATTTCGGACGGGACTGAGCGCTGGGTCCAGCCATACAGTCACTCTTGTACTTCCTGCCTCGGCGGTCAAGCGGGCGACGCTCCCCCAATCCGCCCCAATCCGGCCACGAGATCTGGACGCTGATTCCGTCGGGATCACGGACGGACACGCTGTCTCTCCCGACACGGAGGACGTTGTCCAGACCGGCCTCGCGGATCGCGCTCGCTACCCGCTCCGGCTCGAAATCCTCCACGCCCACACAGAAGCGGTCGATGTCGCCGCTCGGCTCGCGCTGGGGAACACTCAGAAACGAGAGCCCGTCGGCCAAGTCCAGCGCATAGGGACGCCCGGGCACCTCCCGCTCCCTCAGCTCACTCCCGGCTCCGCCCTCATCTTCCTCGGTCTCGTAGGCTACGCTGAGCTCGTCGAGGCGATCCTTGACCCGGAACCAGCCGGCAGGTGGCCGTCTGCCCGTCGAGCACGGGTTCCAGACCCATTCCTTGAGAGGCTTTCTGTGTCCGACGCGGGTCGGACAGAGCCGGGCGACGAGTTCCCAGACCTCGCCGATCTTCCGCCCGAACAGCTTCGCGTCGATCATGCAGTGGCAGACGTCCAGAAGGGTGATCCAGCCCTGCGGCAAGAGCCGGTGTAATTCGACGATCCGGCGCGCGAGTCTCGTATAGGCTTACCGCTCTCGCCGAAAGGCTGGTTGAACAGTGAGGAGTGGTGATTGATCCGGGCTGAGACGGCGTTTGCATCCGGACGAGCCGCATATGCAATATGCTCTAGTAATAGGACGGCGAGGGATCTGCACTAGGCCTTGTTGGCGCAAGGGATGGTATGGTACAGCCAGACGAACGACATAGCAGGGAGCAGAGCGAAGAGCAGACGCCTGACGAGCAGGTGCTCAGCCGATTGGTCCGAAGATTGCGGCCAGTGTGGGCCGGTCTCTTGGCGCTACTCGTTAGCTGTGCCGACGCAATACTCCCCACGGGATCAGCTCCGGGCGCAGGTCACTCTGGAAACGGCGCGCCCACAGGTCTGACAAGCACCGCCCCGACGCCACCAGCTGGAAACGGGGCAGACGGCGGAGACGGCGACGGGGACGGCGACGGCGATGGGGATGGCGACGGGGACGGAGATGGCGACGGCGATGGCGACGGCGACGGCGATGGCGACGGCGATGGCGACGGCGATGGCGACGGCGACGGCGACGGCGACGGCGACG
>CAZHGS010000026.1:0-37368 GCA_964532325.1 uncultured Gemmatimonadaceae bacterium | reverse complement strand
TTTCCGGTACTCTCTTCTAGACCACCCACACAATCATGCCTGTTTTGGGCCTAGATGGGCAAGCGTGGGCTCAGAACGGGTTGGGGGCGGTCTAGCCGGGTACTGCGGCATGTCCTCTTGATGCAGCCCTCGGTCTAACGAGTGCACCGCTTCTCTTTGCCAGAATGCGCCCGCACGCTGGCATATGGTCGGCTCAGCTGCCAATCGCCGCCGCCGATCTGCAACCTCGTCTTCATCGATACCCACTGCTACCTCCGCAGCTGCGTCGATGACTCGCCGGGCCTAGCGATTCTCCGCTTTCCGCATGCGCAGCAGCTCCAGGTCGTAGACCTGATCCCACGCACTCGCGAGTGTGTTACCGCGTCCGGTTTTCCGGCTTCGGAACTCGGATCAATCGGCGCTGCGCCAGCCGGAGGGCACCGGTGGAGCGGACGCATCCCTCTCGTCCCCGGGGCACTCCGCGCGGATCGTGGCGCTCCGGCGCCGGAGCGTCCGGCATCAACCGCCCAACCGCGGCGAAGGCTCTTCGTGTCCCGGCCGGGATTGTTCTCATTCTGTTTGCGTGCCGTGACAGCGCTCGCTATAATTCACGGGCTTCTCTAAGCGATGTGGACGAACTGCGGGGCCATGGCCGTGCCGCGGGAACAGGCGGGACAAAGGAAAGCACGATGCACCGAATTCCACAGCTGACGGTGGCGGCGCTGCTCGGTGTCGTTGTTGGGGTAGCATCCTGGCAGCCGCTCGAGGCGCAGGATCCGGAGGTGTGCCGGGATCCGCGGAACGTATGCGACGGATTCGACCGCTTTCGCCTCCAGCCATCCAACACACCCACTTGGTCGCCGCAGATGATACGGCCGTCGGGCCGCCCGATCGTGCCTGTCTTCGAGGGATGGTACGAGAACGAGGACGGGAGCTTCAGTCTGTTGTTCGGGTACGCGAGCTTCAACCTTGAGGAGGCTCTCCATATCCCGGTCGGACCGGAGAACTTCGTCGAGCCGGCAGAGTTCAACGGCGGCCAGCCGACGTACTTCAAGGAGATCCACCCCTTCATCCGCCGGCCCTGGAACAACTTTATCATCCGGGTACCCGCGGACTTCGGTGACCGCCGGGTGGTCTGGACCCTCACGAACCACGGCCAGACCTATTCTACGCCGGGACACATCACCTCGCCCTCCTACATCGTCGAAAACCCGATTGCGCCGGCCCGCTACCTGCAGGGGACGGCAAGCGGGTACGCTCCCCTGATCCGCTTCGACCCGGACGAGGAGTGGGTCCAGGGGATCAACGGAACACGCCACGGTCCCTTGACGACGAGAGTCGGTGAGCCGCTTGAGATCCCCGTCTGGGTGAATTCCGGGGAGACGCTCTACCCCGAGCCCGAGAGCTGGCTCTACTGGATGCACTACCAGGGGCCGGGGGATGTGATCTTCAGCGAGGACGAGGTCCAGGTCACCCTCACCGGCGGTGAGGGCATCGGCACGACGAGCGTGACGTTTGGTGCGCCGGGCGAGTACGTCCTCAATGTCCAGTCGATCGAGACGCTCAGAAACAGCTTCGAGTATCACTGTTGTTGGACCAATGGTTGGGTCGAGGTCACAGTCACCAACTGACCGGAGAAAACGGATGCGCACGAACAGCGGGAAACAGAATGTTGGGCTGGCTCTCGTGGGACTCGCACTTGCGGGTGCGCTCGCGCTGGCGGGGGAGGCGGTCGCCCAGGAGGTGACCTACGCCGAGGATGTCGCGCACATCCTCGAGGAGAACTGCGTGCGGTGTCACCGTCCGGGCACCTCAGCCCCGATGTCGCTCCAGTCGTATGAACAGGTGCGGCCGTGGGCGCCGATGATCAAGGAAGCGGTCGCGAACCGGATGATGCCGCCGGGTTGGTACATCGACCGGACGGTCGGGATTCAGGACTTCAAGAACGATCCGTCGTTGTCGGACGAGGAGATCGAGACGATCGCAATGTGGGTGGACTCCGGTATGCCCATGGGCGACCCTTCGAACCTCCCGGAGCCGGTGGAGTGGCGTGCGGAGCACGAGTACTGGCAGCTGGAGGACGACCTCGGTTGGGGTCCACCGGACCTGATCGTCACCTCGCCTCCCTTTACGGTCCCCGCCGTCAGCGGTGACCAGTGGTGGGAGCCGGACGCTCCGCTCAGCCAGGTGCTGAACGAGGAGCTGACGGAGCCGCGGTGGGTCCGAGGGGTCGAGACGAGGCCGGCGGACGCCGAGAGCGGATACGTCTTCCATCACGCGAACACGAGCATCCGGCGACCCGACGACAGCAGCCCCGGCGGTGGATTCTCCTCCGCTGCCGTCGGGAAGCGGACGGACATGTATCCCGCCGACGCGGGCAAGCTGCTGCTGCCCGATGATATGATGAGCTTCTCGATGCACCTCTACCCGATCGGCCGGGAGGTTCCGGACGCGGCCATCCAGGTCGGCGTCTGGCTCTACCCCGAGGGCGAGGAGCCCAGGTACGCGACGAGGGACGAGACGTCCTTCAACTCGGGCGAGAGCCGGGACCTCGGGCTTCCGCGCTACACCGACCTCCTGATTCCCCCGAACGGGTACCAGATGCTGCGCGGTCATTTCGTTCTCGACGAGAACGTCAGGGTACACAGCATCCGCGGCCACATGCATCTCCGTGGCGGCTACCAGATGATGGAGGCGATCTACCCGGACGGGCGCCGCGAAGTCATCAACAAGATCGACTGGAATCACCTCTGGCACACCACGCACATCTATGAGGAATGGGCGCAGCCGCTCTTCCCGAAGGGCACGGTGATCATCGCCACCTCGCTTCTCGACAACACGGCCGAGAACCCGTCGAACCCGGATCCCGACCAGTGGGTGGTTTACGGGCGGCGGAGTGTGAGCGAGATGGCTCACATCCGGTTCGGGATGACCAACATCCCGGACGAGGACTTCGAGCAGCTGCTGGCCGAGCGCGAGCGCTTGCGTCAGGAGCGGGAGAGCCGGCCCGCAGCCGACCAGTGAGGAGCTGAATCACACGGGCGGAACCTGCGGGTCGCCGCTCGAAGATGGACTAGCGAAGGTGCAGGCAAGAGCCCGGCGCGGATCAACTCCGCGCCGGGCTCACTGGTGCCCAGGAGCCGGCGACTGCGCAATGAAAGAGGCGGAACGATGGGAGCCATGAGGGTGAGACGGATGTGCCGGGACAGGATGACGGGGGCCGGGAAGACCTTCCTGCGAAGGTTGTTCCCCGGGGCGACTGTGGTTGCAGTGGCGGCCGCATGCCTGGCAGTGGCGGTCGAGGCGCGGGCGCAGGCGATCGATCCCCAGCCGCGGATCGTCATATCGGGTGCCTCCGGCCAGCTCGGCGGGCTCGTGGTCGAGGAGCTCCTCGATCGCGGAATCCGACCCGAGAACCTCATACTGGTGAGCCGCACCCCTCTTGAGCTCGAACGGTACGCGGCGCTCGGCGCGAGCACGCGCTTCGGCGACTTCCTCCAGCCCGAGTCCCTGGACACGGCCTACGAGGGTGGCGAGCGCCTTCTTCTGGTCAGCCTGAACAGCAATAACCGGGATCCCCGTGTTCCGGCCCGCCGGGCGGAACTCCACCAGGTGGCGATCGACGCGGCCGTGGATGCCGGGATCGAGCACATCGTCTACACCTCCTTCGTAGACGCCGACAACAACGTCTCGCCGATCGCAGTTGCGCACCGGGCTACGGAGACGGCGCTCCGCGACAGTGGGATCACCTGGACATTCCTGCGCAACCAGTGGTATGCCGACCGCCTCGTGGGCGAAGCCGTCCGCATGGTGGCCGAGAGGAGGGCGGTTGTCCTCCCCGGTGATCCAGGCACGGCTTACGTCACGCGGGAGGACTGCGCGGCTGCTGCCGCCGCTGCCCTCATGAACGCGGGCCACGAGAACCGCGTCTACGAGATCACGGGGCCTGCACTGATCCGGATGAGCGAGCTCGCAACGATCGCAGGCGAGATCAGCGGCGTCGAGGTCGAGGTGCGCGAGGCGGGTCCGGGGGACGAAGTGCGCGAAGCACCACCCTCCGGGGGTACGCTCTCCACCCATTTCCGGGAGATCACGGGTGAGCCGGGCACGACGGCACGCGATCTTCTGGAGGCGAATCGCAGCGCGCTTCTGGCGGCAGGCGGCACCCGGTAGCGCGACTCCGGCCGCGAGGCCGGCGCCGGCGGGTCGGCGGCCATTCCGCAGCGCTTGCTGCGTCCCGGGGCGTCGGGCATTTTTGCCTTGGCCCGGGATCCCGTCTTGGGCCCCGCGCCCCCCACTGACGCTCCGGGACGAATGGGCAGACCTCTCCCCGCCATCATTCTGGGCCTGGCCTCGTTCGCCGTCGCCTCGGCCGGGTGTACCACATACGTCGAGAGCGGTTCGTCCCTTCAGGCGTATTACCGGACGGGTTTCCCTGCGCGCGATGTTTCCGATGCCCTGGAGAACGCCGTCGCCTCGGTGGTCCGGGTCTTTGTGAGCCGGTCGTACGAGACATACCTCTTCGCCGAGGAGGAGGCGCCGACGGATGCGGAGATGAGAGCGCCGGGAAGCGACATCCGCGGAATCGCCACGGATACCGTGAGATCGCGGGAGGGGACCGCGTCCACGGGCGTAGTCATCGCTTCCCGGTCGAATGTGCTGACGATCCTGACGACGGACCACGGCGTGAGCTTTCCCGACACCGTCATCAACTACTTCGCGCAGGGACCGGATGTGGGCGACCCGTCCCAGATGATCGAGCGCATCACGATCAAGACCCGGCAGGAGAACACCGTGACCGGCGCATGGTATGTGGATCCGTTCGAGATTCTGGCCCGCGACCCGGCCCGCGACCTTGCGCTGATCGGCGTACGCTTCGAGGAGGAGGTGAATCCGGGAGACCGGCCTCCCTCGCGCCTCGTCGCCGGCGATCCCGGTCGCCTCTCCTTCGGGTCGCTCGTCTATGTCGTCGGATATCCCGCCGGATTCGAGATGGTCACGCAGGGCATCGTGAGCAACCGCGGTCCGGGTTCCAATGACGCCTTCCTGCTCGACGGCCTCTGGAACGAGGGTATGAGCGGAGCGGCGATCCTCGCCGTGAGGGGGGAGACCGACGCGCTCGAATGGGTAGGGATAGCGCGTGCGGCGGCGGCGCGAACCGAGGAGCGTCTCGTGGCGCCCGAGGAAGCGGAAGTGGGGCAGGATCCGTTCGCACCCTACGACGGGCCCGTCTATCTGGAGTCGGTCCAGGAGATACGGTACGGCGTGACCTTCTCGGTGACGATGACCGAGATACGCCAGTTTCTCGGGGAACACCGTTCGCGACTGAGCACTCTGGGCTATCCGCTTCCTGTCCTATGACCGGTCCTTGCGGGTGGTGGCCCCGGTTCAGGCCGCTTGCCGGGGTCACAGCCGGCAGGTCCGGTGCGGGTACGCCGGATTGCCCGCCTCCGGCATCGCGGACCGGGAGGGCCGGCGTCCGTCCCGTCCCCGTCTGGGCGCCGGGTCGATGGACTGAGTAGACGCCCGATGTCTATCGAGTTCGCGAGACCGGGGTTTCTCTACCTGCTCCTCCTCCTTCCCTTCTGGAGTCTCCTCGTCTGGCCGTGGTTTCACGGTGGAGTTCTCTACGCGGGGACGGAGGCCGCAGAGGGAACGTACCGCTGGTCGCGCATCCAGAATGCAATCCTGTTTCGTCCGATCCTCTTACGCCTCGGGGCAATGGTCTGCCTGATCGGAGCGCTCGCCGGTCCCGAGCGCGTCGCGGTGGCTGAGGAGATGGCGCTCCGGGGCAGCGGGATCGCACTGGCTGTGGATATCTCGACGTCCATGCTGACGGTCGACATGGAGGACGAGAACAGCCGTCTGTCGGTGGCCCGCGAGGCGGCCATCCGGTTCACCGAGGGCCGCACGCTCGACGAACTGAGTCTCGTGGCGTTCGCGGGCCAGGCCACCACGCGGGTGCCCCCAACCACCGATCCCCGGCTCATCATTGCTGGAGTCGAGTCCCTCGAACCCCAACTCGTGTTCGATGGCACGAATATCTCGGAGGCGGTCCTCACGGCGACGGCCGGGCTTCTCGATTCCGGGATCGAACCGCGCGTCATCGTGCTTCTGACAGATGGAGCCCACAACGGCCAAGGCATTGGTCCCCTCTCGACGGCGCGGGCTTCCGCCGCCCTCGGCGTACGCGTGCACTCGATTGCGCTCCTGAGTGAACTCGACCTGACGGCGGAGCCGATGACGGCCCGTGAGGCCGCGATCCTTCGTCGCAGAGAGACCGAGGCCGAGATGGAGACTGTGCTGACGGCGATCTCGCGGATTACGGGAGGCGAGTACTTTCGTGCACCGAGCGCCGCAGCACTCGACTCGATCTACGCTGAGATCAACGAGATTGAAGCGCCGGTCGAGGAGCTGGTCGCTGTCGAGGAACGCGCCCCGCTCGGGAGCGTTCTCCTCCTTGCGGGACTCTTCTTGATGGCGCTGGACGCCGGCCTAAGGGGGAGCCGGTGGGGGCTTCTCCCGTGATTTTCCTGAACCCGTCCGTACTCCTCGTCGGGCTCGCCGTTGCAGCGGTCGCCGTATTCGGTCTTGTACGCCACGCGGTCCGGAGACGGCGGCTCGCGCGATACCTGGGCGGCGAGCGTGCCGCCCAGCGTCTCTCGGGTGCTGATCTGTACCGCCTGAGACTCGAGCGGGTCCTCCTTCTCGCGTTCGCGGCGCTCGCCGCTGCTGCAGCTGGCTCGGACCCGCAGTGGTCGGCCGATACAACGCCTCCGCCCGCGTCCCGGCGCATCGTCCTGGCAATCGATGTGTCCGTCTCGATGCAGGCACTCGACACCTCCCCGACACGCCTCGCCCGTGGCCTCGAGGTGGCCCGTGAGCTGATCGGCCGCCTGGAGGGCGATGAGATCGGCCTCCTCCTCTTCGCAGGGACGCCGTATCCGATTGCCCCGCCTACGAGCGATCATGAGGCGCTCGACTACTTCCTGACCGCGCTTGGCCCGGCCATGGCTAGTGCGCACGATCCCGGCTCCCTCCTCGCGGTCGGAATTCGGGAGGGAGCAGCGCTTGCCGATGGGGCGGAGACAGAGCGGTTCGTGGTCCTCATCGGTGACGGCGAGACTCCGGAACCGGAAGGAGTGCTTCTGGCCGCGGCCGAGGCGAGCTTGGCCCGGGGGACGCGTATTCATGCAATTGGAGTTGGCACCCCCGGCGGAGGCGAGATGGTGATGCCCCAGTCTACCTACCAGTTCGGTGGTCCGGTGGTGGACGAGACGGGTGCGCCGGTAGTCTCGCGGATGAACGGACCGCTGCTCGAGAGCGTAGCTGCCGCGGGTGGCGGCAGCTACGCGCGCGCCGACGACGCAGGCGCGCTCGAGGCGCTCTACTCGTCCTTCGATCTCGGGACGGCGGTCCCGCTCTGGGCCCGGCATGAGCCGGTTGTCTTCTTCGTCCTGGCGGCCCTCGCGGGCCTTCTGGTCGAGAGCCTCCTGGATGCCCGCCTGCGAGAGGGCAATGCGCCGTGGCGCCGGAAGACGACGTGAAGCTGCCGCGTGGCATCCGGCGGAGGAACACGGCGATCGCGGTGGCTCTAGTGGGCCTGATCCCGGTCCTCCTCTGGATCGATCGCGGCAGCTTGGAGCACGGCAACAGGCTGTACCGGTCCGGAGAGGAGGATCGCGCAGCCGAGCTCTATCGGATGCGCACCGCGTCGCCCTTCAACGCCGCGGAGGCGCTCTACAACCTGGGCACAATCCTTCTCCGTCCCTCGGAGAACTCGGAGGCGGAGGAATATCTTCGCCTCGCCACTGAGACCGGTAACTCGGCAGCCGTTCAACGGGGACACTACAACCTCGGGATTCACTTTCTCCTTCGGCTGGAGGCGTCGTCGGAACCTGACCTGTGGGCTCCCCTCCTCGGCGCTGCGATCCGAAGCAACCGGGAGGCCCTGAAGCTCGATCCGCGGGACGAGGATGCGCGGTGGAACCTCGCGTTCTCCCAACTCATCCTCGATCAGTTGACCGGCGGGGAGTCGCCGGCCGAGTCTTCCGATCCGATCGAGGAAGAGCCGCCCGCGGGGGCCGACGAGGGGCTGGTGATTCCGGAGCCAGGCCAGGACGACGGTCGTCCGCCTCCCCTGGAGGGAAACCGGGAGGCGCTGGCACGCGATGATCCCGGTCCTCTGACAGAGGACGCGGCGCTTGGACTCCTCGAGTTCGTCCGCGATGACCCCGAGCAGCTTCTGTGGGGAATCTTCTGGGCCCACCGCCCGGACGTGGCGTGGTGGGAAGAAGGGTACCCCGGCGGGAACTGGTAGCACGGCCCGCGCGTGCAGTTGGTGCTCCTCCACCGGGTTGACACGAGTAGTCGGCCGAGCGAAGGGTTACCGTCTCGGCGGATGCCCGGAAGGCGCCTTCGCGTTGTCGGAGTCCATGAGGGCGGGAGGCGGCGCGGGTCCCAGCCCATCGCAAACCGAGCGCGGCCAAAGATCGACGATGAAGCTACCGACCGTCCGGGGGGGAAACGGGCCGCGGTTCGTCCGGCACACCGGGACTGCTGCTGCGGTTCTCCTCGCCGACCTTGAGTGCGGCATCATTGGCCCGCCTGTTGCCGAGACCCAGGCCGGTGCCGATCCGCTGCCCTTTGCGGCGCTTCGGGTTCTCCCTGACGGTTCGCGCGATCCGGACTTCGTGCTGAACCGCACGCCATACCGCGGTGCAAGCATTCTCATTGCGGGGGAGAACTTCGGCGCCGGCACGGGAACCGAAAACGCGGTCCGCGTTCTGGCGAGTGCCGGGATCCGTGTGGTGTTTGCACCGGGCTTCGGCGCCGGGTTCGAGGCGGCGGGCGCGGCCGCCGGGCTCCTCGCGGCCACCCTTCCGGCCGATTCTGTCGAGGAGCTTGCCGAGTGGTCGGCGTCGCACGCCGGCCAGGAGATGACAGTGGACCTGGAGACGGAGCGGATCGAGCGGGCCGGCTGTGAACCGGTGGCCATCTGCGTACATCCGCGCGTGCGCTACAAGCTCCGGCTCGGCCTTACCGAGCTGGACGAGATCCTCGAGCACAGCGCCGAGACGATGGCATTCCGGCGGGCGGACCGGGACCGCCGTCCCTGGCTCTACGGCTCGGGCGGACGCGGGTCGGGCGGCGGATAGCGCCCGAGCGGACCAGCGGGGGACGGGTCGCGAGACGGCCGTCCCTCTGTGTCTGGTTCTCTGCCCTACGAACCCGCGATTTCGAGGAGTTCCACCTCGAAGATGAGTGTCGCATTCGGCCCGATGTCAGGCGGTGCCCCCTGGGCGCCGTACCCGATATCGCCTGGGATCACGAAGCGGTAGTGGCTCCCGATCGGCATGAGCTGCAACCCCTCCGAGAAGCCCGGTATCACGTTCGATACCCCGAATGTGGCCGGCTCGCCGCGCTCGTACGAGCTATCGAACTCAGTGCCGTCGATCAGGGTGCCCCGGTACTGGATTGTAACCCGGTCGGCCGGTCCCGGGTTTGTACCGTCGCCCTCTCGGAGCACTTCGTACTGCAAACCGCTCGCGGTCGTCGTGACGCCGTCCCGCGCTCCATTTTCCTCAAGATAGCCGGCCCCTTCCTCTAGGTTCCGGGAGGCTTCAGCCAGGTTCTCCGCCTCCATCTCCGAGCGGAGGGTCTCGTTGAATGCAGTCATGACCGTCTGTACTTCCTCGTCGGAGAGCCGGTGATCGCGCTCGGCGAGCGCGTCTTGGATCGCGGCCCACAGGACTTCCGTATCCAGGTGGTCGCGCGCCACGAGCAGGTTTTGCCCCAGATCGTAGCCGATTGCGTAGCTGGCCTTCTGGTTATCGCTGTCGAGAGCGACGGACCCGCCGTTGCGCGCGCAACCGATGGCCGTGCCGAGAAGGAGGAGGCACGTGGCCGTGGTGAGGATTCGCATGTGTTGTGTCGCCCCCCGGTCTGTTGGAAGCCGGCAAGGTAAGCCCGGCGGGTACTCTCGGGCCAGCACGGTCGGGCATGGCGGGCTCGATGTCCGTTCGTATGCGGCCTGTCCCGGGCATAGAGTGGGAGAATGATCCACTCCGTCAAGGTTTGCGCTGTCCTTCCCCTTGCCGCCGCCGCGCTTCCCGCGCCGGTCGCTCCCAATGTGTCGTCCCCGATCCCGCGGCAGGACGCGCTCTACCAGATGCCCCACAACGCTAGGTCCACCTTCACCCGGATCCGTCCCCGGATCACGGGATCCAGCGTGGCAGGCCCGCTCCCTCGAGAAAGGTGAGCCGGACGATGTCGCGCCCGTCCGGGCTCATCGAATAGAGGTCGTAGAGTCCGCTTCCCGAGAGGATCCGGCTCGCGATCACCATCCACTGTCCGTCTGGTGACCAGTCCGCATCGGTCGTGTTGTAGTCGGCGTTGTCGGTCAGCTGCGTGAGTCCGGTTCCGTCGGACGCGATGGTGAAGAGTTCGAAGCCGGTTCCCCCCGAATCCGGGTCCAGATAGCGCCCGAAGACGATCCGGCTCCCATCGGGTGACCAGCGGGGATTCACGTCGAGGGCGCCATCCGTCAGCCGGGTGAGTTCGCGCCCCTCCGGGGTGATCGTGTAGAGGCCGGGAGCATCGCTTCGGTCCGAGCGGAAGACGATCCGGCTTCCGTCGCTCGACCAGGCGGGCTCGGCCTCGTTCGATTCCCCGGTGTCGGGAGTGAGGTTCACTGTGTCCAAGCCGTCGACCGTCATGATATGGACGTCCTGTGTGCCTGTTCCTCCGATTTCGTCGGCGTATTCATAGACGATCCGGTCTCCCCCGGGGGACCAGTCCGGCCGTTCTTCCACGATTCCGATCGTATTCGTCACGTTCCGGGCGTCCACACCGTCCCGACCCACGATCCAGATATCCGCGGCCTCACCGAAGGCCATGCGCGTCCCGTCGGCCGTTGCGGCCGCGCTCGTCGCCTCGAAGGGGAAGAGTTCGAGAGCCCCCCCGAAGGCGTTCCGGCGCCTGAGCTGGCCTCCCGGTTGCGTGTAGACGTAGACGATGCTTCCCGGGTCCTGTGTGAGGCAGAGCACCGCGATCTGGTACGTCGAATCGTTGAGCGAGAACTGGAGGATCCCCGTGGGGGACTGGGCGACGAGACGGCAGTTCGGAGCAAGACCCCCGATCTCATACTCCTGGCTCGCGAAGGGAACATCCGGAATGGTCGTCTCCCCGTTCGACGGAAGAGGGACCGGGTTGCCTCCGTTGAGCGTCAGCGTGTATCCGTCCGTGTCAATGTTCACCCCGATCGTCTCGACGCGGAAAATGAGGTCGAACGAGGTGGGAGCGGTGCTGCTGTCGGATCCGCACCCGGCTACTCCGGTCGCGAAGAGGAGCAGGGCCGTCCCGGCGATGCGCCGGTTCGTCTGGCGGGCGCCTCCCGTTGGCCGGCGCCGAGTGTGCCACAGGTGGCGCCGTTGGTCGCTTCGTCCAGCACCCGCCTTCGTAATCATCGGGCTCCTCGGCCCGGGTTTTTTCCCGGAGCAGGTGGTGGGGCGCAGGGCCGGACGGCCCGGGAACTCCCTGACAGTAGCTGTCCGGACACCGAATCGTTCCAACGGGGATGCCCGTCGGTGGCGTGGAACTTTGCGCATGACCCGGCGTGTGCACATCCCCGGTTCGGCTTGTGGCCCCGGTTCCGCGAGACCTCTGCTGTGGCGGGGGTCCCCGGGCTCGACCGATTCGCCACACAGTGAGGAGACTGGGTGCGACGAATTCGATCCTTCTTCGCCGTCTGTACCGTATTCTCCGCACTGTCCGCCTGCGGGGGCGCCGGAAACCGGTCCGGTCCCAGCGCCGGCGGAACCGACGGCGAGGCAGTGTTGGTGCCGACATTCGAGGTGGATCCCTCTTGGCCCGTGATTCCCAACGACTGGGTTTTCGGGATCACCTCCGGACTCTCCATCGATGCGGGCGATAACATCTGGGTGCTTCGCCGTCCGCGAATGGTCCCCGAGGAACCGCGCGGCGGTGCAGCACCTCCCGTGATGGTGTTTGATACGGACGGCAACTTCATTCAGGGCTGGGGAGGGGGCCGGCCATGAGTGGCCGGGAACCGGGTACGGGATCCTCGTGGATCACAACCGCTTCGTCTGGATCGCCGGGAGCGGCCGGGGCGACGACCAGCTCCTGAAATCCACCTCGGACGGTGAATTCGTCATGCAGATCGGCCGCGCCAACCGGAGTGGCGGCAACACGGACACGGAGAATGTGAACCGCGCAGCAGACGTGTACGTGTATCCCACGACGAGGGAACCTTTCGTGGCAGACGGATACGGGAACCGGCGGGTGATCGTGTTCGGTGCGGAGACCGGGGAGTTCCGGCGAATGTGGGGCGCGTTCGGCGATCCGCCCGCGGACCCTGCGGAGGGCGAAGTGCTCGATCCCTCGAATCCCGAGCACTTCGACCTCGTGCACGGCGTGCGGGTCTCGGACGACGACCGCGTGTACGTGTCGGACAGGGCAGGGATGCGCCTCCAGGTATTCTCGATCGAAAACGAACACATCACCCAGCTCATGATGGGCCGGACGGAGCCCGATCCGGCCGCGGTTGCCGAGCGTGCGGGCGAGACGGCGCACGGCCGGCCCTTGGCGAAGCTGATCGAGAGTGTGGCTACCGCGCGCCAGTCGGTAAGCCGAACCGCCGTCTCCCCCGACCCGGAGCACCGCTACCTCCTCGTCGCAGAACGAAGCAGCCAGCAGGGCTTCGTGCTCGAGAGGGAGACGCTCCAGGTTCTTGATCGCTTCGGCCGGGTGGACGTCCGGCCGGGGGAGTTCTACATCCTGCACGAGATGGTCGCGGACCCGGACGGCAACCTCTACACGGCCGAGGTGAACGTGGAGGGTCGCGCCCAGATATTCACAAGTACGGGACTCGCCCCGGTCGGCCCGGTGTAGCGCCGCCGTCGGGGGCAGCTCGGGGTCCTCCTTGCGAGGCGCCTCTCTGCTCTCCCCGCGCTATCCCCCTATGTCCGGCCGCACGCGAGTGCCAGACCAGCCCGGACGAGTGTCCACTGGAGCCGCATCTGGTCGGCGACGGCCATGGCGAGCAGGCCGCTGTCTTCGGCGGATCGGGAGATGGCCGAGGGGTCCTCGCCGCTCGTTGCCCGCGTCTTCCAGATGCCGAGCCGCTCCCTCCACCGGACCAGTATCGGATCCGGGGGTCCGAGCACCTCTCCCACCCCGGGCGTGATGAAGAGCGGCATCTCCGATACTAGCGTGAGGGGATCGCCGCCGAGGGAGCGGACCGCCTCCATCGAGCTCGGCCGGAAGAGCGAAGCGGTCTCCGGGTCTCCGGCTGCGACGAAGTGCTCGCTCATGGAAACCGAGTCCGGGCGCGTGCAGAACCCCCGGCCGAGGCGGACGAAGCCCTTCTCGCCCTGGCGTTCCACGTCGTGGAGCGTGTAACCGAGGCGCCGCACGGCCTCCGAGCAGCGCTCCCTGAGCGGGCCGTAGCGCTCGCGCCACGAGGGTTCGACGAGAAACCAGGGGCCCGCGGCAAAGCCTGTCCCATGGAGGGACGCATGGACCGCAAATGGCAGTCCGCGCGACTTCCACCACGCGAAGACCGCGCGGTTCTCCGGGCGTGCGCCGTCGTCGTCGTCCCGCCGCGGGAACCCGAACTCGATATCGTCTCCGGGCAGCTCTCTCACCGCATCGCGCAGGTAGCGGCCGAGGTCGTAGGCCTCCGCATCATCATCGGCCCATGCGGAGTTGCGCTTCTCGCCATCGGGGTTGATGTGCGGGACGATCCACCACTCGATATCCCGGATCCACGGATCCGTCGGGGGGAGTCGGTCGAGATACGCGACGAGGTGGCGAAGGAGGCGCGGCCCGACCGGCTCGTCCGCATGACACCCTCCGAGGAGGCTCACGGCGTTCCGACCTTCCCCGAACCGGAATGCCCTGATCGGCCGCCCTTCCCGCGATCGGCCGAGCATCTGGCCTTCGTCGGACGAGACTCGCGGGGTCGCGATCAATGCACGAAACCGTCCGGATCCGAACGGATCCGCGGCGGTGGCCATCGAGCGTTCGGGCATGGGCTCAGCGGGAATGGTTGCGGTTGGGGGCATGGGGTCGTGTCGCGCCGCAGGACTCCCGCAATCTGTGCCGGACGGCAGGTTCCGGCGAGAGACGTCGCGACGCATCCCGCTCCGGGTGGTGTCGCCGGGCGGCTCTCGCCAGCGGGGCGCGCAGTCGACAAGTTCCGGGGGGTAGCAACACCCCGGCAGCACCCGCCTCGCTTGCGCGGCGCCGGGATCCGGTGACGTCGACCCGTGCTGCTGGCGCCGGGGGTGATCGCTGCCGATGGTCCGGGCCCCAGGTCCGGCAACCCCGCACGGCCAGGAGCCACGATGACCCGATCCCGTTTCCGCCTTCTGCGCCCCTGCCCGATCATGGTCGTGGTGGCCCACCTTCTCCCGGCCTGCGCCCCTGCCGGGCAGGACTACACCACGGTCTTCGCCGCCACCGGGGGTCGCTGGGTCGACCTCACGCACCCGTTCTCGGCGTCGACGATCTACTGGCCCACCGACACAACGGGGTTTGTGCTCAACGAACAGGCATACGGTCCCACGGAGGGCGGATGGTTCTATGCATCTTACGACTTCCGTTCGGCCGAGCACGGCGGGACGCATCTGGATGCCCCGATCCACTTCGCCGAGGACCGGTGGACGAATGAAGAGATCCCGCTCTCGAGTCTGATCGGGGCGGCCGCCGTCGTGGATGTCTCCGACAGGGCACACGGGGACTACCAGGTCACAGTCGAGGATCTCACCGCGTGGGAGGCTGAGCACGGGGAGCTTCCCGGCGGGGCGATCCTCCTGATCCGAACAGGGTGGAGTGCAAGGTGGAACGACCGTGCGCAGTATCTCGGGACGGGGCTGACGGGCGCCGAGGCCGTCGCCGAGCTCCATTTCCCCGGGCTCGGACCGGAGGCGGCCCAGTGGCTTGCCGACAACCGCGACGTCGTCTCCGTCGGGATCGATACCCCCAGCATCGACTACGGACAGTCCGCCGACTTCCGTTCCCATGTGATCCTCTATTCGGAGAACATCGTCGGCTTCGAGAACCTCACGAACCTTGAGTCGCTCCCGCCGACCGGGAGCTTCATTGTCGCACTCCCGATGAAGATCGAGGGAGGAAGCGGCGGCCCGCTCAGGATCGTCGCCTTCCTGCCCGACTGAGGACACGGAGACGGGGCCAGGCAGTCGCGACGGCAGCGACTCCCCGATGTTGCGTCCCTCCGGGAATCCACTACCGTTCTCCCGTGAGCTGGGAATCATTCCGTCTGGCCGCCGACAGGCTTGAGCCCGCGATCATCGAGCGCGGGCGGAAACTCCTCGCGGGCATCGATCCGGAACCCCTGGTCGCCGTGACTCCGGCTTGGTGGCAGGAGCGGCTCATGGGTTGGGCGATCCGCGATCCGGACTTCCGCGTGAAGCTGCTCCACTTCGTGGATGTGCTCCCCTCGCTCCGCTCGAGCCGGGCGGTCGCCGACCATGTCCGCCAGTACTTCCGGGCCGACGCCTCCGGTGCGGTGCGTCTCGGCTCGGCGATGGGCCAGCGCGCCCTCTTCCGGCCCGTGCTCTCCCGCGTGGTCCGCGAGGGCGTGTTCGCCATGGCCGACCGTTTCATCGTGGGCGGGACCGCAGCCGAGTCGCTCCCGCGCCTGCGCCGACTCGTGCGCGCGGGGATCGCCTACACGATCGACCTCCTCGGAGAGGCCACCCTCTCGGATACAGAGGCCGACGGGTACCGGGACCGGTACCTCCAGGTCCTCGAAATGCTGCGTGGCGCTCAGGGGTGGGAGGGCCCGCCCGAGGCCCGCAGGCCGAACCTCTCGGTGAAACTCTCGGCCCTCACCCCGCATTTCGAGCCGGCCGCGCCCGACCGGACCTATGCGAGCCTCCGGGCCCGGCTGCTCGCCGTTGCGGTTGCGGCACGGGATATCGGCGCGTTCGTGAACATCGATGTCGAGCAGTACAGATACCGTGAACTGACGACCGCGATTCTGGCCCGGCTTCTCCGGGAGAAGGAAATCGGGGACGGACCTGACCTCGGGATCGTCCTCCAGGCGTACCTGCGCGACTCGCTGGGCGAGGTCGAGCGGCTGAAGGAACTGGCCCGGGAGAGCGGCGCCCGGCTCACCATCCGGCTCGTCAAGGGTGCCTACCTCGACGAGGAGATGGTCGTCGCCCGCCAGCACGGCCATCCGGTCCCGGTCTTCCAGGACAAGGCCGCCACAGATCTCAACTTCGAACGTTGTTCGGATGCCCTCGTCGGCGCGTATCCCCATCTTCGACCGGCGTTCGCAACCCACAATCCCAGAAGCGTCGCCCAGGCGATGGTCCGCGCGGAGCACGCGGGCGTGCCGATGGGGGACATCGAATTCCAGGTCCTCCACGGGATGGCGAAGGGGCTCCGGCGCGCCGTGGCCGCGATGGGGTACCGGACCCGGGTCTACGTGCCGGCCGGGGAGATCATCCCTGGGATGGGATACCTCGTCCGGCGGCTCCTCGAGAATACCTCGAACGAGTCCTGGCTCGTTCAGAAGCACGAGGCGGCGACCCCGGAGGTGGCGCTCAGGCAACCGATTCCCCCCGAGGTTGCCCCGGCCCCGCGTGGTGAGCGGTTCCGCAACCACCCTCCGCTCGAGTTCTACCGGGCGGAGGCCCGCGACGCGATGGAGGAGGCCCTCCGGAAGGCGCGCGCGGCATTCGGACGGAGCTGTCCGCTGGTAATCGGCGGGAGAGAGGATCCCGCGCCGGCGGGCTGGCTCGAAGTGCATCCTCCGAGCGAGCCGTCGACGCTGATGGGGCGCGTCGCGTACGCAGGCGCCGGGTCGGTGGATGCCGCAGTCTCTGCTGCGGCAACGGCCTTTCCCCGGTGGCGGGACACGCCGCCGCCGGAGCGCGCGCGGGTGCTCAGGAAGGCTGCGGAGCTGATCGCGGCATCCCGCTTCGATCTGGCCGCCACGATGGTCTTCGAGAGCGGGAAGCCGTGGCGGGACGCGGACGGCGACGTGACGGAGGCGGTCGATTTCTTCCGGTTCTACGCGGACGAGGCGGAGCGGCTTGGGGAGGCGGTCGATCTCACCACCGTTCCCGGAGAGACGAACCGTCTCCTTCTCGAGGGGCGCGGAGTCGTAGCCGTGATCGGCCCGTGGAATTTCCCGCTCGCCATCATCGGCGGGATGACGTGTGCGGCTCTGGCCGGCGGAAACGCCGTACTGCTCAAGCCGGCGGAGGAGTCGCCGATCATCGCGACCGGACTGGCCCGGATCCTCTGGAAAGCTGGCGTTCCGGCCGGTGTCCTCCACTGCCTCCCTGGCCCGGGCGCCGAGACGGGGCGCCGGCTCGTCGAGCACCCCGGCGTCGATATGATCGCGTTCACCGGCGGGACGGAGACGGGATTCTCGATCGCTGCCGCCGCGGCGGAGGTCCGCGACGGGCAGCCGGGTCCGAAGAAGCTCATCGCCGAGCTCGGGGGAAAGAACGCGGTGATCGTCGACGAGGATGCGGACCTAGACCTCGCGGTCGGAGGCGTGGTGCACTCCGCCTTTGGATACGCCGGGCAGAAGTGCAGTGCCGCGAGTCGCGTCGTTGTGGTCGGAAGCGCGTACGGGGAGTTTCGCCAGCGCCTCCGGGATGCGGTCGCAAGCCTCCCGGTGGGTCCTCCCGACGATCCCTTCACGGTCGTGCCGCCGGTCATCTCCCGCCGTGCGAGGGAGCGCATCGGGGAGTACATCGCGATCGGCCATTCGGAAGGGCGGCTTCTGGCGAAAGGCCGTCTCCCGGGAGGGAGCGGCCACTACATGGCGCCGCACGTCTTCGAGGATGTGCCCCGAAGCTCCAGGCTCGCGCGCGAGGAAGTGTTCGGTCCTCTCCTGGTCCTCTTCCGGAGCCGTACATTCGGGGAGGCCCTGCAGATCGCGCTCGACTCGCCGTTCGCCCTCACCGGGGGGCTCTATTCCCGGAATCCGAGGAACATCCGGCGGGCGGCAGCGGAGTTCCGTGTAGGGAACCTCTATCTGAACCGGGCGATCACCGGCGCGATGGTCTGCCGCCAGCCCTTCGGCGGATTCCGACGCTCGGGTACAGGGACCAAGGCGGGAGGCCCGGACTACGTGCGGGAGTTCATGGTGGCCCGCGTGATCACGGAGAATACGATGCGCCGGGGCTTCGCCCCCGCCGCGGGGGACGGGGCAGGAGGGTAGCCCCCCACAGCCTCTTCGCCAGATCGGCTGATCCGGGTGGAGCGCCCGTGCTGTCCCTCACGCCCGCGGTTCTCTCCGGAAGCGAAGGAGCCGGTGGGTGAGAACCCCTTCGCGGATCCCGTTCTGGAGGGCGTTGCCCCCGATCATGTTGCCGAACACGGGCACGTCGCCGATGCCGAGCATCCGGATGAGCGGGCACAGAAGGGCGACTGCCCGGTCCCTCGGCCTTCCCAAGCGGATCAGCCCCGTCAAGTCCGTATCTCCCTCCAGACGCAACCCGTACCTATCTCCGGCGCGGATGCACGCGTCGGCCGTACCCAGGCCCGGCAGTTGCCAGCCGGCGCGGAAGTCCTCGACATGACGCCTCGCCCGGACCCCGAGCGATTCCGGCTCCGCTGTAAGAAAGTCGTCGGCGATGAGAAGCATCCCATCTCCGGTGAGCTGGTGCGCGGCCGACCTGAAGAAAGCGCGGCGCGAGGCGCTGTGAGCGAACGACTCGATCGCGACAATGACATCGGCAGCCACACCGGTGTCCTCGCGCTCGAAGTCACCCAGCACGAACCGGCACCGGTCTCCGAGCTTCTTTCCGGCAGCTAGCCGTTCGGCCATGCCGTGCTGTTTCGGGCTGATCGTGATGCCTGTGAGCGATGCCCGCGGGAAGGCGTCCGCGAGATGGAAGAGCGTACCGCCCACGCCGCAGCCCATGTCAAGGATCACCGGCGCGCCGGTCGGCTGTCGCTGCCGTATCGCTTCCTCTATAAGGCGATGGATATGGCCCGAAGCCCCTTCGGTCGAAGTGACGCCCTCCCCCCAGAGCTGACGGTGAAGGGCGTGGCTTCGCCCGCTCCCTCCGACAAGGAGGAAGCGGACCGTGTTGCTGTCATAGTACCGCGCGATCCGGTCGCCACGGGGCGGTCGGGGTCCCCGCATTGCCGCCGGGATGCCGGAGTCCCGGGCGAGGCCCCTACATCGAGAGGAGGTAGGTCATCTTGATGATGAGTTGCCGGTCGCGGAACTCCTCCACCCAGGGGGAGACACGTAGCGCATCGTCGCGGCGAACCTCGTCGTAGACGATGTAGAGATCGCTTCCGGGCCTGTAGATGTAGCGGAGGCGTGCGCTCGTGCTCCACTGCTCTGTCGCGGAGTTGTACTGCGTGATGCTCCGCAGCGACATGGCCGGGGAGAGCGCGTAGTCGAGCTGGAGGGATCCGATGTCGGCCACGAATGAGCCACCAGGGAGGTCCACATCGTTGCGCGTGAAACGAGCGGAGGTGGCCAGCTGGTTCGTCACCCGCATGCCTCCGTTCAGCGACCAGTCGAGGCGGTCCCCATCGTAGAACTGTTGCGGCCCGTAGTTGAAGCCGTAGAAGAACCGCCGCGAGGGGTTGCTGCTGAAGCTGAACGCCAGCGTATAGAACTTGTAGTTCCCCTCATCGATCGTGACGCCGCTGGCCACCCGGAAGGGCTCGTCCAGCCGTTCAAACCAGCGGTCGTAGCGGATGTTGAGGTATGCCCCGCTATCGAACCGCGTGCCGACCATATGGTGATAGCGCCGGGTCATGAGCCGCCCGGACTGGTCGGTGATGTGCTCGACGTTCCACATCGGTTCCATCATGCGGATCCCCCAGCGTTCCGGCCTGGGATTCCCCTCGAAATGGAATTTGCTTCTCCTGATCCCGACCCGGGGCACGAATCCGACCTCGGGATTGAAGTTGTCCCCGAGATCGGTGTGCTCAGTGTAGATGCGCCACGATTCGTCGAGCCATCCGGCCCGGACATGCCCAGCCATCTGGTCGTCGGACATCCCCGTCGTCTCGGTTGCGGCCAGGAATGCGTCCAGCGTGAATGCCGGAATCGGGGACCAGATCAGGTCCGCGGCATAGGTGCGGTTGTAGCGGCCCCCACGGCCGGCCTGCTTGTTTATCACGAGCCCGCCGATACGCGACCGTTCCATCATGTCCCGACTGTAGCGGGCAACGAGGAAGTTCTCGCCAGGTTCCCCGAAGGCTTCCTCGGTCTGGATGTCCATGATGGCGATGTTGTTCTGGCCGATCTTTCCGGTAAGCCTCGCCCCCCCGAGAATCGGCACCTGTTGCCTTGAGGCCGAGATTCCGATCCTCCGGCTGAAGAAGAGGTCGGCGATCCGCCCGGTGGAATTGGTGGTGCCCACGGCGAACTGGCCGGAGTTCTCGAGGAAGAACTCGCGCTTCTCCGGATAGAAGAGTGCGAAACGCGTCAGGTTCACCTGCTCGTTGTCGACCTCGGCCTGGGCAAAGTCGGTGTTCAGGGTGACGTCGAGGTTGAGTCCGGCCGTCACCCCGTACTTGATGTCGAGACCGATGTCCCCCTGTGTGGTGCGGTCCGAGATCCCGCTTTCGAGCCGGCTCCGCCCGCCGCCGGTCGCGAAGGGCTTCACCCGGAGATCCCGGCCCCGGTCGAGCGATTCGAGGTCCGCCAGGCTGCCGGCGAGGCTCACGCGGGTCAGGGTGAAGGGCTTCGGGATCGGGGCCCAGTAGGCCTGCTCGTTCTTCCGGCTGATGTTGCGCATGAGGTTGATGCCCCATGACTGCGGGTCCCGGTCCGGGAACCGGAGCGTGACCATGGGAATCTCGATCTCGGCAATCCACCCATCTTGGGTCCGCCCCGTCTCAAGGGTCCACACCCCGTCCCAGTCGCGGTTCACGGCCGATGCGCTCGCCCGCCGGTCGCGCCCCCCTTCGTCCGCGACCTGCTGGTCGAGCTGCGCCCCCGCGGGAGTGACCACGAACATGTAGGCGGAGCGCTGGTCCATGAATGTGTCGATGATGATCTGGAGGTTGTCCTCTTCAAGGATCCGGTCTCCGTCACGGCGGAGCTCGGTGGCAAGCACCGCATCGGGATCGGAGTCGAAGGCGTGGACGCCCAGAAAGAGGCTCGATCCGTCGTAGAGCACGCGCACCTCGGTCCGCTCCGTCGCCGGGGCGCCTTCGTTCGGCTCCTGCTGGATGAAGCCGGTAATGAGGCCTGCGCGCTCCCAGGCGGGGTCATCGAGCGAACCGTCGATCATGGGTGCCTCGCTCGTCCGGACCGCATTGACCCTGTAGAGTTCCCAACTCTCCTGGGCCGAGGCCGGCGGAGCCGCGGCGAGGCCGGCGAGCAGGACTGGAAGGGCCGAGAGGCGAACCGTGGCGCCCGCGCCCGCGTTGCCGGCTGGACGTGCCGTGCCCCGCCTCCAGGTCGACAGGTGACGCGGTCTTGAGATCATGGAGACTCCGTCGATGGGTGTGGGACTGCCGGCTGATGTGACCCCGGTCCCGTCCGGGACCGCGCTGGGTAGCGGCCACCGGAAAGATGCCGAGGAGCGGATGCTTGGTCCAGACGCGGCGCGCTACGGGAGGAGTGGATCGCTGATCCCCATCAGGTTGACGGCGATCAGCCCCAACGTCCCGATCACGAGCAGGTAGTAGATCGTGGGGAGGATCGTCTTTCTGAGCGTCGCCCCCTCCTTCCCGAGAAGGCCTACAGTCGCTGAAGCCGCGACCACATTGTGGATCGCGACCATGTTGCCCGCCGCCGCGCCCACCGCCTGCAGCGCGACGATCATCATCGTCGAGACGGCGAGCTGCTCGGCCACCCCGTACTGGAAGGCCGAGAACATGAGATTGCTCACGGTGTTCGAGCCCGCGATGAACGCGCCGAGCGCACCGGTCATCCCGGCGAACATCGGCCATACCGTCCCTACACTGTTGGCGACCCACTCGGCCATCTCGAGCGGCATGCTGGCAAGCCCCGCCCCGTTCACGTCCGAGTTGATGTAGACCCGCACCATCGGAACCGTGAAGACGAGGACAAATCCTGCCCCCACGAGCACGCGGGCCGCGTTGCGCGTTGCGCTGACAAGCACGGGCGCGCTCATGCGGTGGAGGAAGAAGGTGATCCCGACGACGACGATGAGGACAAATCCCGGAAGGTAGAGCGGCGTCGTCGATGCGCTGATGCCCGTGCCGAAGATATCCGGCCACGCGATCGCCGGGGCCTGGAGGAGCCCCTGGACCGGGAGCTGCGGCAGGCGTGTTAGCACCAGGAGGAGGCCGAGGAGCGCGTAGGGGGCCCACGCCACCGGAGCGGAAATCTCGCCAGTCTGCCCTCCCGGGCGACCCGGCTCCTCGCTGATCTCGAGTCCGCTGACCCACTCGGACGGCCAGCTCGAGGCCTCGGCGAATTCCCACGTATCCTTCGGGACGAGGAATCCCCGTCTGGCCGCGAACACGACGATCGCGAGCCCAACGGGCGCGCCCAGGAGGGAGGGGAACTCCGGGCCGAGGACGAAACCGATGAGGATATAGGGTACGACGAAGGCGAGGCCGCCGAACAGGGTGAAGGGCAGGACCGACAGACCCTCGGTCCACGACCGGTTCCGGCCGAAGAACCGGGTGAGCATCACGACCATGAAGGTCGGCATCAGGATGCCGGCGATCCCGTGCAGCACGACGATACGGCGGGTGACGAGCCGGAGGTAGTCGGACATCTCCATGCCCGCGGCGCCGAGCGCGGCGTCGAATTCCGCGCCGGCGAGCCCGCCCGAGAGCCCGACGAGCACGGGGGTTCCCACGGCCCCGAAGGTAACCGGCGTACTCTGGATCATCATGCCGATCATCACGGCGCTCGCGGCGGGAAAGCCCATCGCCACCATCAGGGGCGCCGCGACCGCGGCCGGCGCCCCGAACCCGGCGGCGCCCTCGATGAAGGAGCCGAAGAGCCACGCGATGATCACGAGCTGCACCCGCCGATCGTCGCTCACCCCGTGGAAGCTCCTCCGGATCGCGGCGACCCCGCCGGATCTCTCGAGGGTGTGCAGGAGGAGGATTGCGCCGAAGATGATGAAGAGGAGATCGAAGGAGATGAACAGCCCCTGGATCGTCGCCGCCGCGAGCCGCACCGGTTCCACCTGCCAGGCCGCGAACGCGAGGACTACGGCCACGAGGTAGACGATCGGCATCGCCAGCTTCGCGGGGATCCTGAATCCGACGAGGAGGACCCCGGCAGCGAGGATCGGGAGGACGGCGAGAAGTGCGGCGGCTCCTGAAGACATGGTGCCCCACGGTAGCGCTGCGGGCGTGCTCCGGCAACCGGGCGGAGGAGGCTCCGGGCACGGGCCCTTGATCCATCCGGCACTCCGCTGGTAGACTCGGTCACTTCACGGTTGGCAGGCTCCCGGCCGTTCCCGAGGTGGGTCTTTGACCGGATCCGACGACAGAACGGAAGCGGCGCTCCTTCGCTCGGCCGAGCGCTGGTGTGCGCGAAACTACGAACCGCTCCCCGTGGTCCTCGACCGCGGGGAAGGGGTCTGGGTCCGGGATGTCCGGGGCAACCGCTATCTGGACATGCTCTCCGCCTACTCGGCGCTGAACCAGGGTCACAGGCACCCCCGGATCGTCGAGGCGGCACACCGGCAGCTGGAGCGCCTGACACTGACGTCGCGCGCCTTCCACAACGACCAGATGGGCCCGTTCCTCGCCGGGCTCTGCCGGGCGACCGGCTACGGGAAGGCACTCCCGATGAACACCGGGGCGGAGGCGGTCGAGACGGCCATCAAGATGGTGCGCCGGTGGGGTGTAGAGGTGAAGGGCGTGCCCAGGAACGCGGCGGAGATCATCGTATGCGAGGGCAATTTCGCGGGGCGAACGACGACGATCATCTCCTTCTCATCCGAGGCGAGTTACCGGGCAGGCTTCGGGCCTTTCACGCCGGGGTTCCGGATGGTCCCCTACGGGGACATCCCGGCGCTCCGGGCGGCGATATCGCCGAACACGGTGGCGTTCCTAGTCGAGCCGATTCAGGGCGAGAGCGGGGTCGTGGTGCCCCCGGAGGGCTACTTGGCAGCCGCGCGCGATATCTGCAGGGCAAACCGCGTGGCGCTGGTGGCCGACGAGATCCAGACCGGCCTCGGGCGCACGGGCCGGATGTTCTGCTCCGACTGGGAAGACGTCCGGCCCGACGTCATGATCGTCGGAAAGGCGCTCGGCGGCGGGGTGTATCCGGTGTCCGCGGTCCTCGCCGACGGGGACTATCTGGACGTCTTCCGGCCAGGCGATCACGGGTCGACCTTCGGGGGAAACCCACTGGGCGCAGCCGTCGGACGGGCGGCCCTCGGCGTGATCGTCGACGAAGGACTTGCCGAGCGCGCCGATCTCCTTGGCGGCTGGTTCATCGATGGGCTGCGCATGCTCGATTCGCCCCACGTGGCACAGGTCCGAGGACGCGGCCTCATGATCGGCGTCGTGATCAGGGAGTCCTCAGGGCCAGCGCGGCCTTTCTGCGAAGCGCTGATGCGGCGCGGGATCCTGGCGAAGGAGACGCACCGCCAGGTGGTGCGCTTCGCCCCGCCGCTCATTGTCGAGCGGGAGGTCCTTGAGGCCGCGCTCGGGGAGATTGCCCCCGTCCTTGCCGGTGAGGGCGTGCGGGCCTGAAGCCGGACGGTTTCCGGCCGGCGCGAAGTGGTCGTGGCTTCGCCCCCTGACCCTACGCCGGTCGCGCGACGCCGGTTGTCCGGGGGAACCCCTCCTGTCGGTACGCTACCACTTGATCGTGCCCTCCTTCGAGGAGTCGACCTGCTCGGCGTCCGCGTCACCGAGTAGAACCTCATCGATCTGCGCGTAGAGGAAATCCCGTGACTTCCGGTCCCGCGGGTCGAGGCCGTAGTGGTTGATGAGAAGCGTCTGGTGCTGGAGCCACTCGGCCCAGCATCCCTTGCAGATCCGGGAGCGGATCCTTGTTCCGCGCTCGCCCCGGAACGGAGGAGTGGCCAGCGCCTCTTTCTCTTCCGAACAGCGTCGGCAGTCGACGACTTCCACGGTTCCTCCCGATGGTGGCCTCGTTGTGCACGAGATAGTATTTTTCGATGCTGTCCGCGCGCGGGGCCCGGGCCGCGCGCGCCTCGCACTACCCGGGCCTGTTCCGCGAGTTTCTCCCGGTCCAGGGGCGTCCGATGCTCACCAAGCAGCAGCTGGATCACCTCGAGAGCCGCCTCCTCTCCGAACGTGCCAGAGCGCTTCGCGCGCTCGGGCTCTTCGACCAGATGGCCAAGGCCGGACGGGAATCGACGGACTCCGACCTGTCGGCCTACACCGACCACATGGCCGACCAAGGGACGGAATCGATGGAACGGGAGAAGGCAGCGCTCTTCGCCACGAAGGAAGGGCGCTACCTCTACCGGCTCGAAGAGGCATTGCGCCGGTTGTACGACGATCCGGAGAAGTTCGGTACATGCCACACGTGCGGGGCTTCCGTCCCATTCGGACGTCTCGATGCTCTCCCGCACGCGCGCTACTGCATCGACTGCAAGGTGAAGGAGGAGGAATCCCTCTGACCCTGCGTCACAGCGGTGCATGAACCGGCCGCCGACCGCCCGGCGTCCCCGGGCCTCACCCCGCGGCGTAGCTTGCCGGACCGAGTCGTACGTCCCGCAACTGCAGCCTGCGGACGACGCCTGTGCCGCTACACGCTTGGCTTAACCAGGAACACCGTTCCCGGCCGGAGGCATCGCGCGGATGTTCCGATGCGTGGGGACGCGTGGAGGCTAACGGACCCCTCCTGCCGACCTCTGGCGGTTGCCGTGAAGGGGACTCGTGTCCCTCCACAGTGCCTCGATCTCGCTTCGGACACTTCGGATCTTCGTCTCGATCGGCTGGTCCTGCAGGTGGTAGCGGGCCGCGCTCAGTGCTCGGTAGGCACGCCAGAGGGCGGATGATCCTGGTGTCTGCTCGTGGCTCCGTCGCTTCTTGCCCTTGACGCGGGCCAGTATCCACTCGGTCATCTCCTCATCGAGGAGCATCACCTCCCCACCCGCCTTCGATTCGCCGTCGACGAACTTGAGGAGCTTCTTCTTGAAGCTCTTCGGGACGCCAGCAATGATGTATATGGACAGGTCGTCGCGCTCTAGCATCTCCACAGCCAATTCGGCCTCCGGGGTTCAGTGTTCAGGTCGGTCCGGCAGCTCCCCCCGCGGGAACGCCGAGCAGCCGGACCACGGGTTCATACCGATGCCAGGAGGTCGGCGCCGAGCAAATCGGATTGCCACCGTCGGACCCCGCGGAGTCCCGTGAGCTCGTCGCGGCCCGACGGCGCCGCCTCGGCGATCACCTCAAGCACTGCATTCGAGATAAGGGTGCCGCGATCCAGCCCGAGCCTGGCCGCCGTTGAGTTGCGCACGGCCTTGAGCCTTGTCAGCCGGCGCTCGACCTCCGGGCGGCGCCTGTGGCGCCTTCCGTTTCTCCTCGCGGCCTGATACGGGTAGCCGGTGAGCATCTCCGTGGGCCTTCGGTCCACGGACCGGAACCGGCGGATGAGCTCCCCGCCCCGCTCACGGGCGAGAACGGCATTCATCCCGCTGACGTCGGCGAGTTCGCTGACCGTTCCGGGATTCCTCTCCGCGGCCTCCACGAGCGTCCGATTTCCGGCGACCCGGAAGGGCGCCCTGTCACGTTGCCTGGCAATCCGGTCTCGCCAGTCCAGTGCTTCGCGCAGCCGGTCCACCTCCCGCGCTCCCAGGTTGCGTGCTTCCCGCACCTGCAGTACGGGATCGCGCGCGGGAGGCCTTTCGAAGCGGACCGCTTCCAGCGTCCTGAATTCCTCGAGCGCCCACTCGAGGCGCCTGGCCTCGGATAGCTCCGTCCGGAGTTGCCCGGCGAGGTCGGCCAAGTGCGCGGTGTCGCGTGCCGCGTATTCGAGCATCGGCCCGGGGAGCGGACGCCTGGCCCAGTCGGCCTGCTGGTACTTCTTGGAGAGCCGGATCCCGAAGCGGATCTCGAGGAGTGTACCGAGTCCCACCCCGTCGATCCCGAGCAGCGAGGCGGCGACCTGCGTGTCGAACAGCGCCCGGACCTTAAGCCCTAGGTCCCGGTCGAGGAGGCGGAGGTCGAAGTCGGCGCCGTGCATCACGACATCGACTTTCGGGTCACGGAGGGGCACCTTGAGAGCCGGTGCCGGGTCGAGAGCGAGCGGATCGAAGAGGTACGTCCGCCCCCCGCAGGTCACTTGGACGAGGCAGAGCCGGTCCGAATAGCGGTGGAAGCCGGCGGCCTCGCAATCCACGGCGAGCAGATCCGCGGCCGCGAGTGCGCTACGCGCATCCTCAAGGCTTCTCCGATCGTCGACATACCGGATCATTGTCGCTGCTGTGCCACCCGCGGCGAGGCGAGGGTCGATCTGTCAGTCATTGGAGGCTCGCTTCCCATCTGAGAACCGTGCGGGAAACCGGGGCCGGCGGCGCTTGGCAGCCGGAAGAGGAGCCGGGACGCCGACAAACGCGAAAATACCCGAAAACACGATGGCTGTTCCACTTGCTTCCGCCCGGCTTGCCCGGTCGCATTCACCCTGTCCAACTTCCACGGGTGCCGGGAATCGCTCTCTCCTCTCGCCGGAGTCTCAGTCCCGATGCTCAGGACAAAGATCATCTGCACGCTGGGCCCCGCGACATCGGAACCGGATGACATCGCCGCGATCGTCGCATGCGGGATGGATGTGGCGCGGCTCAACATGGCGCACGGTCAAGAGGACGACCGGGCGCGGATGGTCGAGTCCGTTCGTGCCGCGGCCCGGCTCGAGCGCCGCCCGGTCGCGCTTCTGGCCGACCTGGGTGGACCGAAGATCCGTGTGGGCCGTCTCCGGAAACCGGTCCCGGTCGGTCTCGGTGACGAGATCGTGATGGCGTACGGGGGCCGTGCGACGGGCGAGGCGATCCCGACGACCTACGAGCGGATCGCAGAGGACATGAGGCCGGGCATCAGGGTGGCGATCGACGACGGTCTGATCGAGCTGGAATGTACGGGGGTCGGGGCCGACGGCGTCCGGTTCGAGGTTCTGCGCAACGGCCTGATCCGAAGTGGCCAGGGGATCAACATCCCCTCCGGGGTGATCTCCGGATCCAGCCTCACCGAGAAGGACCTGGCCGATCTGGATTCTGCGCTCGCGCTCGGAGTCGAGTATGTGGGACTCTCCTTTGTCCGGTCCGCGGCGGACGTCGCCGACCTGAAGCGCCGCGTGGCGGGCCGCGCGCTCGTGGTGGCCAAGATCGAGATGGCGCGCGCCGTGGGTGCCATTGACGAGATCCTCGATGTGGCGGACATGGTCATGATCGCCAGAGGAGACCTCGGGGTCGAGTTGCCGTTCGAGGAGGTACCGCTCGCCCAGAAGCAGATCATCCAGAAGGCCAACCTCCACGCGAGGCCCGTGATCACCGCCACCCAGATGCTCGAGTCGATGATCCACCACCCGCGTCCGACCCGCGCCGAAGCGTCCGACGTGGCCAACGCCGTGCTCGACGGCACGGACTGCGTGATGCTGTCCGGGGAGACGGCCATCGGGCGCCATCCCCGGCTTGCCGTCGAGGCGGCGTGGCGGATCATCGCGGAAATCGAGAAGAGCGGGGTCCTCGCGGCGGGTCCCAGATACCTGGCGGACGTTACACCGGCCGATCGCAAGGCGGCGAGCCCGACGGAGCAGGCCATCGCGTGCGGGCTCGTGGACGCCGTCCGGCAGATCAACGCCCCGGCGGTTCTCGTGCTGACCACGAGCGGTTTTTCGGCCCGCCTCGTTGCGTCCCACCGTCCGCCGGTCCCGATCTTTACCGTCACGACTGATCCGCAGACCTACAGCCAGCTCGCTGCCGTCTGGGGTATCTGGCCGGTGCTCGCCGGGCGCGAGCGGATCAGCTACGAGGTGCTGAGCGACTTGGGAAAACGGGAGATCTTGGACTCGGGGTTCGGTGCACCGGGAGACTCGATCGTCGTGACCGCAGGCGTCCCGTTTCACGAGCCGGGAACGACGAATACCCTCCGCGTGGAGCGCCTGTGAGCCCGGAGCCTGGAATCCGATAGGCCGATGATGTCGGCGCGGGGGATCCCTTGAGGCTCACATTCCTCGGTACGGGGACCTCCTTCGGGGTGCCGGTCATCGGGTGCCGCTGTGCCGTGTGCACGTCGAAGGATCCCCGCGACCGCCGGACGAGGCATGCGGCGCTACTCTCTTGGGATGACGGGCGCTCAGTGCTCGTCGACACGCCGCCCGAACTCCGCCTCCAGCTGATCCGAGAGGGCGTCGAACGGGTGGACGCAGTCTGGTATACGCACCTCCACGCGGACCACCTGCACGGAATCGACGACCTGCGCATCTTCTCCCTCCGGAGCCGGCGGAGCGTGGAGGCGTACGCGTCGGAGGATGCAAAAGCGGTCCTCACGCGTCGCTTCGACTACATCTTCAATCCCTCCCTCCGGCCCGGGCAGGCATCGTCGAAGCCCCAGATCTGTCTTCGAACGCTTCGAGCCGGGGAGATCCGGAGGATCGCCGGCGCCGACTTCCTCCCGCTTGAGGCCGTGCACGGATCCCTGCGGGTTCTGGGATTCCGCCTGGGCGTGCTCGGCTATCTCACTGACGCGAAGGAACTGCCGGTCGAGACGTTCGCCGCGCTCAGCGGCGTCGACGTTCTCGTCCTAAACGCACTCTGGTGGGGTAATCCCCACCCTACCCACCTGAATGTCGAGGAGGCGGTCGAGACGGCCCGGCAGATCGGAGCCAGGCAGACCTACCTCACGCACCTGACACATCGCGTCCTGCATGCGGAACTCGATGCGCGCCTTCCTGAAGGGATTTCACCGGCCTACGACGGACTACGAATCGAGCTTCCCGACGGAGAGCCGTAGGTTGCCGGCGGGGCCTGCGCCCCCTGTGTCTCGACCGACCGGCGCACTACCTTCCACGGATGGGTGTGGCCAGGCCATTCCTGCGGGGTATCGACGGAGGAACCCGAATGCGAGAGCGCGAGAACGTACCACAAGTCGTCGTCGAGCGCGGGGGGACGGGTAGCGGGGTCGCCTCTTTTCTCCTAGGAGCAGTCCTCGGAGCGGCTGCGGCGCTCCTGCTCGCGCCCCGTACGGGGAAGGAGACGCAGCAGGAGATCAGGAAGCGGGCAGTCCGCCTCGGCGAGGGTGCCGAGCGCGTCGTACGCGACCTCCAGCACCAGTTCGACGAGCGGATGGAGCAGGCGCGCAGCGAGGTCATGGAGCGGGTGGAAGTGTTGCGGGGTGCCGTGGACACGGGGCTCGAGGCCGCCCAACAGGCGCGCAGTGAGATCGAGGAGCGGATCGACCGGTCCAGGGCCGCGTACCGGGCCGCTGCAAGAAGTGCAGACGGAGATGTTGAAGCGGAGTTGGGAGAGGCCGAGTCCACCTGAGCCCCTCCCCCGGCTCGTCGCCTGCGATCGGGATCCCTCCGGCTGCGCGGCGGCGGTTCCCGCCGTCGCCAGACGCGCCGGAGGTCCAGCGCCGGGTTGAGCGGTGCACCCGGGCATGGCCCCTGCCGGGCGGATCCATTCGTGTTCCGCGGGGGTTCGTCCTGAGTATGGGGGCAGGGCTCGTGGAAGCGGTGAGTAGAGGCTCGCGTATGCCGGGACCAAGGCAAATCGCGGTAGCGGGGAGCGCCTGGTCCGTGATTCTTCTCGGTCTCCCGACCGCTGCCGCCGGGCAGCTCGGCGTTCCATTCGGGAGCGGAGCTGATGCCGTCGGGTTCCTGCGCGCGGGTGAGGGTGTCGTCTTTTCGTCGAGTGCCCTCGAGAGGGAACTCACCCTGGACCGGCCACTCGTCGAGCACGACGGTCCGTACGTGATTGTGCATGTTGCGGAGAGCCGCGTACTTCTCATGGACGGCACGGAGGTGGTCTGGTCCGCCCCTGCGGGCACAGGGCACGGCTTCCAGCTCGAAGGGCGGGGAAGGACGTGGACCTTCACGACACCTGTCGGGATGTTCCATGTCCTCCGCAAGGAAAAGGATCCGATCTGGATTGCCCCGGAGTGGTACTATATCGAGCAGAATCTCCCGGTCCCGCCGCCGTCCGAGCGGGCCCGGGTCCCCGGTACGCTCGGGACCTCCGCGCTCTTCCTGGGAGACGGGATCGCGATCCACGGAACAAACAACCCGCAGCTCCTCCTCGAGCCGGACCCGGACGACCGGCGCGTCTCGCACGGCTGTATACGACTCACCAACGAGGCGGCCCGGGAGCTCTACCACCGCGTCGAGGTGGGGACCCCGGTACTCGTCTACTGACACGGCGAGTCGCTGAGACCGATGCCGCGAGCGCTGACGGGCAGGCGGACCGTTGCCACGAACCGCAAGGCGCGCCACCGCTACCACCTGCTCGACCAGTGGGAGGCGGGCCTCGTGCTGGTGGGTCCCGAAGTCAAGTCCGTCCGGGCGGGGAAGGTGTCATTCAAGGACTCCTTTGCGAAGATCGAGGGCGGAGAGGTGTGGCTCCACAACCTGCATATCGCACCGTACGATTCGGCGAACCGGTGGAACGCGGACCCGGAACGGCCGCGGAAGCTCCTTCTCCACAGGCGCGAGATCCGAAAGCTGGTCGCTGCCGTCGAACAGAAGGGGCTCACTCTTGTTCCGCTGAACCTTTACCTGAACGGGCCGTACGTGAAGACGACGCTCGCGCTCGCGAAGGGGAAGCAGCTCCACGACAAGCGGGAGGCGCTCCGGCGCCGTACCCAAGACCGAGAGGCCCGTCGGGCGATGCGGGGAGAGGACCGATGACGTGGGGCACACCCTCCCGCGTGCATGTCGCCCTCGCCCTTTTGCTCCTCTTCCCCACCCCGTTCCAGGTGTCTGCGCAGGCCCAGGACGGCCTGGCGGTGACAGTCCTCTTCCCCGACGGCCGGGAGGCGAGCCTGCCTGTCGAGACGACGGGCGGCTACCCCGTCCTCCCGGCTGCGAGCCTTGACGCTCTCGGCTGGCGCCTGGCGGAGGGTGAGGATGGACGGACGATGCTGCTCGGTCACAGAACCGGTCTCGAGCTCGAGCTCCTGCCGGGGTCGCCCTTCGTCGGGTGGGACGGGATTGTGGTGCAGATGGTCGAGGCGCCGTACTGGAGCGGCGAGGTGTTTTTCGTGCCGCTTCAACTCGTGGCCGACCTTCTGCCGGGTTTTTTGCCCGACGCCTACGTCTTCGAGGAGGATCGCGCCCTGCTCCTTGCCGAGGGCGCCGAGGCTCCGCCGGTCGAGGAGGCGGCCGATACCGATGGGGTGCCTCCCGCCGGGGATCTCCCGGTTGCGGCCGACTCCGTCCCCGCGGCTGGGGAAGAGCCGGCCGAGGAGGATCCGGAAGAGGAGGACGAGCAGGAGGACGCTTCCGTCGGGCGGCCCCTCGAGCCGTGGTCTGCGCCCGCCGCCGGAGCGGCAGCGTGGGTGATCATCATCGACCCGGGGCACGGCGGCGGGGATACAGGTGCCGTGGGGACGGCGGGACTTGAGGAAAAGGAGGTAGCACTGTCAGCGGCCGTTGCGCTCGCACGGGTCCTCGCGAGGCGGGCGGACTTGGAAGTCTGGCTCACGCGGGACCGCGATGTGGAAGTCCCCTCCCACTTCCGGGGCGAGTGGGCGAACGAGTGGCGGGACGGGCGTCCCGGCGCTTTCATCTCGATACACGCCAACGCTGTTACCGACCGGGAAGGCGTGCGGGGGTTCGAGACGTACTTCCTGGCCGACGCCGAGACGGAGCAGGAGCGGCGCGTGGCGGAGGCCCACGGCGGGTCGCCGGACGAGCCGCTTCCCTACGACCCGACCGTGCTCGAGTTCCGTGAGGCATCGTCTCTCCTCGCCGGCGAAGTCCAGTGGGAGCTCGGCGAGTTCCATCCCGGCCCCGATCGCGGCGTCCGGCGAGGGCCGCTTCCCTCCCTCTTCGGCGTCCGGATGCCTGCGATAGCGGTTGAGGTGGGTTTTCTCACCAACCCGGAGGAGGAACGCCTTCTCGGTGACGCCGCCTTCCACCGCGAGGTCGCGGAAGCCATCGGGCGGGCCGTCGACCGCTTCCTAGAGGCGTATCCGGGCCCCGGAGTCCCCTGAACGGATGGCCTCCGGGGTCCCGCTCTTCGGTGTCACCTTCAGGAATCCCGTCCTCCTCGCAGCCGGCACCTGCGGCTTCGGTCGGGAGGTCAGCTCCGTCATCCGGCTCAAGACGCTCGGCGGGTTCGTGACGAAATCGGTCACGCTCTTACCCCGTGCCGGCGATCCTCCGCCCCGTGTCGCCGAGTTCGGAGCGGGGATGCTCAACTCGATCGGCCTCGCGAACCCCGGTGCGGAGGCGGTTCGTCGCGAACGCCTCCCCTGGATCGAGGCGCGGCTCCCGGCGCTCCACGTCTTCGTGAGCGTCGCCGGACACTCGGTCGAGGAGTACCTGGAGGTCGTCCGGGTCCTCGACGACGGCCCGGGCTTCCTCGGCTACGAGCTGAATCTCTCCTGTCCGAACGACTCGGAGCGGAGCGGTCTTCCCTTCGCCCTCGACCCGGTCGCGCTCGGGTGCGTTGTCGAGGGGGTGCGTGCTCTGACCCCCCGTCCCCTCCTCGTCAAGCTCGCTCCCAACACGGCCGATTTCGGTCCAGTGGCCAGGGCGGCAGAAGAGGCGGGCGCCGACGCGCTCACCCTCGTCAATACCGTTCCCGGCCTGCTCCTCGATCCACGTTCCGGACGCCCCCGGCTCGGTGCGGGTTCCGGGGGCGTGAGTGGGGGGGCCCTTCGTCCGCTCGGTCTCGCCGCCGTCCGGCAGGTCCGGGCACTCACTGAACTCCCGCTGGTCGGCGTCGGCGGGATTGCGCGGGGGCGGGACGCTGCCGCCTATCTCGAGGCGGGCGCATCCCTAGTGCAGGTCGGCACCGCTTCCTTCTCGGATCCCCGCGCTGCGGAGCGGGTAGCAAGGAGGCTCGGTGGGTGGGTTCGCGCCGGGGGCATTGCCCCGGCGGGCGACGCACCAGCGCGGCAGCGGCCGGGGGCCGGAAGACGCCTTGGAAGCCCTCTCCGTGCCTGAGGTGGCGGTTGGGCTGGATGTTCAGTCGGCGGACGCCGCCCTTGCGCTCGTCGACCGGCTTCCCCGGACGCGGACTTCTTCAAGGTGGGACTCGAGCTCTTCAGCCGTGCGGGACCCGCAGTCTTACGTGAACTCCGCTGGCGTGACCTGCGGATCTCTCTCGACCTCAAGCTCCATGACATTCCGAACACGGTGCGCGACGCGTGCGGTGGCGGAGCTCGAAGCGGAGGTTCTCGCCGTGCACGCCTCCGGCGGCCCCCGGATGACCGAGGCGGCCAGAAGGGCTGTCGAGGGGTCGGAAACGAGGATCGCGGCGGTCACGCTCCTCACCTCGCGCGCTCGGATCCCGGCCGCATGTGCGGACAGGCAGCTCCCGGAAGTTCCACCGGGGCCGCCCGGCTCGCATCCGTCACCATGGAGAACGGCGCCCACGGGGTCGTGCCGACCGCCCGTGAGGCCCGGACGCTTCGGGCGCGTCTCCCCGGTGGTGCGTTCATCGTGACGCCGGCAATCCGCCTGTCCGGCAGACCGCACGACGACCACGCGACGCCAGCAGCGGCGGCGCGTGCGGGGGCGGGTCTCCTCGTGGTCGGGAGGAGCGTGATCGGTGCGAGCGACCCGCGGGCGGCCTGCGGGCGGGTGCGTGCGGAGCTCGCCGGCCGGTGAGTGGTCCGGTGATCGAGCGTGGCTCGCCGGGGTTTCCCGGCTCGCGCGCGCGCGCTTGGATTATCGCGGTCCCGTGCGTCGTCCTCCTCGCCGCGCCGGGACCTGCGCGGGGGAGTCGTGTTCCGCTCGTCCGGAGCGACACGATCGACATAGCCACGAACGAACTGGAGGAGGCCTCCCTCGGATTCGCCAGGGCGCTTTCCTCGGACGCGGACGGCGACGTCGAATGGCTTCTCGCCCCGGCCGGGATCCGCCTGCAGCTCGGAGGCCCGGCACGAAGCGGCGTCTCTCCCCGGCAGGCTGCCGCATCCCTTAGGGGGTTCATCGGCGGATTCGACGACGAGCAGGCCGTGCTTCGCCGCACCTCGCCCGTCGACGGCTCGCCGGACCGGGGCTACGCCGAGGTCCTCTGGTCCGGTCGCGCTTCCGGCACCTCCGACGAGATCCGCCGCACCTTCTTCCTGGGCCTGTCGCGAAGCGCGGCGGGCTGGCAGATCGACGAACTCCGGGTGCTTGCCCGGTAGCCGATGGGTCTCCGGCTCTACAACACGGCGTCGCGGAGCGTCCAGCCGTTCTCCCCGCAGGATCCGGGACGCGTCGGGATCTACGCATGCGGCCCGACGCTCTACGGCCCGGCACATATCGGCAATTTCCGGACGTTTCTGTTCTACGACCTGGTGCACCGCTACCTCGAGTGGCGGGGCTACGGGGTCCACTTCGTCATGAACTTCACGGACGTCGACGACAAGACGATCGCGGCGGCGAGGGCGCGGGGGGCTACCCTTGCCGACTACACCCCGGGCTACGAGAGGCAGGTGGTCGAGGAGGCCGACCTCCTCGGGGTCCGGCGTTTCGACGCGTACCCGAAGGCGACCGCCTACATCGGCCCTATGGTAGCTCTCGTCGAACGGCTTCTCGAGCGTGGACTGGCATACGTGACGCCCGACGGCTCGGTCTTCTTCCGGATCGCGGCGTTTCCCGATTACGGCGCGCTCTCTGGCCGGGATCCGGGCGGGGCGAGAACGGGCGAGCGCGTCGCCGGGGACGACTACGGGAAGGAGGACGGCCGCGACTTCGCCCTCTGGAAAGGGGTCAAGGAAGGGGACCGCGAGGCAGGGGCGGCGTGGAGTGCACCGTGGGGGGAGGGCCGGCCCGGGTGGCACCTCGAGTGCTCCGCCATGGCGCTTTCGGAGGTGGGCGGCACGGTCGACCTGCATCTCGGCGGGGAGGACCTGATCTTCCCGCACCACGAGGACGAGATCGCGCAGTCCGAGGGGGCGACGGGCAAGCCTTTCGTACGCCACTGGCTCCATGCGAAGCACCTGCGTGTGGAGGGCAGGAAGATGTCCAAGTCGCTTGGCAACGTCGTGGGCGTTGGGACGCTCCTCGCCGAGGGCGTCAGTGCCGCGGCGCTCCGACACCTCCTCATCTCGGCCCACTACCGGACGGAGCTGAACTTCACCGGGGAAGGACTCAAGGCCTCCCGCAGGTCCGTCGACCGTCTCCTCGACTTCGATTCCCGCCTCCGTTCCCACCCGGTCCGGTCTAGCGGGCCGGGTTCGGGGGTGGGGGACGCTTCGGAGTCGGCGCTCGCCAACTTCCGGGAGGCACTTGATGACGACCTGAACGTTGCGCGGGGGATCGGCGTCCTCTTCGAATTCGTGAATCGTGTGAACGGGCAGCTCGATACCCACGCGGCCATCGGTGTGGCTGAACGGGACGAGGCATGCGCTGCCCTCGCGTCCATCGACGAGGTGCTCGGTCTCATCGAGGTGGGGCGCAGGGGGAGGGAGGTCGACAAGGAACTCGGCGAGTGGATCGAGGAGCGCATCGAAGCCAGGCGTCGCGCACGCGCCGCGCGCGAATGGGTGCGTGCAGACGCGATCCGGGACGAACTCGCAGCCGAGGGAGTCGTTCTCGAAGACGGCCCTGCCGGGACACGCTGGAAGATGCGCCAGGGACGGCATTGACACTCTCGAGCGGGTTGGCTACGATCCAACGCTATTTTTCCTGCTGACGTAGCTCAATCGGTAGAGCAGCCGCCTTGTAAGCGGCAGGTTGTGGGTTCGAGTCCCTCCGTCAGCTCCTTCGCCGTGCGCCGACTCCGTGGGTCTGCGGCGAAGCGTTCGCGAAGGGTCGGCCGTCTGCGAGGGCTTTGTCCTGCGCCGACCGTGCGGTGGGGTACCGAAGCGGTCAAACGGGGCAGACTGTAAATCTGCTGGCTCATGCCTTCGTAGGTTCGAATCCTACCCCCACCATGGCGATCCGGCACGCGGCACCTTGGGAGCCCTGCATCGGGAACGTGGATCAGATCTGGCAGGGCGTCACGCGGGAGTAGCTCAGTTGGCTAGAGCGTCAGCCTTCCAAGCTGAGGGTCGCGGGTTCGAGTCCCGTCTCCCGCTCTCCGGTTCCTTCGGCAAGAGGTGGGTGGATCGGAGGCGAGGCTCCGGTTGCTCAGTGGTAGAGCGCGTCCTTGGTAAGGAAGAAGTCGAGGGTTCAATTCCCTCCCGGAGCTCTACGGGTCCCCATTGCGAAGGGATGCCGGAGCCGCGTGCGGGAGGGTGACCGGGCTGCGGGACCGGTCCGGCGAGAGACAACGAGGGCAGAGAGGAGAAGATGGCCAAGGAGAGGTTCGAGCGTACGAAGCCGCATGTGAA
>CAZHGS010000025.1:0-39201 GCA_964532325.1 uncultured Gemmatimonadaceae bacterium | reverse complement strand
CGGCGGCCTGCGGCGCGCCCGGCGGAAGGGGTCCGCCCCGTCCGGGCCTCCCGGCCGGCCGGGGCAGGCGCTTGACCGGCGGCAAGCGCGGGGAGGGAACGGCGGCGGGCGGGCGGAGCGGGCCGGGAACGGACGGCGCGCCCCTCATCGCGGCGGCGTTGGCGCGCTTCGACGCGATCAACGCCGAGGACCCGCGAAGCGAGACCGTCTCGGGATCCACGGAACCGAAGGAGCTCGTCTACGCGCGCCGCATGTCGGAGCGGCTCGCCGATTTCGAGCCCGGAGCGTCCGAAGCGCTCCGGCTTGCCGCCCGGGCCCAGCACATCGCCAGGTGGAGGATCCCGCGGTCGGACTACCCCGCCGGACGGAGAGGTTACCGCGCATGGCGTGCCACGCTGATGCGGCTCCACGCCGAGATCGCCGGCGGGGTCCTCACCGAGGTGGGATACGGGGAGGAGACGGTGGCAACCGTCGCCCGCCTGATCCGCAAGCAGGGGATGAGGCGCGACCCGGACGCCCAGACGCTCGAGGACGTGGTCTGCCTCGTCTTTCTCGAGCATTACTTCGAGGAGTTCGCGGCGGGCCACGGCGACGGGAAGCTCGTCGGGATCCTCCGGAAGACGTGGGCCAAGATGAGTGACCGGGGACGGGCGGCGGCGCTCGGGCTCAGGCTCGGCGCCAGGGCCCACCGGCTCATCCGGGAGGCCGTGGACCGCAACCCGTAGGGAGGTGCGTATCGTGGTGACGGACGCGACGTCGGGAGGAAGCGGGAGGAGGAGCATGACGGCCCGGATCGTGGGGGCCGTCATGCTCGACGCCACTGTCTACCGCGAGGTGGAACACGATGCGTCGGCCACCGGCCAGGCGGCCGGGGTCGTCGTCATGGCGGCGCTCGCCGCCCTGGTCGGCGGAACGGCAGCGGCCGGCGGAGGTCCGGTGGGCGGCGTCGTCGGCGCGCTCGCCGGGTGGCTGATCTGGGGAGCGGTGGCCTACCTGGTGGGCGACAAGCTGCTCGGCGGGACGGCGAGCTGGGGCGAGCTTCTCCGCACGCTCGGGTTCGCACAGGCGCCCGGGATCCTCTTCGTGGCCGCGGCCGTGCCTTTTGTGGGCTGGCTGGTCGAGGCGCTCGTCGGCCTCTGGATCGTGGTCGCGGCGGTCGTGGCGCTCCGCGAGGCCCTGGACGTGTCGACGGGAAAGGCGGTGCTCACCGGAGTGCTGGGCTGGATCGGGGTTCTCCTCCTCCGGCAGATCCTCCCCTTCCCGGCATCCTGAAGAGGCCCGGCCGGCTCAGCCGCCCCCGCCGAACGCCGCGGCGATCCCTTCCGCCGGAATACGGTAGCCCACCCGGAAGCTGCCGAATTCCGCGTAGACGGCGCTCACCTCATCGAAGCGCATCTCCGCGATGAGCTCCTTGAAGTCGTTCGGCGAGCGGCCGAAGAGGGTGACGGCCCACTCCCAGTCGTCGAGCCCCATCGAGCCCGAAATGACCTGTGAGATGCGCCCGGCGTAGCGCCTCCCCGTCGACCCGTGGTCGCGCATCATTCCCGCGCGGTCCCCGAGGGGGAGGCTGTACCAGTTCTGCCCGTCGTTCCTCCGCTTGTCCATCGGATAGAAGCAGACGTAGGGAAGCCCCTCGGGCTGCACCGGGTGGAGCCGGTCCTGCACATACCTCTTCGCGCGCTCCTCGGCGAGGTGACGGTCGACCATCGCCCGCCACTCGTCGGAGCCGGGCCCGACACCCCGCTCCTCCGCTTCGGCGGCGAGCGCCGCGGTCAGGTGGTAGAGGGAGAGCTCGACGACGGAGACGTAGTCGCCCTCGAGCGCGAGGTGGGAGCCGGCCGGGCTGTCCTCGACGATCCGCTCCGCCCGGCCGAGCGCCTCGAGGGAATCCCGGAAGTGGATCGCCATGAGCCCTGCGCCGCCGCCCACGGTCCGGTAGAGTCCGCTCCACCCCTCCGGCCCCGGATCCTCGAGCGGCGCGACGAGGTCGCCGAGCGCGCCGAGCGCCTCGGCCCGCCCCGGACCGGAGCCCTCCGGCTCGGGAAGGAGGCGGAAGAACTGGTGGAGGATGAACCAGCCGTCGAGCACTAGGGGCGCGGTATTTCCCACTGTCATGATCCGGGGATGGGATGTCTGAACCGGCGGATGGCGCGCCCGGACGCACTCACGGCGCGCGCAGCCACTTCCGGAGGTAATGTTGCCGGGTCCCCGGGGGAAAGCCCTCCAGGGTCCCGAAGACTTCGTAGCCCCGCCTCTGGTAGAAGGCCAGCGTCTCGTCGCCGTCGGTGTCGAGGTGCACGGCCACCCCGCCGCTCGCCTCCGCGAGACCTTCGGCCCCCGCGAGGAGCCGGCTTCCGTACCCTTGCCCCCGGAGATCGCTCCGTACCCAGAGCATCTCCACGTAGAGCCAGGACCACCTCAGATTGCCGGTGATGCCCCCGCAGAGGTTGCCCTCCGCGTCGCGGAGAAAGAGGCCGAGCGGCCGCGCCGCCGGATCCCCGTAGCGGCGACCGCTGTGTTCGAGCAACGCGTCCACGAGCCGCTGGCGGTCGGTCTCATTCGGGGGCATCTCCACGTCGATTCGCATCGGCTCGGGCCTCCCTCCCGGCGGCTAGCAGCTCCTCGATACCGGTCCCGAGCGCGCGGGTGAGTTGCCGGCCCGACGGCCCGCCCGCCTCCCCGGTCTCCGGGACGTGGAGAAAGCCGATCGCAGGCCCGCCATCACCGTGGATCGCTCCGCGGGCCAGGTGCAGGGCCCGATAGAGCGCGGCGTTGCACGCATAGGTCCCGGCGTGGAACGACACGCTCGCTTCAATGCCGTCGCGATGCAACCGCCCGGCGACCGTGGCCGCGTCCCATGTGGCCCGGAGCGCGAGCGGCCCCCCGGAGACGACCGCCTCCGACCGCGGCCGGCATCCCGCGTTGTCGGGACGGTCGGAGTGGGCGACGTTGAGCCCGATCTGCTCGACCCGGAGGCCCCCCCCGGGCGCTTCCCCGACCATCAGGATCGCCTCCGGCCGGGTCCGGACGATGCGGTCCACGGCCGGACCGAGGCGCCGGAAGTCCACCGGAAGACGGGTCACCTCGACGCCGGGCCGGCCCCTGAGCCGTCGCACGAGTTCCCACGAACGGTTTTTCGCCCGGCCGCCGAAGGGTTCGAACCCGGTGACCGCGACACGGGCGGTCGATTCGGAGTCGTCGTTGCCCAAACCCGCACCCTCCACCCGTCCCACCTCGCGGACCCCCCGCGGCGGGGGCCGGCCCGGGGGAGAATAGGGCCCGGCCGGCTGACCCCGCGACCCCGGAGCGCTCTCCGGCCGTCACACCGGGTCAGGAACGGGCGCCCGGGATCGTCCGCTCCCCCGCGGCGCCCTCGCTCCGCCATCCGGATTCCGTAGATTCTGCCGGGCGCAGCTGCATCCGCGTGGAAGGGGGCCGCCATGAGTCTCTGGGAAGCGATCGTACTCGGTGTGCTCCAGGGGGCGACCGAGTTCCTCCCGGTGTCGTCCTCGGGACACCTGGTGATCGGCCAGGAGCTCCTCTCGCTCCGGATCCCGGGCGTGCGCTTCGAGGTCGTGGTGCACCTGGCGACGCTCCTCGCGGTTCTCGTCGTCTACCGGCACCGGATCCTCTCGCTCGCGCTGGGCGTGACCGTGGCGCCGACGAGGGAGGATTTCCGCTACGCCGCGCTCCTCCTCGTCGCCACCCTCCCGGCGGCCGCGCTCGGACTCCTCTTCGGGGACGCCATCGGGTCGTTCTTCGATCGCCCGGCCGTCGTGGGGGTCTCGCTCCTCCTGACCGGATCGGCTCTCTACTCGACCCGCTGGGCACTACGGCGCCCCCTACGGGCCGAGCTCGGCGTGCGGGCGGCACTTCTCGTCGGCCTCGCCCAGGCTCTCGCGCTCGTGCCCGGCATCTCGCGCTCCGGCGCTACCCTGACGGCGGCACTCTGGCTCGGCGTCGCACCACTCGAGGCCGCCGCATTTTCGTTCCTCATGTCGGTGCCGGCGATCGCCGGCGCAGGCGTCCTCGAGTTCGCGGCGCTCGGGTCCGAGCCGGCCGGGCTTGCCGGAGGGGCGGCGTGGGCGGGATTCGCGGCCGCGGCCGCGGCGGGGATCCTGGCGATCCGCTTCCTCATCAGCCTGCTCGAGCGCCGGGCCTTCCCGGTGTTCTCGTGGTACTGCTGGGGTGCCGGCCTCGCTTTCCTCGCCTGGCTCGGAGCGCGCTGAGACTCGAGGCGGGAGGTGACCCGCCGCACCGCTATCCGTGGGTATCCGGCGCCCGGAAATCCGTGCTCGAGTATTCCGTCCCGGAATGATACCGCCGTCATCTCTTGATCAGAGCCGGACCCCATCCCACCCGCAGGGCCCGCAATCACCCTGCAGGATCGGGAGGTCGGGTTCGCGACGGAGCTCGGCTCCACGTCGATTCAGCGGACCCTCAGGCTCTCCGACATGACGGTGCGCGGCGAGCCGCGGTCGTAGTTCGAGCGGCGCCGCGTGACCGACGGCCCTCGCGAGCGCGCTGGCCGGTCTCCGCGGCCGGAGGCACAGTCCTGACGTCACGCGTCCGACGGCCGTTACCCGCGGTGCTGGGCCTGGGATTGATGCCCATCCTCGCCTCCGTGGGGATCGGCACCCAGATCTCGTCGGACAACGCTCTGGCGCGTTCGGTGCGCCAGGCTCTCCGCGGGGACGACGATCTCCGGACCGTGGAGGTCTCCGTCGCGTAGGGCGAGGCCGCCATCACCGGACGGGTGCCGACGCTCTGAGCGAAGTCCCATGCGATCAAGCGCTCATTGCGCGTCGAAGGAATCGAGCGCGTGGCGAGCGTGCTGGCGATGCGCGTCTACCGGCGGCAGCGGGACGTGCCCAACCTGCGCATCCTGCTGCCGGGGGGGCTCGCCGCCACCGTGGTCGACTTCCTGACGGCGCGGGTGGTCTCGGCGGACGGGCCCGCGCGGGCTCGTGGCCGCGGTGGCGCTCGCGTACGCGGCGCGGTACTTCTGGCGCGGGCTCGGCACGGTGCCCCCTCGGCTGGTTCCGGGGCCTGCTGGCCGGCTTCACGTGCTTCTCGATCCACGCTGGCGGACCGCCTCTGCATGCCTTCCTGCTGCCGCAGCGGATGCACCGCACGACCTTCCAGGCCACCGGCATCTGCTTCTTCTTCGTGGTCAACCGGTCGGAGGCGCTGCCCTGCGCCTGGCTCGGCGAGTGGACGGCGGACAACCCGGTCACATCCGCTCTGCTGCTGCCGCTGGCGCCCGTCGGCGTCGCGCTCGGTCACTACCTGCACGTTCGCGTCGACGACGATCTGTTCTACCGGGTGGTCTACGCCGGCCTGCTCGTCATCGGGGTCAAGCTGCTGTACGACGTCTCTCTCGCCGCCCGACACGGAGCGCAACCATGCCGTACCTCTACCTCGCCCTCGCCATCGTCTCCGAGGTGACCGCCACCATCGCGCTCCCTTCGAGCCAGGGGTTCACGCGCCTCCTGCCGAGCACCGTCGTCGTCCTCGGCTACGGCACCGCCTTCTACTTCCTCTCCCTCTGCCTGCAGCACATGAGCGTCGGCATCGCCTATGCCATCTGGGCGGCAGCGGGGATTGTCCTGATCGCGATTCTCGGACTGCTGGTCCACGGCCAGCGGCTGGATGCTGCGGCGGTCGTCGGGCTGGCGCTGATCGTCGCGGGCGTCGTCGTGATCAACGCTTGGTCGGACATGCAGTTGCACTGACCGGGTGCCCTGGGCGACACCCGTATTTACAGGAATACAGGTATACGTCTACCATGTTTTCATGAAAGCCACCATCGAGGTACCGGATGATCTCTATCGCCAGGTCAAGGCGGAGGCCGCTCTCCAGGGGCTTACCATACGCGAAGTGACGACCCGCCTCTACCGGCGCTGGTTGAGCGACAGTGAGGGCGGCGAGCCCCGGGAGGCTCCGACCGCATGGCTTCGCTCTTGGCTGGACGCGGCCGATGAGGCGATCAGGAGCGCTCCGGCCGGCCGCTCGGCACGGGAAGAGCTGGCTGCAGACCGGCACCGGCTGGGGGATGAGTGAGAACACTTGTCGTCGACGCCAGTGTCTGGGTCTCGGCCGCCGACGCTACCGACGCGCGCTCGGAGGCTAGCCGGACTTTTCTCGCCGGGGTTGTGGTGCGGCAGCTTCCCATTGCTCTGCCCGAGTTGGCCTGGATCGAGATCGCCTGCGCGCTGGCCCGCCGACTGCGGAACGCCGAGCAAGGCCGTAGCCTCACCGAGCGGATGCTGGGATCGCCGCTGGTCAGAACACACTCTCTGAATCGAGCGAGGCTCCGGGAAGCCATACAGGTCGGCACCGGCAGTTTCCTTCGCTCGGGAAACGCCCTCTACGCCGCCCTGGCCGAAAGGCTGGAGGGCGAGGTCGTCTCCTGGGACAGAGAGTTGGTCGAGCGGGCCGGGGCACTGACTCCCCAAGGCTGGATCGACGCCCGATCACCCGGCACATCTCCCGGAATGCCTGCCGGCTCTCCGTAGATATTCCGGCGCCCGCCCCCTGCGCATGTGGACACAACAACAAACCGGCACCACCTCACCCCATGCCGCGGTCCCTGACCCTCAACGTCCCGGTCTTCGTGGGCTGTTCGCGAACCCCAGCCTTACGCCGCCCGGTGAGCCCGTTCCTGACGCGCCCGGCCCGGCCCCTTCCGGCGCGTAATCGCCCGGTGGACGGCGATCCCGGCAACGCCAGACCCCGCTCAGGACCAGGTCCACGACCGTGACGGCATCCAGCCGACCCGGAGCAGACCGGACAGCCGTGACGTCCGGAGGGGATCCTACGACTCCCGGGGGCCGGGAGATCTTGACACCCGGTCCTGGTCAACCGTACCCTCCCCTATCGCTTGAGAATGATTCTCAACTAGGGATCCCACCCGGAGCGCCAAGCCCATGAGGACGAATGACCGTGCCTGCCCCCTCCGGCGGGCCGCGGGGGGAGATCGGGGGTGGGGCCTGCCCGCCGCCGCTCTCGCCTTCGCCGGACTTCTCGCCGGCTGCGGGGACGGCGGTGCGCCTGCGGAGCTGCAGGATGCGGTGATCGGGACCTACGCCTCGATCGTCCATGCAAGCTACGACGATTCGCTTGCGGGCGTCCGCGGGCTCCGGGACGCGATCGGACGCTTCCTCGAGTCTCCCACCGCGGAGACGCTCGGGGAGGCGAAGGCGGCCTGGCTCGCGGCGAGGGAGCCGTACGGCCAGACCGAGGCGTACCGCTTCTACGGGGGGCCCATCGACGACGCCGACGGACCCGAGGCGCTCATCAACGCGTGGCCCCTCGACGAGGGATACATCGACTACGTCGAGGACGCACCAGGCAGCGGGATGATCAACGATCCCGCAGCATACCCGACGATCGACCGGGAGCTGCTCGTCTCGATGAACGAGGCGGGGGCCGAGGAGAATGTGAGCACCGGGTTCCACGCGATCGAGTTTCTTCTCTGGGGCCAGGACCGGAGCGCGTCCGGGCCGGGTACGCGTCCCCATACGGACTACCTGGAGGCGGAGTCCGCGGGGGCAGCAAGACGCGCCGCCTACCTCCGGACCGCCGCCGACCTCCTCGTCGAGCATATGGAGGAGGTGACGGAGGCGTGGGCACCCGGCCAGGCCGGCAACTACCGCTCGGAGTTCGAGGCGATGGAGCCCGACGAGTCGCTCCAGAGCATGCTTGTCGGGATCGGTGTACTGAGCAAGTCGGAGCTGGCGGGGGAGCGGATCTTCACGGCCTACGACAACCAGGATCAGGAAGACGAGCATTCCTGTTTTTCCGACAACTCGCACCGTGATATCATCACGAACGCGCGCGGGATCGCGAATGTCTACGAGGGCCGGTACGTGCGGACGGACGGCTCGGTCATCGACGGACCCGGTCTCGACGAGCTTCTCTCGGCCGTCGACCCGGAACTCGCCTCCGCGCTGGGCACGCTCCTGGCCGAGAGCCTGACCATGGTGGAGGAGATTCCGGTGCCCTTCGACCAGGCGATCATCGATCCCGCCACCCGGCCTGTGGTTCTCGAAACCGTCTATGTCCTGCAGGCCCTCGGGGACCGGATCGCCGAGGCGGGCACCCGGCTCGGGCTCACGATCAACACGGCGCTTCCGGAGTGACGTTTGGGGCGGGGCGGTGAGCCGACACGGCGGCGGATGCCTCTGCCGCATCCGGCAGAGGCTCTCCGCCGTCTCATCCCCGCCCTCCCCCTTCTCTTGGCGGTCGGCTGCAGTACCGAGCGCCCACCCGTGCTTCTCGGCGGGCAGACTTCGATCTACGACGCGACACCGAACGCCTTCGGCCAGCAGGCACCGGGACTCGAGGGGGAGAGCGAACTCCTCTTCTTCGTAGGCAACTCCTTCTTCAACCAGAACTGGGTGAGCGCACCCGCCTCGACCGAGGCGAGAGACGGGCTCGGCCCGCTCTTCAACGCCAGATCGTGCGCCGGATGCCATCTCAGGGACGGACGTGGCCGCCCGCCTCTCACCGCGGCGGAGAGGGGCACGGGGCTGCTGTTCCGCGTGAGCCTTCCCGGTCAGGAGGGGGATGGGGTCCAGCTCCCGGACCCTGTCTACGGCGGTCAGATCCAGGACCAGTCGATTCCGGGCGTCCCGCCCGAGGCGACGCTCGTCGTGGACCGGGTGGAGTCGCCGGGCACATTCGCCGACGGGAGCGGATACGTGCTCGAGGAGCCTGTCTACGGCCTCGCCGACCCAGGTTACGGGGCGTTCCATCCGGCGCTCGAGATCTCGCCGCGCGTCGCCCCGCAGATGATCGGGATGGGTCTCCTCGAAGCGGTTCCCGAGGTGGAGATCCTCGCACGGGCGGATCCCGACGACCGGGACGGGGACGGGATCTCCGGGCGACCCAACCGGGTCCCGGACCACCTCGCCGGCGGGGACGCGCTCGGGCGCTTCGGGTGGAAGGCCGGTCAGCCGAGCGTGCTCCAGCAGACCGCGACGGCATTCCTGGAGGACATGGGGATCACCACGCACCTCTTTCCCTCCGAGAACTGCACCGCGACGCAGGAGGCGTGCCGTCTGGCCCCCGGGGGCGGACGGCACGAGATCGCCGAGGACGACCTGATGAAGGTCGTCCTCTACGCGAGCTCCCTCGCTGTGCCCGCGATGCGCGACCCGGAGGATCCCGAGGTGGTCCGGGGCTCGGCGACCTTCGACGAGATCGGATGCGGCCAGTGCCATCTCCGAACCCTGCCGACCGGCGACCATCCGACGATCCCGGCGCTCTCGAACCAGACGATCCATCCCTACACTGACCTCCTCCTCCACGACATGGGAGAGGCCCTCGCCGACGGGCGGGGGGAATTCGAAGCCGGCGGGCGGGAGTGGAGAACGCCCCCGCTCTGGGGGATCGGCCTCATCGAGACAGTGAACGGGCACACGCGCTACCTCCACGACGGCCGGGCGCGTGATCTGTCGGAGGCGATTCTCTGGCACGGCGGCGAGGCCGCCCGCTCCCGCGACCGCTACCGGGAGCTGGACGCCGGCGAGCGGGCCTCCCTCCTCCGCTTTCTGGGTTCACTATGACGATCCTCCGCCGAACCGGTACCGCCCTCGCTGCCCTTCTTCTCCTGGCCGGCGCTTCGGGACCCGGGTGCATGGGCCTCCGCTTCGACAGGGAGGCGATGCTCGGTGCGGTGGCCGACACGGTGATCATCCCCGCCCATCTCGAGCTCGTTGCCGCGACGGAGGCGCTCGACGCGGCCGCCCGGCGGTTCACCGCTTCGCCGAGTCCCGAATCCCTCGCCGCGCTCCGGGCGCACTGGCTCAGCGCTGCGCTGGCCTGGAAGGGAGTCGAGCTCTACGACTTCCCCGGGCTCCTCCTCATCCACAACGCGATCGAGAGGCGCCCGGCCCGGATTCCTTTCATCGAGGAGGTGATCGCCGGGGCGGACACGGAGGCTCTCGGAGAGCTGAACGGAGCTTTCGTCGAGTCCCTCGGCTCGACGACCAAGGGGCTTGCCGCGATCGAGTACCTCATCTTCCCGGCCGGGGAGGAGCCACCCGCCCTCGACCGGTTCGCCGACCCGGCGCGGCGCGCCTTCCTCACCGCGCTCACGGCGAACCTCTCGACGAAGGCGACGGAGCTCCACCGGCACTGGACGCCGGAGGGAACCGACTACGCCCGGAGCTTCCGGGAGAACGACTCCGAGGGGGCGGACATCCAGGGCTCGGTCAGCCTGCTGGCCAACGAAATGATCGCGCTGCTCGAGATGGTGATGCGCACCCGCCTCGGCATCCCGATGGGTGATGCGACGGACGGTGAGCCCCGTCCCGCCGAGGTGGAGTCCGCCCGGACCGGGGAGTCGCTCGCAATGATGTCGTCGAGCCTCGCGTCGATCCGGGAGACCTTCGAGGCCGGCGTGGACGACTATGTCGATTTCCTCGACCGGGCTCCGGCGGAGAGGGGACTCGCCCAGGCGATCCGGAACCAGTTCGGCGCCGTCGAGCGCTCTCTCTCCGCGATCCCCGGCCCCCTCGGCCGGGCCGTCACCGAATCGCCGGCGGAGGTCGCGCTCACCTTCGAGGCGATGCGCGGTCTCCTCGTGCTCGTCAAGACGGATATGGCGGCGCTCCTCGGGATCACGGTCACCTTCAGCGACAACGACGGAGACTGATGCACGGACGCCGCGGGATCGCCGTCGGCGCCCGTCAGCGGCTGGCCCGTCTCGGCCGGTGGCTCGGAGAGCCCGCGGGCGCGACCCCGCTCGTCGTGTTCCGGATCGGCTTCGGGCTCATCATCTGCCTTGCCGCTGTCCGGTTCCTTCTGAAGGGATGGGTCCGGACGCAGTTCATCGAGCCCACCTTCCACTTCCGGTACTTCCTCTTCGAGTGGATCCCGCTGCTGCCGGGCGAGTGGATCTACCTGGTGTTCGGGATCCAGATCGCATGCGCCGCCATGATCGCCGTGGGATGGCACTACCGGGCCGCGGCGGCCGCCTTCTTCCTCGCCTTCTCCTACGTGGAGCTGATCGACCAGGCCACCTATCTGAACCACTACTACTTCATCTCTCTCGTGGCCTTCCTCCTGGTCCTCCTCCCCCTCCACCGCTGGGGGTCGCTGGATGCGGCGAGGCGCGGGTCGCCCCGGGCGCCGCCGGCGCGGTGGATCGCACTCGTGCTGAAGGCCCAGATCGCCATCGTCTACTTCTTCGCCGGCGTGGCCAAGCTGAACCCGGACTGGCTCCTCCGCGCAGAGCCCCTCGGGATCTGGCTCTCCGCCCGCACGGGCCTTCCCCTGGCCGGGGTCCTCTTCGACCAGCCGTGGTTCGCCTACCTGATGAGCTGGGGGGGAGCGGCCTTCGACCTCTCGATCCCGGCACTCCTCCTCTGGAGGGCGAGCCGTCCCTGGGCCTACCTGGCCGTCGCCGGCTTCCACCTGACGACCGCGGTCCTCTTCCCGATCGGCGTCTTCCCCTGGGTGATGATGGCCGCCGCGCTCGTCTTCTTCGACGAGGCCGACTACCGGCGGATCGGCCGCTTCCTCAGGGGCGTCCGGAGCCGATTCAGGAGGACGCGCCGCACCCGGGCACGCGGGGGCCGACGGCGGCGGCCGGCTACGGGGCCCGCCATCCCGGTCGGGCGCGCGCGCGGGATCGTCCTCGCTTCGTTCTTCGCGCTCCAGGTCCTCCTTCCCCTCCGGCACTGGGCCTACCCGGGAGACGTCCTCTGGACCGAAGAGGGCTTCCGTTTCTCGTGGCGTGTGATGGTCGCCGAGAAGACCGGCGCGGCCTTCTTCCGCGTCACGGATCCGCGGACGGACCGGTCATGGGAAGCGTTTCCGGCCGACTACCTGACCCCGCAGCAGGAACGGCAGTTCGCGTTCCAGCCGGACATGATCCTGGGCTTCGCCCACCACCTCCGCGACACGCTCCGTGAGGCGGGCGTGGCCGATCCCGAGATCCGGGCCCGCGTCTACGTCAGCCTGAACGGCGAGCGCTCCCGCCTTCTGGTCGACCCCGCCGTCGACCTCGCCAAGACCCCGAAGTCGCTCGCGCCGAAAGAATGGGTCCTTGCCCGGATGGGCCGGCCGTAACCTCAGGGCCCGGCGCCTCCGGCAATCGCCTGGAGGAGGGAGGGCACGATCTCGTGGCCGCCCCCGTGGGTGCGGACCGTCCACTCGATATCCGCCCGCCCGAGCCACCGCTCCTCCGCTTCCTCGGCGCCCGGTCGCCGGATTCGATCTTCCCGCCCACGGACGAGGATGAGGCGCGTGGCCGCAAGCTGGCGCGCGGCGCCGTCCGGGAGGTCGTCGGGGAGTGATGCACCCCAGAGGATGAGTCTCGCCGTACGGAGACCGCCGAGGCACACCCACCGGGCCGCCGTGTGCACCCCCTGGCTGAAGCCGAGCACCGTTCGGACGGGCTCCTCCCCCCGGCGCCCCTCCTCAGCCTGGCGGGCGACGAGGCCCAGATACCGGACGTAGTCGCGGATCTCCGCATCCCGGGCGAGGCGTGTCATCCAGCTCGCGCCCACGCGGTCACCGGTCGAGTGCCCGCCCTTCCGGCCTCGGGTCAGGTAGAACCGCGAGAGTCCCTCGGGCGCGACGAGGAGCCGGTCGGGCGAGGCGAGCGGCCGGAACCGTTCGAGAAAGCGGTCGGCCCGCTCTCCGTATCCGTGGAGGAGGTACCAGATCTCGGCCGGCTCCCCCGGACCCCCTCCGCCCAGATACCAGACCCGGGCCGTGCGGAGGGTCTCGAGCGAGGCCTCCCGCAGCGGCCCGCGCGGCGGTACGGGAGGGTTCACCGGAAACGGCGGCGCGGGAACCGCATCGGCTCCGGGGAGTCCGGTGCCATCTCAGAAGGCCGCCTCCCCGGTGAGGGCCTGGCCCAGGATCAGCGTATGCACGTCGTGCGTCCCCTCGTAGGTGTAGACCGACTCGAGGTTCGCCATATGGCGCATCGCGCGGTGGCCGACGAGGATCCCGTTCGCCCCGAGCAGCCGCCGCGTCTCGCGGGCCACCTCGCAGGCGGTGTCCACATTCGCCCGCTTCGCGAGGGAGACCTGCTGGGGCGTCATCTCGCCCCGGTCCTTGAGCCGCCCGAGCTGGAGGGCGAGGAGCTGGCCCTGCGTGATCCCCGTCAGCATGTCTGCCAGCCGGGCCTGCTGCAGCTGCTTCGCGCCGAGCCGAGCCCCGAAGAGCGAGCGCGTCCCCGCATGGCGGAGCGCCTCGTGAAGGCAGGCCATAGCCGCCCCGACCGCGCCCCAGACGATCCCGTAGCGGGCCTGCGTCAGGCAGCTTAGCGCACTGCGGATCCCGTCCGTGCCGGCGAGGAGCGCGTCTTCCCCGACCTCGACCGCATCCAGGCGCAGCTCGCTCGAGATCGACGCGCGGAGCGACAGCCTTCCGGTGATGGCCCGGATCTCGACGCCGGTCCGGCCGGTCGGAACGAGGAACCCGCGGACCCCGCGGCTGTCCCCGATCTCGCCCGTCTGCGCCCAGACCACCGCGACGTCGGCCCGCGAGCCGTTCGTGACCCACCGTTTCGTGCCCTCGAGCACCCACCCGTCGCGGACCCGACGCGCCACCGTCCGCATCGCGACGGGGTCCGATCCGGCTTCAGGCTCGGTGAGCCCGAAGCAGCCGATCCGCCGACCGGACGCGAGCGCGGGCAGCCACTCCCTTCGCTGCCCTTCCGTCCCGAAGGCCAGGATCGGATACATCACGAGCGCGCCCTGCACGGACGCGAAGGAGCGGATGCCCGAGTCGCCCCGCTCGAGCTCCTGCATGATGAGCCCGTAGGAGACGTTGTTCATCCCGGCGCACCCGTAGTCTGCCGGCAGGTTCGCCCCGAGCACGCCGAGCGCCGCCATCGGGGGGATCAGCTGCTCGGGAAACCGCCCCTCGAGGTAGCAGTCGTCGATGATCGGGAGAACCTCGGCCTCCACCCACTCGCGCACGCCGTCGCGGACCGCCCGCTCGTCGGGCGAGAGGAGGGAGTCGGTGTCGTAGAAGTCGATCCCCCGAAACGTCTCACCCATGAGCGCTCCCTCGCCCCGGGACCGCCCGGCAGCGGTCCCGACCAGCTCCTCAGACTCCGACCACCCCGTCGTTCACCAGGCCCTGGATCGTCTCCTCTTCATAGCCGAGCTCGGAGAGGATCTCCCGCGTATGCTCCCCCGGCCGCGGCACCGGCCCCGCGCCGCGGGGACGCGACCCGTCGATCCGGAGCGGGAGCGCGACATCGCGGTAGCCCTCCCGCCCAGTGCCCTCCACCTCCGGAAAGATCCCGACGGCCTCCACCTGCGGGTGCCGGACGACCTCGGCCACATCCTGGATCGGAGAACAGGGGACGGAACGGCTTCGCATGAGCTCCACCACGCTCGAGGTGTCGAGCGCCCGGATGCGGGGCTCGAGCTCCGCGAGGAGGGCGTCGCGGTTCCGGACCCGCGCGGCATTCGTCCGGAACCGCGCATCCGACGCAAGCTCCGCCACGCCGAGCGCCTCGCAGCAGCGCGCGAAGATCGCATCGTTCCCGCAGAGGATCATCGCCTGACCGTCCCCGGTGGCGAACGCCTGGTAGGGAACGATGGCCCCGAGCGCGGTACCCATGCGGCCGGGAACCTCCCCGGAGGCGACGTAGCCCATGAGCAGATACGAGATCCATCCCACTGCCGTGTCCAGGAGCGCGGTGTCGATCCGCGCCCCGCGTCCGGTCCGGTCCCTCTCCCTCAGCGCCGAGACCACCCCGAGCGCGGACCAGATCGCCGTGCCGAAATCCACGACCGACCCTCCCGCCCGGGCCGGGAGGCCGTCCGGATAGCCGGTGACGGACATCATCCCGGCAAACGCCTGGAGAAGGGGCTCGTATCCGGGCATCCCCGCCATCGGACCGCGGTCCCCGAACGCCTTGAGCGAGAGGTAGACCACGTCGTCCCGCGCGCCGCGGATCGTCTCGTAGTCGAAGCCAAGCCGCTCGGCGACGCCGGGCCGCGAGGACTCGAGGAAGACATCCGACCGCGCCGCCAGCGCGAGAAGGATCCGCCGGCCCTCCCTGCGCTTGAGATCGACGACGAGGCTCCGCTTGTTCCGGTTGGCCGCGAGAAAGAGGGTCCCGTCCCCCGCCCAGAAGGGCGGCCCCCACGCGCGTGCGGGATCGCCGCCCGGCGGCTCGACCTTGATCACGCTCGCGCCGAGATCGCCCAACACCTGCGAGCAGAAGGGTCCAGCAAGATTCTGCGTGTTGTCGCAGACCGAGATGTCGGACAGGGGTGCCATGAGGTGTCTGCCCATGCGGGAACGAGCCGGACCGCGCCGGGAAGCGCGCGCAGGAACGTCGTCGGCACCGACACGCGGCGCAACCGGACCCCGGGGCTGCGGGCCGGAAGACCGGCCAGGCGCGCGGAGGGCCCGCGGACCGGCGGGTCCACGCGGCGTCCGGCGTCCACGCAACCGGGACGCTCCCCCCTTGACACTCCTCCGCGGGACAGTGTCCGGAGTGGCGCACGCCGGGGTTTCTGTGTATAATTATGCGTTATTGTGGCATGATTATAGAACATCGGGGCACCTGCAGGGATCATCCGAACATGGAAACCACCCCAAGCCGGGTCGTTCTCGCCTACAGTGGCGGGCTCGACACCGCCTGCATTCTCAGGACGCTGATCGAACGTGGCCACGAGGTGATCGCCTACGTGGCGGACGTGGGTCAGAGGGAGGATTTCGACGACATTTCGGCCCGCGCGCTCCTGACGGGTGCCTCGGAGGTCGTCGTCGAAGACCTGCGGCGGGAATTCGTCACGGACTTCATCTTCCCCGCGATCGCCGGCAATGCGGTCTACGAGAACCGCTATCTGCTGGGCACCTCGCTCGCCCGGCCCGTGATCGCGAAGGGCCAGGTCGGGATCGCCCTCGAGATGGGCGCCGGGGCGGTGGCGCACGGCGCGACGGGGAAGGGCAACGACCAGGTGCGCTTCGAGCTCGCCTATGCGGCGCTCGCGCCCCAGCTTGAGGTGATTTCCCCCTGGAAGGAGGGGGAGTTCCTCGAACGCTTCCAGGGCCGGAGCGACCTCCTGGCATTCGCCGAAGAGCACGGGATTCCTGTCGAGGCCACGGCCGACAAGCCGTTCTCGAGCGACGAGAATCTCATGCACCGCTCCTACGAGGCCGGCATTCTCGAGGACCCGGATCTCCCGCCTCCGGCGGAGATGTTCAAGCTGACCCGCTCGCCCATGGAAGCACCGCCCGAGCCGGCCCAGATCCGCATCGACTTCGAGGACTCGGTCCCGGTCAGGGTGGACAACCTGGACGACGGAGCGTCCCACACCGAGCCGGTCGCGCTCTTCGGGTACCTGAACGAGATCGGCGGCCTCCACGGGATCGGCCGGGTCGACATGGTCGAGAACCGCTTCGTCGGGATCAAGTCGAGGGGGGTCTACGAGACTCCGGGTGGAACGGTTCTCCACCACGCGCTTCGCGACCTCGAGGGGATCGCGATGGACCGGGAGGTGCTCCGGCTGAGAGACATGCTCTCTCCGCGGTTCGCGGAGCTGATCTACAACGGGTTCTGGTTCTCACCCGAGATGGACTTCATCCGGGCGGCCTTCGCGCAGTCGGAGAGACTGATCGACGGGAGCGTCCGCGTCGAGCTCTACCGGGGCGGCCTCCGCTCGCTCGGGCGCACCTCGCCGACATCGCTCTACGACCAGGATCTCTCCTCGATGGACATGGCCGGCGGCTACGACCAGGAGGACGCCCGCGGGTTCATCCGGATCAACGCGCTCAGGCTCCGTGCCCACGAGCTGATCCTGAGGAAGACCGGAGAGGCGTAGGAATCGCCGTAGCTCCGGGGAGGCGCCGAGCGAGGCGGGTCCGGGCCCGCGCGGCCCGTCAGAGGCTCAGGCGGACGCGGCCGGGGGGGCGCCTTCCTTCCGGAGTGCCCGCGCGATCTCGCCGCGCACCCACGCGTCCTCCTCCCCGGCGAGCGCCGTTCTGAGGGCACGCACCGCTTCGGCCGATCCGATGCGGCCGAGACCCCAGGCCGCGTGGCCGCGCACGAGCGGCTCCGTGTCGCCGAGCGCGGAGCGGAGTGCGGGCACGGCGGCTCCCGATCGCCAGTTGCCGAGGGCCACGGCCACATTGCGGAGGAAGCCCGCGCGGCCAGCGCGGCGGATCGGCGACCCACGCGAGAAAGCCTCCCACGACGCACGGTCCATCCTCATGAGCTCGGTGAGGGGCGGCCCGTCCGTCCCGGGATGCCGGGCCCCGGGATCCGGTCCGGCGAGCGGTTCCACGCCGGGAGGAAGCTCGCCGGGCCCGCGCGGCGCATAGCCGGGCTCGGCGGCTGGACGGGCGAAGCGCACGTTGAACGGACACACCTCCTGGCAGATGTCGCATCCGTAGATCCGGTTGCCGATCCGGGGACGGAGTTCGTGCGGGATGGGGCCGCGGTGCTCGATCGTCAGGTAGGAGATGCAGCGCGAGGCATCCATGACAGGCGCGCCGTCAACCCTCCGGCCGAGGAGCGCGGATGTCGGGCAGGCATCGAGGCATGCCCGGCAGCTTCCGCAGTGATCCGCCCGGAGCGGCGCATCCGGCTCGATCTCGAGGGCCAGGAGGAGGATTCCGAGGAAGAAGTAGGATCCTCTCCTGGGGTGGATCATCAGGGTGTTGCGCCCGAACCACCCGAGCCCTGCACGCTCGGCGAGTTCCCGCTCGAGGACCGGACCTGTGTCCACATAGACCCGCCCGGGCACCCGGCGGCCCTCCGCCTCCTCGAAGCGGCGGTGCACCCTCCGGAGGGCCCTGGCGATGACGCGATGGTAGTCGCGGCCCCTCGCGTAGCGGGCGATGACGCCGCGGGCGGGATCGGCGGGAACGCCCCCGGGATCCTCCCGGAAATAGTTCTGGCCGACGACGAGGACGGACCGCACCTCCGGCATGATCCGCCGTAGATCGCCCCTCCGCGCCAGGTTCGCGGGGCGCGCCATGTACGCCATCGTGCCCGCCCACCCCTCCCGGATCCAGAGGTCGAGGAGCGCCGAGTGCTGCGACGGATCCGGAGCGGCGATCCCCGCGAGCCCGAAGCCTTCCTCGCGGGCGAGACGCCTGAGTACCTCAGCCCGATTCACCGAGCGCCTCACCTCCCGAGTACCTCCGGCCCTTCCACTCGACGCGGCGGTGGCCGCGCCAGGCGCTCCGGAGCGTGATGTGGGCCAGCGCCGCAGCGCCCAACGGATAGAGGAGCGCGTAGCGCCGGGGAACGCCGGCCCGGCCGTAGGCCCGGGCCCAGGCCAGAAGGCCCGCGAGAGTCGCGGTCCCGGACCAGAGAAGGACGGCGGCGGGCCACCGGGCTCCCAGCGCCCCGCCGGCCGCGACCACGGTGAACGCGGCCGGCGGCAGGACCCACGCGAGGACCGCGTAGCCCATGATCGCCACGAGAGCCAGACGCCCCCACGGTCCGGCGGACTGGCTCGCTCCGATCGCGAGGTTCTTCGTCCACCCGTCGAGAACCTCGCGGAGTGAGTGGTACATCCGCGTCGAGAACTCCTGCCCCGCGGTCCGGACACTCAGCCGGTGCCCCGCCCCGGTGAGGCGCTGGGCAAACCGCAGGTCCTCGACGACCTCGCTCCGGAGACTCGCGTGGCCCCCGATCTCATCGTAGGCGGAGAGCCGCACGAGGATATACTGCCCGTTCGCGACCGCGTCACCCTGCCGCTCGGGCCCGAGCGGGCTTGTGAGGTTGCGGAAACGCAGGCCGAGCAGGGTGAAGAGGTGCGGCTGGACGAGCCGTTCCCCGAAACTCCCGAGCTCCTGCCTGCCGAAGAGGGTGAGGGCGGATACCTCATCCTCGGCGAGCGCCCGGACGGCGAGACCGAGGAGCGACGGCCCGTGCAGGGTGTCCGCATCGGTGAAGAGGAGGAGGTCCTCGCCGGCTCCACGCGCACCCTGTGCGCAGGCCCAGGATTTCCCGAACCATCCCGGGGGGAGGGGCGCACCATTGAGCACTTCGACACTCCGCGCATGGCCCGGGGCGACAGACCGGGCGATCCGGCCGGTACGGTCCGTGGAACAGTCATCCACCACGGTGATCCTGAAATCGGGATAGTCCTGGAGGGTCAGGGACCGGAGGCACGGTCCGATGTTCTCTGCCTCGTTCCGGGCCGGAACGACGATTCGGACGGAGGGAAGGCGCGGATTGGAGGACCGGGCCGTATCGGGCGGGCGGAGGGGAGGAGGAATCCGCACCGCGAACACGGCGGCCGCGGCTATGGCCAGCCACGGCAGCGTCGCAATGAGGAGAACGGCGGTCATTCCACGCGTGGAGCCCAGCGCTCCGAGTCACGGAGCCGGTACTTCGCGAGCGTCCGTTCGAGCGCCCCGGCAAGATCGATTCCCTGCTCGTTGGCCAGGACGAGCAGGACGAAGAGGACGTCAGCGAGCTCTAGCGCCAGGTCCGCCTCCGGCTCGTCGGGCTTCTTCCTCTTCGGGCCGTACCGATGGTTCAGCTCGCGGGCCAGCTCGCCGACTTCCTCGGTCAGGCGCGCCAGGTTCACGAGCGGGGGCCAGTAGCCCTCCTCGAAACTCGTGATCCACTCGTCGACCCTGCGCTGCGCCTCGCGAAGCTCCATGACCGGCCTCAGTCCGCGACCCGGATCACCAGCTTGCCGAAGACCTCCCCGGCCTCGAGGAGCCGGTGCGCCTCGGCCGTCCGTTCAAGGGGAAGGACGCGGTCGACCACCGGTGCGAGGCGGCCGGAGAAGACCATCTCCATGACCTCCCGGTATTCGCCGGGACTGCCCATGGTGCTGCCGAGGACCGAGAGCTGCTTCCAGAAGACGTGGCGGAGATCGAGCGGGGCACGCGGACCTGTCGTCGCACCGTAGGTCACGAGGCGGCCTCCCACGCCAAGCGCCTTGATCAGGTCGGTCCAGATGGCCTCCCCGACAGAATCGAGCACGAGGTCCACCCGGCGCGCGCCGGTCGCCTCGCGGAGGAGGCTGCCGAGCGGGCCTTCCTCGCGGTCCACCACGACGTCAGCCCCGAGTTCCGCGAGCCGCGCGACATTCTCGGTGCCGGACGTCACCGCGAAGACGGTCGCGCCGGTTGCCGCCGCGATCTGCACACCCGCCGTCGCCACACCGCCCGACCCGCCGGTGACGAGTACCCGTTCACCCGGTCGGAGCCGCCCGCGGGTGACGAGCGCGCGCCAGGCGGTCACATAGACGAGGCCGGCGGCGGCCGCTACCTCCATCGGGACGTGCCCGGGAAGCTGGAGGAGATTCGCGGCGGGCACCACGGCGTATTCGGCAAGTCCTCCCTGGGTGTGCTCGCCGACGACCCGGAACCGCGGATTCGGCAGCGCATCCCCACTCGGACCTACCCGGTACCACTCCCAGTCGAGCGCCGGATCGACAGCGACCCGCGTCCCGGGCCGCACCCCGTGCACGCCGGGACCCACCCGGTCCACCACGCCGGCGATATCCGCGCCGCCCACGTGGGGCATCGGCGTCGGGGCCGGGGTGCCCCGTCGGAGCCAGAGGTCCAGGTGATTGATCGAGGTACACGCCACGCGGATCCGGACCTCCCCGGGCCCCGGTTCGGGATCCGGAAGCTCGGCGATCCGGATGACCTCGGGACCGCCGTGCTCGGAGTAGATGGCCGCACGCATCAGACCGGGATCCGCCCATGCGGACCGAGGGCATCACCAGGCCCTGGCCAGAACACCGTCATTTCAATCCTCCTCGCGACCTGCCTGGAGCGACCCATACACGGCACCGTCGGCCCGGAAAGCGGGTCCGGAAGGGAGATGCCACCTTCGGTGGCCCACCTGACACAGATGGAGAGCCGACTGCGCGTGCAGGGCACCTGACGCAAACGGCGGAGTTCTCCCGACGGGCAGAACACCGGCCGTCACTACACCCGGCCCCGAAGGTACACCGCCAGGGAGAATCGGCCACCCGGATGACCCGGGACGGCGCGTACGACGGGTCGCGGGAGGAGGGAACGCCTGCCGCCTGCCGGGCAACGTCAACCCGCATCCTTCAGACGCCAGAGGAACCAGGCGGCCACGCTCCGGAGCGGTCGCCATCGTTCGGCTCTCTCCGTCACGAACCGCGGGGCCGGGCGCTCGTCGAGCCCGTCCAGGATCCGAAGGCCCTCCTGGATCCCGAGATCCCCGGCGGGCATCACGTCGGGCCGACCCAGCTTGAAGATGAGGAACATCTGCGCCGTCCATTCCCCGATGCCCCAGACCGTCGTGAGCCTCGAAACGATCTCGTGGTCGGGGAGGCGACCGATGCGATGCAGTCCAAGCTCGCCGCTCACCGTCTTTCCGGCGAGATCGCGGAGCGCACGGAGCTTGTTGGCCGAGAGGCCAGCCCCGCGGAGCTCTCCGTCATCCATCGCGAGCACCTCCTCGGGGGTGGGGAAGCGAGGTCCCCCCGTCAAGTCCCGGACTCGCCCGTATATCGCGGCGGCCGCTGCTGTCGCGAGCTGCTGGTAGATGACCGACCGGGCCAGGGCGTGGAAGTGCGATCCGCGGAGGACCCCGACGGGAAAGTCCGGGAAGGGCGGGAGGCCGGGCATCGCCGCTCCCAGCACGGGGTCGCGGCGCCCAAGCGCCCTCAGTTCGGCGGCAGTCGGCTGCATCGCGCCAAGATCACCCCTTCCCCTCGGGTCCGCCAGACGGTATTTTTTCCGAACATAAACCGAAATTGATACTGATGAATGAACTGCCTGTCATCCGGGGGCGGGGCGCGGGGTTCAATCCCGCCAACCGTTTCGAGCGCCTGACGGTTGAGCGGGAGGCGTGGAGTCTGGCCGGGGATCCCGCTCCCTCCACCGAGTTCCTGGTGGACAACACGGGATCGATCATCTCCCGGAACTCAAGCCCGGATGTGGGATTCGACGTGAGCGTCAATCCCTACCGGGGGTGCGAGCACGGTTGCGTCTACTGCTACGCGCGCCCGACCCACGAGTATCTCGGGCTGTCGGCGGGCCTGGACTTCGAGTCCAGGATCCTCGTCAAGCCCGACGCGGCGGCGCTGCTCCGTGAGGAGTTCTCCTCCGCCCGCTGGAGGCCCCAGCCGCTGGCGTTCTCCGGGGTGACGGACCCCTACCAGCCGATCGAGCGGCGGCTCGGGATCACGCGCGCGTGCCTGGAGGTGGCCGCGGAATTCCGCAACCCGGTGACGATTGTCACGAAGAGCTTTCTCGTGACCCGGGATATCGACCTGCTCGCCCGGCTCGCACGCCACGACGCCGCGTCGGTCGCCGTCTCGCTCACCACTCTGGAACCGGCGCTCCACGGAGTGATGGAGCCCAGGGCCCCGACTCCGGCCCGCCGGCTCGAGGCGATCGGTCGCCTGGCCGCTGCCGGCATTCCGGTCGGGGTATTCGTCGCTCCCCTCATTCCGGCGATCAACGACCATGAGATCCCCGCCATTCTCCAAGCCTCGGCCGAGAGGGGAGCGTCCGCGGCGATCGCTGTGCCGATCCGTCTTCCCTTCGCCGTGAAGGATCTCTTCTTGGACTGGCTCGACAGGCATTTCCCGGATCGGAAGGCGAAGGTGCTCAGCCGCATCCGGGCGATGCGCGGCGGGCGCCTGAACGATCCGCGGCCGGTCTCACGGATGAAGGGGCGCGGTCCCCTCGCCGGGCAAATGAGCGAACTCTTCCGGATCGCCCGGCGCCGTGCGGGCCTCGCCGAAAGGATGCCCGCCCTTTCTGCCGACGCATTCAGGCGTCCGGATGCGGCCGGGCAGCTTGATCTCGGACTCTGAGACCTGGACGCCATCCTTCCTTCACACCTACGAGTCGGCGGTCACTTGGCCTGGGGGGCATCGGGTCACCGGCCTACGGAGAATCGGAAGGCGGCTCGTGTTTGAGACGGAGGACGATCACTTCGCAGGCGTCCGCCTCGTGGTCCCAGGCCGCTGCCGGTCGGAGCGTCACGACAATTTCGCTTTCCGGCCGGTTGATTGTCGTTTCCTGGTCCCCGAGCTTCCGGGATGCTCACCGATGCGCCGGTTCCCTATCGCCCCGTCTCCCGGTGGACGGACCGGTTCCCGTGGATCACGGCCGGCATGACCCACCGCGGGACCGGTGACAGCCCTTTCGATCTCAGGCTCTTCGGCAACGCGGCTCCACCGGCCGCGGGCCGCAGGTGGCGGGCGCTCCTCACTACCACGGGCTTCCCGGGCGCTGCCCACGCACGCCAGGTGCACGGGACCCGGATCGTCGTCCACGCCGCTCTTCACGAAGGTCTCCACGCCGGTGGCAAGCCCGCCGACGGGCACGGCACTTCGGCCGGCGGGGTGCTTCTCGGTGTCACGGTAGCCGACTGCGTGCCCGTCTACCTCGTCGACCCGGAGCACCGCGCGGTGGCCCTCCTTCACGCCGGATGGAGGGGAACGGCGGCCGGCATAGTGGAAGCGGGCGTCGCGACCCTCGCGACCCGGTTCGGAACGCGTCCGACAGACCTCCATCTGCACCTCGGCCCGGCGATCTGCGGGGATTGCTACGAGGTGGGGCCGGAGGTCTTCAGGGCCCTGGGCCTTTCCGAGCCATCCGGCCCGGAACCGGTGGATGTGCGCGCCGTCCTCACCCGCCAGGCGCACGCGCTCGGCGTGCCCCACGGCCGAGTCAGCGTCTCCGGCGCCTGTACGCTCTGCGGCGACGGCGGCTACTTCTCCCACCGGCGGGGAGACCGCGAACGCCAGGTGGCGTTTCTCGGCATCCGCCCGTGAGGCAGCCGGCGGGACTCTGCGCGGATTGCATCTTCCGGCGAACGACCGGGAACCGACGGGGCTCGGTGTTCGTGCTCTGCCGACGGTCGGCGAGCGATCCGCGCTACCCGAAGTACCCGCCGCTGCCGGTTCTCAGATGCCGGGGCTTCGAGCCGGACGGGGATCCGCATCTCCGGGACGAGGAGGAATGAACCTCCGCGGACGCCGGCCCTCTCGGCTGGCGGCGGCTCCGCCGGGCGCCGATGGCGGTCCGAGGCCGCGCGCACACCTGCCCGGGCACTACCGAGGCTCCGCCGGACCAGCAGGCCTCGATCCCCCTGGCAGACGACTCCCGGCGACCCCGCCGGACTCCGCCGCCGTCAACCACTCGCCCAGCTTCGACCAGCGGCGGCGCCCGGATGTCTCCCGCACAGCGATGGCCACCGCCTTCCTCTGCCCGACCAGCACGACCAGCCGCTTCCCGCGCGTGATCCCGGTATAGAGGAGATTCCGCTTCAGCATGGCGTAGTGCTGGGTCAGCACCGGGATCACCACCGCCGGGTACTCCGAGCCCTGGCTCTTGTGGACCGTGGCGGCGTAGGCCAGCACCAGCGCGTCCAGCTCTCCGAAGGCGTAAGCCAGATCCCGCCCCTCGAACCGCGCCGTGAGCTCTCCGGTGTCGGGGTCCACATCCTCGACGAGGCCCACGTCTCCGTTGTAGACCTCCCTGTCGTAGTCGTTCTGGATCTGCATCACCTTGTCGCCGGGGGCGAACGTCCAGCCGAAGCGCTCGACCCTGCGCTCACCCGCCGGGTTGAGCGCGGCCTGGAGCTCGATGTTGAGCGAGCGTGCCCCGGCGCCGCCCCGGTTCATCGGGCAGAGCACCTGGACGTCGCGGAGGGCATCGAATCCGAACCTCCGGGGAATCCGGGTCCGGACGAGCTCCACGATCCTGGCTACCGCCGTCTCCGGATCCTCTGCCGGAATGAAGTAGAAGTCGCTCTCCCCCTCCGGGCGGGCGAGATCCGGGATCACCCCCCGGTTGATGCCGTGGGCGGTCGTGACGATCCGGCTCCGGGCCGCCTGGCGGAAGACCTCCGTGAGCCGGATGACCGGCACCGCACCGGATCCGATGATATCGGCCAGCACCTGGCCCGGTCCCACCGACGGCAGCTGGTCGACGTCGCCGACGATGAGGATCCCCGCTCCGGCAGGCACGGCGGCGAGCAGTGCCCGCATGAGGGAGACGTCCACCATGGAGGTCTCGTCGACGACGAGCAGGTCGCAGGTCAGCGGGTTGTCCTGGTCGCGCCGGAAGCCACCCTTCGCCATGTCGACCTCGAGCAGCCGGTGGATCGTCTTCGCCTCGAATCGGGTCGCCTCGCTCAGCCGCTTTGCCGCGCGCCCGGTCGGTGCGCAGAGGAGGAATCGGACCCGCTTGGCGGAGAGGATGCGCAGGATCGCGTTGACGACTGTCGTCTTCCCGACGCCCGGCCCGCCGGTGATAACCGCCGCCTTCGAGGAGAGCGCCACGCGGATCGCGTCGGCCTGGCCGCCCGCCAAGGCAAGCCCGGTCTTGCCCTCCACCCACGGGAGAGCCTTCTCCGGGTCGATGGCAGGCCACGGGAGGGATCCGGCCGCGAGTTCCAGAAGCCGTCGGGAGATCGCCCGTTCGGCCCCGTAGAGACCGGCGAGGAAGATGCAGGGGGCACCGGCCACCGTATCGGCCACCACCGTGCCTTCGGCCAGTTCCCGCTCCAGCGCCGACCGGATCAGGTCGTCGGGCACGTCCAGGAGGCTGGCCGCGTACGGTCCCAGCTCCGCCTCAGGCATGCCGCAGTGGCCCTCGTCCATCGCTTCCGTGAGGGCGTATCCGATACCGGCGCGGACCCGCACCATGGCGGCCTTCTCGATCCCGAGCTTCATCGCGATCGCATCGGCGGTCCGGAACCCGATGCCCCGGATGTCCCGGGCAAGCAGGTAGGGGTTCTCCGACATCACCTCCACGGCATCGGCCCCGTAGGTCCGGTATATGCGCACGGCCCGCGCCGTCCCGACACCGTGGTTGTGCAGGAAGACCATGATCTCGCGCACGACCTTCTGCTCGGCCCAGGCGTCGGTGATCCGCTGCGCCCGCACCGGGCCGATCCCCGGCACCTCGCGCAGCCGCTCAGGCTCGGCCTCGATGACGTCGAAGACCTTCTCGCCGAATGCGCGCACGAGCTTGCTGGCGTAGATCGGGCCGATGCCCCGGATCATGCCCGATCCGAGGTATTTCTGGATGCCCGTAACCGAGGACGGCGCGGCGGTACGGACGAATCGCGCCTTGAACTGGGGACCGTGGGTGCGGTCGTTGACCCACGCACCCGAGGCCGTGATCCACTCGCCGGGGGCCACCGTGGCGACGTGTCCGACGATGGTCACGAGGTCGCGATGCCCGCGCGCCCGCGTCCGGAGCACGCAGAACCCGTTGTCGGGGTTGTGGAAGGTGACGCGCTCGACGAGCCCGGCCAGCACCTCCCGGTCGGGGGGAGCCGGCTTGCGGGTGGGCCCGCGCTTCATCCCGTTCCCGGAGCGGAAGTGTCCATCACCCCCGGATGATCCCGGCGCGAGCGGCCCGGCATCGCGCCGGAACCGCTCGGGCAAGGTCCCGGGGCACGCCGGCCGGGGCGCGTCGCGCTTCGCCGCCCGGTGCCCATGACCGGCCGCGTCCCGGCCGGCTGGAGCCCCGCCGCTCCGGCCGACGAGCCCGCCGACGCGGCACCCGCATGGCCAGCCTACCCGTCCGGTGGCATCGGCCGGGGCTGCTTCCTGGCGATCCGGAAGTCGCGGACCACAACGAGCGCACTCTCCCGCCCGCGGTCGACGCGGCGCCAGCGCGCAATCGCCCGGTTTGCCGTGCGCACATCGTCGCCGCGAAGCCCCTCCTCGCGCAGCACGATCCGCCGCCGGTCCGCCGTCATGATCACGACCTCGTACCAGCAGCGCAGGCGCATGCGGACCGGCGGCGCGTGGTACGGCCCGGCGCGCCCGTGCCCGGCCACCCAGACCACGTAGCGGAAGCGGGTATCGTCTCCGGTGTCCCGCCAGTGCTCGCCCACATCGTCCGAGAAGGATCGGCGGGATTCTGCGGTGGCTCTGGCTACCTGCCGTCGCGCATCCCCGAGGGCGACGCGGCGCTCGATCCAGGTCGCCTCGCCCACCCAGGCGTCGACGATGGGCGTCCGGCCGGTTCCGATCGCACCCGCCACCCGGGGATCGGCGTGGTCGAACCTGCCCCGCACCCAGATGCCGTTCTCGCCGTAGCCCTCCGGCACCGGATGTTCCCGCCCATCCACTCCCGGCTCGATCTCGGCGATGAAGACCTCCCCGATCGACCCGTACCGGCTCTCTCCGATCAGGTAGCGATCGTCGTCGAGGATCCGGTCGAGTTCCGCCATCCCGCCTTTGATCTGATAGGCGCCACCCCGCGTCCTGAGCGCCCGAAGCACGAGCACGGGACCGCCCGGGCGCGGGTCCTCGAGCGTCGCGGCCTCCGGGTCAGAGCGGTACGTCCATTTGTAGCGCTCCCGCTCGAGGACATGCACGGCCTGACGGATCCGCGGTCCGGCGGTCCAGACCCTCCGGCCGCGCACAGTGCTCCGGACCGCTGCCTCGTCCATCCGGATGCCCGACCTGGAGAGCGTGCGCCTCGTCCCCGACAGGACCGACCCGATTCCCTTCACGCTCCGCGTCCCCAGGATGGCGGCAACTTCGGCGCTCGAGAGCTCGGTGCCCGGCTCCGAGAGCCGGATGAGCACGGGCAATCCGGCCCAGATCTTGGTGATGTCGTAACCGCCTGATCCGCCCAATACCCTCGTCCTTCTGCGCCCGGTCGCGACGCCGAACCGGCAGGCACCTCCGCGAGAGAAGCGGGTCGCCCCTGGCCGGCGGCGCCGGCCCGCGGGGCACCCGTCCGCATGTCGCCGGGAAGATCGCCGGCAGCAGCCCCGGACGCCACCGGCGATCCTGCGCGGGCCCTGCACCAGACGGGGCGTGTTCCGGAAGCGGCAGCGCGGAGACGGAGTGGGACTACTCCCCGACGCCAGGCGCAAACCCCGTCCGCGACAGCGACCGAACGGGAACGCAGTGGTGCGTTGCGGGGTGACTCAGGAGCCGTGGAGGCCCTCGGCCCCGACGCCCCCGGGCGGTCCTCCCCGGCCGGGGATGCCGATCCCATTCGACGATGCGGGTGCACAGATGAATGACTCGCCCCCGGACGGCGCGGCCGGCAGCACAGATCCCCACATCACGCTCGGGTGCGAGGAGGAGTTCTTCCTCGTCGACCCCGTGTCGCGCGATCTGCTCGCCGACCCCGAGCCGCAGATCTTCGAGCACTGTCGGGAGAACCAGGGAGCCCACAAGGTCGTGCGGGAGTTCCTGCGCTCCCAGATCGAGACGAATTCCCGGGTGTGCGCCTCGGTGGCCGAGGTGCGGACGGCGCTCCGCGAGACGCGAAGAACCGTCATCGAGGCGGCCGAACGCCACGGCGCCGCGGTGATGGCCGCCTCCGTGCATCCGCTGGCAGAGTGGAGAGAACAGGCCCCGACGCCGCGGGACCGCTACGGGCAGTTCGCGTCGACGTTTCAGGAGACCGTGCGGCGCGCCGTCGTCGGGGGCATGCACATCCACGCCGGCTTCGCCGACGCGGACACGCGCGTGCGCGTGATGACCGCGCTCCGGCGCTATCTCCCGCTCCTGCACGCGCTCTCGACCTCATCGCCCTTCAATGCAGGACATGAGACGGGGTTCAAGTCCTACCGACTCATCCTCTTCGGGAGCCTTCCCCGCACGGGCATGCCCGGTCCGCTCGGATCCTGGACCGAGTACGAGCGGCTGGTGAGCGAATACCAGCGGATGAACTTCATCGGGGACGGGAGTGAGCTCTGGTGGGACATCCGTCCGTCCCATTCCTTCCCGACGGTGGAGATTCGGATCTGCGACGTCTGCACGCGGATCGAGGAAGCGATGACGATCGTGGCCCTCTACGCCTGCCTCGTCCGGCGACTGACGCGGCGCGCGCTTCGGGACGAACTCCCGCCCGAGCCGATGACCGAGCTCATATCCGAGGACCGCTGGATGGCGCAGCGCTACGGGGTGTTCGCCTTCCTCGGCGACAGGAAATCGGGTGGGGGACGGACTGATATCTACGACGAGACGGCAAGGCTCGTCCGCGATCTCGCGCCCGACGCCCGCGCACTGGACTGCGAGGCGGAGGTTCGCCATGCGCTGGATATCATCCGCGAGGGAACGAGCGCCGACCGCCAGCTCGACCTATACCGCCTGCGGCGCCTGGAGGGCGACAGCAGGGAGGAGGCACTCCGGCGGGTGGTCGACATGGTGATAGCCGAGACCCGCGAGGACACGGGAGCCTAGCGGGACCCGCGCCACGCGGACGGCCCGTTCGGGCCGCCGGCGAGCCAGCCGGGGGTCTCCGCCGGCCGGGGGTCTTGGCCTCGGCGTCCGCACCCCGTACCCTCTCCCCCCGGACCCGGCGCCCCCCGGGTCCGGACACGCACGCGCCATCCGGAGGTCACCGATCGACCGCATCACCGCCGGCTTCCGTGCCGAGTTCCGACGGTACCAGCGGGTTTCCGAGTCCAGCCTCGTCCGCCTGAGCGACGAGGCATTCTTCGGCGATCCCGGGCCGGATACCAACAGCGTGGCGATCCTGGTCAAGCACGTCGCCGGAAACCTCCGCTCCAGGTGGACGGACTTCCTGACCACCGATGGTGAGAAACCTGACCGGGACCGGGACTCCGAGTTCGTGCTCGCGGCCGAAGACACCCGGGAGGCGCTCATGGAGAGGTGGGCGGGCGGGTGGGAGCTGCTCCATGCCGCGCTGGACGGGCTCGCCGACGCCGACCTCGGACGCGATGTCCGCCTCCGGGGCCGGACGATCGCGATCGGCGCCGCGTTCGCGATGCAGCTCGCGCACGCCGCGTATCACGCGGGCCAGATCGTCCTCGTGGCCCGCCTGCACTCCGGGAGCTGGGAGTCGCTCAGTATTCCGAGGGGCGAATCGGTTGCCTACTTCAAGCATTTCCGCGACCAGCAGGGAGGAGCATGAGACTCGCGACGCGCATGAGCCGGCTCGGCACCGAGACGGCCTTCGAGGTCTTCTCCCGGGCCAAGGAGCTGGAACGCCAAGGGAGGAACATCGTCCACTTCGAGCTCGGGGAACCCGACTTCGACACCCCTGCCGAGATCATCGAGGCAGCGAACCGCGCACTTGCCGACGGCTACACCCACTACACGCCGGCGGCCGGGCTGCCCGAGGTGCGCGAGGCGGTCGCCGAGCACATCGGCCGCACCCGGGGGATTCCCGTCGGGCCCGAAGAGGTCGTGGTCACGCCGGGCGCCAAGCCGATCATCTTCTTCCCCATGCTGGCTCTCCTCCAGCCCGGGGACGAAGTGATCTACCCTGATCCCGGGTTTCCCATCTACGAGTCGATGATCCGCTTCACGGGTGCCACTCCCGTCCCGGTTCCGCTCCGCGCGGAACGGAAGTTCAGCTTCGATGCGGACGAGCTTCTCGGGAAGGTGACAGGCCGCACGCGGATGGTGGTCCTGAATTCGCCGCAGAATCCGACGGGGGGCGTGGCGCCCGCGGGCGACCTCGAGCGGCTGGCCCGGGGTCTTCGCGACACGGACGCGATCGTGCTCTCCGACGAGGTCTACAGCGAGATTCTCTATGAGGGAGAGCATGTATCGATCAGCCGGTTCCCGGGGATGCGGGCGCGGACGATCATCCTGGACGGCTGGTCGAAGACCTATGCGATGACGGGCTGGAGGCTCGGATTCGGCGTCATGCCCGCCGGCCTGGCCGAGCAGGTCGCGAAACTCCAGGTGAATTCGAACTCCTGCGCGCCGGCGTTCTGCCAGGTGGCGGGTGCCGCCGCTCTCCGCATGGACCGGGGTCCCGTGCACGCGATGGTCCGGGAATTCAGGAGGAGACGCGACACGATCGTCGACGGGTTGAACGCGATCCCCGGATTCGAGTGCCTGCGTCCGAAGGGTGCGTTCTACGCCTTCCCCGGCATCGCCGGGACCGGACGTAGCGCCGCCGGACTCCAGCGGGAGCTTCTCGAGGAGGCGGGCGTGGCGGCGCTGGCGGGAACCGCGTTCGGGGAGAAGGGGGAGGGGTTCCTCAGGTTCTCCTACGCCACATCGGTCGGAAACATCGAGGAGGGGCTCGCACGCATCAGGCGCCACCTGCGCGCCGGCGCCTGAATCCGGCCCGGAGCGTCCGCAGTTTCCCCGGTCCGCACGGCGTCCTCCCCGACGACCGGCGCGGGAGGACCGCCGTCAGCGGCGCACCGCCTCGAGAAGCAATCGGCCTATCTCCCGGTTCTCCTTCAGTCCACCGAAGCGCTCGGCACCCGGCCCCACCGCGAAGAGCGGCACGAAGGCCGCCGAGTGGCCTCCGGTCGAGTATCTGAGCAGGTCGCTACGACCCGGTCCGGCCACGAGGCTGGTCCCGCCGGTCTCGTGGTCCGCCGTCACGACCACGAGCGTCCGGGGGTCGCGGCGATGGTATTCGAGCACCAGGCGCACCGCGTCATCGAAGTCGAGCATCTCGGCGACGAGGGTCTCCCGGTCGGCGTTGTTGTGGGCCTGCGTGTCGGTGCCCTCGTTCTCGACCATCAGGAAGAACCCCTCGGGGCTCGTGGCAAGCCTGTCGAGCGCGACGCCAACCATCGCCGGGAGGCTCGGCGAACGTTCGGCCGCGACCGGCATCTCGCCCCTGGCAAAGACGCCGAGGAGGGGCGCCCCGGATCCGGGACCGACGGCCTCTAGCTCCCCCGGCGACTCGACAATCTCGTAACGCGCGGCGGCCTCTGCCCAGAGGTCGATGCCGGCCCTCTCCCGCGCGACCTCGAACACGCGGCGACCGCCTCCCATGAGCACATCCACCGGCAGTCCGAGCATCTGGCGAAGGATGCTCACCTGCTCGTTTCGCGACACCGCGTGCGCGCCGAAGGCGGCCGGTGTGGCGTCGGCGATCGAGGCGGTCGTCACGAGGCCGGTGGCCATGCCGCCCCGGCGGGCGGCCTCGAGCGCCGTCGCGAGGCTCGTCGAGTCCGGCCCCACCGCAATCGCCCCGAAGAAGGTGCGCGTCCCCGTGGAAAGCGCCGTCGCGCCGGCCGCGCTCCCCGTCACGACGTGGTCGTGACCCCGTGTGTCGACGAGGCCCCCCACGGGGAATTCCCGCACCGCAAGGTCCTCGCGCGCGAAGCGTGCCAGGGTCCAGTGCGCGACGCCCGCGCCGTCCGCGATCATCACGACCACGTTCCGGGGGCGGGCCTCCTGCGACGCGCCAGGGGCGGGAAGGGACGCGCCGAGCACCACGGCCGCTGCGAGCCGGAGGACCGGGCGGGCCCGCACGGCCAGGGGCACCCCTCCGTCCCGCCTCCGTCGTCCGCCCGGGGTCCCGGACCGGGTTCTACGCATCGTTGTCCGGAGCCTTTACGCGGACGGTGACGACGTCGGTGTCGTGGTACTGCTGGTGGCGGATCGAGGATGCAACATGATGGAGGAGCCGGAGGGAGATCTCGTGTTCCACCGGAGGTGCATCCGTCGTCTCGCTGAGAAGTGCCACGCGGTCCTGGAGGTTCTCCTCCTCACCACTCGAGGCGATGAGCTCGAGGACGGCACCGCCCTCCTCGCGGTAGGCCACCACCTGGAGGCGGCGGGCATCCTCCCCGTTCTCGCGCACGTCCTCGTGGAAGAGGGCAAGGAGGGTCTCCTCGGCCGCCGTGTCGAGGCGGTAACGCATGACCTGCCCCCAGCCGTTGCGGGAGGCGAAGTCGCCCAGGAACTGCTGGATCTTCGGCAGGGCGGCGAGGCTGCACTTCACTTCGAGCTGCCTCCGGGGCGGACTCGTAAGTTCGGTGAACAGCGTCATGAGGATCGCCACGAGACCGCCCGCCGTCATCCCGTTCTGCAGAAGCCCGGCCGCGAAGGTGGAGAAGTATTCCGGAAAGATCTGGCCGTTCTGGAACCCGGCCCCGACCCAGAACGAGATCCCCACGATCAGCCCCTTCCGGTAGTCGACGCCGTCCTGCACGATGATCTTCATTCCGACCACGAATAGCATCGCCATCAGGACCGTGATATAGGCGGCGGCCACAGGTCCCGGTATCGCGAGCAGGATCGCCAGGGCCTTCGGGAGGAAGGCAAGCACGATGAAGATCGCGCCGACCGCCACGCCGACCCGCCGCGCCCCGACCCCGGTCAGCTCGGTGACGGACACACTCGTCGAGTAGGTCGTGTTCGGAACCGTGCCCGCGAGTCCGGAGAGCAGGTTGCCCAGTCCGTCGGAAGCCAGCGCACCCTGCACGGCGCGGAAGTCGACGGCCCGCGCCTCGCGGTGAGAGACGCGCTGGATCGCCACGGCATCACCGATCGTCTCGATCGCACCGACCAGGGTCACGAAGACGAATGCGGGGAGGAGCGTCCAGAAGGTCACCCCGAAACTCAGATCGATTCCCGGCCAGGCGCCCTCGGGAAGTCCGATCCAACCCGCGTCGCCAACGAGACCGGTGTCGTAGATGCCCAGGAACATCGAGACGATCGACCCGGCGGCGACGCCGACGACGGGCGCCCAGAGCCGGAACGTGCCCCGGGCCTTGAGCGCGACGCCGACGATGACGACGAGCGTCACCGCAGCGGCGATCCCCGGAGCGCTCGCCGGGGTGCCGGGCGGCACATCGACCAGCATGTCGAACAGCAGCGGCATGACCGTGACCGGTATCAGCATGATCACGGTGCCCGCCACAACGGGTGTCAGAATCCGGCGGAAGAGCGACAGCCGCGAGGCGAGTCCGAACTGGAAGAGAGAGGAGACGAGAACGAGCGTCGCGAGCATCGCCGGTCCGCCCTCGGCGATCGCCGTGATGCAGACGGCGATGAACGCCCCCGATGTGCCCATCAGCAGGACGTATCCGGCCCCGATCCGGCCGAAACGGACCGCCTGGCTGAGGGTGCTGACACCGCTGATCGCCACGGACGCGAAGACCGCCCAGGACACGAACGACTCGGGCCCGCCCGCGGCCCGGATCACGATCGCCGGAGTGAGGACGATGCCGGCGACGCAGAGTACGGCGAGCTGGAACCCCAGGCCGAGCGAGAGGAGCGGGGGGGGTCTGTCCCCCGGCTCAAAGCGCACACCGGTGTTTCGGATGTTGTCCGGGTCGGCCACTTGGAGTGCCTCCGCATGATGAGGGCAGGACACCTGCCGACGTCGCCCTCTCCCCTGTGGGGTGGAATGGCAGTACGTCGGCCACAGTCGTAGAGTCCCGCGCGGGGGTCAAGCGGTGAGGGGCTCCAGTTTGTAGCAGATGAACCTGTCCGGTTTGTCAGCGCATGACCTCTCCGGTTTGCCCGGTGGCGGGCCGGGCGTACTCGTTCGGCCAGCCGGCCGGGGACGTCCAGATCGAATCCGATAGTCCTCGAACTTTTCGGGGGTGCCGGCCGAGGCCGGTGCAAACCGGGCGGCCGGGACCGGTGCGCCCTGTTTTCCGGGTCGCGGAGCACCTAACGTTGGGCTCCGAAACAGCGCGCCGGGAGTATCGATGGACGAGAAACAGGAGTTGGCGGGCGAGGAGACGCGGACGCCCGATCCCGCCGACCTCACGCTCGGCGGCTATCTCGAGGAGCACAGCCGGCCGCCGGCGTTCGAGGGAGTCGACGGAGAGCCCTACACGGTCTCGGCCGAGGCAGAGCAGACACCGGACCTCCGCGCGCCCTACGAGGGATACCTCGTCTTTCCGCGGTGGGCCGTGACGGGGCTCGGCGTGGTGGGCCACGTCGAGACCGGAACGCTTGAGCGCGGGCCCAGCCGGGAAGCCGTGCTCAAGGCGCTCCGGAGGCTACCCCTCCGGCGCGTCAAGGAGATCCTCGACGTCGCGATCGTCGAGGCCAGCGCCGCGAGGGAGGACGACGCGCTCTGATGCACTCCCTCCCCATCACCGAGATCTTCCACTCGATCCAGGGCGAATCCACCTGGGCCGGGAGTCCGTGCACTTTCGTCCGGCTGACTGGCTGCCCGCTCCGGTGCGTCTGGTGCGACACGGCCTACGCCTTCCGCGGGGGCGAGAGGATGTCTCTCGACGACATCGTCTCCCGTGTGCGGGAGATCGGCTGCCCACTCGTCGAGATCACCGGGGGAGAGCCGCTCGCCCACAGGAACGCCTTCCGGCTCGTGGCCCGCCTCCTCAACGCGGACTTCACCGTACTGGTCGAGACCTCCGGGTCGGAGGATATCTCCGAACTCGACCCGCGGGCCCGCGTGATCATGGACCTCAAGTGCCCGGACTCGGGCGAGTGCGACCGCAACCGCTGGGAGAATCTCGTGCACCTCGGCGCGACCGATGAGGTGAAGTTCGTGGTCGCCGGCCGGTCCGACTACGAGTGGTCGCGCGCCGTGATCCGGGACCGGGGCCTCGACCGGCGTGCCAGGAAGGGATCCCTCGGGGCGCTGCTTCTCTCTCCCGTCTGGGGTCAGGACGGCCCCGGGCTCGAGCGCCTCGCGAAGTGGGTCCTCGAGGACCGGCTCCCGGCCCGGGTCCAGACACAGCTCCACAAGCACATCTGGGGACCGGACAGGAGGGGGGTCTGACCACGTGCCCGGGCAGAGCGCCGGAGAGATTCCATCCGGACCGGAGGGGACACCCGGGCTCCGGCCCTACCGCGGAGCCCGGGACGACCCCGTCCCGCCCGAGGGGGGACGGACCGCGGCCGTGGCCGTGGTGCTTCGACCCGGGACGGACTCGCGGGAGGTGCTCCTCATCGAGCGGAGCCGCGTGGAGGGCGACCCGTGGTCGGGCCAGATGGCACTCCCCGGCGGACGGCGCGACGCCGCCGACCGGTCGCTCCTCGAAACGGCCGTGCGGGAAACCCGTGAGGAGACCGGGGTGGCGCTGGACGCATGCGGACGGCCGCTCGGCCGGCTCGACAGCGTCGAGCCGCAGTCCGTACACCTGCCCCGGCTCGCCGTCCTCCCGCTTGTCTTCCTGGTCCGGCACGGCACCGTGGCAGGCGAGGCCTCCGCCGAGGTGGCCCGCACACTGTGGGCTCCGCTGGATCACCTCCGCAATCGCCGGAACCGGCGCGTCCACCGCCACCGGTCCGGGGGACGCATCCACTCTTTTCCGGCGATCGATGTGGAGGGCCGGCCCGTCTGGGGTCTCACACGCCGGATCCTGATCGACCTCCTGGAACGGCTCCCCTAGCGGCCACGCTGGCCGAACAGCTCCTCCTGCCCGGCACCCGCCCCGGCCCCTTTCGGATGCTCCGGGACCGCTTCTCCCTGGTCGGGGCCGGCCTTGCTCGAGCCGATGCTCCGCGTCATCTCGACGACATAGTCGCCTGGAGGAAGCCGAATGATCCTCCGGCCCCGGCTCCGCCGCCGCCCCTCCGGCACCATGGCGACGTCCAGATGGCTCACCCCGCCGCTAGCGGTCACGACGGCGACCTCGTCATCGGCAACGACCTCGAGAGCGTTGACGAGCCGGGTTCTCGTCCGCTCCGGCGCCACCAGCGTTCCGCGGCCGCCGCGTCTGCGGAGCGGAAACTCCGCAAGGGGGAGCCGCTTCGCCGTGCCATCGCGAGTCAGCATCAGGACGGAGGAATCCCTCCGCACGAGAATCACGCCGATCAGATGATCGTCGCCCCGGAGGTCGATCCCCTTCACCCCCTGCGCGGTTCGCCGCCTGAGGGGAACCTCTCTCCCCTCGAAGCGGATCGTGCGGCCGCTTCTTGTCAGGAGCATCACCTGGGAGCGCTCGTCGGAGAGGACGACCTCGATGATGCCGTCGCCCTGCCGCACACCCGCGGCAATGAGCCCACCCCGGCGGGCCCGTGGATTCGAGTATTCTGCCAGGCCCGTGCGCTTGACGATCCCGTTTCGCGACACAAACAGGAAGAACATCCCCTCGCTCTCGAGGTCGTTGACGGGCACCAGCGCGACGATCCGGTCCCCCCGGGAAGCACCGGTGAGTGCGTACACGGACTTCCCCCGGGAGGCCCGGGACGACTCGGGAATGTCCAGCACCCGGAGAAAGTGGACGCGCCCGCCCTCGGTGAATGCGAGCACCCAGCCTCGGCTCCGGGCCAGGAACACACGCTCGAGCCAGTCGTCCCCGTAGTTTTCCATGTCGGCGAGCGCCTTACCGCCCCGGACGCGACGCCGGTAGAGGTGGATCGGGATCCTCTTCGTGAATCCCTGGCGGCTCACCGTGATCACGACGTCCTCGTCGGCAACCACGGCCGTCGCGCCTGCCTCGCGCTCCGCACCGTCCGCCAGGAGGACGGTGCGGCGGGCGTCTCCGAACTTCTCGGTCAACTCCGAGAGTTCCCCGACCACGCGCGCCAGCTGCTCCGTCCTGCTCCCGAGGAGCGCGCGGAGCTCGCCGATGCTGCGTTCGAGCTCGACGCGGCGCTCTTCGAGCTCCTCCCGGTCAAGCGCGGTGAGCTGTGCGAGCCGCATCCGGAGGATTGCCTCCGCCTGCGTGTCGGAGAAACCGAAGCGCTCCTCGAGGCGCCGGGCCGCAGCCGCGCGGTCCCTCGAGCTCCGGATCAGCCGGAGCACCTCGTCGATGTGCTCGAGGGCGAGGAGGAGCCCCTCGGCGACATGCCGTTCCGCCTCTGCCTTCTCGAGATCGTGCCGGGACCTCCGCACGACGACCTCGATCCGGTGATCCCGGTAGCGCTCGAGGAGCTCCTTGAGGTTGAACTCCCTCGGCTCCCCATGGTCGAGCGCAAGGAGGATCGCCCCGAAATTCGCCTGCAGGTGTGTGCTCCTGTAGAGGACGCGGAGGACATCCTGGGCCTGCGCCCCGCGCTTCAGCTCGAGGACAAGCCGCATCCCCTCCCGGTCGGACTCGTCGCGGACGTCGGTGACCTCCGGGATCCTCCCCTTGCGTGAGAGCCCGACGATCTGTGAGATGATCCGGGCCTTGGCGACGCTGTAGGGGAGCTCCGTGACGACGATCTGCTCCCGACCGCCCCGGAGCGCCTCCCGGACGACGCGCGCCCGCATGGTGATCCGGCCACGGCCCGACTCGTACATGTTCCTGATGCCATCCGTCCCGAGCACGAATCCGCCGGTCGGGAAATCGGGTCCGGGGAGCTCCTCCATGAGATCGGCCACCGAGCACTCCGGATTCTCGGTGAGCCGCCGGAAGGCCGCCGCGACCTCCCGCAGGTTGTGCGGAGGGATGTTCGTGGACATTCCGACGGCAATCCCTGCAGAGCCGTTGACGACGAGATTCGGGAGCGTCGCCGGGAGAACGGACGGCTCCGAGAGGCGCCCGTCAAAATTCGGGACCCACTCGACCGTCTCCTTTTCCAGGTCGGAGAGGAGCTCGAGGGAAATCGGCGAGAGCTTCGCCTCGGTATAGCGGTAGGCCGCCGCGGGGTCGCCGTCGATGGAGCCGAAGTTGCCCTGCCCATCCACGAGCGGATACCGGAGCGAGAAGTCCTGCACCATCCGCACGAGCGTGTCGTAGACGGCCGCGTCCCCGTGCGGGTGATACTTGCCAAGCACCTCCCCCACGACGGTGGCGCTCTTCTTGTGAGGCCGGCCGGGGAGGAGTCCGAGCTCGCTCATCGCATAGAGGATGCGGCGATGGACAGGCTTCAGACCATCGCGGACATCGGGAAGAGCCCGCTGGACGATCACGCTCATGGAGTAGTCGAGAAAGGCCTCGCGCATCTCCTCCTCGATGAGGCGCGGAAGGATCCGTTCCCGCTTCGGGGCCATGTTCATCCGTGTTCCTGCCCTCTGGAGGTTGACACCGTGGATGCCCCGAGGATGCCGGGGCACGGGACACGGGACCACAGGCGGGGCAGCCCCCAGCCGACAGTACCGGGGCGTGGCGGCGACTGCCGCGAGCGGACCGTACCCCCGCCGGTGCGGTCAATCGAACAGCCGGCGCCGCCCGTACCCCGCCTGCGTTCCGGCATCGCCGGCGATGCCGGGAACCCGAGCGCATACTATCGCCCACGGTGACGGCGACGCACCTGACACGCCGGAGCCGCTGGCCGACCACCCGGTCGGATCCCCGGTCGCGGAGCTGCCCGGGTACCTGACCGGGAATGCGGGCGCGGGAATGGGCAAGAGGGAATTCCCGTCCCGTTATCCGAAAGCTCCCGGCGTAACCGCCAGATCAATTATGTAGATGTCCAACGACGAAGCAGCCGCGTCAACGTGGAGCTCGTCTCGAATCACTACACCGGAGAACGCCTGTGGGAGAAGGCCGCAGCCGCGTTTCGAAGCAAGCGGTCCGAGGGCTCCCGGGACTCACGCAGCGCGTCAACCTCACCGACCGGACTGGACGGCACGGCGATGCAAATCAGAGACGCTCGCCCACCCGCTCAGAAATGACGCCGAGTAACTGCCCAGGTACCCCCTGGCATCGTGGTTGAAGCGGGGGGTCTGTATGGC
>CAZHGS010000024.1:0-41195 GCA_964532325.1 uncultured Gemmatimonadaceae bacterium | reverse complement strand
CTCCGCCCGTTTGAGACTCTCACTCCAGACACAGGGCATGCCTGGCACACCAAGAATGCGCGGGCCGGTTCGGGGAACCGGCCCGCGCATCCCGTCGCTGATCCTGCGTGCGGTGACTCTGACTTCGGGACGAACCCCGCCTCAGTTGTCGCGATAGCTGCTCACCGGCGGCAACCGGACACCCATATCCCCCGCGGGGCGCTCGCCGGCGACCGCGGTGTGGCGCAACGTGCCGATCCCGTCGATCGTGGCCTCGATGACCTCACCGGGCCTCAGGTAGCCGCCCTCGCCCCGGACGTCCGTCGAGCCGCCCAGGGTTCCCCCGGATGTCCCGTTGTTGATGACGTCGCCGGGATAGAGCGCGATGATCGAGGAGGCGTACTCGACGAGCTCCCAGAGCGAGTGGATCATGTCGCCCGGACCCGCTTCCTGGAGCACCTGGCCGCCGACGCTCAGCGTCTGCCGGAAATTCTGCATCGGGTCGCCGAAGAACTCCTTCGGCGCGATCCACGGCCCCTGCGGCGCGAAGGTCTGGTGCCCCTTGCCGACGAACCAGTCGGAACCCTGGCCGTACCCTCCCGGAGGCCTCCCGCCCCGGTCGGACACGTCGATGCTGACGATGTAGCCGAAGACGTGGTCCTGCGCCTCGGCGGCGGTCACGTAGCGGGCCGTCGTGCCGATCACCGCGCCGAGCTCGACCTCCCAGTCGGTCCGGTCGCGGCCGTAGGGAATCACGATCGGGTCGCCCGTGGTGATGATCGCGCCCCGGGTCGGCTTCAGGAAGAGGTAGGGCACGCTCCGGTCCTCGCGGCGCTGGCGCTGTGCCTCCGCACGCTCCTCCGGGCTTGCAGACTCACTGACGTGGCTGTAGAAGTTCACGGCCGCGTTCAGGATCTTCCCCGGATACTGGAGCGGGGGGAGGATATGCACATCGTCCACATCGTGGACGAAATCCGCACGCCCGCTTCCCTGGAGGCGCCCATTGTCCGCCAGATAGTTCGTGATCTCGTAGAGGCGGTACTTGAGCCCGTACTCATAGCGGCCGATGAGCTCGATGACATCGTCGGGCATCGGGATCGCCGGATACGCCGGATCGGTCTGCAGCGCGGCGTTCGCGGCGTCCAGCTCCACGACCAGGGCATCCCGGTACACGAGGCCGACGCCCGGTCCGTCGCTGAACTCGAAGGTTCCCACCTTGTAGGGCTCGGCGACATCAGGCATCTGGCCCGAAACGCCCACGGTGCCGGAGAGCGCAAGGAATGCGGCCAGCGTAATGGCAAATCGCATGGTCAACCTCGATAGCAGGGGGTTGGCGGAGAAATACGGGGTTAAGAGCCTTTCATTTTTATGCCCCCGGGTGGGCGATGTCAAGCGGCCGGAAGCCGCAAATGGCTGCCCCCGGGGACCGGCCGGGTCGGACACCCGAGGCGCTTCCGGCATGCGTCCTCCCGACGGCGATGAGGCCCGGCGGCGGAGGGTTCGGCGGACCGCGGGCCCGACGATCCTGCTCTCATGGGCACTCTGCAGTGTCGTCCCCGGATGCCTGGAGGCACAGTGGGTCTCCCGGCCGGGCGAGGGGTGGGCAGACGTGTCGGTATACCACCTCGACACGCGGGAAGCTTTCGGGTTCGACGGCCAGCTAGCCGACTTCTTTGCGGAAGGCCACGCGGTAAGCACCTCCGCCTTCCTGACGCTCGCCGGCGGACTTGTCCCGGGAGTGGACGGCTGGATCCAACTCCCGTACCACCGGCTCCGCTACGACGACGCACGTGCCGACCGGCTGCGTTCCGGAATCGGCGACACGAAGCTCTTCCTGCGCGTCGCACCGCTCCACTTCCTCGGATCCGAGTTTCCCCTCACGATCCGGGGCGGGGCGAAATTCGGCGTCGGGGACTTCGCCGTGGATTCCGAGGTGATTCCGCTCGGGGACGGCCAGACGGACTGGGAGGTGATCGGCGAAGTCGGACACTCGTTCTGGCCTGCCGAACTCTATGTGACCGGCTGGGCGGGATACCGGTGGCGGGAGCCCAATGAGGCGGCGCAGAGGGACTATGCCGACGAGGCGTTCTACCTCGCCCAGATCGGCTGGAGCCTCGGCCGGACCGGCGTGCAGCTCACTGTCGAGGGGATGGCCAGCGTCACCACGCCCGTGATCGAGGGCATCCTGCTCCGGACCGCACGGCGGTCGCTGCACCAGGTGATGCCCAGGCTCTCCTACGCCGCAGGGCCCGGCGCCTGGAACCTCGGGCTGCGGGTGCCCCTCCGGGGAGAGAATCTCCCGGGAGGCACATCTCTCGTAGTGGGATACTTCATGCGCTGGTCACTCACGCGTTGACGCCCACGGTGTTCGGAGGACGGCGGCGGCGCGGACCGGTGGCTGGCACGATCCCCGTCCCGAAGCGGGCGGGGATCAGGCCGCACGGCCGGGAGGCTCCGCTGGCGCGTGCCGCAGGCACCCGGAGCCTCCCGCCGGATCTTCCTCCCGTCCCTAGTTGTACTCGCGCAGCTGCTGTCCGACGATCTTGTGGGCATCAGCACCCGATCTCGGGACGAACTTCTGCACGCGACCGGCGAAGACCTCGGAGATATACAGGTTCCCGTCCTGGTCGGTCGTGATCGAGTGGGGGCCGTTGAAGTGCCCGTACTCGTTGCCCGGCGTCCCCCAGCCGTAGAGGAAATTCCCCTCGAGGTCGTACTTGAGCATGCGCCCGGTGCCGCCGTCGGCGATCCAGAGCACTTCTTCTCCGGACGGGTCGAGCATCACCTCGACCGCGTAGGGGAGCGACGAGCCGCGGGGTCCGGTCGGGAACATGAATTGGAATTCACCGTTCTCGTCGAACACCTGGATGCGCGCATGCGCGCGATCCGACACATAGATCATGCGGTCCTCGCTGATCGTGATCGCGTGCACGGTGTCGAACTCGTAGGGTCCCGGGTTGGCCGGGTCAGCCGGCTCCTGACCCCAGTCCATCACGAAGTTGTCGTCCGGATCGTACTTCGCCACCCGGGTGCCCACGTAGCCGTCGCTAATGAAGTATGTGCCGTCGGGAAGCCATGCGATATCGGTCGGACGCGCGAAGTTGTTCGGTCCGCGCCCGGATACTCCCTGCTCACCGTGCGTGAGGATGAGCTCACCGTCGTAGGTGAACTTGTGGATCTGGTGGAGATTGTCATCCACGACCCAGATGTGCTTGTCGGCGTCGTAGGGGTTCATCTTGATCTTGTGCGGCCCGCGCCCGCCCCGGACGTTGAAGAGGTCATCGTGCTGCGGCCAGTACTCGACGAGCTCGCCGTCGGAATTCACGGCGATCATCACATGCACGTATCGACGTTCGTAGCCCCGCCCATTGTCGTCCGTAGGCGGAGCGTTGCCGCGGAAGGGCTCGATCAGCGCATACGGAGTAAAGGGTGCGTTGCCCGCAGGGAGGGGGAGTTCACCGCGCATCGCGATCCAGATCTTGTCGGGGGTCTCGGCGTAGACGGCCGCCATGGATCCCCACGTCCATCCGTCGTGGCTGTGGTCGGTGTCCGGAAGCGGCTGCGGGAACGGCTCCGGCTGCATGTAGTGCCCGTAGAGTTCCTGGCCGTCATGGGGGGCCATCCCCATCTGCGCGCCCGCCATCGGTGCCTCCGACATCGTCCCTGGCTCCGACGCCACCTCCGGCGAGCTGCAGCCGGCCAGCGCGACCGACGCGAGGATGAGAGTGGCCGCCAGACTCCGTCCGGTCATTGAGGTATTGCACACGGTTCCTCCTTGCGTCTGGATGTCGCGCGAGGGACAGCAATCCTCCCGCCACACGGTAGATAGGGCAACACTCGCAATGTCACGCGGAGGACCCCTGCGCCAGTGGAGCCCTTTCGCTCCCGCCGACGGGCGAAAAACCGGGATTCAGGGCCGCGGCGGGATCCGGAGAGTGAGGCACGGACCCGCGGGATTGAGGAGGCGGCCGCCGGGTGCGCCACCGCGGTGACCGTGATCGCGGAACGGACCGGGACCCGGAGAGTGCGCTACGCCGGCGAGGCTTCCCTGCCCGTCCCCGAACGCCTGATCACCACGACGGCGATCATGACGACGCCGAGGATACCCATCCCGGCCGAGAAGATCTGCGAGAGCGTCAGACCGGCCCACACGCGCTCCTCCACACGCAGGTACATCAGTCCGAAGCGGATCCACCCGTAATATGCGAAGAATCCCCAAGTGATCACCCCCGGCGGTAGCGGGAACCACCGCCGGGTCGCCCAGAACAGCCCCGCCATCCCGAAGTTCTTCGCCGACTCGTAGAGCTGCGTCGGATGCCTGCACCCCGCCGGGGGATTCGCCATGTGTTCGTTCTGGGAGTAGTCGACGCAGAACATCCCCTCGTAGGGCGTTCCGTACATCTCCGCATTGATGAAGTTGGCGATCCGGCCGAAGGCGAGGGCGAGCGCGATCGGGATCGCAAGCTGGTCGGTGAACCTGTAGAGGGTGAGACCGTGCTTGCGGGTGAACCAGACGATCACGACGAGCACTCCGGCCAGGCCTCCATGAAACGCCAGGCCGCCGCGCCAGACCGCGATCCAGGCGAGCGGGTTCAGACCGTAGCGGCTGTATTCGAATACAAAGACGTGGAAGAACCTCGCCCCGATCAGCGCCGCCAGGATGGCCGCGAGAACAAAGCTCTCCGCGACTTCGGGCGTCAGGTTCCGGATTTCCCCCGACCGGGCCGCACCCCGGAGCGAGAGATACACGAACAGCATCCCCAGCATGTACGGGAGGGAATACCAGCGGATTCCGAAGCTCTCGGTGAACTGGATGAGAAACGGATCGATGTTGTGGACGATGGGCGTCATGGTCGTCTGTCCGGGGTCGGAGGACGCTCTGGATTCTCGGCGCGCGCCGGCGGAGGGCGCCGGCGCGCGCCCGCTGCGGATGCGGCGTCGAGCACCGCGCTTCTCCCGCATTCCCCGCACCGCCACCAGATCCGGTTTCTCACGTACGCGACCGGCGCAGTGGGAGGGATCGGGCCAGCGCGGAGCGGAACCGTGCACCGGGGGCAGAGGGGAGACCCACCCATCCGGATGCGCCGAAGGAGATCGGCGCGCTCGCCCCGTGTGTAGGTGGAGGGCCGTGTCATCGGGGCGGCCCCCGAAACAGCGGGACCGGATCCGCCGGCCTCCGGTCGCGCCGTGCAGCGAAGCAGATCGGCGGAAGCGCGCAGCGGCCGGCTTCCGGGGCGGCCCGCATGCGCATGCACGCGGTCGGCACCGCTCTCCGCGCGCGGGCATGCCGCCCCGCCCCGAATCCAGTTTCAGCCACCGGTCTTCGGGCTCCGGGCACCTCGGCGGCGGCGGGGCGCCGCGTCCGTGCGCTGCCCCCTTCCCCGGTCGTAGTCGGCGCGCACACTCCTGCCGCGGATCGAGCTTCCGTTCAGCGCCCGCAGCACCTTTCCGGCGACCGGGTCGTGCACCTCGATCCGCGTGTAGGCATCGCGGATATCGATCCGCCCGACTTCGCGTCCGGCGACCCCGGCCTCTCCCGTCACCGCGCCGAGCACGTCGCCCGCCTGGACGCCGTCGCGCTTCCCGACGCTCAGAAAGAGCCTCGTCCAGGCCGGCGGCCGGCGCCCCTCCGGTGCCGGGGCCTCTCCGTCCGGCGCCGGCGCACTGTCGCCACCGGCGCGCTCCGCCTTCCGGAGGAGTGCGGCCAGCGCCGCTGCCACTTCCACGGCGCTGTAGCTCCGGACGAGCGGCTCGATAAGGGCAAGATACGGAGCCAGGTCCTCCCGCTCGATCTCTCCCTCGAGTCTCGACCTGAACTCCGACTCCGCCTGCCTGAAGGGCGGTGCCGCGGGAACGACGGTCAGCGTGTAGCCTGCCTCGCCGGCCATCCTGCGCAGGTGGGGCAGCTCGCGGGAGCTCGCGAGGACCGCGTCGGCCGGCCCCGGGGACCGGTGGCGGCGCTCAAGCTCGTCCACGTCCGCCGGCACGTCCGTGGAGATCACCGCCAGCGCCCCTGCCGCCGCGCTGCCGCGCAACTCCGGTGCCTCGAGGGGATCCACGCCGAGCCAAACATCCCGCCCGCCGTCCCCGGGACGGCCCACGGTCGCGCCGCAGAGCGCCATCAGGTCGCCGAGATCCGCAGCCCGGTCATAGGACCGGGCGAAGAGGAGCACATGGTCCGACCCGCCGGAGAGGCTCCGCTCCACGATCCCCGGAAGAACCCTCTCGACTTCCTCCTCGAGCGTCACGACCCGAAGCGTTCCACGCCGGCCCGGTGGCGAGGGGGGCGCCGGCGCGGCCGGGAGGAAGACGGCGCGGCGCATGTGCGCGTCCACCCACCGCCTGACCGGCTCAGTCACCGGATCGCTCAGAAGGACGACCTGCGGCCGCCCGGGCCCGAGGAGTGGAAGGAGTGCCGCCAAGCGGTCCGCTCGCCCCCCGGTGGCAAGAACCGCGGACGCGCCGTCCACGACGATGGTCCGGACCGCATCCGTCTTGACGGCCGCGGTCCGGACTGCGCGTTCGAGTGCCCCGGGCGTCGAGAAGAGGATGTCCGACCCCGCGGGCCGGACCCAAGGGGTGCCGAGAGCTCCGATCCTGTGGCCGGTGGCCGATCCGATTCTGGCGAGCGAGAGTGCGAGCCCCCTTGCCCTCTCGGAGTCCGCCGCGAGAACGACCGCGCCGGGACGACCGCGGCCCGGCTCAACGCGGTCGAGGAGCGGGGCGCCCCACGTCACAAGGAGGCCCGCACCCGGAGACGCGCGGAGCACGCAGGAGGTCCCCCGGCGGATCACCGGGACGGCCATCTCCTGCAGTGCGGTCGGCACCTCGACCCCCTCTGTCAGGAGAGCCTCTGCGACGGAGGCGGAGAGTCCGAGCCGGCCGAACGAATCCATGAGGACGGCCTAGCGGATCCCCCCCGAGGGATCCCCCGACCCCGGGCCTCCTCGGTCCCCGACCTCATACGGGAGGCGGTTCAGGAAGTGCTGGACCTCACAGTCGAGCCGGGATGTCCGGAGCCGGTCCGTCTCGGCCGTCACCTCGGTGTAGAGCGAGTGCCGGTGGGCGGAGAGGTGGACTGTCCCCTCGACACCCGCATAGGTGGCTGCGTGCGCCGAACTCCGGGTCGCCTCGATGCCCGCCCGTTCCGGGAGGATCTCGGAGGCGCGCTCGAGCACGGCTCCGGGAGAGAGGACCGTCTTTCTCACATACCCTGCCATCGCATCACCCCTCCCGGGACCGACACCCGGGCTCTGGCCGCCGGGGGGGATCCTCCCCGGCTGTGGCCTGTCCGCCCGGAGCGGGATCCACCTCTGCCCCGAGGAAATGCCAGAGCGCCGACGGCGCCCTGAACCCCTCGAGCCTCGCACCTCCCGACTCGAATGTCGGTACTCCGCGGATGCCCGCTCTCCGAGCGGCCCGCCGGAGCCGCTCGACCTCTGGACGGTAGCGGTCGACCCCGAGCACGGTCCGCGCTTCCCCGGGGTCGAGTCCCCCGGCGGCTGCGATGTCCGCGAGCGTGTCAATCCGGCCGATGTCCTCCGAGCCGGAGAAATGAGCCTCGAAGAGTGCCCGGTGCACCGAGTCGAAGCAACCCCTTTCCCGCGCGTGGAGGGCCAGCTCGTGCGCCTTCCGGCTCCAGGGAACGCGGGCCGGCGGTGAGAAGGGGATCTCTAGGGCAGCGGCGTGGCGGCGCATCGCTCCGCTCATCGCCGACCACTCCGGCGCCCGGGCGTCGACGGGCAGCGACGGCGGAGCGCTCAGCTCGAGCGGAACCCAGCTGATCTCGAATTCCCGCGGCGCCGCGGCCGTCCACCGGTCGAGGAGACGGGCAGCGAGATACGAGCCCGGGTCCACATAGTCGTAGGTGATCCTGATCCGCCGGGCGCTCACGGCCGCCCGGCCCGGACGCCCGGGCGGGGGTGGAGAAAGGGGCGGCGGCGTTGCTCCCGCTCCGCGAGACGTCGATATTCCACCCCGGCCATCAACGCACCCGCCACGTGCAATCCCCGGTTCGACCCGACCAGCCGCCTTCCATCAGGCGCCTCCCGACCAAGCCCATGACCTACAGCGAGAACATCTCGACCCTTCAGCCTTCGGCCACCATGGCGGTCAGCTCTCTCGCGAAGAGGCTTGCCGCGGAAGGGCGCGACATCATCAATCTTAGCGCCGGCGAGCCGGACTTCGACACTCCCGACTGGATCGCGGAGGCCGGAATCCGGGCGATCCGGGAGGGACGCACCCGCTACACGCCGGCCTCCGGGCTTCCGGAAGTCCGCGCAGGGGCAGCCCGGGACGCGCTGACGCGGGCCCACCCCGAATGGGAGCTCGACGCGGGCAACGTCGTGGTGAGCGCCGGCGCGAAGCAGTCGCTGTTCAACGCCTGCTTTGCCCTCTTCGGCCCCGGCGACGACGTCCTGGTCGCCGCACCCTACTGGACGAGCTACCCGGAGATCGTCGGACTGGCCCGGGCCCGGCCCGTGGTGGTGTCCGGCGCGGCGGCGCGGGACTTCCGCCTGACTCCCGCGGACCTGGACGCGGCGCTCACCCCGGCGACGCGCGGTCTCATCCTCTGCTCGCCGTCGAATCCCACCGGCGCCGTCTACTCGCTCGAGGAGCTCGCCGCCGTGGCCGAGTGGGCGCGCAGGCACGACGTCTGGCTCATCAGCGATGAGATCTACCGCCGGATCTGCTTTCTTCCGGACCGGCCCGTAGCACCGGGGATCCTGGACCTCGCCCCCTCTGAGGTCGGCCCCTTCGTGCTCGTCGACGGGGTGTCGAAGACCTTCGCGATGACGGGCTGGCGGATCGGATACGCGATCTCGCCCGCGGACGTCGCCGCGAAGGCCGGGGCGCTCCAGAGCCAGATCACCTCGAACCCATCGACGCCCGCGCAGCTGGCCGCCCTCGCCGCTCTCACGGAGCGGGAGCGGGCCGAGGCCACGGTCCATAACATGGTGGCGGCGTTCCACCGGCGCCGGGACCTCGTCGTTCGCCTCCTCGAAGAGAAGCTGCCCGGACATTCCTTCCTCAGGCCCGAGGGCGCCTTCTACGTCTTCCTCCGCGTCGACTCCGACTACGGGGCGGAGGTCTCCGGGTCCTCCGAGTGGTGTTCCCGGGTCCTCGAGGAGAAGGGGGTGGCGCTCGTCCCCGGCTCGGCGTTCGGCGACGACCGCTACGCCCGCCTGAGCTACGCCGCCTCCGACCGGGAGATCGAGGAGGCGATCGCCCGGCTCGCGTCGTAGGCAAGTCCGGGAGACGGCCCGATCTCCCGATTCGGGGCGGGGAGCCGCCGGAAGCCGGCAGGCTCGGAGAGCGTGGCGGGCCGGACCGGGCGGCGCGTATCTTCGCCGCCGGGCTGCCCTGCCCGCGCATACCCACGATCACGGCAGATGGGATACGGCATTTGGTCGATCTGAACTTGTTCCGCGACCTCGGACTTGCACCGGAGCGGCTCCGGGCGGTGGACGGCATGGGGTGGACGGCTCCGACGCCGATCCAGGTGCAGGCGGTCCCGGCCGCCCTCGAGGGGCGCGATGTCGTCGGGGTCGCCCAGACCGGGACCGGGAAGACCGGCGCGTTCCTCCTCCCCGCCCTCGACCGCATCGTTGACGGCGGCGGCCTCCAGCTCCTCGTCCTCTGCCCGGCCCGGGAACTTGCGCGGCAGGTCGCCGAAGAGGCCGCCGCGCTATCGCGCGGGAGCCGGATCCGGACGGGCGTCATCGTCGGCGGCGCGCCGTACGGTCCCCAGCTTGAGGCACTCAGGTCGGGCTACGAGATCGTGGCCGCCACACCCGGGCGCCTGAACGATCACCTCCGACGCGGCGCGCTCGATCTCAGAAGGATCCGGATCCTCGTCCTGGATGAGGCGGACCGGATGCTCGACATGGGCTTCCGGCCGCAGATCGAAGACGTGGTGCGCCGTTCGCCGAAGGGCCGCCAGAGCATGCTCTTCTCGGCCACGATGCCACGCGGCGTGCACGCGCTGGCCCTCCAGGTCACGCGCGATCCGGTCTGGGTCGAGGCCGCCCCGGAGGGCACCGTCGCGGAGGGGATCCACGAGATCGCCTACACGGTGAAGCCGTCGAGCAAGCCCGACCTCCTCCTCCGTCTGCTCGATCGGCCGGGGTGGGACCAGGTGCTCGCCTTTTCCCGGACCAAGGCGGGTGCCGACGCGCTCCGCGGGCGACTCGAACGCGCGGACATCGCGACGGACGCGCTCCACGCCGACCGGCAGATGCGCCACCGAACGCGTGCTCTCGACCGGTTCGCCTCCGGAGAGGTCCGGGTACTGGTCGCGACAGACCTGGCCCAGAGGGGTCTGGATGTGGCCGGGATCTCCCACGTGGTCAACTACGACATCCCGCTCGATCCCGACGACTACGTGCACCGGATCGGTCGCACCGGACGCGCCGGCGCACCGGGCACGGCCGTCACATTCGTCACGGGCGGCGAACTCGGCTACCTCCGCTCGATCGAGCACCGGCTCGGCCGCCGGATCGAGCGGGTCTCTCTCCCGGAATACGACTACGGCGGAAGCCCCCTCGACGTCGCCGCATCCGGCCGGGGAGCCCAGTCCCGCGCCGGACGCGGCATCGGGGCCCGGTCCGCCGAGGAGCTGACGGACGAGGAGCTCAAATCCCTCCTCGATGTCTCCCGGTAGACGGAGGACGCCATGCTCTTCCGCCGCTACGGGAAGCGGGTCGACAGCGTCGTCACGCACTTCGACCCCTACGCACTGAACGAGATCGGGTTCCGGCGGGACCGGACCCGCACCTTCCCGGCCGACGAGTTCGCCGCGCGCTACGCCAAGGTTGCCGAGTATGCCGTGGAGGAGGAGACCGAAGGGCCCGTCCAGTCGGAAGCAGAGGCCGAGATCCTTGCCCGACTCGAGCGTCAGGTCCGGGCCCGGACAGAAGGCCTCACGTCCGGGCAGGTTCTCCTCGTCGAGAACAAGCAGGGCACCGACTACCCGAAACTCAGGAACCGGCAGGACCGGGTGATCGTCGGCGGGGAGAACCGGCTGTATTTCCGCTGGCGGGTGGCCCCCCCGATCCGCCTCGGGCTCTACGAGCCCCGGGAGGGAGAGAGGGGACGCGCCCGTCGCTGAGCGGGCACCCCGGCCGGAAGTCCGGTCGGGTCCACCGAGGGGATCAGCCCTCCTGGACCGCGACCCTGATCCCGGCGGCGAGCTCGTGGCCGATCGTCTGGGGCTCGGCCTCCCCATCGCCGAGCCGCAGCGTGATGGGCCCATCGAAGGGAGCCGTGCTCTCCACCTCCACGAGCACCCCCGGGAGGAGCCCGTGCGCCTCCATGTACCGGAGCCGCTCGGGGTCGTCGTCCGCCACCCACCGGATACAGGCGCGTGTTCCCGCGGGAAGCTCGGCGAGTGTCAGGTGATCGGTGACTTCCACGTCGCCGGACCGGGTGGGGATCGGGGAGCCGTGGGGGTCGTGGCTCGGGTCCTCGAGCGCGGCCGCCATCCGGTCGATCAGCTCGTCGGAGGCTGCGTGCTCGAGCCGTTCGGCCTCCTCGTGCACCACGTCCCAGGAGTAGCCGAGACGCCGGGCCAGGTAGGTCTCGAGGACCCGGTGCCGGCGGATGATCCGGAGTGCCTCGCGGGTCCCGGAAGCGCTCAGCCGGACGCCCCGGTAGCGCAGGTGCTCAACGTATCCGGACTCGGCGAGCCGCTTGATCATTCCGCTCACCGAGGCGGGCTGCACGTCGAGCGCTTCGGCGACATCGCTCGTGGATGCGGCGCGCCCGAACTCGGAAAGCGAGTAGATCGCCTTCAGGTAGTCCTCTACGGAACGGGAGAGTCCGCGCGGCCCATCGAGCATGTCGAGTCTTCAGCTCCCGGCCGGGGAGAGGGGAGAGGCACGGCCGTCGGCGGCCCGGGGGGTTCGCCGTGCGCCGGGACCGGAGGGCAGTTTTAACTGACCCCGAAAGGTGATAAATTTCAAGTTTTCCGCTTCCGTTCGGCTTTCCGGCGAGGAGACTGGTGTGAGTGATTCCGTGGCGATCGATGCGAAACGCATTCTCCTCCGGTACGGTACGCCCATCAGCGTGATGGACCACATCGGCGAGCAGGACCGGATCAAATTCGCGCGGATCGTGAGCAGGACGCCGGTTGCGGACCGGGGTGAGCGCCTTCTCGAGATCCTGGTCGAGCACGGCTTCATCGACCCCGAGGTTGCGGCCGCATCGGCGAAGAAGTTCCGCAAGGCCAAGAAGAAGGCGCGGAAGTAGCGTTTCCTACGCGCCCTGGTCCGGCCGGACCGGGTGCCGCGGCACCCCGGCAGCCCTCTCCCCCTCCGACCGGGTGATCAGCGTTGCGCCGCACGAGTCACTGAAGACATTCACCGCCGTGCGGCACATGTCGAGCGGCCGGTCGATCGCGAGCATCGCCCCGACGAGAAGGTCGACCTCCGGCCCGCGCAGGTTGATCGCCTCGAGAACGATGAAGATCATGACGAGTCCGGAGGACGGGACCGTCGCGGCGCCGATCGACGCGAGCACCGCCGTCAGCACCACGATGAGCTGCTGGACGACCGTCAGATCGAATCCGAGCGCCTGTGCGATGAAGACCGCGCCCACGCACTCGAAGACCGCTGTCCCGTCCATGTTGACCGTCGCACCGAGGGGGAGCACGAAGGACCCGATCCGGTTCGGAACACCCGCCTTCTTCTCGACGGCAGCCATCGTGACCGGGAGCGTCGCCGTCGAGGAGCCCGTGGAAAAGGCCACGAGGAGGGGCTCGCGCATATTCCGGAAGTGGGTGGCCGGCCGGATCCCTCCGAGCAGGACCAGCAAGAGCGGGAGCATGACGAGGAGATGGACGGCCAGACCGGAGAGGATCGTGGCCGCGTAGAGGGCCAGCGAGCCGAACGCCGCGAACCCCGTCGTTCCCACCATCGCCGTGATGAGGCCGTAGATCCCGAGCGGAAGGAAGAGGATGATGCCGGCGGTCAGCCTCATCATCGTCTGGAAGAGGGCGTTGAAGAGATCGGTGAGTACGGTCCGGGTCCGGTCGGGCAGCAGAGCAATGGCGGCCCCGAAGACGATCGAGAAGAAAATCACGGCAAGCATGTCGGCGCCTGCCGCAGCCGCCACCACGTTCTCCGGGACGATATCGAGGAGGAGCCCGACGAGCGAGTTCGGTGCCGGCAGCTCCGGAAGCTCCGCCGTGGCCGCGTCAGCGAAGTCGGAGCCGGCGCCGGGACGGACCAGGTTCACCGCGATGAGCCCGACGATGGCCGCAAGTCCGCTTGAGAGGAGGATGTAGCCGAGCGTCTTCGAGAAGAGGCGCCCTAGCGCGCTCCCCCCGCCCGCGGTCGCCACCCCGGAGATGATCGACGTCATGACCAGCGGGATGATGACCATGCGGAGGAGTTCCATGAAGAGTGCCCCCGCCCATCCGACGCGGGCCGCGGCCTCCTCTCCGAACGCGGCGCCGGTCGCCGTGCCCAGCATCATCGCGGCGAGGACCTGCCAGTGGAGGCGCCGGTACCAGCCCCAGTCGGATGCGGTCAAGGGAGAACCCGTGTCGAGGGGGATCCGGTGCGACGGGAAGACGCGGCCGCGCCGTTGGCTTCGTCCGGGCCTCCCTCGGTGCCCCGGCTCACCGTGACACCCGGCGGAACCGCCGGCCCGAACACTACGGGGAAGGGCGAGAGCAACGCCAGCCGGGAGGTATCCGGGCGTTACCCGGCGCCGGACGGAGCGCCTTCCGCCTCGCCGATGATGGCGAGAAGACGTTCGGCGTCGGCGCGGCCGAGCTCGTGGAGGAGCCCGCGCGCCCCCACCATCCCGCGTCCGAGGACCCGGCCCTCCCATACGAGCGCGACAGGGCCGGTCGGAAGACTGGCCGGGGGCAGCCTCTCCCCCTCGAGGAGTCTCCGGAGCTCCGCTCTGCCCAGACGGACCGTCCGGGCTTCCCCGATCTCGCCGGCCCAGGCGCGGAGGAACTGGTTCGAGGGCGTTTCGTGGCGCCGATGTCCGCCTCGGAACGCCCGCATGCCGACCGAGACGATCCTGGCGCGCCGCGTCTCCAGTCGGGACCAGCCGGCCACCGGCCAGATGCCGGCCGACTGGCTCCATATGTGCTTCCCGCGCACGGTCCAGGCCATCCGGCCCACGAGCTCCGGGTCGAATCCGAACCGGTCCACGAGCTCGCTCCGGGCACGGCGGATCCGGGCACTCGCCTCCCCGTCGTCCACACCGGGAAAGGCCGCCGGGACCGGCCCCCACCCTCTGGCCCGGCCGGCCGGGCGCATATCCCCCCCACCCCGCCGGAGGAACCGGGCCATGTACAGGCCGCCCGAATCCATCTGGTGGGGATAGACACGCCACGTCTTCGCCAGGTCCGCGTGGAATCTCTTCCCCGCCCACGCCGTGAGCCCGGGCGAGTGCGGAAGCCCGAGGGGGATCTCCGCGACGGTGACCGGAGCGTCGCGAAGGACGCGGTCGACGACCGCCTCATTCTCTTCGGGGGCGTAGGTGCATGTGGCGTAGACGATCGTGCCCCCGGGCCTGGTGAGCCGGACCGCGTGGCGGAGGAGCGCTTCCTGCACCCGCGTCACATAGCGGGAGAACTCGGCCGTCCGGGGTGGGAGCCGGCCCGCCCGTCGGCGGTAGTTCCCCTCCCCGGAACAGGGAGCGTCGACGAGGACGCGGTCGAACGACACCCCCTCCGGGAGAGTCCTCCCGTCCCCGGCGACCACGATCACATTCCGGTACCCGAGCCGGTAGATGTTGCCGAGAAGCCCCCGGATCCGCTTCTCCTTCGGCTCGACCGCGATGAGGGGACCCGTCTCCCCCATGAGTTCCGCGAGGTGCGTCGTCTTGCCGCCCGGTGCCGCGCAGAGGTCGAGGACCCGTTCCCCGGCCGAGACGCCGAGAGCGAGCGTGGGCAGCGCCATGACCGCCTGCTGGACGTGGAAAAGCCCGATCCAGTGCTCGACCGTCTGGGCGACGGGTCCCGCTCCGGGCGCGAGGCGGAGGTAGGCATCCAGCCCCGCGACCGGCTCCGCCCGGAATCCGGCGCGGGCGAGCCGGTCGGTGAGGGCGGCCGTCGAGATACGGCCGCTCCGTACCCGGAGGGTGACGGGCTCGGGCGAGCGGTGCGCTGCGAGAAACCGTTCCCACTCCCCGACGAGAGGCCTGTATCGCTCTAGCGTCACGGGTGTCCTCGCGGCCGGGGCACGGGAGGCGGCCGGCCGGGGGGTCCGACCGCGCGGCGCCTTGTGCGGTCCGCCGGTCCCGACCCCGGGGGCCACAGACACTCTCCGGACAGACGTGCGGCGGGGCCCTGGGGCGGGCGCCGCCGGAAGATACCCTTTCGCCTCCGGCGGTGCCCGTGGACCGGGTCGCCGTCCCGTGGCGCACGCCGCGAGTTTCCACTAACGTTCGGGCGAGCGCAGCCCGGCTCAGGGTGATTTGCGGCATATTGCGACCCGGGAACACGCCGAACCGCTAAAACGCTGCCTCTGCGGCACCGAGGCCTCCCTTCTCCCACGCCAGTGTCCGCGCCGTGCCGGCGGTCCCGCGTGGCACCCGCGTGCCCGCACCCGGTGTCCCGTGCAGGCGTCCAGGAGAGACCGTCCGAATGCTCCCCCCTGATCCCTACCCCGGCTCGTCGGCGCTCCACGCGGCGGCGCGCGAGGAGATCCTCGTCATCGACGGAGGGATGGGCACGCTCATCCAGGCACTCGGCCTGGACGAGAACGCCTATCGTGGGGCGCGCTTCGCGGACCATGGGAGGGAGCTCAACGGCAACCACGACGTCCTGGTCCTGACGCAGCCGGCGGTCATCGAGGACATCCACCGCCAGTACCTGGAGGCGGGCGCGCACATCATCGAGACGAACACCTTCAGCGCCACCCGGATCGGACAGGCGGAATACGGGCTCGGCGGTGTCGTCCGCGAGCTGAACCGGGAGGCGGCACGGGTGGCCCGCCGGGCCGTCGGCGCCGTGGCTCGGACCGGGCCGCCGCGGCCGCGTTTCGTCTGCGGCGTCCTCGGGCCCACGAACCGGACCGCATCCATCTCCCCGAAGGTCGAGGATCCCGCCTTCCGCGACATCACCTTCCCCGAGCTCGCCGATGCCTACGCAGACCCGGTGCGGGGACTCGTCGAGGGGGGGGCGGACCTCCTCATGGTGGAGACCGTATTCGACACCCTGAACGCGAAGGCCGCGCTCTTCGCCATCCGGGCGGTCCTCGAGGAGACCGGCCGCGACCTCCCGGTGATCGTTTCGGGCACGATCACCGACCTCTCAGGACGAACGCTCTCCGGGCAGACGCCGGAGGCATTCCTGAACTCGGTCCGCCACGCACGGCCCTTCGCAATCGGCCTCAACTGCGCGCTCGGTGCGAGGCAGCTCGATCCCTTCCTCGAAGAGCTTTCCAGGCGCGCCGACACCCTCGTGAGCTGCCACCCCAACGCCGGACTCCCGAACGAGTTCGGAGGCTACGACCAGGGCCCCGGCGAGATGGCCGGGCTGATCAGCGACTTCGCGAGGAGGGGTCTCCTGAACCTGGCCGGCGGATGCTGCGGAACGACGCCCGGGCACATCGCGGAGATCGCCGCGGCCATCGACGGCGTCGCACCGAGGACCGTGCCCGGACGGCGGCTTGTCTGCCGGCTGTCCGGACTCGAGCCGCTGAACGTCACGCCCGAGCTCAACTTCGTGAACGTCGGCGAGCGGACGAACGTCACCGGATCTCGGCGCTTCCGGACGCTCATCGAGGAGGACCGCTTCGAGGAGGCGGTGGAGGTGGCGCGCCTGCAGGTCGAGGGGGGCGCCCAGATCCTCGACGTGAACATGGACGAAGGGCTCCTCGACTCGGAGGCCGCGATGGTGCGCTTCCTGAGGCTGCTCGCCGCCGAACCCGAGATCAGCCGGGTGCCGGTGATGGTCGACTCCTCCCGGTGGGAGGTGATCGAGGCCGGGCTTCAGTGCCTCCAGGGGAAGGGGGTCGTCAACTCGATCTCGCTCAAGGACGGGGAGGAGGCGTTTCTCGAGCGGGCACTGACGATCCTCCGCTACGGCGCCGCCGTCGTCGTGATGGCCTTCGACGAGGAGGGGCAGGCGGACACCCAGGAGCGGAAGGTCGCGATCTGCCGCCGGGCCTACCGTCTCCTGACGGAGGAGGCGGGATTCCCGCCGGAAGACATCATCTTCGATCCGAACGTCTTCGCGGTGGCCACCGGCATCGCCGAACACGACAGCTACGGCGAGGCCTTCATCGAGGCCGTCCGGGAGATCAGTGCAACGCTGCCCCACGCGCTCACGAGCGGGGGCATCTCGAACCTCTCGTTCTCGTTCCGGGGCAACGGCGAGGTCCGCGAGGCGATGCACACCGTCTTCCTCTACCACGCGATCCGCGCCGGGCTGGACATGGGGATCGTGAACGCCGGAGCGCTTCCCGACTACGACGCGATCCCGGGCGAGCTCACCGGAGCGATCGAGGACGTCCTCTTCCGGCGCCGCGAGGGGGCGACCGAACGCCTGATCCGGATCGCGGGAGGCTACGCGGGAAGGGGAACGGCGAGGGAGGAGGACCTCTCGTGGCGCCGGGCGCCGGTGGCCAAGCGGCTCATCCACGCCCTCGTCCGGGGCATCGACCGCTGGATCGAGGAGGACGCGGAAGAGGCGAGAATCAGGACCGGCCGGGCCCTCGACGTGATCGAGGGGCCGCTCATGGATGGGATGGATGTCGTGGGCGACCTCTTCGGGTCGGGAAAGATGTTCCTCCCCCAGGTCGTCAAGAGCGCCCGCGTAATGAAGAGGGCCGTCGCCTACCTGCAGCCCTTCATCGAGGGGGCGAACGGGGCCGAGGCCCGGTCGACCAAGGGGACCGTCCTCATGGCGACGGTCAGGGGCGACGTTCACGACATCGGCAAGAACATCGTGGGCGTCGTCCTCCAGTGTAACGGCTACCGGGTGAGGGATCTCGGCGTGATGGTCCCGGCCGAGGAGATCGTCGAGACGGCCCGGAACAGCGGGGTCGACGCGATCGGCCTCTCCGGACTCATCACCCCCTCGCTCGACGAGATGGAGCACGTGGCCGAGGAGCTCGAGCGGCACGCCTTCACCCTCCCGCTCCTCATCGGAGGGGCCACGACCTCGCGCGCGCACACGGCGCTCCGGGTGGAACGCCACTACAGCGGCCCCACGGTCCATGTCCTCGACGCCTCGCGCGCGGTGGGCGTGGTCTCGAAGCTCCTCAGCGAGAAGGAACGTCCCGGATTCGTGGCCCGGACCCGGGAGGAGTACGCCGATCTCAGGGAAGCACGCGCGGGGCGCCGGAAGCGGCGCCCCCTCATCCCACTCGACGTCGCCAGGCGGAACCCCTTCCCGGTGAACTGGGCGGGCGCGCCGACCACGCAACCCCGGAGCGCAGAGCACGGCTGGAGCGGGGAGGAGCCCCTCGGTGAGCTCGTCGCCTACATCGACTGGACGCCTTTCTTCCGCGCATGGGAGCTCAGGGGAAGGTACCCGGAGATCCTGGACGATCCCGACCGCGGTGCCGCCGCGAGGGAGCTGTTCGACGACGCGAAGGAGCTTCTCGACCGGATCCTGGCCGACGGACTCCTGCGTGCGGCCGGGGCGGCCCGGATCTGGCCCGCGGCGGCCGGCGACGACGACGTGATCCTCTACGCATCCGAGGAGCGCCGGGAGGAAGCCGCACGCATCCACACGCTGAGGCAGCAGGCGGACAAGCGCGGGAACCGCCCGAACCTCGCGCTCGCCGACTTCGTCGCGCCGGCCGGATCGGGGATCCGGGACTGGCTCGGCCTCTTCGTCGTGACGGCGGGTCTCGGCCTCAACCGCCTCGTCGCGCGGCTCGAGAGGGAGCACGATGACTACCGGGCGCTTCTCGCCCGCGCCCTCGCCGACCGTCTCGCGGAAGCGTTCGCCGAGCGCCTCCACGAGCGGGTCCGCCGGGAGATCTGGGGCTACGCAAGTGAGGAGGACCTCACCAAAGAGGCGCTGATCGAGGAACGGTATGCCGGGATCAGGCCGGCGCCCGGCTACCCTGCCTGCCCGGACCACACGGAGAAGGAGACGATCCTCGCCCTCCTCGATCCGCGGCGCGAGCTCGGCATCACGCTGACCGAGACCTGCGCGATGCTCCCTGCCGCCAGCGTGAGCGGGTGGTACTTCTCCCACCCCGAGTCCTTCTACTTCGGGGTCGGCAAGGTCGACCGCGACCAGGTCAGCGACTACGCTGAGAGAAAGGGGTGGAGCCTCGCCGAGGCGGAGCGGTGGCTCCGCCCGAACCTCGGGTACGGGCCGTCGTGAGCCGGCTCCGGCCGATGATCGCCGGGGACGGGCTCCATCTCCTCGACGGCGCGATGGGAACGCTCCTCTACGAACGCGGCGTCTTCGTGAACGTCTCCTACGATGCGCTGAACCTCACCGATCCCGACCTTGTGGGCGGCATCCACCGCGAGTACATCGAGGCCGGATCGGAGATCCTCGAGACGAACAGCTTCGGAGCGAACCGGGTGCGCCTCTCCGGCTTCGGACTCGAGGAGCGGGTGCGGGAGATCAACCTCCGGGCAGCCGAAATTGCCCGGGACGCTGCGGGCGCCACCGCCGCCGTCCTCGGCTCGATCGGTCCGCTCGGCCTCGGCCTGGCCCCATCCGGTCCGGCCTCGGAGCCCGAGGTCCGGGAGTACTTCCGGGAGCAGGCCGAAAGCCTCGCCGAGGGGGAAATCGACGGGTTCGCGCTCGAGACCTTCGCGGAGCTCCACGAACTCGAGGCCGCCCTGGGGGCGGTCCGCTCGGTCTCGGATCTCCCCGTATTCGCGCAGGTCACATTCGGGACGGAGGGGCGGACGGCGGACGGGCACGATGTCGAGACTGTCGCCCGGAGACTGGGGGAATCGGGAGCCGAGGTGATCGGGGCCAACTGCTCCGCGGGTCCGCCGGAGATGCTCGAGGTCGTGCGTCGGATGGCGGCGGTTACGGCGACGCCTCTCGTCGCGCAGCCGAACGCCGGGTTGCCGCAGCTGGTGGGCGGACGGCGGATGTATCTCTCGACGCCGTCCTTCTTCGCCGGGTATGCCGAACGCATGGCGGACGCCGGCGCCCGCTTTCTCGGCGGATGTTGCGGAACCGGACCCGAACACATCCGGGCCGTCTCCGCGCGCTGAGGTGGGCGGCGGCGGGGAGGGTGCGACGGGAGCACCCGGAAGGAGGAGCAGGTTGAGGCGAGACCGTCGGGAAGAGATGCGCCGGGGGGAGGGAGAACCCGGGCTCACCGCCGCGCTGGCGGGAGGGGCACCGGTCCGGGCGATCGAGTTCCGTCCCCCGCTTCGCGAACTCCCGGAGGACGACTCGCTGGATGCGTGGATCGACCTGAGCCAGGCGGCTCGCGCCCTTCTCGCTGAGGGTCGATTCGTCCTGCTCACCGACGACGCGGTCGGCTCGCGGGAGGAAGAAAGCCTGCAGCACCTGACCTCGAGCCTCGGCGAGCACGCCGACCTCTCCGGGGTCGTCCCCTTCCTCACATGCAAGCACACCCTGGAGTACTGTCTCCTCTTCGCCAAGCGCGCCGCCTCGCTCGGCGTCCCGGCGATCACCGTCACCGGAGGCGACCGGGGTGTCGGTCCCCCCCGCTGCGTGGAGAGATCGAGGGATCTCCGGCGGATCATCCGGAATACCGTTCCCGACCTCCGGCTCGGGGCGTGGGTCAACCCGTTTGAGGATCCCGCCACGCAGGTGGGGCTCCTCCTCGACCCCCGGCACCTGGCCGACTACTACATCACGCAGGTGGTCTCCCACCACCTGATGGAACCCCTCGACCGCTTCCTCGAGGAATCGGAGCGCCGGTCGCTCGGAATGCCCGGACTCGTCGGCGTCTTCCACTACCGGAGCGGATCGATGCGGACGCTTGCCCGCCTCTCCCGCTTCCTCCCCGTCCCGGTCGACGGACTCCTGGCCGAACTCGATGCGGGAGCCTCCCCGGAGGAAATCACCGCCCGGACCATCGCGGCACTCGCCGAGAGGGGTGTGATGCACACCTACCTGAGCAACCTGGATCCCAGGTCCGCGCTCGAACGGCTGGCCCGGATCGAGGCGGATCTCCCTGCACCCTAGGGAGAGGGAGACGCGTCCCCTGCCCTGGACCGACCCCGGACATCCCGCGAATCCCGGCGCAGAAGGCGGCTCGCGGTTGACAACCGTCGCGGGTTTACCGTACCGTTTTTCCGCTGTTTCGGGGATGATACCGGGCATGGGTGCAACCGACGGAAGGAAGAGCAAATGAAAGTCAAGCCGGAGATCTGCTGGTTGGCAGTCCTTCTCGTAGCGGGTTGCGCCTCGGGGGAATCGATGCAGGCGGCCGACCCGCCTGCCGCAGCCCCGGCCGCGGCCGACCCGGAGCCAGAGCCGGAACCGGAGCCCGAACCCGCCGTGGCCGCCACGATCTGGGACGGCGTCTTCACCTCCGCGCAGGCGAACCGGGGCCAGGAGACCGCGCAGGCGGTCTGCTTCGCATGCCATTCCCAGAGCGAGTGGACGAACCCGATGTTCATCCGTGTCTGGTCGGGCCGCCCCATCCACCAGATGTGGGAGAACCTCCGGATGACGATGCCCTACGACTCCCCGGGCCGCCTCTCGGCCCAGGAGTACTCGGACGTCGTGGCATACATGCTCGAGCTGAACGGTGCGCCGGCGGGTGAGACCGAGCTGCCGGCCGACGCCGAAGGGCTCATGCAGATCACGGTGACGCCCGGACAATAGCGGCGTCCTGCGGGGCCAGGGCAGGAGACGGTCGCCCCGCACCTTCACCGGCCGGCACCGTGTCGGAGCGGCGGATCCAGCGGGCGGCGGCCGGCGGCGCGGTCGCCGCTCACTCCCGCTTCCTACCCACCCGTCCGGGCAACCACATCGCGCCTCGCTTGCAGCCGTTACGGGTCGCACCTACGTTCGCCCGCTAACCGGCACGGGCGGGGAGCATTGCCGGCATGATCTCGGCCGTGACGGCAACAACCGACTGAGAGAGGTACCCAGCGGATGAACGCGATTCTTCTTGCAGTGCTCGGGCTCAGCGCCTTTGCCCTCGGATACCTCTTCTATGCGAGGTTCATCGGGCAGCGCGTCTTCCGGCTCGATCCGGACTTCGAGACGCCCGCGCATGCGCAGGAGGACGGGATCGACTTTGTACCCACGAACCGGTGGGTCCTCTGGGGCCATCACTTCACCTCGGTGGCCGGCGCGGCACCGATCGTGGGTCCGGCGATCGCCGTGATCTGGGGCTGGCTCCCCGCCTTTCTCTGGGTGACGTTCGGGACGATCTTCTTCGCCGGGGTGCACGATGCGGGTGCGCTCTGGGCCAGCATACGGCACGAGGGGAAGTCGATCGGGGCGCTCACCGAAACCGTCGTCGGCGAGCGGGCACGCAGCCTCTTCATGGTCGTGATCTTCCTCCTCCTCCTGATGGTGAACGCGGTATTCGCCATCGTGATCGCCGGGCTCTTCCAGGATTTCCCGAGCGCGGTGATCCCCTCCTGGTTCGTGATCGCCGTCGCGATGGGAATCGGGTGGGCGCTCTACCGGAGAGGGGTTCCCCTCCTCTGGCCATCCGTGGTCGGACTTGTACTCCTCTACTCCGCGATGTTCGTCGGAAGCGAGGTCCCCCTCACGATGCCGGACGCCTTCGGGCTGGAGGGGGCAGCGGTCTGGGTGCTGATCCTCTTCCTCTATGCATTCTTCGCGTCGACGCTCCCGGTCTGGCTCCTGCTTCAGCCCCGGGACTACATTAACGGCCTGCAGCTCTTTATCGCGCTGGCCGTCTTCTACGGGGCGGTGGTCCTGGGCAATCCCGGGATCGTCGCGCCCGCCTACAACACGGCAGTTCCGGAGGGCACCCCCTCCTTCGTGCCCCTCCTCTTCGTGACGATCGCGTGCGGAGCGATCTCCGGATTCCACGGACTCGTCTCCTCGGGGACCACCTCGAAACAGCTCGACCGGGAAACGGATGTCCCCTTCGTCGGCTACCTCGGGGCAGTCGGCGAGGGCAGCCTTGCAATCGCGGCGATCCTGGCCACGACGGCAGGGTTCGCGACGGTCGAGGCGTGGCAGGGCTTCTACACGGTGTTTGCCGAGCAAGGCGTATCGGCTTTCGTCCTCGGGGGCGGGAACATCATCTCGGACGGACTCGGATTCCCCGAGGGGTTCTCGCAGACCTTCCTCGCGGTCATGGCGGTCCTCTTCGCGGCAACCACCATGGACACCGGCGTACGCCTGCAGCGCTACATCGTCCAGGAGTGGGGGAGCATCTACAACCTCCCGTTCCTCCGCGGCAGGTGGATCTCGACCGCCGTGGCGGTCGGCGCCTGCATCACGCTCGCCTTCGGCGCGGGAGAGGGCGGCGGGACAGGGGGACTCGAGATCTGGCCGCTCTTCGGCACAACGAACCAGCTCCTCGCGGCGCTGACCCTCCTGATCCTGAGCGTGATGCTCCTGAAGCGGCGGCGGGGGACGATCTACACGCTCGTGCCCTTCGCCTTCCTCGTGACGATGACGGTCTGGGCCCTGCTCGTGCAGCTTCGAGGGTACTGGGAGGCCGGCAACATCCCCCTTGTCGCGATCGACATCGTCATCCTCATCACGGCGATATGGGTGGGCCTCGAGGCGCTCGGAGCGCTGAACCGGTCGAGGAAGGGAGGCGAAGACGCCGCCTAGGGGAGAGGGCAGCGGTGCCGGAGGAGGAGGGCCTGCTCCGCCCGTGAGGACGCCCGACGCGGTTCGGCCGCCCGGCATGGGGACGATACGGCCCCAGGCAAGACTTCGACATGCCTGGGAACTCCTCCAGGAATTCTACGAAGGCCGGCACCGGGGGGCGCTCGCCCGTGAGAAACGGGAGGAGGAGGATCTCTTCATGCTTCTCGTCTTCTCGGACATGCTCGGGATTCCGAACCCGGCGAGCTACTACACGCTCGAGCTCCTCCCCGTGCTCTACGACCGCTTCCACGAGTGGCATATGCGGATGGGAATGGAGAAGTCTCCCCTCGACGGCGTCAGCTGCTGTTGAGCCGACGGGGTTCCTCCCGCACCTCTCCCGGTGACCTTCGCATAGCCTCGTGAGCGGTCTCTCGATCCGGGGCCACCGGCTCGTCTTCGTCGGCGGGAAGGGCGGGGTAGGAAAAACCACGACCGCAGCCGCCCTCGCACTCTCCGGAACCGCATCCGGGAGGCGGGTGCTTCTGGTATCGACCGATCCCGCGCACTCGCTCGGTGACCTCTTCGGCCGGCGGATCGGCAACCGCCAGCGCAGGCTCGCCCCCGGACTCCGGGGCCTCGAACTCGATCCGGAAGCGGAATCCGACCGCTATCTGGACGATGTGCGGGAGACGATGCGGTCCTTCGTCCGGCCCGCCATGTACCCGGAGATCAAGCGGCAGATCGCGCTGGCACGCCACTCTCCGGGCGCTGTCGAGGCTGCGCTCATCGGCCGTGTCGCAAGTCTGATGGACGAGGCCGGAAGGGATTTCGACCAGATCATCTTCGATACCGCACCGACGGGCCATACGCTCCGGCTCCTGACCCTGCCGGAGATCATGGCCGCGTGGATGGACGGGCTTCTCAGGAGCCGCGGGCGATCCGACTCCTTCGGGCGCGCACTCGCACGCCTGGGTGGGAGGAAGGGGAGGGAGCGGGATGGGGGAGGCGACGCGGGGGAGCCGGCCCCGGGGGGAGATGAACTCTCCTGGTTCGATCGGCCCGAACCGGAACTCCGTGACGAGCAGAGCCAGAGAATCCGGGAGATCCTCCTCTCCCGCCGCCGAAGCTTCTCGCGGGCCCGCCGCCTTCTCCTCGATCCGGGGACGACAGCCTTCGTGATGGTCCTGATCCCCGAGAAGCTCCCGATCCTCGAGACCGGGAAGGCGCTCGCGGTTCTGGCCGAGCACCGGGTGCCGGTCGCGGGACTCGTCGTGAACCGGGTCCTCCCCGACGGGCCACTCGGGGAATTCCTGGAGAGCCGCCGCGAGCAGGAGAACGAGTACCTCGCCCGCATCGACCGGCTGTTTCCCGGCACGACCAAGGTGCGCGTCCCCCTCCTCCGCCGCGACGTCGAGGGAATCGAGAGCCTTCGCAGGATCGCCGGCTACCTGCGGACGGACGGAATGCGGTAGAGCGGACCGGCCGGCACCCGTGGGCGGCAGGCTCCCCGTCGCTCAGCCAGGTGCCCGGTCCGCGCCTGCGCGGGAGCGGCGCTGTCGGGCGATACAGCACATCACCGTGGGGGCGGTCGCCGAATCACCGACGCGGGCAGCCTCTCCGGTTCACCCGTGCGACTCCGGAGGGACCGGCTCGGCCTCGAGACCGACGCGCATGGCGGTCGGGTCTGCCCGGACGAGCTCCAGCACGCTGTGGCGCGGAGCACGGCCCTGGCCTGCCGGAGCGTCTGCCCGGTAGTGGCTGCCGACACTTTCGGTCCGGGCACGAGCGGCGTGCGCGACCATCCGGGCCGCAAGAAGGAGGTTCCTGCGGGAGGGCGGAATGCCGGCCGACACTTCCCGCTCGATCTCCGCCAGCCCGTCCACGGCCTTCGCGAGGCCGGACGCGGAGCGGACGACTCCCGCGAGCTTCCACATGAGCGTCCGGATCCGGAGACGAACCGCGGGCGGGAGCGTCTCGCCCGGATCCCCGTGGCGGGCCGGTGCAGACGGCCGCGCCCATGCCCCGCCGTCCGCAGGGTGAGATGCAGCCGACAGCTCCCTCGCCACCGCCCGGGCGACACGGGCGCCGAAAACGAGACCCTCGAGAAGGGAATTGCTGGCAAGCCGGTTCGCCCCGTGAAGGCCGGAACAGGCAACCTCGCCGACGGCCCAGAGTCCCTCGACCGAACTCCGGCCATCCGCATCGACGGCAACACCACCCATGTGGTAGTGCGCGGCCGGGGTCACCGGGATCAGCTCGCGCGATGCGTCGATCCCGAAACGCCTGCAGGTCCGGACCGCCCCCGGAAACCGCGCGGCGCCCTCCCCCTCCAGAATCGGACGCGCATCCAGAAACGGCCTCTGCCCACCTTCGATCGCCCTCCACAGCGCACGCGACACCCGGTCGCGGGAGGCAAGCTCTCCTCCCTCCGCCTCGACACCGGAAATGGCCGATCCCCTCTCGCCCACAAGCCGCGCGCCGGCGCCCCGGAGCGCCTCCGTCACAAGCGGAAGGGGATCGGCGGACACATCGAGCGCCGTCGGATGAAACTGCACGAACTCGAGGTCACGGAACCGCGCCCCGGCGCGGGCCGCCATCGCGAGCCCGTCCCCGTCTAGCCCCGCCGGGGCCGTCGTCCGCGAGTAAATCCGGCCGGGCCCGCCGGTGGCCAGCACCGTCGCACCCGCACGGAACTGCTGAACGCCGCCGTCGCGCGACTCGACCCGGACGCCGACCACGCGTCCCCCGGAGACGGCCAGCTCGACGGCCTCCACTCTCTCGAAAACCCGGATTTGCCGGCTTGCCCCTGCCGCCCCGGCCAGGGCACGCGTCACCTCCGCGCCGGTGCGGTCACCATCCGCGTGCAGGATCCTCTTCCTCGAATGCGCCCCCTCGAGCCCGAGCGCCAGCTCACCGGACGCATCCCTGTCGAAGCGCGCACCGAGACCGATGAGCTCGCGGACACGCCCCGGACCCTCCCCTGTCAGAAGATCGATAAGCCCGCGCCGACCGAGTCCAGCCGCTGCCTTCTCGGTGTCCTCGGCGTGCCGGGCGGGAGAGTCGGCCGGATCGAGTGCCGCCGCGATCCCCCCCTGGGCGAGAGGTGATGCTCCGTGCTCTCCCAAGCGGTACCGGGTGAGGAGAGCGATCTGGATACCGGGGGCGATCCGGGCGAGTTCGAGCGCGGTCGAAAGGCCGGCCACGCCCGCACCGATCACGACCGTGTCGGCAACGTGTGCCGCCGCAACCTCCCGCTGCTGTCCTCCCCCGGCGGGGAGGCCCGGGATCATCCCGCGGGGCTGCGCCCGATCGCAACCATCCGCTCAACCGCGCCACGGGCACGGCGCGCAAGGTCCGGCTCGATCTCGATCGCGTACTGCATCTCCTCGAGAGACCGCGCAATCTTCGGCAGGGTGATCCGCTTCATGTGCGGACAGAGGTTGCACGGCCGGATGAAGTCCACGCCGGGATTCTCGAGAGCGACGTTGTCGCTCATCGAACACTCGGTGATCATCGCCACATGCGCCGGTTGCTCCTCCCGCACGTAGCCGGCCATCCCCGAGGTGGACCCCACATAATCGGCCTCGGCGAGCACCTCCGGAGGGCACTCCGGGTGGGCGAGCACGACGAGACCGGGCACGGCGCGACGGTACCCGCGGACCTCCTCGGCGGTGAACCGCTCGTGGACCTCGCAGCGTCCCTCCCAGCCGACGATCTCCACCTCCGTCTGCGCCGCGACGTAGTTCGCGAGATATTCGTCGGGGAGGAAGATCACCCGGTCCACGCCGAGCGACTCCACGACCTCGACGGCATTCGCGGAAGTGCAGCAGATGTCGCTCTCGGCCTTCACCTCCGCAGAAGTGTTGACGTAGGTGACGACGGGAACGCCGGGGTGGAGGGCGCGCAACCGACGGATGTCGTCGCCGGTGATGGACTCGGCAAGGGAACAGCCCGCCCTCAGGTCGGGGATGAGCACGGTCTTGTCCGGACTCAGGATCTTCGCCGTCTCCGCCATGAAGTGGACGCCGCAGAGGACGATCACCTCGGCATCTGTTCTCGCCGCCTCGATCGCGAGCCGCAGGCTGTCGCCGCGGAGATCGGCGATGCCCCGGTAGATTTCGGGGGTCTGGTAGTTGTGTGCGAGGATGATCGCATTCCGTCGCTTCTTCAGCTCCGCGATCCGGTGGACATAGGGCGCATGAAGCGGCCACTCCACCTCCGGGATCACCTCCCGGAGCGCGTCGTAAACGGCGTCGGTTGCACGCGCGATCTCCGGCGTGTATTCGAGGCGATCAGCACGCACTGCTGGATTTGGCATCTCGTACCGGGTTATGCTCATTGTGAGTATATATAAGGGCGAGTAGGCCCACAGGTCGAGTAGCCTAATGGGAGGCATGCGCCCTGTCCAGCAGGTGCGGCAACCGCAGGGGGAGTCCGTCGGGTGTCGGCAGATCGCGGGATTCCGGTCTCGTGAGAGCCTCGGACACGTCCCATGGCATGGCGGTCCGCATCACGACAGGCGACTCCCGACATCACGGACCGGGGCCCGGCCCCGGTGACGCCAACATCGGTCGGCGTCGCCTACGGCCTGTCGGGGCTATCGGGAAACGCGTCGCCGGCGGCCGGCCGCCTCGCGGATCCCGAGCCCGGCAGTGACCGCGTCGCGACTCCCGGCAACAGGTTCGTCACGCAGCGCGAGCGCCCCTTCCGGGCCGCGTTCATCGCCAGCCAGAAGAATCGACTGTCAGAAGCATCGCTTCATCGGGCATTTCGGTCATGACAGCCGTTGCCAAGGCCACCCAACAATCCGATTGCGGACCGTCTCAGTGCCGACGCTCGCCGCGTGCACTCCACTCTCAGACACATGTCGCCGGCAGGCTTCGAGATGACCCACCATGCGGCTGGGCGGTCAGCCCTCAGGATCTCGAAGCGACGCCGGGGAGACCGACCCCCGGTGCCCGACGCTCCCGCAATACCTCCCGCCGGAACCGGTAGAGCTCCGCGGGCCGGCCTCCCGTATCGGCGTCGATTTCCCCTGTTCCCTCGACGAGGCCGCCCCGTCCGACCAGCCGCCTGAAGTTCTGCTTGTGCAGCCGGATCCCCACGAGCGCCTCGACAACCCGCTGGAGCTGCGTGAGGGTGAAGGACGGCGGGAGGAGCTCGAAGACGACGGGCCGGTAGCGGATCTTCCCCCTCAGCCGCCCGAGCCCCGTTGCCAGGATCCGCCGGTGATCGGCGTTCATCGGCCTTCCGAGGACGGCCGCCCGATCAGGGGGTCCCGAGCGGGCGCGGTCCCGGACCGACTCCCAGACGAGGCCCACCTCATAGAGAAGCTCGTAGCGCTCGAGGACCCGGTCGGGGTCCCACGCGGAACCGGACAATCCGAAGGCGATCCCCGCCCGCTCGAGGCGCTCCCTGCGCGCCGGAACGGCTGGAGCCTCCGATACCCACGCGTCGAGCGCCGGCCGGATCGTCTCGGCGACGAGCTTCGGCGGGCCGTTGCGCCGGTCCTCCCACGGGAAGAAGGTGTACCAGTCGCGCCAGCGGGCGGGGGACGTGTCGGGAGGCGGCTCCTCGCGCACGAGAGCGAGATAAGCCACAGAGATGACACGCGGAACTCCGCCGGCGCGCGCGCCTTCCCTCTCTCGGTCGCCGAAGGTATAGAGCTGCTCGACGTAGCCCACCTCGAGCCCCGTCTGCTTGGCCACCCATCCCCGGAGCGCGAGTTCGAGCGTCCGGTCGGCCGCCGGATCGAGCGGACCGTAGGGGAGAACGGCCCCGTCGGTCCATGCAGGGTCCCGGCCCGCCCCAGGCCCCCTGCGGGAAGCGGTGATTGTCAGAATCCTCGGGCTCTCGCGGGTCACCGCGACGATCACCGCGTTCAGACCGACGACAACCGGGGTTTCCTCGGCCACGGCCCCTGCATCTCCTGATCTGACCCCTCCCCCGTCACCGGCACGAGGGGTAACCGTTCGGACAGGGGAGAACAAGGGAACCCTGCGGGGACGGGTGCCGAAGGCCCCTCCAGGACAACCGGGGGCGGGGCCGCCGGAAACACCGGTCTTGGAACGCGGCAACCGTATTGCCATGTTATGTTCTTTCCGCTCCACCCCATGCCGAACCATCAAAATGGGAGTCCCATGTACCGCATCAACACCGACCCTCGACACCAAGCGCCTGGACCCAGCAGTGTCCGTTGCGGCCTCCGGAGCCTCCTGCTCGGTGCCGCCTCGGCCCTCTGCCTCCCGGTCACGGGGATTTCAGCACAGACACCCGAGGCTGACTCGATCCCCCGCTACGACCTCGACGCCGTCACCGCTTCGGTGCTCCGGAGCCCCGTCCAGGTCGGAAGCTCGCCCTACGCCGTGTCGGTCGCAGGCGAGGTGGAGCTCCGCCAAGGGAAGACCGGGATGTTCCTCAAGGACGCACTCGAAAACCTCCCCGGCGTGCAGGTCCAGAACCGGTTCAACTACGCCGTGGGCGAGCGGATCTCCATCCGCGGCTACGGGGCGCAAGCACAGTTCGGGGTGCGCGACATCCGGGTCGTCGTCGACGGGATCCCCGCGACGCTCCCCGACGGACAGTCCACGCTCGATCATGTGGATATCGGCTCGCTCGGCCGGGTCGAGGCACTTCGCGGTCCGGGGGCCGCGATGTACGGGAACGCGGCGGGCGGTGTGCTGCTCTTCGAGACCGAGATCCCTTCGGACGCGCCGGTCCGTCAGGAGTTCACGACGGTGGGCGGCACGGACGGGCTCCTCCGCATGCAGAGCACCACATCGGGCACTGTTAACGGGACAGGGTATCTCCTGAGCCTGAACCGGCTCGGCTACGGGGGATACCGCACCACCGGGGACGGGGACCCGTACGGCACGGCCGAGCGATACCACCTGAACGGCCGGGTCGAGCAGACTCTCGCCGGGGGCGACTTCGCGATCACGGTGACGCACATGGATCTCGACGCCGAGAACCCCGGTGCGCTCCCTCTCGCGGCATTCGAGGAAGACCACCACCAGGTGTGGAGGACGTACACCTTCTTCCAGACGCGAAAGGAGGTCCAGCAGAGCCAGGTCGGCGTCACGTGGGACGGCCCCGTCGGCGGAGGCGTCATCGCAGAGGCCTCCCTCTACGGGGTGGCGAGGGACTTCCTGAACCCCCTTCCCGTCGACGTTGTGGATGTGGATCGGCGGGCCGGAGGGGCCCGGCTCGCCCTCGCGAGCGCACGCGAACCCGGCGACCAGGGCCTCCATCTCCTGGGCGGCATCGATTTCGACCTCCAGAATGATGACCGGCGGGAGTACAGCAGCGACGGCGGGCGACCCGAGACACTTCTGCAGAACCAGACCGAGTTCGTCCGGAGCACCGGGCTCTTCGGACAGGCCTCCCTCGGGCTTGGCGAGCGGGTCAACCTCGTCGGCGGGCTCAGGTACGACAACACGCGGTTCGAGGTTGACGACCTCTTCCCCGTCTCTGCAGCCAACCTCGACGACTCGGGGAGCCGGAAACTCGACGCCTGGAACCCGACCGTGGGCATCCACCTCGGCGCGGCCCCCGGGATGAACTTCTTCGCGAACTTCGCGACCTCGTTCCAGACCCCGACAGCCCAGCAGCTCGGAAACCAGGAGAACCGGTCCGGCGGGTTCAACCCCGACCTCGATCCCCAGCGGGGCCGCACTCTGGAGGCCGGCGTACGGGGAAGCCTCGCCAACCGCCTGGCCTACGAGGTCGCGGTCTTCAACACGAAGCTCGAGGACGAGTTCATCTCCTTCAGGAACGCCGACGACCTCACCTACTGGAGGAACGCCGGACAGTCGACGCGAAACGGCGCGGAGATCATGCTCCGGGCCAGCCTCCACGACCTGCTGAGCGGCCAGTTCTCCTACAGCTACACCGACGCGGCCTTCGACGACTACACCGTCCGCGGCAACGACCTCTCCGGAAACGACGTCCCCGGGCTCGCCCCGCAGCAGCTCCGGGCTAGTCTGCGCCTCGGCCCCTCCGGCTGGTTTGCCGAGCTCGGCACCGACTACCGAAGCGAGGTGCCCGTCAACGACTCGAACGAGGCGCCGTACGCGGACAGCTACACGCTCTTCGATGTCCGGGTCGGCGCGAGCGCGGTGCCGCTCGGCGGGTTGCAGCTCTCCCCCTTCGCCGGGATCCAGAACCTGACGGACGAGACATACGTCTCCGCCGTGACGATCAACGCGTTCGGAGGCCGGTTCTACGAGCCGGGGCCCGGGAGGGCCATCTATGTCGGGGGCACGCTCTCGCTCTCGAGGTAGAAGCGGCAGCAGCAGCGACGCGGGCCCGGAGCGGCGAGGATGCCGCTCCGGGCCCGCGTCGTCCTGACTGCGGGGCTACGAGGCTCCGCGGCGCCCCATCCCCGTGAGGTTCGAGCCGAGCGGGAGCGCCGCCTCGAGTTCGCGCGTCCGGGTATCGATCACCACGAGCCGTCCCGGAACATTCGCCCCGGGGGGTGCCGAGTTCGTCACGAAGGCCCGGCGCCCGTCCGGCGAGAACTCCACGGCATGTGGCTCATGGATCCCCTCCCCGGCGATCCTGGCCGACACGCTCCACGTCTCGCGTTCCACCACAGCCACCTCGTCAGCTCCCTTGAGCGGGATCCAGACACTCGCTTCGTCCGGGGCGAAGACGGGATCGAAGGGGCGGGCCCCAAGGGGAACCGAGGCGACGGGCGTCGGGGCTGAAGGATCCTCGAGCCCGAAGACAAGGAGCTCGCCCGAGAGCTCGGCCGTCGCGACGAGCGTCTGGCCGTCCGCCGACACCGCCATCTGGACGAGGGCGTGGGGCGGGCCCGGCACGTCCGTTACCCCGACGCGTCCCGAGGCGAGGTCGATCGTCGCCACCTGGTTCGTCGCGAGGCTCGCGGCGTAGGCGAACCGTCCGTCCGGATGGATCGCCAGCCCGTGGGGCCGGGGGAAGAGCACGTCGACTTCGTCGAGGACCATCCCCGAAGTCTCCGCGATCCCGACCCACCGTGGGGGATCCACAGCGCTCATCGACCGGGTGACGGCCAGGAGATCGCCGCCGGGGGCCAGCCGCAGCATCCCGGGCGTCTCCATCCCGGTGCCCCCGACGAGAGTGTTCTCCCCATCGAAGCGAAGCACGCGGTGCTCACCGACGAGCGAGACGTACCAGTGGCGGCCATCGGGGGCGACTGCGATGTCGTGCGGCCCGGCGCGCGGCCCGAAACCGAGCGCGTCGAGCCGGATCACCGAGACGGTCGCGAGCGACTCCATGTCCACGACAGCCACCGTCGCGTCATCCTGGACACAGACGTAGAGCAGGCGCTCGGAAACGGGGCCGGGCTGCTGGGCATGAGCCCCGGACAGACCGCCTGCGGCAAGCGCAGCGACCGCGGCGAGCCGGACGGCCGGACCAGGAGGAGCGTTCGCTTGCCACGGCAACCGGGCGGCAGCCCTCCAGATCCGCCGGATCATCCCACCAAACGCAGCAGCTGCAAAGCAGACTCCCGAAGCCGCCACCGACAAAGGCTCACCGCCGGACCACATCGAGAACCATGAGCCCGAGAAGGAGCGGCTGGTAGGCGAGCGAGCCGAGAAATACCCTCCGAACGGTCCTTCGGCTCATCGTCCGCCACGCGCGAAGGCTCCGGAGGAGGAAGGCGACACCGAGGAGGAAAGCGCCCACCAGATAGACCAGCCCCGTCAGCCCGAGCACGGTGGGCGCGAGGCTCACGAGGAGGAGCGTGGCCGAGTACACGCCCATCAGGCGCCCGATCATCCTGCCCTCGGCATCGGCCGGAGGCGAGAGGAGGAAGCCCGCCCGCGCGTAGTCCTCGCGAAGAAGCCACGCGAGCGCAAGAACGTGCGGGATCTGCCAGAGGAACGCGATCGCGAAGAGCACGGACGCACCCGGCCCGAGCGAGCCCTGGGCGGCGCTCCATCCGATCAGCGCGGGCATCGCACCCGGAACCGCGCCGAAGAAGGTCGCGGTGTGCGCGCGCGACTTGAGCGGCGTGTAGACGAGGTTGTACGCCACCGCCGAACCGATCGTAAGCGCGGCCGGGAACACTCCCGCGGTGACCCAAAGGTGCGCCACCCCGCCGACGACCAGGAGGAGTCCGAAGAGAAGTGCGTCTCTCGGCCGCAGCCGGCCCGATGGGAGAGGCCGGCCCCTCGTGCGCTCCATCAGGGCGTCCAGGTCGCGTTCCAGGTACTGGTTGAGCGCCAGGGCACCGGCCGTCGCGAGCACCGTACCGAGGAGGGTATGGAAGATGCCGGCCAGCGAACCGCTGCCCGCAGACGCAACGTAGTAGGCCGCGCCCGCCGTCATCATCGCGAAAAGCGCGATCCCCGGCTTCGTCAGTTCGTAGTAGGCGCGCGCACGCGAAGGGGGGGGGGAGTCCGTCGACGGCTCCGTCGCGCCGGGAGAGTGCGGCCGGGCCGTCCCCGGCGGATCCCCGGGCGCGGGTGCGGGATCGGAACGCATCGGGCGGCTCCCGAGGGACGTGGAGGGGACCCGAAGTTGCCGCCGGGCCAGCCGTCACGCAACCCGGCCCTGCGACCGGATGGGGGCGCCCGGATTCGCCGCCCGTATCACGATCCTGTTAGGATTCCGGTGGCAGGGACCTCCCGCGCACGCGCGTCGTAAGAAGTTGGGACGGGATGGGCTCCGGGCCGCCAGTCCCGGCATATGGGCGGGACTCGTCCGGGCGTTCCCGCACGGTCCACGGTCACTTCGCGCGAAAGGGCAGGATGGCACGAGTCCGCCACGAGGATGTTCGGGCGCGACGGGTCCGCGAGCGGAAGATCTGGCGGACGGGCATCGGCGCCTCTCTCGCGCTCCACGCCCTCATCTTCCTCTTCGGGCCGCAGGGGCTCGTCCCCCTCCCCTCGGTCGACGCCGCAGGACCGGCCACGGGAGACGTGCGGGCAGCAGATGGCACGATGACGGTGATCCCCCTCTCCTCCGCGCCGCCCGCGCCGATCCGGCGTCCCGCCCTTCCGATCGTGAGCGTGGATGTCGCGGTGCCCGAACTGAATCCGACAGATCCAACGGCCGAGTTCGCCGTGGACCTGCCCGAGATCCGGAACGCCGGAGCAGGCTCGACCTCGGGCCGTGACCCCGGCGACGTCCAGGGCGCCGGGCTGCCGGGCGGCACCGGGAGCGGGAACGCCGGGACCGCGCCCGAGGGTCGCTCCCGTCTCATCCCGCCCAGGCCCCGGGGCATCATCCTCCCCCCCACGAATGACGATCTCCGCGGGAGCCGGATCGAGATCTGGGTCTTCGTGGACGAGCGAGGCGAGGTCGTGGCCGACTCGACACGGCTCGAGCCCCCGACACCGGACGCTACCTTCAATCAGCGGCTGACGCGGGAAGCAGCGGAGTGGAACTTCGATCCCGCCCGCGAGAACGGGGCCCCGGTCGCCGCCTGGTTCCCCTACACGGTCAGCATGGAGTAGTCGCCGTGCCCACCGCCCCAGGGACCTTCGTCGGGGGCCTCTCGGGGGAACGGACCGGATCACCCCGGCCCCGATGCTCCGGCCGGGGTCCCAGGTGACCCTCTACCTCCGGATCCTCTCCTACCTCCGGCCCTATGCCGGCGTGTTCGCGCTCGCCGTGATCGCGACCTCGATCTTCGCCGCCCTCGACGCCTTCTCCCTCGCCCTCCTGATCCCATTCCTGCGGACGCTCTTCTCGGAGGCGGAGCCGGCGCTCGCGGAGCCTTCCCCGGCGGGAGGCGCGCTCCTCGACCGCCTCCTCGAGGCCACGCTCGGCCGCCTCGTCGAACTCGGGGGGCCGCGCGACGAGGCGATCCAGGGAATCATCTTCTTCATCCTCGCCGTCTTCGTCCTGAAGAACCTCTTCGACTTCGCCCGCATCTACCTCGTCGCCTGGATCGAGCAGTCGGTAACGCGCGACATGCGCGACACCGTCTACGATCACCTCGTCGAGCTGGATCTCGGCTTCTTCGGCCAGACGCGGGTCGGCCAGATCGTCTCCCGGCTCACGCACGATGTCGAACAGCTCCGCACGCTCATCACCAAGGAACTCGCAAAGATCCTCTCTTCGGTCTTCGAGCTCGCGGCCGCCGCCGTCCTCATGCTCCTCATCTCCTGGCAGCTCACCCTCGCCGCCACGGTCGTCCTGCCGGGTGTGTTCGCGATCTGGGGGCCCCTCCTCCGAAGGGTCCGCCGGGGGGACCGGGAGGTGCTCGACCTCGCCGGCGAGGTGAACAGCCACCTCCAGGAGACGCTTGCCGGCATCCGACTCGTGAAGGCGTCGTCGGCGGAATCGCACGAACGGGAACGATTCCGGCGGCTTACCCGCTCGTATTTCCGCAACTTCGTCCGAACGGAACGCTACCGGGCACTTGCGAACCCGGTGACCGAACTCGTCGGAGCACTCGGGACGGTGGTGGTCCTCTGGTACGGAACGCGGCTCGTATTCGGCGGATCGGGGCTCTCGCCGGAGGACTTCATCGGGTTCCTCGCCCTCTCGATGAAGCTCTATGCGCCGGTCAAGTACCTGGGAAAACTCCCTGCGATCATCCAGCCCGGGCTCGCGGCGGCGGAGAGGGCCTTCGAGTTCCTCGACGCGCCGGCCGAGACCCGCGACCGGAGCTCCGCGCGTGCATTCCCCGGGGTCCGCGGGGAGATCACTTTCGGGAATGTCTCCTTCGGATACCGGCCGGGGGAGCAGGTCCTCAGGGACCTCTCCTTCCGGGTGGAGGCCGGCACCGCGGTGGCGGTGGTCGGGCCCTCCGGCGCGGGAAAATCCACGCTCGTGGATCTCCTCGGCCGGTTCTACGAGCCGGACTCGGGGAGCATTCGCATCGACGGGACGGACATCCGCGAATTCTCGATCCGCTCGCTCCGCGAGGGCCTCGGGATCGTCTCGCAGGAGACGGTCCTCTTCCACGACACGGTGCGCGCGAACATCGGCTACGCGCTCGGCAGGGTTGTCGGGGACGACGAGATCGAGAGAGCGGCGCGTGCCGCCTGCGCCCACGAGTTCATCCGCAGCCTTCCGGACGGATACGGGACGGTCGTGGGCGAGCGGGGAACGAAGCTCTCCGGCGGGCAGCGCCAGCGGATCGCGATCGCCCGTGCCGTTCTCCGGGATCCGCCGATCCTGATCCTGGACGAGGCGACCTCCGCCCTGGACTCCGAGTCCGAGCGGCTTGTCCAGGAAGCGCTCGGCAACCTCCTCGCGGGACGGACGACGTTCGTCATCGCACACCGGCTCTCCACGGTCCAGCGCGCCCGGCAGATCCTCGTCATGGACCGCGGCCGGATCGTCCAGCGGGGAAGCCATGAGGCCCTGCTCGCCGAGGGCGGGCTCTACGGATACCTCCACGCGCTCCAGCTCGAGCCCGGCACAGCCCTGGCCCGCGCGTGAAGGCCCCCGCCCTCAGGCACCGCACCGAGCACCTCCTCGTCGTCGCACTCGCCGGCGTCCTGGTCCGGATCCCGGAAGGACTCGCGACGGCAGTCGCGCGGGGGCTCGGGTACTTCGCGGGCGCCGTGCTGCGAATCCGACGCGATGTCGTCGACGAGAACCTGAGGCGGGCGTTCCCCGGCCGGGATCCCCGCTGGTACCGCTCCGTCGCCCTCCGCACCTACCGGCACTTCGGCGGGGAAGTCGTCTCCACCTTCCGGCTCGCGCGGATGTCCCCCGAGAAAAGGCAGGCACGCTTTCGGGTCGAGGGCTTCGACCGGATCGCCGACCCGGTCTCCAGGGGCCGGGGCGTACTCCTCCTCGCCGGACACTTCGGGAACTGGGAGGTGGCGGCGGTGAGCATGAGGTCGCGCGGGGTCCCGATCGACGCGCTCGTCCGGCGGCAGCGAAACCCTCTCTTCGACGGATACCTCCGGCAGACCCGGAAGGGGCTCGGAACCGGTGTCATCTACAACCGGGAGCCGCTTCGGGCCGCGATGAAGAGCCTCCGGGCCGGGAGGGTGCTCGCCCTGGTCGCCGACCAGAACTTCACGGGCGATGGCATCTTCGTTGAGTTCTTCGGATCGCCGGCATCGACGGTGCGCGGGCCCGGCGTCCTCGCGGTGCGGACAGGCGCTCCGGTGGTTTTCCTGGACCCACGGCGGGAACCGGGGCTCCGCGCCCGCTACAGGGTACGCTACTCCCGACTCCCACAACCGGAGAGCGACGACCTGGAGAGAGGGGTGCGCGAGCTGACCCGGGCCTACACGCAGAGGCTCGAAGCCGCCATCCGGGAATGCCCGGAGCAGTACTTCTGGTTCCACAGGCGGTGGAAGACGCGGCCCCGACCGGAAGAGCCGGCCGGTACCTCCACTCCCGGGTGAGTCGCGGAATATCCGGCGCGGGGTGGCTCGACTTGAGCTCTCGTCGGTGTGCGATGCGCCGCCCCCGACATCGCCGTCGAGGAGCCGGACGGTCTCAACGGCTGCCTTCGCCGCCTCGTTGAGATGAGGGCTCTGCTCCGATCTGTCCTCCCCGGAGGAATGATCGAGGACTACCCGGCTTGGCGTTCGAGCCGCTTGCCCGGAGGAGGGATTCGACTACCCATGGACGGGGGCCGTCGACGGGAGGACCCATGTGTCCGGCATGCCTCACACGGGACGGCGGCGGCTGGGATGTGCGCCGCCATCCTCCCGTGGGGTCGCCGTCCATCTATCCCATGCGGGAAAGCCATCATCCAGCGCCGCTGCACGCCCGGCGGATCAACCGCCGGACGCGCCCTTGCAGTCGAGGCGGGTATTCAAGCCACCGGGCGACAGCCCGGCAGTGTCGTGCACTCCGCGCCATGTTGAAACAACTTTGTCACCGGGCTTGCCTTCGCCGCACCGCCGACCACAGCGTTGGGCAGCGCTCACCGCCACCATCCAGGAGCTCTCCCGCATGTCGATGGACCGTCGTCGGTTTCTCAAAAAGTTCGCGTCCGCCGGTACCGGCGTTGCTCTCACCCCTTCCCTGGCGGGCCTGATCGCATGCAACCATGCGAGTGCCCAGTCCCGGCTGCGATACCGCCCGGGCAGCCTCGTCCTCAAGCCGTACGGCAAACTCGCGCCCGGCGCCGGCTGCCCGGAGCTCGATATCCCCGAGAGCTTCCGGTGCGTGCGGCTCAGCTCCGGGGGCGTGCCTTCCACCGTACGCGAAGGACTCACCGTCCCCAACGCCTTCGACGGAATGGCCGCCTTCCCGCTCCCGAACGGCAACGTGCGACTCATCCGCAACCACGAGATGTCCGACGAAGCCGACAACGCCCGGCCCATCGGCCAGCCCGCCTACGATGCAAAGGGCAGCGGCGGGACAACCTCGCTCGAAGTGCGGATCGCTGAGGCGAACGGTGATCTGAACGTGGATCTGGTCGACGAATTCGTCTCGCTGGCAGGCACCAGGGTGAACTGCGCCGGCGGCCCCACGCCATGGGGCAGCTGGCTGTCGTGCGAAGAGATCACCTCCGGACGCCGGGACGGCTTCGATCAGCCCCACGGCTACATCTTCGAGGTCCCGGCCGACGCCACCGGCCCCGTCGATCCGGTTCCGCTCCGCGCCATGGGACGTTTCGTCCACGAGGCGATCGCGGTCGACCCGAACACCGGCATCGTCTACGAGACCGAAGACACCTGGTACGTGCCCCGCGCCGCAGGCAGACGCCCCGGCGCAGGCTTCTACCGCTTCATCCCGAACGAGCCCAAAGTCCTGTCCGCCGGAGGCAGGCTCCAGATGATGGCCGTCACCGGACAACCCGAATATCTCACCGCCCGTAGGCAGACGGCCGGCACGACGCTTCCCGCCCACTGGGTCGATATCGACGACCCCGATCCCCCGGATGTCGGATCGGACCGCCTCGCGGTCTTCAGACAGGGCGTCGCAAAGGGAGCCGCGCGCTTCGCCCGTCTCGAAGGCGCTTTCCATGGCGACGGCGGCATCTACGTGGTGTCCACCAACGGCGGGGACGCGACCGCCGGCCAGGTTTTCCACTACCGCCCGACCAGCACCGACACCGGTGAACTCACGCTCGTCTTCGAGTCACCCTCTCACGACGTGCTGGACAGCCCCGACAACATCGTTGTGAGCCCGCGCGGCGGGCTGATCATGTGCGAGGACGGCAGCGGAGACCAATACATTCGGGGTCTCGACCGGGAGGGACAGGTCGTCAACCTGGTGAGGTCGGCCCAGGCGGAAGGCGGGCGTCAGCCTGGCGAGTTCGCAGGCTCGTGCTTCAGTCCCGACGGTCGTGTGCTATTCTTCAACGTGCAGGGCTCCCGGGAGATCGGGGGCTCGGTGGCCAGCGCCACATACGCGCTCTGGGGACCGTGGGAGGACGGGCCGCTGTAGGGAGGCCGATACGGGGAGGGACGAGCTGCCGACGATCCCGTCGTTTGCCGAGTCGGGGGTCAGTGAAGATGCACCCGGATCCTGCGGCCCCACTACAGTAAGGAACCGCCCAAGTCCTCAAGTATCAGGGATTTCCGACGAATACAGACCTGCGACGCAGAGCACCCGGACGGTGTGAAGCCAACAGACCGGAAGCAGGCGCCATAGACAAGGCGCCAGCCGGCCGCTACGCGTCCGTCAGAGGGCGCAGAACCCCACCGGCGGCGGTCTCGTACCGGTGCGCAAGCTCTTCGACCGGTTCGGCCGGGCCGACTGGATCGACAGGCGGGCGAACAGGGTGAAGGGGTTCCTACGCCCGGGGCTGATGACCGAGGCGTGGATTACACTGCTGCTCTGCGGCGGCGGGTGATCGACGACCGTCCCCACCTCGACCGCCGCAGCCTACGCCGGATCTCCGGCCGGGTCCGTGTCCCGGACCCGGCGACGTTCGGGCGGCTGAGGCGGGCCAGCCGGCGGATGGATCCCGCTTCTCGACAAACTCCTCTGGAGGATGGTCCGGCAACGCTGGACGCTGCTTCCCGGGGATCCCCAGGAAGCTGACCCTGATGCTGGACTCGACCGTCGTGGCGCGGTACGGCCAATAGCAGACCGGGACCCAGGCGGGCTACGACCCGAAGAAACGGAGCGTCCCTCCCATCATCCGATCGTGGTATTCGCAAGGGAGACGGGTGACTGCCTGGGGGGGTACGCTGGCAGCCGGGCCATGCCCGCACAGCCAAGGGGTAGGGTCAGGAGGTGGCGCGGTGTCTGTAGGGTCCGGTGCGTTTCCCGTCGACTTTCGCGACGGCACTCAGTCCGGCTCCCATGGATCCGTTTCCACCCCCTGCCCTCCGAACTGTACGTGCGGATTGCCCGCATACAGCTCTCCAGTGGGATCATGCACCTCGCACACGAAGCGCCCGTTCAGAGCAGCTTCCAGCCATGCCAGTCGCCCGCGGTCCCAGTGGGGATGGCACCCGCCAGGTTCCAGAAGTCGCACGCCTCCATCCGCGTTGCCCCTCCCCGACACGCCGCCGAGCCTGTTCACGCCCCGACGGCACCGGACCCGGTCGGTCCGGCCCCTTCGCTTACGCATGTGACGCTTCCGGACTCTCCGCCCTTTCACGCGGGGTTGCTAGCCCGGATCGCTCACCACGGTGGTGTGCGGAGGAACGCTGATACATTGTAA
>CAZHGS010000023.1:0-41489 GCA_964532325.1 uncultured Gemmatimonadaceae bacterium | reverse complement strand
TCAGGACCTCGATCGTCGAGGGGATCAGCGTCTTCCTCTCGCTCTTCGACCAGCCGGAGGTCGCTAGGGTGTTCTGCCCGCCCCCTCCAGGCCCGGACGAGGCTGATGGCGCAGGCCGTCATCCAGTCGGCCGGGACGGAGTTCCGACCGGTGTCCCCCCGCTTCCGGGGCTACGACGCCGGCTCCCCCCGCTCGGCGAGCTGATCGAGTCGGGGAAGGTGCTCGCGCTCAACATGCCGGCGGGCACGAATCCCGCGCTCGGCCGGGCCATCGGCGTGCTTCTCAAGAACGCATGGATGCAGGCGCTGCTCCGCCGGCCCGCGGCGGCCGACCGCCACCCCGGGCGCTACCGCCGGCCCGCGGCCTTCATCTGCGACGAATACCAGGCGTTCGCCACCGTAGGGCGTGACGACCCCGGCGGCGACGAGAAGGCGTTCGCGCTTACGCGGCAGTGCCGCTGCATTCCGATCGTCGCGACGCAGTCGATCTCCTCGCTCCGATCCGCGCTCCCGGGGCCCGACGCGTGGCGGACCCTCGTCCAGACGCTCCGGACCCGGATCTTCCTCTCGCTCTCCGACGAGTCCTCGGCAAGGATCGCCTCGGAGATGTGCGGGACCGTGATGAAGACCGTGCCCTCCCACACCTTCACCGAGACCATCGGGCGGCCGGAGTTCTCGCCCCTCTCCGGACGGCCGGGCGGCGGACGCGGGACGATCGGGACGAGCAAGTCGTTTCGGCGGACACGGGAGCCTGTGTTCTCCCCGCGTGCGTTCTCGCTCCTCGACAACTGCCAGGCGATCTGCCTCCCCTACGACGGGACGCGCTCGCTCCCCGCCCGGCGCGTCTACCTGAAGCCCCACTACCTCCCGCGGGAGAAGGGCTATTGGCGGCTCCGCGCCGACGGACAGCTCTAGGACAGGTGCATTGGCGGATCGGCAGGCCAAGGAGGGAGAAACCCGGGGCAACACGCGGGCCGCGCCGGCAGGGAGGCGTATCCCTCCGGTCGCCCCTTCCTGATTCCCGGCAGGACCTGCGCAAGCGGAGCCTCAGGACCGAACGAGGTAGCGAGATGCGAGAACGCACGATCTGGGAGAAACAGCGGATCGTACCGACGGTGCGCCCCGACCGCGAGCCCGAGAGGGAGGTCCGAACCCGCGGGAAGCGCGTCAGAAGTCGGCCGCGGCGGCCCACATTCCAGAACCGCTCCGAACGTGCGCTCGCCGATGTTGGGATCCACGCCTGCGTTCCGTTCCGGGACGTGGCTGAGGTTCACTTCGGCGGACATCTCCAGTTGGCTCGCCGTGCCGTGAATGACTGGATCCGCGAAGGGCTCGCGACCGGGTCCTCCACCGAGGACGAGGGGGGCGTGTTGTTCGAGGTGCTCACCCTCACCCGGAAGGGTACGGAAGTGCTCCGCGATCTTGCCCCGGGTCAGGGTCTGGACCCGGCGCAGGAGTTCACGCCGGCGCGAAGACTCCGCCACGGCCAGCTGCTCCATGACGCGTCGATCTACCGGGCATGTCAGCGCGAGCGCGAGCGACTGGACGGGGAAGGAGCCCGGGTCCGGCGCGTCCGGCTGGCGTCTGAGTTGACCGCGGTCGTCCGCTCCCGGAGCGGCTTGGCACGACTGCGGGGCGGCCAGCGTGCTGCCGACGCCGCACGCCACCGTGCCGCGACGGAGCTCGGCCTTCCGATCGACGGGGAGGGACGCGTCGTGTATCCCGATGCGCGAATCGAGTACGTGGATGCCGACGGCCGAAGCGACCGCGTCGACATCGAGGTTGTCACCGATCGATACGGCCGGGCAGATATCCAGGCGAAGATCAGCGCCGGGTTTCGAATGCACGCGAGCGGACCGCGGGCGGACCGCATGCTCGGAAGGTTGCTCCCCGGCGGAACGGGGCTGTAGGGAGCGTTGTGAATCGGAAGAGAACCGATGTGGCGCAGCCGTTCGTCCCGCTCTTCCGTTTCCATCGCACGGCGGGATCAGACGGGGCCGTGGACACGCGTGGGGCGCAGTGCATCCGTCCGGGCGGAGACGTTCCGCCCCCCCGGGACCACTGGACCACCGGTGGCATGCGGCCATGCGCCGTGGCCGGAACGCCTCCGTCCCGGTGGCCGCTGGTCCTCGAGCGAGCGAAACCGCGGGGGATAGATCCGGGCGGCGGTCCGGTTTCGGGTCCCGCGCGGTCACTTCATCCAGCCGAACGCCTTCTCCCGCGCGACCGTTGCCCGTCCCCGATGCGTCCGGGCGTCGGCACTTTTCGGACCGTGTCCTGTCGCGCGTGAACGGACCGCCGGGCTATGCCCGTTGACTGATGGCACCGGACCGCGCAGTCGAACAGCGACGACCGCCACCAGTCACGCACTCCGTCTGCGTGCTGGTTCCTCTGCCTGACTGCGGCGTGGCGACGAATCGCCGGCGCCGGCCACTCATCTCCTGTAGAGGGAAGTCCCTGTCGCCGCCGGAACTGTACCTCCGGGCTCCCCCGTCGGCAGCCGTATGAGACCGTACGCGAATAGGACGAGAGTAAGGAATGCGACATAACCGGTGGACGCATGCAGCCCCGGTTGGAACACCATCTCGAGTGTCAGTTCGTCGAACACGCGATAGAACAAGCGGGGGAAGAAGCCCTCCGGTGAGCGCGACAGTGCGGAGAGGACGATGAACTTCAGCACAAATCCCGAGCCGAATATCACCAACAGACTCCCGAGCAACTGTGAGCGGTCCAAGGAGCTTGCCAGCGTGTTCAGGAGCAGGATGAAGAAGAGCACGACACAGAGCGCGCGGGGCAGACCCGTATCGGGAGTCACGAGACTGAACGCCTGAGCCGATGCGACAAAGACAGCCAGCAGGATCACAACGCCGTTGAGTTGTTCAGGCGTTGAGCGCGACTGGTTCATGAGGTGTTCCGGCGCAAATGCGCGGCATCGCACAAGCGTGCCGACGAGGAGCAGTGCCAGCACCAGAGTGAAGAGCGGTGGAGGTTGCCAACTCCAGCTCACGTCCTCCGCGATCCGCAGGCCTCCGAGCAACGCAACCGTGAGGAAGAGGACCGGAAGGAGAATCGCCTCGCGTGCGGCCGCCGTCATTTGCACCCGCCGAGAATGATGTCACCGATGCCGACGTCAAGTCCGGCTTCGATCTCTTCCTTCAGCGCCTCTGGAGTCTTGAGGTCGATGTCGCGGTCATCGACAGGAAAATCTCCGCTGGTCGCTCTCGCGATGGCCCGTTCCACCGGCTCGAGGCCTTCCTCGAGCAGCTCGTCGTTCTGGCGGAAGAACCCGCAGCCTTCCCGGTAGTAGCTGTAGGCGGTATAGAACTGGGTCTTCGCATCGGCCCGGCCCGGGTCGGCGCGCTCGAACTCCAGGCGTGCTGCGACGAATTCGTCCTGGTTGAACAGATTCCGGCCGCGCTCGAATGCTTCACGATCCACCTGACGGGGGAACACTTCGCTAGGGTTTTGCGGCTGTCTTACGTAGACCGAGACGATGAAGGCAGTGAGTACTGCGGCGATGACGATGCCGACAATGCGTACGTGTTCGTCTTTCAACCGACTTCTCCAGCCGATAGGAATCTCAACTTCGAATCCGGGCAGGGTGCTGCCCCTGCCAGCCCGACCTGAGAGGTTGAGAGCGTCGCGTTCGCCCGCCCGGCCCGCCGGTCGCCCGTCGCACCCGGGACTGTAGTGGCGGTCAACTCGGGCTCGGTCCGGCCGACAGCGACCAGGTTCCGCAGCGCATCACCGGCCGGCGACGGAACGAGGGTGCGCGACCATGCGATTCCGTGCGCCTCCATTGCCCCGACGGCCAACACCGGTGCGCCCCGGATCCGGCGGCTGCACGCCGCGCGCCCCGAGTCTGCGATTCCCTCGCATACCGTCCGGGCATGGCCCGCCGGTACGGAGACCGGGGTAGGCCAAGGGGAAGACACGCGTTCACCGAAGCCCTGCCACCCAACCGGACACGGATCAACTATCCCCTATCCTCGCCCGCGCCCGGCGCCGATGTTCGGGCTTGATGTGGAAGAGCACGGCTACGACGGCGAGCGCCAGCGCCCCTAGGTCGTCCGTGTGTCCAACAACCGGGATCAGATCGGGTATGGCGTCCACCGGCAGGATGAAATAGCCGACCGCCGCCAGGATGATCGCCTTCGCCCTCGTGGGTGTGTCGGGATCCAGAAGGCAGTACCAGAACGCGACCGCGAGGCGGAGGAACCCTCGTCCCACCCGGCGCACGACCGCGCCGCCCCGCCCCGAGCGCGGATTCCGTGCCGATCCCCGTGTACCTTCGGGGTGGATCTCGGCTGGCATGCTGCCGACCTCGTGTGCCCGTACGCGCCTCGTCCGTGGGGTTGGGCGCGGCCGCCTCCGACCCCCACGTCCACCCATCGTGCTCGCCCGGGAACGCATCCGGAAGCGGCCGCCGTCGGGCACCGCCTCACTGGCTCCCCGTCGTCTGCGCTGCCTCGACGGGCTACGCCGAGAGTCTACCGCTCGCGCGGACGATGGGAACGGCCGCGAAGCAGGCCACCCTGGGGACACCCCTCGGCACGCGCTCTCCCGCCATCGGATCTCCGCGCTTGCCGGCCTGCCGCCCGCTACTCGGCGACCCCGGCCTCGTTCAGCACGGCCCACACCTTGTCCGGCGTGATCGGGATCTCCATGTGCCGCACCCCGAGATGCGCCAGTGCGTCGACGACCGCGTTCGCGATCGCCGGAGGCGCTCCGACCGTGGCCGACTCTCCCACGCCCTTTGCCCCGAGCGGGTGGTGCGGCGAGGGCGTCACCGTGTTGGCCGTCTCCCAGGCGGGCGTCTCGACCGCCGTCGGGACGAGATAGTCCATGAACGAGCCGGCGAGGTTGTTTCCGTCCTCGTCGTAGGGGATTTCCTCGAAGAGCGCCGGGCCGAGTCCCTGCGTGAGTCCGCCGTGGATCTGCCCCTCGACGATCATCGGGTTGATGATGTTGCCGCAGTCGTCAACGGCCACGAACCGGCGCACCGTGACCTCGCCCGTGCCCCGGTCGATGTCCACCACGCAGATGTAGGTCCCGAACGGGTAGGTGAGCGCGGGCGGGTCGTAGTAGTTCACCGCCTCGAGCCCCGGCTCGATCCCGGGCGGCGGGTTCGTGTAGGCCGCGAACGCGACGTCCTGGATCGTGACGGACTTCTGCGGGGCGCCCTTCACGCTGAACTTCCCCGGCTCCCACTCAAGGTCCTCTTCCCCGACCTCGAGGAGGTGCGCGGCGATCTTCGCCGACTTCTCGCGGATCTTGCGGCAGGCGATCGCCGCGGCCGCGCCGGCCGTCGGCGTCGAGCGGCTCGCGTAGGTGCCCAGCCCGTAGGGCGCCGTGTCGGTGTCCCCCTCCTCGACCTGGATGTGCGCGGCCGGGAGCCCCAGCTCCTCGGCCACGATCTGCGCGTAGGTGGTCTCGTGGCCCTGTCCCTGCGATTTCGTGCCGAACCGGGCGATCGCCTTTCCGGTCGGGTGGATCCGGATCTCGGCCGAGTCGAACATCTTGATCCCCAGGATGTCGAACTGGCTCGAGGGGCCGGCGCCCAGGATCTCGGTGAAGCTCGAGAAGCCGATCCCCATAAGCTCGCCGCGCCCGCGCTTCTCGGCCTGCTCGGCCCGGAGCGCGTCGTAGCCGATGATCTCCTTCGCCTTCTCGTACGCCGCGTGGTAGTCCCCGCTGTCGTATTCCCAGCCGAGCGGTGAGGTGTAGGGGAAGGCCTCCTTCGGGATGAAGTTCTGGGCGCGGAGCTCGCCGGGGTCCCGCCCGAGCTCCTGCGCAAGCACGTCCACGACGCGCTCGATGCAGTGCACCGCCTCCGTGACCCGGAACGAGCACCGATAGGCGACGCCTCCGGGGGGCTTGTTCGTGTAGACCGCGTCGACCTCCGCGTGCGCTTCCTCCATATCGTAGGAACCGGTGCAGATCGAGAAGAGCCCGGCGGGGAACTGCGACGGGGCGGCCTGGGCGTCGGCGTACCCGTGGTCGGCGATCGTCCGGATCCGGAGTCCGCGGATCCGCCCGTCCGCATCCGCCGCCATCTCAGCGTCCATATGGTAGTCGCGCGCGAACGAGTCGGCCTGGAGGTTCTCCATCCGGTCCTCGATCCATTTGACGGGCTTTCCGAGAACGACCGAAGCCGCGATCGCGATCACGTAGCCGGGATAGACGGGCACCTTTCCACCGAATCCGCCGCCGATGTCGGGCGAGACGACGCGGATCTTCTCCTCCGAGAGCCCGACATGGCCCGCGACGAGCGCGAGCACGGTGCGGATCGCGTGCGGCGCCTGGGTCGTCATGTAGACTGTGAGGTGGCCCTCGACGGGGTTGAAGTCCGCGAGGCAGCCGCACGTCTCGATCGAGGCGACGTGGATGCGTGGGATGTGCATCCGTTCGCGGACGACCACGTCGGCGTCGGCGAACACTCGCTCGGTCGCCTCCCGGTCGCCCGCCTCCCAATGCCAGATCCGGTTATCGGTCTGGCCCTCCTTGTCGGTCCTGAGCACCGGTGCGTCGGCCTCGAGTGCCCTGAACGGGTCGACCACCGGCTTCATCGGTTCGTAGTCGACCTCGACGGCGGCCACCCCGTCGGCGGCCGCGTAGCGCGAGGTGGCTATCACCCCCGCGACCTCCTGCGCCTGGTACATGACCGTGTCGGTCGGCAGCACCATCTGGGTGTCCGACATGAGCGTCGGCATCCAGTGGAGGTTGTAGGCCTCGAGGTCCTTGCCGGTGAGCACGGCGAGAACCCCCGGGATCTCGAGCGCCTTGCTCGCGTCGATGCTCCTGATCTTCCCGTAGGCGATCGGGCTCCGGACGATGTCGAGCCAGAGCATGCCCGGGAGCGTGAAGTCGTCGATGTAGTTGCCGCGGCCCTGGAGGAAGCGGGGATCCTCCTTCCGCTTCATCGAGTGGCCCATCCCGCAGATCTTGGCCGACGTCTTGGGGGTCATCAGTTCGCCTCCTGCATCTTCTCGACGGCGTAGCGCACCGCCCTCACGATGTTCACGTAGCCGGTGCAGCGGCAGAGGTTGCCCGAGATCGCCTCCCGGATCTCCGCCTCGCTCGGGTCGGGGTTCTCCTCGACGAAAGCCGCAAGGGTCATGAGCATCCCGGGCGTGCAGAACCCGCACTGGAGCCCGTGCTTCTCCCAGAACCCCTCCTGGAGAGGGTGCATCCCCTCGGCGCCCGCGAGGCCCTCGACGGTGGCGACCTCTGCGCCGTCGGCCTGGACGGCGAGCACGGTGCACGCCTTCGTCGGCCGTCCGTCGAGGAGCACCGTGCAGGCCCCGCAGTGCGTCGTGTCGCAGCCGATGTGCGTGCCGGTGAGCAGGAGTTCGTCGCGGATCAGGTGGACGAGGAGGAGGCGCGAGTCGACGGTGGCAGCGTGCGCCTCGCCGTTCACGGTGACGCTGATCTCGTGGCTGGCCATTCGCCTACCCTCCGGCGCGCTCGAGCGCCTGCCCGATGGCCCGCCCGGTGAGGACGCGGGCCATGTTCCTCTTGTACTCGACCGACCCCCGCCGGTCGGCGATCGGGTCGGCCGCATCGACGGCGGCCGCCGCGGCGTCGGCGACCGCGCCGGCGTCCGGCACGCGCCCCGTGAGCGCCTCCTCGGCCCCCGACGCCCGGATCGGTGCGATCCCGAGGTTCGTGAGTCCGATCCCGGCGCCCGCGACCGTCCCGTCGGCGTCGAGCGCGAGCTGGACGGCCGTACCGGCCACGGCGTAGTCGCCCACCTTCCGCTCGAGCTTCAGGTAGGCGCCGCCGCTCCGGGCAGGCGGCGCGGGGATCCGGAGCTCGGTGAGGATTTCGCCGGGCGAGAGGGCCGTCATGAAGAACCCCTGGAAGAAGTCGTCGATCGCGATCGTGCGCTCGCCGTCCGGTCCGGTGGCGACGACCTCGGCCCCGAGCGCGAGCATCGTTGCCGGATGGTCGTTCGCCGGGTCCCCGTGGGCGATGTTTCCGCAGACGGTGGCGCGGTTCCGGACAAGCGGGTCGGCGATCACGCGGGCGGTGTCGAGGAGGATCGGGTAGCGTGCCGCGACCTCCGGTGCCCGTTCGAGCTCCGTCTCGGTGACGAGCGCGCCGATACGGAGCACCCCGTCCTCCTCTGAGATCCCGTCCAGCCCGGGGATCCGGCCGATGTCGATGATGTTCGCCGGCGAGGCGAGCCGGAGCTTCAGCATCGGAAGGAGGCTCTGGCCGCCGGAGAGCACCTTCGGGTCGTCGAGCGAGCCGAGGAGCTCGAGCGCCTCGTCGAGGCTCGCGGGTGCATGGTAGTCGAACTCCGGTGGGATCATGGCCCGTCCTCCTCCTGGTCGCTGGTCGCGAGCGCGGTCGAGAGATTCGCGGCGAAGTCGGCGAACATCTTCCTGGAGACGACCTGGATCATCCCGCGGCTCAGTTGCGCCACGATCCCCGTGACGGTCACGTCCGCATCGACGTCCACGGTGGTCTCGGAGGCTGTGAGCTCCGAGACGCGGCTCGTCATCCTCATGCTCGCCGTGCCCATCCCGGCCTTGCCCCTGCCCTGGGCGTGTACCGCCGCCGACCGCTCCTCCTCGTCAAGATCGAAAGATACGGTCCCCGTGTAGGCGACGGCGAGCGGACCCACCTTCATCGCCATCCCGCCGGAGTAGGTCTTCTCGTCGATCTGCTCGTCAATCTCCGCGCCCGGAAGTACCTCGGCCACCCGCGCCGGCTGTTTCAGGAAGGCCCACACCCGGTCGGCGGGGGCGTCCACCGTGAAGCGTTCCTCGATTCGCATAGTGTCCTCGGGGCTGCGCCATCCCGTCCGCGTCAGCCGGTGAGAAGGGGAAGGAGGGCCTCGAGCGACTCGAGGTTGTGGGCCGGAACGAGCCGGTCCACATGGGGCAGGGCGGTCCTCATCCCCCGCGCCTCGGGACGGTAGCGCGGGTCGCCCATGAGCGGATTCAGCCAGACAACCTGCCGCGCGCGCCGCCGAATCGCCAGAAGCGCCGTCTCGAGCAGGGCCGGGTCGCCCCGGTCGAGGCCGTCGCTCAGGATGAGCACCGTGGTGTCGTGGCGGACGGTGGAGCGGAGGTGTTCGTCGGCGAAGACGAGGAGGCACTCCCCGATGCGGGTGCCACCGGACCAGTCCTCGACATTCCGGGCGAGGCGCGCGAGCGTCGCGGCGAGATTCCCACCGGTCATCCAGGGGGTGAGCCGCGTAAGCGAGGTGTTGAACGCGAAGGTCTCGACGCGGCTCCCGATCGAGCGAAGCGAGAGGACGAAGGCGAGGAGGAACCGCGAGTAGGCGTCCATCGACCCGCTCGTGTCGCAGAGGACGACGAGGCGGGGGAGTTCCACCGCCCGCTCGCGGTGCGCGAGGTCGATCCACTCGCCGCCGTGGGCGAGGGAGTTCCGAAAGCTCCGGCGGAGGTCTGCGAGCCGGCCGATGCGCGAGGGGACGAGCCGCCGGCTCCTCCGGACGGCGATCCTGCGTGCGAGGCGCTGGAGGAAGCGCTCCATTGCAAGGAGATCCTCCCCGGTGCACGCGTCGAAGGCCTTCTGGCGGCGGAGCGCCCTGGGGCTGTAGCCCGGGCGGCCGCCGCCGGCGTCTTCGTCCTCACCGACATCGTCCCCCCCTGACGCGCCCGCCATCTGCCCGCGGATCCGGAGGAGGGGGGGAAGGGTGCTCCTCTCGCCCCTCCAGCGCCGGGGGAGGCCGCGGCCGTCCCGACGCGGAGGGCCGCCCCGGGCCATCCGCCCGCCCGCGCGCCACATCTCTTCGAAGGCGGCGTCGAAGGCGTCCCACCACCGGCGCGGGACCTTGAGTGCGACCCGGAGCGAGATGCGCACCTCCTCTGGATCCGCGATGTCGATGTGGCCGAGGGCCGTGGCCGCGTCGATCTCGTCGCGGAGCCCCACCGCGACGCCGTGGAGGCGAAGCTCGGAGGCGAAGCGGGCCAGGTGGGCCAGGAGATCCGCGCTGCCTTCCCGGCGGCCCCGGCCCTCCCTCCTGCCGTCCGTTCCCGCCGTCGCCCTCCGGGGCGCCATCCGGGTCACGCGATGCGTCCGCGGCCCGCGCGGATCCCCGCGGCCCCGGAGGCGGCGGGGATCCGTCCCGGGTGACTTCCTTCGCGGCAGGGTGGGGTCCGGACCGACTCCTCCGGGATCAGATGCGGACCGGAAAGCGTGCATGCCACCGGACCGGCCAGATGCTCTGCTCCCGACAGCGTCGGTGACCCCGCCGCGCCCGGGCACCGGCTCCTACGTGGCGCCGGATGCATTGACAAGCGTATTGATCTCGTCGGCGCTTACCTCCCGGATGTCGTTCCAGTCCTTGAGGATGCAGCCGAGCGTCTCCTTCAAGGCGTCCGCGTCGAGTCGGTCCTCGTGGAGGGTCACGAGTGCGCGCGCCCAGTCCAGTGTCTCGGCAACCCCGGGCGGCTTCATCAGCCGCCATTCCCTCAACTCGTGCACGACGCGCGTGATCTGGCGGGCGAGCGACGTCGAGACCCCGGGCACCTTTGCCCGGATAATCTCCACCTCCCTCATGAAGTCGGGGTGCGCGACGTAGAGGTAGAGGCAGCGCCGCCGGAGCGCGTCGCCGAGCTCGCGCGTTCGGTTCGAGGTGAGGATGACCATCGGTCGGTGCGTGGCCCGGATCGTCCCCAGCTCCGGGATCGTCACTTGGAAATCCGAGAGAAGCTCGAGGAGAAACGCCTCGAACGCCTCGTCCGAGCGGTCGATCTCGTCGACGAGGAGGACAGGCGCGCCGCCGGTGCGGGTGATGGCCCGGAGGAGCGGCCGCTCAAGGAGGTAGTCGCGCCCGAAGATGATGTCCTCGAGCGCTTCGGGAGCTCCGCCGTCGGCACTCATCCGGAGGCGGAGGAGCTGCTTCTGGTAGTTCCACTCGTAGAGCGCGGTGTGGGTGTCGAGGCCCTCGTAGCACTGGAGCCGGATGAGCTCGGTGTCGAGGAGGGCGGCCATGGTGTTCGCGAGCTCGGTCTTCCCGACGCCCGCGTCGCCCTCGACGAGGAGCGGCTTCTCCATGGCGAGGGCGAGGTGGACGGCCGTTGCGATCGGAGCGTCCGCGATGTAGTTGCGGTCCCGCATGGCATCCTGCAGGCGGCGGACCTCCGGTCTCATGCCCGCGGCGCCGGGGGTGCGGACGAGCCCTCCCGCGTGGACGCAGGCGCGTCCGCGGAACGGCGCTCCTCGCAGCAGGAGTGGGCGGCCTCGCCCTGGAAGGCCGACGCGGTCGAGCCGGTTGCGGGCACGGTCATCCCGCGGACCGGATCGGTGGCCCACCCGCCGGCCTCCGGCGGTCCGGCCGGGGAGTCTGCGGATTCCTCTTCCGTGTCAACCGCCGCCGGAGCGTCCGCATTGCCGGCGGGGACCTGGGCGGGGCGCGCTCCGTGTTCGACGATCTCGGCGAGGATGCTCACGGCGATCTCCTCGGGCGTCGAGGCTCCGATGTCGAGGCCCGCGGGGCCGCGGACCGCATCGAGGTCACCTCCCGGGATGCCCTGGGCCGAGAGCACGCTTCGCACTGCCTTCATCCGCTTGTGCGAAGCCACCACCCCGAGGTAGTCGGGCCGGGCACCGACCAGATGGGAGAGCGCCTGTTCGTCGCTATCGCCCATGGTGGCCACCACGGCGAAGAGCCTCGCTCCCGGGGGACGGCCGGCGAATCCCCGGGCGGCCCCGGCGAGATCCTCCACGGTGCTCCCGGACACCTCGGTCATGGCCGTGTCGGTCGGCGCGGCTGCCACGGTCGCGTACCCGGCAACGGCACCCAGGCGGAGGAGCGCGTGGCCGACCGGCGAGGCGCCCGCGACGAGGAGCACGGGAGGCGGGAGGACCGGGTTGATGTGTATCTCCACGTTGCCTCCGCTGCTGCATGACATCGGGACGTGGACCAGGTCGTCGGGGCGGTCCCCCGGCTCTCCGCAGGCGAGAAGGCGGGACTTGCCCGCCTCGAGGGCTTCGAGAGCGTGCCGGACGACCTCCGACTGCGTGCAGCTGCCTCCGATCCAGCCGTGCATGACACCGTCCGACGTGACGATCGCGGTGTTGCCGGGCTTGCCCGAGGTGGGGCGCTCGCAGCGGACGATCGTGGCGACGGCGTAGGGGCTCCCCTCGTCGAGGAGCCGGGAGGCGCGGCGGAGGAGGTCGCGGTTCACGGGAGGATGATGCGGGCCGGGCCGCCCCGCCGCAGGGCGCGCATGGCCGGATCGCGGGACCCGGATGGAACCCCGGCAACCATGAACACGGGCTGCGCTCCCTCGGATCCGGCGTGGATCCCGTGAAGGCGGACCCCGTGGGCTGCCGCCCCGCCGCGACGCTGGACCGGGACGGTGTCCGGAGGTGCGTGGCTCCGCCTGGAGAGGGCCGGACACACGGCGGAGTCAGCGGCGGGCTTCATCTCGGGGCCTCCGTATGGGCTGAGCGTGTGTCGGGAGCGGATGCCGGCCCGCGAGGGCTGTCCAGCCGGAGCTGGTCCGGAGGCCGCGAGTCCGCCCCGACAGCTGACGCGGGAAGGTAGCGGGCGGGCGGAGCGGCGGACAGCGGGACGGGCGTCTGCGGAGGCCTGCGGACGATACGCGTGTGCCGGGCCGGTCGCGGGACCGCGGCCGGCCGATGGACCGGGGTCTGTTCCGACCCATCCCCCATCCCTCACGCACCCGGCGGCCGGGAGCCGCACCCGGGACCCCGCCGGCGTGGACCGGGCATTCCCCACCGGTGCATCTCCGCGCAGCGTCGCGGCCGGCGAGAGGCGGTCCTTGGAACGGATGCCGGTGGCGAGCTGGCCCCTCATGGCGAACAGCGTCTCTGCCCGCGCCCCGTGGGGTCTCCATCGATGCCCGCGAGAATCCGCAAGACCATGCCGGCTAGGGCCAAAGCGCTCCGGGTACCCCTCCCGCCCACAGCCTGGTCGCACGGGTCCGAAACGGTGTTGCCCCTCCCCCGGGTGCCTCCCGTGTCGCGGCATGCACGGCGGCGTCCAGGGGTCGCCGCTGGAACCGCCGGGGTATACATTTTGGAATCATAGTTTCCGAAATGCGACCAAATATGGAATTCATCAGACGATTATTCACGAGTCCGGCCACGAGCTTCTTCCTCTTCGGTCCCCGCGGAACGGGCAAGTCCACCTGGGTACGGACCACGCTGCCCGACTCCCTCTACTTGGATCTTCTCGACCCGGCTCTCCACCGGCGGCTTCTGGCGCGTCCGGAACGGCTGCGCGGGCTTCTTGCCGGCTCCCCCGGCGCGCGTACCGTCGTGATCGACGAGATCCAGCGTGTTCCCGAACTGCTCTCTGTCATCCACGCCGTGCTGGAGGAGCCCGGGGCTCCACGTTTCGTGCTTACGGGTTCGAGCGCCCGCAAGCTTCGCCGCGGCGATGTGAACCTGCTCGGAGGGCGCGCGCTGCACTGTACGCTCCATCCGTTCATGGCCGCCGAACTCCCCGACTTCGACCTCGCGAAGGCCCTTGGCATCGGAATGGTGCCGCTCGTGGTGGGCGCGCCAGACCCCGCGCGCGCCGTGAGCGCCTACGCTGCCGTCTACATCGCGCAGGAGGTCCGTGCCGAGGCCCTGACGCGCAATATGGGAGCGTTCGCGAGATTCCTGGAAGCGATCTCCTTCTCGCACGCCGGACAGCTCAACGTCTCTGCGGTCGCAAGGGAGTGCGGGGTGGAGCGCAAGGTGGTGGCGGGCTACGTGGGGATTCTCGAAGACCTTCTCGTTGCGTACCGGCTTCCGGTCTTCCGGAAGCGTGCGAAGCGTGCAACCGTGGCGCGGGACAAGCTGTACCTCTTCGATGCGGGTGTCTTCCGGTCGCTTCGGCCGAAGGGCCCCCTGGACCGGCCGGGCGAAATGGACGGCCAGGCCCTGGACGGCTTGGTGGTACAGCATCTGCGCGCCTGGGTGGCCTACTCGTCCGTCGATGCCTCGGTGTTCTTCTGGCGCACGAGGGCCGGGTCCGAGGTCGACTTCGTTGTCTATGGCGAAGCGGGGTTCCACGCCTTCGAGGTCAAGAACGCACGCCGGGTGCATTCGACCGATCTCCGGTCGCTCAAGGCTTTCCGGCAGGACTATCCCGAGGCTGACGGCGTGCTCCTCTATCGTGGTCGCGAACGCCTGCGGATCGACGGCATCTGGTGTCTGCCGGTGGATGAATTCCTCAGGGAGACGGTGCCGGGCCGCGGGCTCTTGGCCTGGTTATAGCCGGCAGCCGGGGTGCCGGTGCCGGGGCCAAAGCAGACGTGCGCCGGCCTGGCGGCCACCCGGGGCGAGCAGGAGAAGCGACGGGTGTGCAGCCGCGGCGGCGGAGGCCGACCTCGCGGTGATCGGAGTGTTCATGGATGCCGGTGAGGCGCACGTGGCTCTTCCGGCGATCTGGGACGCCATACCGGGGGCTGAGGAGACGCCCATGGCGCTCGCAGGCTTCGATCCGAACGCGCTACTGCCCGAAGGCCGGAGCTACTCGCGTTACGCTGGCTCCCTCACCACGCCGCCCTGCTCCGAGGTGGTGAGCTGGGTCGCAGTGGGCGAGCCGATTTCCGTTTCGCAGGCACAGGTCGAAGCGTTCATGGCCCTGTATCCCACGAACGCGTCCGGTCCAGCCACTCCACCGGCGGTTCATTCTGATGGGGTAGTGACGCGCCAAGATGCCGACCGGTGGGTCGCTCGACATCGCCGTGATGGGGTCATTGGCTCCGGCACGGCCCTCGGCGTCGGTCTCCCTGAGCCGAGGGGCGGAGGTTGCCTGGCTCCGCCCCCTCCTCGTATCAGAGAGGCCCGGTGCGGCCAATTCCCGATCCCATCTCAGTGAGAGGAAGGAAAAAGGGACAACAGAGACCCGGGATCCCACAGCGGACCCTCCGTCAGGACGGGGCTTGTGTTCGGGGGGCCAGTCCCCGGTCACGGGTCTGGGGCCCGGGACGGCGACAGGGGCTCGTCAGTTATTCCCGAGAGCCTCCTTCCGCTGCCATGCTCCTCTCCCCGTGTCGGCTTCCTTGCCGGACACCGGGACGCCGAGGCGATGAAGGGTGTCCGCCGCGTCGCTGCCGGCCCCGGTATGGCTGCCGCGGGCGTGGACGGCTGTCGATTGGAACGCCGGGTCTGCTACTCCTCCACCAGGTCGCCGCATGCGACGGGGGTCCCCGTGCCGCCGTGGATCTGGACGAAAAGCGGCTCTGTGACGGGGAGCGATGAGGCGGGCACCGCCGTTCGGCTGATGCCGACTCCGTCCATCCCGTGCTCGACCGGGCTCAGGGCGGCTGCGACAGGGCCGCCCTCTGTGCAGACGCCCCTATGGACGTGCGCGGCGAGATCGGCCTCTGTGGTGAGGCCCGCCAGCCGTATCTCGATTTCCAGATCGTCCCCGACCGGGGTCACGGTGACCTGGCCCGACAGCTCCGGCGTGCCCAGTGGAAGGATCGGACTCGTCGGGGGAAGCGCTTCACGGTCTGCGACCTCGGCGGCCGCGGCCTGGGTCTCTGCGATCGGGTTCTCGGGAATCGAGGGCTCGACGTAGAAATCCTGGGTGGCCGGCTGGTCGCCGCACGCCGCCAGACCCACTGCAAGAATGGCGGCTGCGGGGACGGCGCCGATGACCCGGGAGAGACGAAGACGCTCGATCATGGGGACAAGTATGATCCACGGTTCGTACGAGGAACAGGGCCGGGGAACAGGCGCGGTGTGACGTGACCCCAGGAGGTTGGACGCCTGCCCTCCGGGCCCGTTGTGCTGGTCAGCCCTCGTGGCAGCGGTTGTTGATGATAGCGGAGGACGGCCCGGCTCCGACGGAGGCTTGACGGTGCGTACGACTGTCATACCCGCTCCGACCCTGGACGGCGGCGGTGAGGTCCGCAAGCGATCCGGCTTCTGAGATCAGAAACCGGTGCTCCACCTGGGGACTGCTGGAGACGCCTTCGGTCTCCATGTTGTCTCCGGTCCCAGGGGAGGGCGTGGGAGGGCTGCACCCCCGCCGGGGGCAGTCGGCCCGGTCAACGCGCCCGCCAGCGGTGCGGACCAGTCGTTTCTCACCAGCTTCCGCTCACCGGAAGTCGTATCCCAGCCTGAGATAGTAGAACCCCCCGTTCGACCCGAATGGCGAATTGGGACTGTACCTATTGCCCGAGAACACGGCGTTCGGATTCTCCGCCGGATAGTTGTTCAGGGCGTTCTGGCCGCCGACGGTCAGAGTCACCGATTCATTCAGGGAATAGAGCAGCTCGATGTCCACCAGATGGGTGCCGCCGTAGGGAAGATCGTCCCGGGAGTCGAACCAGCCGTCGTAGTAGCTGAGGCGGCCGAGTACGCCCAGGTCCCCGAGCGCGTGCTTTGCCGTCAGAACCCACCGGTATCGGGGCAGTCCTTCCTCGAGTTGCCGGATGCGCGTTTCATTCACGATCTCCGGATCGTGTGCGGTGACCCGGGTGCCGGTCCGGTTGAAGGCGAAGCTGAATTGCGTGCCGATCGCGGGGGGCGCGAATGTGGCCACGATGTCCACGCCGCGGGTCGTCGTGCGGAAGTCATTGGTGAAGAAGCGGAAGTTCTGCAGGTTGGTCGCGCTGGAGATGCCCTCCGCGACCAGCTGGGTCTTCTCGGCTTCCGTGAGTTCGAAGTTCTGTGTCAGCGCCAGGCGATCCCGGACGAGGATGTGGAAGTAGTCCACCGTGACCTGGAGGGCTCCCGCGCCGACCACTGCTCCCAGCGCGATGTTGCGCGACTTTTCCGCGTCCAGCGCCTCGCCTCCTTGCAACGCGGCCACTCTGGAGGTGGAGGGAATGGTGCCGTTGTTGACGAGATCCCCCAGTTGCCGGTTGAACTGGGTGGACACATTGAACGCGTTCTGCTGACCGGGGGTGGGCGCGCGAAATCCCGTGCTCACGCTGCCCCGGAGTGCGACCCCATCGACCAGCGCATAGCGCGCGGCCAGCTTGCCGTTCAACGTGGCCCCGAAATCCTCGAAGTCCTCGAAGCGCAGCGCCGCGCCCAGGTTCCAGACATCCTCCGGGTCCAGCAGCTCCGCGTCCGCGTAGAGCGCGTAGTTTGAGCGGCTCCAGTCCCCGGCGGCGATCGGGCTGAAGCCGGGGAACCCGTTGGAACCCGCGCTGAATCCCTGTGCCGCATACGGCCCGATGATCCAAGACTCCTCCTGGCCCAGCCCGATGGTGAAGTGCTCATCGCGCCATTCTGCCCCCCCGGCGAGGCTCAGCATCTCGTTCGCGGCGTAGCTGAAATCCACGTTGATGTTGAGTTCATCCTGCCGGTAGAGGCCGGGATCGAACTCGTCCGGGGTGTCGGGTCCCAGCGAGGCGTTGACGGTGTTGAAGATGAAGAAGTCCACCTCGTTCGATCCGTAGCCGGCGCTGGCGTCCCAGAGCAGCCCGCCCGCCGTCTGCCCCTTCACCCCGGTGACCAGGGAGGCGTCGGTCACATCGCCGCCGAACTGGGGGGTGAATCCACCCGGAAACATCTCCTGGTAGCTGAAGCAGTTCGGGTCGGCTAGGACCCGGGCGAGCGCCGCCTGATCTGGCAGCCCGCCCGACACGCGCACCGTCGGACATCCGGCCGAGCCGTCCACCACCCTGTCGCTGGCGTCGAGCGCGTCGCCGATGAGAAGGGTTTCTCCGCCGTCAGCGCTGAACACGGCGTCGCGCGTGTTGGGGTTGCGAAAGAAGAAGCCTCCGGTAACCCGTTCACTCGCGTGGTTGGCGTGGGCATAGAGCTGTGTGCCGCCGTCCAGCAGGTATCCGAAGTTCCCCCACAGCTTGTAGTCGTCCTCGATCTTCGGAGAGCCCCAGATCTGGGCGGGATCCCGCACGTGGGTGTTCCCGACAGAGGTCAGGAGCGCGGCGTCGGAACGCTGTACGCTGCGGCTGGTGGAGGCCGAGTTGCCGTACTCCGCGCTGAGGTTAGCGAAGCCGAGACCGCCCAGCGGCAGCCCGACGTTCCCCGCCACGGTGTACGTCTCGCCTCCGCCGTCCGCGAAGCCTCCCCCGCGCACCTCGATGGCCCCGCCGGAACGGTCGTTCCTGAGCTGGAAGTTCATGACACCGGCGATGGCGTCGGAGCCGTACTGGGCCGAAGCCCCGTCGCGCAGCACTTCGACCTGGCGGAGGGCGATGGCCGGAATGCTGGACAGGTCCGGCCCCTGGGCGCCGTCGGAGTTGCCGTTTCCGATCCAGAGGATGGCCGCCGCCCGGTGTCGCCGCTTGCCGTTGACCAGCACGAGGGTGTGGTCGGGCGCCAGTCCCCGCAGATTGGCGGGTCGGATGATCTTGGCCGCGTCACCGGTGGCCTGCGGGTTGATGTTGAAGGAGGGCACGACGGTCCTCAGCAGATCGGCCACATCGGTCTCGCCCTGTTCGACGATGTCGGCAAATGGAATGGCGTCGATGGGGACCATGGACTCGGTGACGGTCCGGGGACGGGCCCGGCTTCCCACGGTCACGACGCCCTCGAGGGCGATCACGGCCTCCCCCAGAGGCATGTCGAGACGGGCCGTCTGGCCGTCGATGATGATCACATCGCGGCTCTCTGCGGCGTAGCCGATAAGGCTGATCTCCACCCGGCGGGTCCCGGCCGGAATGCCGGCGATCGCGGAACGGCCATCCGAGTCGGAGATGTCGCCTCTCCCCAGCTCGGGCAGGAAGATCTGGACGCCGGCCAACGGCTGCCCGGTCGCACCGTTGCGCACGTGGACCTCTAGCGATCCCTGGGCGAGGATGTGGCTGGGCAGTCCGAGGAGTAACATCACGGGAAGCAGGAGCCGACTCACCGCCGTGACGAAGCCTGCCTCTGGGTACGACGGGTCCCCGCTCATTCTCGCTCCTCCCTGGAGGGCCCTCCCCGGCGCCGCCGGTCAGGCATGGAACGTCGCTTGCTCGCCCGATGGGGCGATCGCTTCTTCGAGGCTCGCCTCAGCGTCAGTCCAGTATGAGACGAGGGTCGCATGGCTCTACCGCCTCGAATAGGGCCTGCCTTGCGGAAGGGGTCACCGGCAGGTTCGAGCAGGTCTCATATGATGACGCGTAAAATATGTTAAAACAATGGATTAAAGCAGATATATGCCGGATGTTGCCGGAGCTTCTGTCGAGCCGCATCGCCGACGGACGGACGACTGATCTGCCAGTCGGCTTGGCGACTGCCGAGAGCGAACGCCCGGACCGCTCCGCTCATGCCCCGGGCTCACAGTGGCGACCGAGATCTTCCCGCTCAACGGATTCCGGTGTGGTGCGAGTGGGTCGGTTGGGGTGTGTGAGCCGGTCAGGAAGGCGCTCGAGAGCCGCCGCCATCACGACCGAGGGGTATCAGCGGAAGTTGAGCGGCGGGAACCCGGTCCGGTCTTGGCGCTCATGCTCCTGCCTAGGGATCCACGATCTCGATCCTCATGTCCTCGAAGTCGCGGATGTGATGCGTGGCCACCCGCATGCCGCGAGCCGCCGCGATCTGGCAGTCCGCTGATGTCACCACTTCGCCGACCGGAGTAGCCCATGCCTGCCGACGCCTGCACACGAGCCTCGGCTCCGGCGGTCGGTCGTGGGGCACCCGTCCGCATCGTCTCAGACAAATCGCCGGCACCGTTCCGGATGTGCCGGTCTGTCAGATGCCCATCCCATGCATCGACTCGTCGCCGTGGGATTCGATGGACGAGCGTACATCGCGAACGGCCGCCGTGGCCGGTCCGCCCCGCTCGGTTTGCTCGGGAAGCTCCCGTTGAGGATGTAGCCGGGGCAGGTTTGGTGCCCGACACCGGAATTGACCCGGTCCGGTGGGCCGTGCGAACCTTGCAACAGCAACCACATCCAGCCTTCTTTCCATCTTCCGGCTGGCCGAGAGGTCACACTGCAGGACCACGCCACTGAACGGGGAGTCTGGGACGGGATGGTTGAGGCGGACCGGTTGCAGCGGCACTGCGGAGCCCTGCGGAACAGGATCGCGAGGTGCGATCGAGAGACTCCTACTCGCCGGGGTGGGATGGCACTGATGACTCTGGTGACTGCATTTACGGTTGTCCACTTCATCTGGATTCCCGCTCCTCCGGCCGCTGGCGTATCGCGGAAGCGGGCGACGCGGGCGCACTCTGCCTTGTGACTTCCGCCTGATCCGGCCGCACGGCAGGCTCAGGGAACCGTGGACGGATGTCGATGCCGGTACGTGCACGGATGACGAGGTCAGGCCACGGCGGCGGGAGCTCGCGGCCCGGCTGGAGGACGCCACGGCTCCCCCGGCGGCGGCCGGGTAGTATGACCGGGGGGCTCGGCGTGACGGAAGAGCAGGCTGATGCGTACTGGCCGCTCCGGGCTGAGGGCGGCAGGGTTTCCTTTGGGGGAGCCCCCTCGGTGGCAGCTGTGGCGGTGGGACAACTCGGTTGTGACGGAGGTCCCGCACCTGCGCAGGATGCGATCTGCCCGCCACTTACGGCAGAACGGCGGAGGTGACACCTTCAGCCGGAGCTATTCGCGTATTCCCGACCGGTGCCGGGAAGCTCATGGAGCAGCACCGATGATGCGGACGACTGGGCTCTACCCGGGATGCGCGGGCCATGTGGCCGGTCCATCTGCCCCGGTCTCCAGGGCCTTCGGCGAACCCACGGGAGGCATATGAGCGTCTGGAACCGGAGGAAGACGGTCGAGGTCGATGTCGGCGGTGTACGGATCGGCGGCGGGAACCCGGTTGTCGTCCAGTCGATGACGAACACGGACACGGCGGACGTGCCCGCCACCGTGGCTCAGGTCGCGGAACTCGCACTGGCGGGAAGCGAGATCGTACGGGTCACGGTGAACCACGACGCCGCAGCCCGCGCGCTCCCCGCGATCGTCTCCCGCCTCGCCGACAGCGGGATCGACGTTCCGATCGTGGGCGATTTCCACTACAACGGGCACCTCCTGCTGGCCCGGCACCCGGACTGCGCGTCGGCGCTCGCCAAGTACCGCATCAACCCTGGAAACGTCGGCTCGAAGCGCCGTGACGAGAACTTCCAGGCGATCATCCGGATCGCGCTCGAGCATGGGAAACCGGTACGGATCGGGGTGAACTGGGGCTCGCTGGACCAGCACCTCCTTACCCGCCTCATGGACGAGAACGCCCGGAGTGAGACGCCGAAGGACGCCGCAGCGGTGCTCCGCGACGCGATCGTCGAGAGCGCGCTCCGCTCCGCCGAACTGGCCGAGGCGACTGGGCTCGGGTCCGACCGGATCATCCTCTCGGCGAAGGTCTCCGACGTGCCGGAGCTGATCGCCGTCTACCGCCAGCTCTCCCCCCTCTCCGACTACCCCCTCCACCTCGGCCTCACAGAGGCGGGGATGGGGACGAAGGGGACCGTCGCGACCGCCGCCGCCCTCTCGGTGCTCCTCATCGAGGGGATCGGCGACACGATCCGGGTCTCGCTCACCCCGCGGCCCGGGGGCGACCGGACCGAGGAGGTGCGCGTCGCCCGCCAGATCCTCCAGTCCCTCCAGATCCGGAGTTTCGAGCCGCAGGTCACCTCCTGCCCGGGGTGCGGCCGGACGACCTCGACCTACTTCCAGGAGATGGCCGAGGAGATCCAGGGACATATCCGGGAGCGGATGCCCGCCTGGAAGGACGACTTTCCCGGGGTCGAGGAACTCGAGGTCGCCGTGATGGGATGCGTGGTGAACGGGCCCGGCGAGTCCAAGCACGCGAACCTCGGGATCTCGCTCCCAGGGACGTTCGAGGAGCCGAAGGCCCCGGTCTATGTGGACGGCAAGCACTACACCACGCTCCGCGGTGAGACGCTCGTCGAGGAGTTCAAGTCGATCCTCCTCGACTACATCGAGCGTCGCTACGGCGGGCGGGCCGCGGACGCGTCCGCGGCGGGGCGTCCGGCCTGAACCGCCTGCCTTCCGCCATGGCGTGCCGCGTACGTTTCGCTCCCTCGCCGACGGGCCACCTCCACGTCGGCGGGGCGCGCACGGCGCTCTTCAACTGGCTCTTCGCCAGGCAGCACCCGGACGGGACGTTCGTCCTCCGGATCGAGGACACCGACCGGGAGCGCTCGTCGCAGGAGATGGTGCGGCGGATCCTCGAGGGGCTCGAGTGGCTGGGTCTCGACTGGGACGAGGGTCCCTTCTTCCAGAGCGAGGGAGTCGGGCGCCACCGCGCGGATGCCGAGTCGCTCCGCGCCCGCGGGCTTGCCTACCGGGACTTCGTCCTGCCCGACGAGCTTCGCGCCGTCCGGGAGGAGCGTCCCGACGAGGTGCGCCGCTATCCGAGGCTTCGGGCGGATGCTCTCGACCCGGGCGAGGCGGAGCGCCGCGCCGCGCGCGGCGAGCCGCACGCGATCCGCTTCCGCGTGCCGCCCGGGGAGACCGCCTGGGACGACCTCGTCCACGGGCGCCGTAGATTCCGCAACGACGATATCGAGGATCTCGTGATCCTCCGTTCCGACGGCACACCGACCTACAACCTGGCCGTGGCCTCCGACGACGCCGAGATGCGGATCACGCATGTGATCCGCGGGGACGACCACATCGCGAACACCCCGAAGCAGATCCTCCTCCTCCGCGCGCTCGGGAAGGAGGTGCCCCGTTACGGACACGTCCCGATGATCCTCGCCCCCGGCGGGAAGCGGATATCCAAGCGCGATGGGGCCGCTCCGGTCTCCGCCCACCGGCGGAACGGGATCCTCCCCGAGGCGATGGTGAACTTCCTCGCGCTCCTCGGTTGGTCGCCCGGAACCGACGAGGAGGTCATGACCCGCGGGGAGCTCATCGAGCGGTTCTCGCTCGACCGCGTGATCCGGAAGAGCGCCGTCTTCGATCAGAAGAAGCTCGCCTGGCTGAGCGGCCAGCACCTCGCCCGTCTCCCGGAGGATGCGCTCGCCGAACTCGTGCTCGCCGAACTCGGCGACCTCCGTGCCGAGGGCGGGAGGCGCCGCCGTGAGGATCCCGCCTGGTTCTCCGACCTCCTCCATCTCCTCCGGAGGCGCGGCCGCACACCGGCCGACGTCGCACGCCAGATGCGCGTCTTCCTCACGCCGGGTGTCGAGGTCGATCCGAAGGCTGCCAGGAAGCATTGGGGGCGGGATCCGGTTGCCACGCGGGATCTCCTCTCCCGACTCGCCGAGCAGTTCTCGTCCGTTCGCTGGGAGACGGCGGAGCTGGAGGCGGTGCTCCGGACGTTGGCGGCCGAGCGGGGCGTCAGCGCAGGCAAGATCATCCACCCCCTCCGGGTCGCCCTCACCGGCAGCTCGGCGAGTCCGGGCATCTTCGACGTCCTCCGCCTCCTCAGGCGGGACGCCGCCCTCGCGCGGATCCGGAGGGCGGTGGATTTGCTGGAGGATCAGGAGCGCTTCCGCCCCCCGCCCCGTCCGCCCGGGAGCGGGGCGGATGCCCGCCGCGGGAAGCCTCGGGTTCGGAGTTCCGGCCGGGCTACCGGGGCCGTGGCGGAACCCGGGGCCGACGGTCGGGCCGCGCACTTCGAGCCCCGGCGGCCGGAGGACAACCGCTGGATGTCCCGTGCGCTCAAGCGTGCGCGCGAGGCGCTCGCAAAGGGGGAAGTCCCGGTCGGCGCCGTGCTCATCAAGGACGGCGTAGTCCTTGCCGAGGGGTTCAACATGAGGATCCTCGAGTCGGATCCGACCGCGCACGCCGAGGTGGTCGCGATCCGGCGGGGTGCAAAGCGGCTCGGTGACTGGCGGCTCGAGGGCGCGACCCTCTACACGACGCTCGAGCCGTGCGCGCAGTGCGCGGGCGCCCTCGTCCTCGCCCGGATCGGGCGTCTCGTCTACGGCGCGAGCGACCCGAAGGGGGGGATGGCCGGGAGCCTCGGGAACCTCGTGCAGGATCCCCGCCTCAACCACCGCATGCGCGTCACCCGGGGCGTGCTCGAGGAGGCCTGCTCGGGTCTGCTCCAGAAGTTCTTCCGGGACCGCCGCTCACGGTCCGGCGGCGGCCGCGTCCCCGACGCTGACGCCGAACCGGCGGAGTAGCACGTAGAGGAGAGCCGCGCCGCCGGCGAGCGCGGCCCACGCCGGGAGCCCGTAGGCCGTTCCGACGTCCCCGAGCACGACCGAGACCGTCCCCGCGGCGAGCGCGTAGGGGAGCTGCGTGCGGACGTGGTCCATATGGTCGCAGGAGGTGGCCATCGAGGAGAGGACCGTCGTGTCGGAGATCGGCGAGCAGTGGTCGCCGAAGATCGCGCCCGCAAGGACGGACGAGACCGTGCCGAGGACGACGGAGTAGCCGCCGGCCACGAACGCCGCCCCGCCCCCCAGGCTCACCGATAGCGGGACGACGATCGGGAGGAGGATGGCCATCGTGCCCCACGATGTGCCCGTGGCGAATGAGATCGCCGCGGCGGTGAGGAAGACGAGTGCCGGGAGGAGTGCGAGCGGAAGGGCACCGCTCAGCACGCCGGCGAGGAATTCAGCCGTCCGGAGGATCTCTGTGACGGAGCCGAGCGACCAGGCGAGAACGAGGATGACCACCGCGACGAGCATGGCGCGCATCCCGCCCAGGAGCGCCTCCATCGTGTCCCTGAGCGAGAGTACGCCCTGCGCGACCGATAGCGCGGAGGCCACGATGCAGCCCGCGAGCGATCCCCAGAGGAGGGTCGCGAACGGGTCGGCCTCGCCGAACACCGCGGCGAGCGACGCGTCCGCGCCCGCCGCGGCCCGACCGGTCAGATAGAGGCCGCCGAGGGTGATCGCGACGACCGCGAGCACGGGAGCGGCGGCGTTCCACCACCGTTCCGGTGTGCCGGGCGGCGGCTCGAGGGCCGCCCCTGAGGTGTCGGTGGCGAGGAGAGCCCCGGGGCGGTGGAGGCCGCCGCCCGCCGCGGCCCGGGCCTCCGCCCTCGCCATCGGGCCGAGGTCCCGGTTCATCCAGGAAGTGAGGACGACGAGGTAGAGGGCGAGCAGCGGGTAGAACCGGTAGGGGATCGTCTCGATGAAGACGGCGAGCGGTGAGGCGTCCGCGAGGGCGGCTGCCACCTCCGGGGCGGTTCCGGGCTGTTCGGCGGCGATCCGGAGCCCGTCCCCGATGAGCGAGATCTCGTATCCGACCCAGGTCGAGATCGGGACGATGGCGGCCACCGGCGCCGCAGTCGCGTCGACGAGGTAGGCGAGCTTCTCGCGCGAGATCCGGAGCCGGTCGGTGACCGGCCGCATGGTGTTGCCGACGATGAGCGTGTTCGCGTAATCGTCGAAGAACACGAGGAGCCCCGCAGCCCACGTCATGAGCTTGCCCCGCCGGCTGTTGGTCGCCCACCGGACCACGGTGCGGACGACCCCGCGGGTGCCGCCGTTCCGCGTGACGATCCCGACCATCCCTCCCAGGAGCAGCGAGAAGACGACGATCTGCGTCTGGCCGCCGGTGTCCCCGATCGCCGGCACGGCGAAGGTGTCCACGACCCGCCAGACCGCCGTCACGGGATTGAACCCGGTGATCGCGAGCGCACCGAGCCAGACACCCGCGAAGAGCGAGATGAGGACCTCGCGGAATACGAGGGCGAGCCCGATCGCCAGAAGCGGCGGAAGAAGGGAGTACCACCCGGGAATGAAGGGGACGTCCGTTTCGATCGTCTCCTCCTCGAAGACGGCCCGAAGCGGCAGCTCGCTCCGGCTCTCGATGAGGAGCGCGGGGAGCGGCTCCCGGCCGCCGGCCTCGAGCTCGCCCCGGGCGAGGATCCGGCCGCCGGCGTCCTCCACGCGGTAGAGCGTCGCCGACCCCGGCGGTGCGGCGACGGCGGCATCAAACGGCGCGCCGGAGACGATCACGGGGGGAAGGTCCTCGATGCCCTGGGAGTGACCTGGGGCGGCAGGGAAGACCGTGGCGGCGGCGACTGCTGCTGCCACCCTGGCGGCCGGCCCGGGGCTCCACGCTGGCGGCTTTCTCATGACCGGGTCTTCTCAGGGTTCATTGCGAACGGGCATCTCCGGGAGCGTCCTTGAGAGGAAGTTGCGGCGGGGACCCGAGGACATAAGGCCCCGGCGTCGGGAGGGGTGTCAAGGAGTCAACGGATGGGACGGGCCTGCGCTCCCCTCCGGAACCGCGTGCGCGCCGATGTTTCGATTCTCGCGTTTGTTGGCGTCACGGGAGCATGTCCAGCCAGGCCCGACAACACGGGAGAGGCGGCGGTGGCAGATGGCGTCGGCCCATGGGCGACCGGGTGGACTATCCGGCCTGCACGCAGCGAGACCCGGAGCCCGGTCGGGTTCGCCGCATCACGAAGGTCTCCCGTAGCGAACACCGGGACGGTGTTCATCGAGAGTTCATCGGAGAAGGAGAGAGACGGGGGAAGGCGATGGCGGCCCGAGGATCACCAGAGTCTTCCAATGGAACCTCGCGGGCAAAATGGCTCATCCGGGCGCACCAGACCTGGCGTTCGCTTGCACGTCAACGTGAACGCCGTTGCGCAACGGCGCGGCGGGCGCTCAGCCATCGAGCCAGGAGAGGCTTCCGGGCCGGCGCACGCCCACTACCGGCTCCCGGGTGAAGGCCCGCCGAGCCGGCGGTTCGCTGTGACGGGGCAGGGGCGACAACCGGCTCGTACCCGCGCCCCCTTGGACCGCGCTTTCCGTTGACACCCGTTCGCGGCGCGCCCTAGCTTTCGCCGACTCTTCCTCAAGGAACCCGTCGACCGCCATGCCGACACCCGATCCCGCGAGTGTGACGCTTCTCGATAGGAGCGATGTGGAGCGCATCATCGAGCGTATGGCGAAGGAGATCGTCGAGAGGGCCGGCGGGGTGCAGAGCCTCGTCCTCCTCGGGATCCACCGGCGCGGCGTCGAGATCTCGACCCGCATCCGGACGCTCATCGAGCGCGAGGCGGGCGGGGAGGTTGCCGCCGGCGCGATCGACATCACCTTCTACCGCGACGACCTCGCCCGGATAGGGCCGCGCCCGGTGGTCGGCGAATCCGAGCTGCCGATGGACGGGATCGACGACCGGACCGTCGTGATCGTCGACGACGTCTTCTTCACGGGGCGGACGGCCCGCGCGGCGATCAACGAGCTGATGGACTGGGGCAGGCCGGCCCGGATCCTCTTCTGCGTCCTCGTGGACCGGGATGCCCGCGAGCTCCCGATCCGACCCGATGTCGTGGGCCGGCGGCTGAGCGTGCTTCCGAGCCAGAAGGTGGACGTCCGGGTGCCCGAGATCGACGGCCAGCTCGCCGTCTGCGTCTCCCACGCGGCCGGGAACGCTAGTTGACCCCGACCCTCTTGTCGCTCGGCAAGGACCTGGTCGGTCTCGAGGATCTCTCGGCCGCGCAGATCCGGACGATCCTCGATACCGCCGAGCCGTTCAAGGAGATCTCGGAGCGGAGGATCAAGAAGGTTCCCGTGCTCCGCGGGAAGACGATCGTCAACCTCTTCCTCGAGCCGTCAACCCGCACGCGCATCTCCTTTGAGTTCGCCGAAAAGCGCCTGAGCGCCGACACGGTGAACCTCACGGCCGAGGGGTCGTCGGTCGTCAAGGGGGAGACGCTCGTCGACACGGCCCGCAATCTCGAGGCCATGCGGATCGACATGGTCGTGATCCGCCATGGGGCCTCCGGGGCGGCGCGGTTCCTCGCCGAGCGGATCCCCTCGAATGTGATCAATGCCGGCGACGGCGCGCACGAGCACCCGACCCAGGGGCTCCTCGACATCCTGACGATCCGCGACCACCTCGGAGGGATCGCGGGACGCAAGGTCTGCATCGTCGGCGACATCCTGCACTCGAGGGTGGCCCGCTCGAACATCTTCGGACTCCTGAAGCTCGGTGCGGAAGTCGCCGTCTGCGGTCCCCTGACGCTCCTTCCCCTCGGGATCGACGCCCTCGGCGTCCGGGTCTTCCGGAGGGTCGAGGATGCGATCGAGTGGGCGGACGTGCTGAACATCCTGCGCCTCCAGCTCGAGCGGATGACGGCCGGGTTCGTGCCCTCGGTCCGGGAATACAACCGGTTCTACGGGATTTCGGCGCGCCGCCTCGCGCGCGCCGGGAAGGAGCTCCTCATCCTGCATCCCGGACCGATGAACCGCGGTGTCGAGATCGACTCCGACGTGGCCGACAGCCCCTACTCCGTGATTCTCGAGCAGGTGACGAACGGGGTCGCCGTCCGGATGGCCGTCCTCTACCTCCTCGCCGGCGGCGCGCCGGAAGCGGCCGAGGCCGCCAAGAGGCGCGGGGTCGGATGAGCACCCGTCCACGCCTGCTCCGCGGGGGCCGGATCGTGGATCCGGCCGAAGGGCTTGACGCCGTTCTCGACCTTCTCATCGCCGACGGGAAGGTGGCGGCCGTCGGCAGCGGTCTCGAGGCCCCGGAAGCGGCCGAGGTCACGGAGTGCGGGGGGCGGCTCGTCGTTCCCGGTCTCATCGACCTGCACGTCCACCTGCGGGAGCCGGGCGGGGAGCACAAGGAGACGATCGCGACGGGTGCACGGGCCGCGGCGGCGGGGGGGTACACATCGGTGTGCGCGATGCCGAACACCGACCCCGTGATCGATTCTCCCGCGATGGTCGGTTTCGTCGCGGCCGCGGGCCGTGCCGCGGGCCGTGCCCGGGTCTACCCCGTCGGCGCGCTCTCGGTCGGCCAGGAGGGCGAGCGGCTCACCGAGATCGGCGAACTCGTGGGAGCCGGAGCCGTGGCGGTCACCGACGACGGGCATCCGGTCATGGACTCAGGCCTCATGCGGATGGCGCTCGAGTACGCACAGGCGTTCGGGGTTCCGGTCGCGGACCACGCCGAGGACCTCGGGCTCTCGCGCCGGGGCTCGATGAACGAGGGGCTCGTCTCCGCCCGCCTCGGGCTCTCGGGAAAACCGAACGCGGCCGAGGATGTCCATATCGCCCGCGATCTCCTCGTTGCGGAGCTCACGGGTGGCCACATCCATCTCCAGCACGTCTCGACCCGCCAGGGGGTCGAGCTGATCCGCCAGGCGAAGGCGCGGGGCGTGCGGGTCACCGCAGAGGCCACACCGCACCACCTCCTCCTCACCGACGACGCCGTCGATGGGTACCGGACGGAGGCCAAGATGAATCCCCCGCTCCGCACCGAGCCGGACCGGTGCGCCGTCGAGACCGGGTTCCTCGACGGGACGCTCGACACCCTGGCGACGGATCACGCCCCGCACCACTACGACGAGAAGGAGCAGGCGTTCGACGATGCGCCCTTCGGCGTCGTGGGACTCGAGACCGCCCTCGGGCTCATGCTGACCCACTTCATCGCAAGCGGAAAGATGACGATGGCTACGCTGGTCGAGAGGATGAGCACGCAGCCTGCGCGCGCGTTCGGGCTCCCGGGCGGGACGCTCAGGGAGGGGGCGGCCGCGGATGTGACCGTGATCGATCCGGCGGTCCGGTGGTGTGTGGACGCCTCGGCGTTCCACTCCCGGGGCCTGAACACGCCCTTCGGGGGGATGCGCCTCACAGGAAGGGCAGAGCTTACGCTCGTGGACGGGAAGCTCGTCCACGGCGGGAGCGGACAGGAGGGCGTCTAGGAACCCGCGTCCAGGCTGTTTACGCGGGTGTGGAGCTGGCTCTTCATCCGCGCGACGCGGTTCGGATGGATGAGCCGCCGCTGCGCGGCGCGGTCGAGGAGCGAGATCGCCGTGGGGAGGTGGGAGCGGGCCGTCGCTGCGTCAGGCGCCTCGCGGACCCGCTTCACGGCCGTGCGGACCCGGGCGCGGGCCGACCGGTTGCGCGCTGTCCAGAGGCGGGAGAGTTCCATCCGTTTCTTCGCGCTCTTGATGTGCGGCATCGACTCCTCGGGGCGTCCAGGCTTGCTCGTTGCGGCGGCAGAAGATACACGGCCGCGTGGGCCGGATCAACAGGACGGGTGTGTGCGGCGTGGCTGGCCTGGGTCAACCCCGGCGCCGTGTAGAACGGCTCCTGGTGGACGCCCGGCGGCCGGTCACCTTGCGGGCAGGACCCTGCCACCGGCAGGAAGGACACCACCTCCACTCGAACCCGGTGGCGAGGCGGAGGATGCGCGGCCACCGGATCGGGACGGTTGGCTGGAAGCACGCCGGGCACTCACGCACCGGGCGGAGGATGAGGAGCCCGAGAACGGTGACGATGAGGACGCGCAGCACCACGAGACCGAGGAGGACCACGGCAACGGCAAGCTCGAATCGGCCCACGTCCGTACCCGGTCCGGTGGTAAGGCGCGGCCCCAAGGGCGGCGGCGTGCCGCGCCGGGGACCCTCTCTGGCGGAATGACGGGATAGTAGGCCGGATCTCCTCGGCGGGCCACTGCGTCCGGTGTCCGTCGGCCCCGGGCATCTGCCGCTGGAGCCTGCCCGGGCGTGCTCCCGCCCGCGCGTCTGGAACTGGGGGCCCGGGACGCCTACCTTCCGGGGACTGACATGGAAAGCCTCGTCCTCATCCTGCCCGTCCTTCTCTTCTCGATCGTCCTCCACGAGGTGGCCCACGCGTGGGTTGCTCTGCGCGAGGGCGACGACACCGCCGAGCGACTGGGTCGGATCACGCTGAACCCCATCCCGCACCTCGACCCCGTGGGATCGGTCCTCGTCCCCGTCGTCCTGACCGTCCTTGGGAGTGGGTTCCTCTTCGGCTGGGCGCGTCCCGTGCCGGTGAACCGGGCGAACATCCGGACCGGCGTCTGGGGCGACATACGCGTCTCGCTTGCAGGGATCGCCGCGAATCTCCTCCTGGCCGTCGCATTCGCCGCGGCGCTTGTTCCCGTCGTCTGGCTGACGAGCCCGGGCGGCCCGGCGGAGGTGATCATCTCGGTCGGCTACTACGGTGTGGTGATCAACCTCCTTCTCGCGGTCTTCAACCTGATTCCCATCCCGCCGCTCGACGGCTCGCACGTCCTCGGGCATCTCCTTCCCGGCGCGGTCCGGGGGATCTACAGGTCGATCGCGCCGCTTGGCTTCCTCCTCATTCTCGGGTTCTTCCTCATAGCGCCAGGCGGCTTCTCGATCATTGTCCGTCCCGTGAACTTCCTCGCCGGCATCCTATTTGCCGTGTTCGGCATCTCCGGGCGGATCTAGTGTCCGGGATCGCACACGGCCGCCGGTCTCCTCTGGAGATCGCGTCCGCTCCCCGGGCGGCGCGGCGGTCCGCCACCGTTCGGCACCCGGCGACCCGGAGCCGCCCCGGCGCTCCCCCCCGCTAGCGTCGGGGTCAGGCCGGGACCGCCGTCATGCACACACCCTCTGCCGCCGGCGAGTCTGGGACGTTCGTCGTCGAGATCGACCACTTCCACGGTCCCCTCGATCTCCTCCTCCACCTGATCCGCGAGCAGGACATCGATGTACTCGACATTCCCGTCTCGCGGATCACCCGTCAGTTTCTCGAGGTGATCGAGGCACTCGACCTCGACTCCGCAGGAGAGTTCCTCGAATTGGCGGCCACGCTCGTCCGGATCAAGGCGCAGCTCCTGCTTCCTCGCCCGGTGGCGGAGCCGGGCGAGGACCCGCGTGCCGAACTCGTGCGGAGACTTCTCGAATACGAGCAGGTCCGCGTGGTGAGCCACCGGCTGCGGAGCGCCGAGGCGGAGCGAATCCGGAGACTGGCCAAGGGGTTCTTTCCCCTCCGTCCGGCGCCGCGCGCCGAAGATGCGCCGCTCCAGACGACGTTGGACGAGCTCCTTGTCGCCGCCCTCGGCGTGGCTGTGCGGGGCGGTAATGAGCGTGGGCATCGCGTGCCGAGGCAGTCGGTATCGCTCGAGGAGAAGGTCGATCTCATCCTTGCCGCGCTCGAGGGAGCGCGGAGGGTTGAGTTTGGCCGGCTGGTCCGATCCTCTCGGGGCCGCGTTCACGGGGTGATGACGCTTCTCGCCGGACTCGAACTCTCTAGGGAGCGGCGGGTCCGCCTCCGGCAGAGCCGCTACTTTCGCGAGCTCTGGATCTGCCGGCGCGAGGCGGAGGACAACGGGACGTGGGAGGATGAGCATCCGGCCGTGGGGAGCGGGCCGTGAGGGAGGCGCAGATCGTCGAGGCCGTTCTCTTCGCGAGCGACGCGCCGCTCGGGCCGGAAGAGATCGCCCGGGCCGATGACACGCTCGACGAGGACTCCGTCGAGGCGGCGGTCCGCGCTCTACGGACCGAATACCTCGAGAGCGACCGGGCGTTCGAGATCGTCCGGATCGCCGGCGGCTACCAGCTTCTCACCCGGCCCGAATATGCGCCCTACCTTGACCGCTTCGACACGATCCCGAGGCCCGCCCGCCTCTCAGGCGCGGCGCTCGAGGCGCTCGCGATCATCGCCTACCGCCAGCCGATCGGGCGCATCGAGATCGAGTACATCCGCGGGGTGGGGTCGACGGGCGTGATCCGGACCCTTCACGACCGGAGCCTGGTCGAGGTGGTGGGACGCGGCGAGGGGATCGGACGGCCGCTGCTCTACGGCACCACCCCGCAGTTCCTCGAGCACTTCGGCTTCGACTCGATCGACGACCTGCCGAGACCCGAGACGCTGCCGGTGATCCTGAAGGACCCGTCGGAGTCGGCATTCCCGGCCGGAGACAGCCAGTCGGCGAGCGGTGCCGGCCCGCCCGGCCGGATCTCCCCCGGTTGACCACCGCCACGGTGCGCCTGCAGAAGTTCCTCTCGAGAGCGGGCGCCGCGTCACGCCGGGAGGCGGAGCGGCTCATGGCCGAAGGCCGGGTCCGCGTGAATGGGACCCCGGTCACGACGCCGGGATCGCGCGTGCGGCCGGGTCTCGATCGGGTGGAACTGGACGGGAAGCGGGTCACGGTCCAGCCGTTCCGGTGGATCATGCTGAACAAGCAGCGGGGGACGATCACGACGCGGCGCGATCCGCGCGGGAGACGGACCGTCTACCGGCACCTTGCCCCGCGCGACCGGGTGCTCCCCTACGTCGGGCGGCTCGACCGCGAAACGGAGGGACTGCTTCTCTTCACGAACGAGGGGGATGTGCATCATGCGCTGACGCATCCCTCCTCGGGGATCGCGCGCGAGTACCGGCTCGCCGTGGAAGGCCGGCCTGCCCGCGCCGCGCTCCGCTCGATCGAGACGGGGGTGGTGCTCGAGGATGGCGTGGCACGCGCGGAGCGGGTGCGGGTGCTCCAGGTCCCCGATACCCCGGCCGGGGACACGGTGCTCTCGCTCGTGCTCCGCGAAGGGCGGCAGCGGGAGGTGCGCCGGCTTCTCGACGCTGTGGGCCACCCGGTCCGCCGCCTTCGCCGGGTGCGTTTCGGACCGGTGCGGCTAGCGGGGTTGAGGCCGGGCGGCTGGAGAGAGCTGACCGGTGCGGAGATCGACGCGCTCCGCCGCGCCGCTAGCAAGGGGCGGCCGCGGGGGTCTGGTCCGGCGCATGGCGGGTGAGCGCCGCGGGCCGGGGAGAGGCCGGCGGGCCGTCCGGCGCCGCTCCCCCCCTTCCGTACCGGCTGCCGTGGCCCCACTATAGTGGCGCGATTTCGCGAGACAAGGTCCCGTAGCTCAGCCGGTTAGAGCTCCCGACTCATAATCGGAGGGTCCTGGGTTCGAGTCCCAGCGGGACCACTCAAGGCCGGTTGCTGGGTGTGCGTGCGGGGCGGCTGTCGGCATGGCCCGGCGCTGGGGCGGCGCGGCGCCGGGGATGTAACAAACGTCCGCCTTGGGGTTTACGCAGGGTGTCCGGGGTATGGGAGGCCGGGTCGCAGAGGGTCGGCGTCGGGAGCGGTGGCCGCCTCCACCCGGATGCCAGTTCCCCGGCGTCGGTCGGTGAAGTCGACTGTGTGCCTGAACGTGGAGATGTCCTGCAATGTCGGCTGAGTTTCACGTCTCGCTTCCCGCGAAGCTATCCGCGGTTCGCGGTCTGGCCGAGATGGTCGAGGAATTCGGCGATGCCAACCGTCTCTCCCCCAGCAAGGTCTACATGATCAACCTGGCGCTCGAGGAGCTGATCACGAATACGGTCAGCTACGGGCTGGAGGGTGTCGCCGACCCGCAGATCGGGATCGGCATGCGGGTCCGTAACGGTGTCCTGGCGGTGACGGTGGTGGACAACGGCCACCCCTTCGATCCGACGCAGGACACGAAACCCGACCTCTCGTCACCGATCGAGGAACGGCCGATCGGAGGCTTGGGGCTCCATCTGGTCAAGGTATTCGCCGACCGCATCGCCTACGAGTACACAGAGGGAAGGAACTGCTTGACGCTGGAACACGACCTCGCGTCCGGGGACGCGTGACGGGGCCGGCGTCGGATCAGGAGCGCATGGAATGGAAATCCAGGTAACGGAAGATCGGGCGGGTGAGGTCCTCGTGCTCTCACCCGTGGGACGACTCGACAGCGCGAACGCCACCGCCTTCGAGGCGGTGGTCATGAATCATGTCAGGGGTGGGGAGCGGCGCCTGGTCATCGACTTCGGCAACCTGGACTTCATCAGCAGTTCCGGGATGCGTGTGCTCCTCATCGCGGCCAAGACCCTGAGGACGAACAAGGGAACGCTTGTTCTCTGCTCCATGAAGGACCACATCGCCGAGGTCTTCCAGATCAGCGGGTTCAGCCAGATCATTCCCATTAAGGACTCTAGGGCCGAGGCCCTCGCCGCCTCGGCCTGACGCCCGCCAGCTGACCCGGCTGACCCCGGGACCAGCCGGCGGGGGTCCGTCCTTGTCGGCTGGTGCCACCGCGCCAGCGTACCCCGCGTCAGAAGCCCAGCACCGCGTAGCTGCCGTCCAGCACGAGGCGGATCGAGACGTCGAGTCCGAGAAGCGGGCAGAGCACCCAAGGCGCGTTCACCGCCCCGATCCAGGCGAGCGTCTCGACCCTCGTGAGCCGGCGGTGCCTTCCGGCCAGAAAGAAGCTCACCCAGTAGACCGACGTGACGTAGATCCACTGCCAGAAGAGCATGAGTCCGAGGATCCCGGCGGCGACGGCCGGCAGGATACCCAAGGTGAAGGCCGCGTAGAGGACAAGCGTCGGTATGGGTGTCACGAAGCCGTTCCCGACATCGGCGCTGAATCCGAACGAGCGGCGGTCCGAGAACGACCCGTCGAAGAGCGAGTATGTCGCCCAGACATCCGCCCAAACCGCTGGTGAGAGGACCCGGCGGCATGGCACCCTGGCTGAGAGGAATCCGCCGACCGGACTCCGCCCCGTATCCTGCTGCCACTTCCGCCAGACTACGGAGCGCGCCGCGATGACGTCACGCCGGAGGAAGAGGCACGCCTCCCACCCGCAGATCAGGAGATTCGTGGAGAGGAAGAGGCTGAGAACAAGGTGGATCGCATTCAGGTTCCCGTGTACGACGTAGCGGGCACCCACCCCGGTAAGTAGGGGGAGCGCGACCCCGAGCGCCGCGAGCGACCACACCGGCATCCCCGGCCCGTTTTCCCGGAGGAGCGGGCCCGGCGGAGTCCGGCCGCCCCGTCGCTCAGCCACGAGGCATGCCCCGGCCCCGGATCCGCGGCCGGGCCGCCTGCCCCCGCGCCCCTCCGGTCACAGCCCGCGAAGGAGCCCCCGCAGGAGAGCTGGGTCGGCCCCGAGGCGGACGGTGGCCTCCTCGCCGGCCCGCCGCTCCTCATCGCTTCCTTCTGCCCAATCTTCCCGGAGCGGCGGCGGGGTGCCGGTCGCGCGAAGCACCGTGTCCTGGAACTTCGCCGGATGGGCGGTCGCGAGGATCATCCCCGGCCCGCGGCGCCGGCCCCGGTGGTAGGACTCAAGGCCGATGTATCCGACGGCGCTGTGCGGGTCGAGCTGATAGCCGATCTCCCGGTGGACGCGCTCCATCGTACCGAGCACTTCCTCGTCGTCGTGGCGGGTCGGCGTGATCCAGTCCTGGAGGGCGCGAACATCGTCCTCGAAGATCGCTATCAGGCGTTCAAGATTGCTGGGTCTCGCCACGTCCATGGCGCTCGACACCGTCTTGAGCGAGGGTCCGGCGGGGAGGGTCCCCGAGTCGAGGAACTGGGTCATCGCGGCATTTGCATTGCTCGCCGCTATGAAGTGCCCGAGCGGGATCCGCATCCGCCGCGCGATCACCCCGGCAGTCAGGTTCCCCACATTGCCCGTCGGCACGCTTACCGTCGGGCGCTCGCGGGCTTCCGGGGGAAGGGCGTTCCATCCTTGGGCGTAGTAGAAGGCCTGGGGGAGGAGCCGCCCGACGTTGACCGAGTTCGCCGACGTGAGGATGGCGCGGATCCCCGGGCCCGGACTTGCCAGCACCTGCTTGACCATCCGCTGGCAATCGTCGAAGGTCCCCTCGACCTCGACAGGGATCGCGCCCCCCTCCCCTCGCCGGGAGTCGACGGCCGGTTCCTGGATCTGGCGGAGCTGCACCGGGCTCAGCCGGTCCTTCGGGAAGAGGACCATCGCGCGGACCCCGTCGAGGCCCTTGACCGCGTGGGCGACCGCGCCGCCGGTGTCCCCGGAGGTGGCGACAAGGATGATGACGGGGCCCTCGTCCGGATCCCGGAGGACGGAGAGAAGGCACGCCAGGAACCTCGCGCCGAAATCCTTGAACGAGCCGGTGGGTCCATGGAAGAGTTCGAGGATCCAGGTGTCCGGCTCGATCTGGACGAGCGGGGCGGGGAAGTCGTAGGCCGTCGCGACGATCTCCCGGATCGTGTCCGCCCCGAGGCTCCCGGCGAAGAGCCGGAGCGCGAGGCGTTCGGCGAGAACGGGAAACGGCGCCCCTTCCAGTTCCTCGAGGTCGGGTTCCGAGAGGCGCGGAAGCGAGATGGGAAGGTAGAGCCCGCCGTCGGGGGTGGGGTCCTCAAGGACGGCTTTCCGGAGGCTCACCTCGTAGTGGGGGGGTCTTGTCGAGATGAGCCTCATGGGCCAACCCCGCTCGCGGACACGATCCGTGCGCCGCCCGCCGACACCCGGGAGCGGTAGAGGGTCGCCCCTGGGCCGGCCTCGGCCCCGTGCGCCTCGAGCATCGCCGCCCCGGCGTCTGCCGCCTGCTCCGCCCCCCGGCAGAACGCGACGATTGACGGGCCGGCCCCCGAGATCCCGCATCCGGCGGCACCTGCGGCGAGAGCGGCGCGTCGCACGGCCCCGAACCCGGGTATGAACCCGCGGCGAGCGGGTTCGGCGACCCGGTCCTCGAGCGCGTCGGCGAGAAGGTCCCAGTCGGCCGTGTGCAGGGCGTGGACGAATGCAGCCGTATTGCCCCACTGGGCGACTGCATCAGCCAGCCGGACGGTGTCTCCCATCGCCGCGCGCGCCTCCTCGGTCCGGAGTTCCGCCCGGGGGTGAAGGAGTGCGATCGTGAGCTCCGGCGGGACGGGGAGCCCGACCAGCGTCCTTCGGGCCGAAGGACGGGTGAGGAGAATTCCCCCGGCGAGCGCCGGCGCGACGTTGTCGAGGTGCGCGCCGCCCGCCGCCGCCCGTTCGCCGACGACCGCGTGACGGAGAATCTCGTCCCGGGCGAGCGCTGTGTCGAGAAGCCGGTCGGCTGCGACGGCGGCGGCCACCGCGCTCGCCGCGCTTCCGCCCATGCCTCCCGAGAGCGGCAGCCCCTTCTCGATCTCGATCTCGAGTCCCTCGCTGCGCCCCGTTCCGCGGAGGAGCGAGGCTACCGCGACCGTCGCCGAGTTCAGGGCGGGGTCGGTCGGGATCCGCCCGCCGTCGCCGGTGATTCCGGTGATGCGGAGCTCCCGTCCCCTGCCCGAGCGGCGGACCGTAACCCGGTCACCGGGCGTCTCGAGCGCGAGCCCCAGTACATCGAATCCGCAGATGACGTTGCCGACCGTCGCGGGGGCGTAGGCCGTCACCGCCGGGTGGGAGATCACGTCCCGCCCCTGCCGGCCCCGTTGGCGACCCGTCCGGCCGCGGCCACCAGGTCCGTCATGAGCCCGGCCGCCGTGACCTCGGGCCCCGCCCCGGGTCCCTGGATGAGGATCGGGTGCTCCGCGTACCACGCCGAGCGGACGACGAGGAGGTTCTCTGTGCCCCGGATCCGGGCCACCGGCCGGTCAGGGGAGACGGCCTCGAGCCGGACCGAGGCCCCGTCCGCCCCCGCCCGGGCGACGCAGACGAGGCGGGTACCCTTCCCACGCGCCGCCCTGCTCCGCTCGGCCATTTCCGCGTCGAGTTCGGGGAGGCGCGCCATGAAGTCTCCGACCGGGCCGCCCCGGAGGAGGTGCGCCGGGAGGATCGGCTCGACGGCCACGTCGGCCGGCTCGATGTCGAGCCCTGCGGTCCTCGCCAGGATCACCAGCTTCCTGTGCACGTCTCGGAGCCCGAGGTCCTCCCTCGGGTCCGGCTCGGAGATCCCGCGCCTCCGCGCCTCGGCGACCGCCTCGCTGAATCGCCGTCCGCGGTTCACCTCATCGAAGAGGAAGGTGAGGGTCCCCGAGAGCGCCCCTTCGAGCCCCGTCACGAGATCCCCGCTCCGCCTGAGTTCGGCGACAGTACGCACCATCGGGAGCCCCGCGCCGACGGTCGTCCCATGGTGGAGGCCGCCGCCGCCCTCGGCCAGCCGCCTGAGTTCGGCGTACTCCTCGAGCGGACCGGAGAGGGGGATCTTGTTGGCCGTGACCACCGCCGCTCCCTGGCGGAGGAATTCGGCGTAGCGCGCCGAGACCGCCGCGCTCGCGGTGCAGTCGACGACGACGAGGGGATCCCCGGTGAAGACGGACTCGAAGGCCCGGTCGGGGCTCCCCGCTCCACCCGCGAGGAGCGCCTTCCAGCGGCCCGGCGCGAGGCCCTCCATATCGATCACGGACCGCCGGCTGTTGGCGATTCCGACGAGCATCGCCCTGACGCCGTGCGGCGCGAGCGCGTGGTCCCCGTTCCGGGCGAGCTGGTCGAGGAAGGCGCCTCCGACGCTTCCGGCCCCGAGGACGAGGATGCGGACGGGGCTGAGCTCGCCCGGCGGGCAGAAGAAGGCCCGGTGGACGGAGCGGAGCGCGAGGTCCTCCTGCTCGGCGCTCACGACCCAGGAGATGTTCCGCTCGGAAGATCCCTGGGCGATGGCGTGCACGTTCACCTTCGCAGCCCCGAGCGTCGAGAAGAGCTTCCCCGAGATGCCGGGCGTGTCGCGCATCCCTTCTCCCACGACCGCGAGGATCGCGTAGCTCTGCCCGGCGACCGGGTCGCGGAGGAGCTTGGCGTCGCGCTCCCGCCGGAATTCGGCCCGGAGCGCGGCCAGCGCGCGGTCCGCGTCGATTCCCCTGACCGCGAGGGAGACCGAGTGCGCGCTCGAGTCCTGCGTGAAGAGGAGCGACTCGACGTCGGTGACCCTGAGGGCGCGGAAGATCCGCTGAGAGGACTCGGTGACCCCCACCGCCTCGATCCCCGAGATGCGGATCACCGCCACGTTGCGGATAGCCGAGATTCCCCGGACCGGCCGGTAGGGGTCGGGCGGGGGCGAATCGACGACGAGGGTCCCCGGGAGCTCCGGCTCGAGCGTGCTCCGGATCCGGAGCGGGATCCCGGCCCGGCGGGCCGGCTCGACTGCCGGGGGGCACATGACCTTGGCCCCGAAATGGGCGAGCTCGAGGAGTTCCTCGTAGCCGATCTCGCGGACGGGCGCCGCGTCGGGCACCGCCCGCGGATCGGCCGTGAGCACGCCGTCGACGTCCGTCCAGATCTCGACCGCCTCCGCCCCGAGCATCGAGCCGAGAAGGGTGGCCGTGTAGTCGGACGCCCCCCTCCCGAGCGTTGTCGTCTCGCCGCCGGCCGTCGAGGCGATGAACCCGGTGACGACGGGGATACCCGCCTCGCCGGGGAGCCGAGCGCGCACGAGCCTGCGTGAGGCCCGCTGGTCCACCCTGGCCGACCCGAAGCGGCTGTCGGTCCTGAGGATCTCGCGCGCGTCGACGTCCACCGCGGCCGTGCCGCAGGCCCGCACGCATGCCGCGACGAGCATCGAGGAGAGGAGCTCGCCGAAGGCCAGGATCCGGTCGCGCGTCCGCAGGGTGCACTCGCCGAGGAGCTGGGCCCCCGTGGCGAGGCGGCGAAGCTCGGCGAGCGCGGAATCGAGGCGGCCGGAGAGCGGCGCGAGCTCATCGGCCGGGGCTAGCTCGCGGAGGAGCTCCCGGTGCTTTGCCGCGAGCCGGCGGGTGGCCTCGTCGTGCGCCTCATCGCCCCTCCCGGCAAGGTCGGCGACCTCGACGAGCCTGTTGGTGACACCGCCCACCGCCGAGACGACCACGACGGGTGCGGCCCTGGCCTGTGCGCGTAGGACGAGGGATGCCACGCGGCGGATACGTCCGGCGTCGCCGACGGAACTTCCCCCGAATTTCATCACCCGGACTGGCGGGACGGCGGGCCTCGACTCCGGGTCCGGACGGGCCTCCGCGGAGGCGCCTGGGGATGCGGTCGCTTTCACGGGGTCCGGGGCAGGGGGGGCGCGTGCCGGCGCGGGACGCCGCCCGCAGCCGGGTCCGGAAACAAAAGAACCCCGACCTGCCGGGAGGCCGGGGTGGGGGTCGCGTCCTGGCTCGATCCTTCGAGGTTAGGTCAACTCACGCGCCCGCGCCTCTCCGGCCGCGAATCTCGGTCGCCGGGGCTCTGGGCCCGGTAGCCGTGCGCGGCGTGGCAAACCGACTGTCCCGCATGGCCATGGCGGACATTTATCGCCGCTTCGCCAACGGGTGTCAAGGGTACCGGCGGGCCGGACCGCTCCCCCCTCCGGGAGCGGCGCCGGAAGGGTCCGGCGGGTTGTTGCGCGGGGAGAGGGCGGCCACCTTTGGAGAGTACGGGCCCCGCGGGCCGGGACGCCGCCGCCGGTCGCCCCACAGGAATTCGGGGACACCTCTCCGTTTCGAGCGCCGCATGCGATGACCTACTGGGTACGCCGACTCGTCTATGCCAATGTCGGGGTGTTCCTCCTCACCCTTACCGGCGTGCTCTCGCGTCAGGACCTGAACGCCCTCGTCCTCGTCCCGGCGCTTCTTCCGGTCCGCCCGTGGACCGTCATCACCTACCAGTTCCTGCATGCGGGGTTCTGGCACCTCCTGATGAACATGATCGGGCTCTTCTTCTTCGGGCCGAGGCTCGAGAACCGGCTCGGGAGCAGGCACTTCATCCTCCTCTACCTCGCGAGTGGGATCGGCGGCGCCGTGCTCTCGATCCTGACGCCCGGGGCCATGATCGTGGGGGCGTCGGGCGCTGTCTTCGGCGTGCTCCTGGGATTCGCGCGCTACTGGCCCCGCGAACGCATCTACGTCTACGCGCTGATCCCCGTCGAGGCCCGCGTCCTCGTCGTCTTCCTCGCCGGCCTCTCCCTCGTAAGCGGGTTCGGCGGAGGGGGCAACATCGCGCACTTCGCGCACCTGGGCGGATTTGCCGGCGGGTGGCTCTACATCAAGCTCATGGAGCGCCGCTCGCCGGCCCGTCGGTTCAGGCGGAAGATCGAGGGACCCGCATACAAGAAGCCGGGCAGGGGCGACCTCGAGCGGTGGGCGGCTGCGGATCTCGCCGGCCTCCACGCGCTCACGCGCGAGGAGTACGACCGGGTCCTCGGAAAGGCACGGTCGAAGGGAGCGCCGTCGCTCACGCCCGAGGAGCGTGCCTTCATGGAGCGGCTCGCGGAGCGGGCCAAGCGGTAGGGGCCGACGCTAGTCGTAAAACAAGCGTGATCGGGTGGGCGGGCGGGATTCGGCGTGCCTGTCA
>CAZHGS010000022.1:26915-42735 GCA_964532325.1 uncultured Gemmatimonadaceae bacterium | reverse complement strand
GTTCGGGCCTCCACCAGGTGTTACCCCGGCTTCACCCTGGCCATGGATAGATCGCCTCGGTTTCGGGTCTGCCTCCACGCACTCTGCCGCCCATTTCAGACTCGCTTTCGCTACGGCTCCGGCCCTGAAGGCCTTAACCTCGCGCGTGAAGAGCAACTCGCCGGATCATAATGCAAAAGGCACGCAGTCACCCATTACCGGACCGTAGTCTGGTGACGGGCTCCTACCGCTTGTATGCGCGCGGTTTCAGGTTCTGTTTCACTCGCCGTCAGGCGTTCTTTTCACCGTTCCCTCACGGTACTATTCGCTATCGGTCACAGGTTCGTATTTAGCCTTGGAGGATGGTCCCCCCAGATTCGACCGGGATTTCTCGTGTCCCGGCCTACTCGGGTGCCCGACCTCTCCGGTACATCGGATTTCGCGTACGGGACTCTCACCCTCTACGGTCCGCCGTTCCAGGCGCGCTCCGCTATCCTTTCCCTTCGGTTTTGTCGGGTCCCACAACCCCGCAACGTCGCAAGACGCCACGGTTTGGGCTCTTCCCCGTTCGCTCGCCGCTACTCAGGGAATCTCTGGTTTGATTTCTCTTCCTCCGGGTACTTAGATGTTTCAGTTCCCCGGGTTCGCCTCTCGAATCGAGATGACGGGTTCATTCCCGCCGGGTTTCCCCATTCGGAAATCTCCGGATCGAAGCTTGCTTGCAGCTCCCCGAAGCTTATCGCAGCTTGCCACGTCCTTCATCGCCGACCTGTGCCAAGGCATCCACCGCGTGCACTTATTCGCTTGACCGGCAGCCACCTCGCCTTTCCAGAGGATTCTGCTCCCGGTCTCGCTCGGTACAATCGATTCCAAAAGCCGGAAAACACCGTTCATGCTTCTCGGCGCTCCACCTTCGGTGCACTCTCTCCCACTTCACCCGCCCCCGGAGGACCGCTCCACGACACGCGTGGCATGCGACGCTCCCCAAGGTCTTGTCTGTCAAAAAGCACCACTCTCCGGCGCATGTATCTCGAAGGCACCGGAGAGCCGCATATGTTAATCCCGGACCGAAGCGGAGTCAATGCCTCCGGGCACTCTCCGGCAGGCGCGGCCCAGCTCCGCGGCGCCCTCAGATACCGCCGACGTCCAGGAAGGCCGTGATGTCGGACGCGGGGACGCTGAAATCCCCGAGCTCGCCGTGCTGGGGACCGTGCCAGTCGGAGCCTCCCGTGACGAGGAGCCCCCATGCCTGCGCGACACGCTCCAGCTCGATGACCTGGTGCGGAGGCGTGCGTGGCCGGTAGATCTCCAGGCCGCGGAGCCCGCACCCGACGAGTCCCCCGATGAGCTTGCGGAGGTAGCGACGCGGCGGGTGGGCCCAGACCGCGATCCCCCCGGCTTCCCCGATGAGCCGGATAGCCTCGACGGGCGTGAGGAGGCGGAGCGGGACGTAGGCGTCGTGGTCGTTGCCGATGTAGTGCATGAAAGCTTCGGCCGTGTACTCCACGTGGCCCGCCTCCACCAGTGCCCGTGCGAGGTGCAGGCGTCCGACCGTGCCCTTTCCGGGCGCCGCGGCGCGGACGCCCTGGACCTCCTCGAAGGAGAGCTCGATCCCCTGTCTCGCGAGCCTGTCGAGCATAATGCGCAGGCGCTCCTCGCGGCGATGGGCCGCCTCGTTCGCATGGGCGAGGAGTGCCTCATTCCTGGCGTCCACGTAGTAGCCCAGGATATGGATGTCGGTCACGTCGGCGCCTACGCTGAGCTCGACCGCCGGGATGACGTGGACCCGGCTATCCACTCCGGCCCGGACAGCCTCCTCTACGCCGTCGACGGTATCGTGGTCCGCGAGCGCGATCACATCCAGGCCTCCCCGCGCGGCGCGGGCGACGACGTCGCACGGACCGAGGGACCCGTCCGACGCATTCGAGTGGATGTGGAGGTCGAGCTCCATGGGCCGCCTCAGGGAGGGGGGAATCCGCGTGCGTTAGGCGCCCCCTACGCTTCGGAGATCTCGTCCGGGAAGAGTGTGGCCTGTCCGGGGGAGAAGTCGTCCGGGACCGTGGCGGCCGCGTATTCCGACAGGACGATAACCCGGTGGCTCTCGACCTTGACGACGCCCTGCCGCACGAAGAGCCTACCGGGGGTCCCGCCCATGTCCCGGTAGTCAAGAGGTCCCGCGCCGAGGAGGGAGACGAAGGGGGCGTGCCCGGGGAGGATCCCAACCTTCCCGTCCCAGGCCGGGACCACGACTGAGGAGACCGGGCCTTCAAAGATGGTGGCCGACGGCGAGACGACGCGGAGCTCGAGCCCGCGCTCCGCCGGTGCCGGCTCAGCCATCCTGCCCGAGCCTCTCGGCCTCGGCGATCACGCCGTCGATCCCGCCCTGCATGTAGAAGGCCGGCTCGGGAAGATCGTCGAACTCCCCGGCCGCGACGCGAGCGAAGGATTCCACCGTGTCCTCTAGGCGCACGTAGACCCCCGGGCGCCCTGTGAACTGCTCCGCAACGAAGAAGGGCTGCGAGAGGAAGCGCTGGATCCGCCGGGCGCGGTTCACGATGATCTTGTCCTCCTCGCTCAACTCGTCCATCCCGAGGATCGCGATGATGTCCTGGAGGTCCCGGTAGCGTTGGAGGATCCGCTGTACGTCGCGGGCGACGTCGTAGTGGCGCTGGCCGAGGAATTGGGGGTCGAGGATCCGCGACGACGAATCGAGCGGGTCGACGGCCGGGTAGATCCCGAGCTCGGCGATCCCCCTGGAGAGGACGGTCTGCGCGTCGAGGTGCGCGAACGCGGCTGCTGGCGCCGGGTCAGTGAGGTCGTCGGCCGGAACGTAGATCGCCTGAACGGAGGTGATCGAGCCCTCCCGCGTGGAGGTGATCCGCTCCTGGAGCTCCCCCATCTCGGTCCCGAGCGTCGGCTGGTAGCCGACCGCAGAGGGCATCCTTCCGAGGAGGGCGGAGACCTCCGAGCCCGCCTGTGTGAAGCGGAAGATATTGTCGATGAAGAGGAGCACATCCTGCTGCTGGACGTCGCGGAAGTATTCGGCGATCGTGAGGCCTGAGAGGCCCACGCGCATCCTCGCCCCGGGAGGCTCGTTCATCTGCCCGTACACGAGCGCTGTCGACGGGAGGACGCCGGCCTCCTTCATCTCGAGCCAGAGGTCGTTGCCTTCCCGCGTCCTTTCCCCCACGCCACAGAAGACCGAGCGCCCGCCGTGCTCGGTCGCGATGTTGTTGATCAGTTCCTGGATGATGACGGTCTTCCCGACGCCCGCGCCGCCGAAGAGGCCCGTCTTTCCGCCCTTGACGTACGGGGCCAGCAGGTCGATGACCTTGATCCCCGTTTCGAAGATCTCGGTTTTTGGCTCGAGATTCTCGAACCGGGGAGACAGCCGGTGGATCGGCCATCGCTCGATCTCGCCGTCTCCGTTGGCAACGACGGGCCCCCGGGCATCGACCGGCTCACCGAGAACGTTCAGGATCCGGCCGAGCGCCGGCTCACCCACGGGGACGGTGATCGGGCGTCCGGTGTCACGGGCCGGCATCCCCCGAACGAGACCGTCGGTCGTCGACATGGCGACTGCCCGCACCTGTCCCCGCCCGATATGCTGCTGAACTTCCGCCACGAGGCGCACGTCGAGCCCGGCGGAGTTGGTCCCCTCGACCAGCAGCGCATTGTAGATCTCGGGGAGCGCTTCGGGGTCGAACTCGACGTCCACGACGGGACCTATGATCTGGACGATACTCCCGACATTCTGATCCGGCATGGCCATTCTCTCTCGCGGATCACCCGAAGGCATCGGCACCACCGACGATCTCGGCGATCTCCTGGGTAATCTGGCCCTGGCGGGCCCGGTTGTAGGTTCTCTCCAGCGTTTCCAGCATGTCCGAAGCGCTGTCGGTCGCGTTCTTCATGGCTGTGCGCCGCGCCCCCTGCTCGGCTGCCTGGTTCTCGACGAGGGCGCGGTAGACGACGTTGCGCACATAGAGAGGGAGCAGGCGGTTCAGGATCGCATCGGCCGAGGGCGAGAGGATGGATGCGTGGCCTGCACTCGCTTCCCGGACCCGGATCGGGAGCAGCTCCCTCGCAACGGGCGGGGTGGAGAGCGCGGAGCGGAACTTGGAGGACACGACCCAGATCTCGTCGAGTGCGCCGCGCTCGAAGCGCGCCCGGAGGCCCCGGGTGAGGCGCTCCGCGTCCCCGACCGTCGGCTGGTCCCCGATATCCGTCCAGCTGCTCGACATCGGCTCGCCCTGGAAGCGGAAGAAGGCGATCCCCTTCCTGCCCGCCACATGGAGTTCGGTCGCGATCCCGCGAGCCCGGAAGTCGCCGAGGAGCTCGCGAGCCCGGCGGATGAGATTCACGTTGAAAGCGCCGGCAAGTCCCCGGTTTGCCGTCAGGAGCAGGATGGCCGCGGTCCGGGTCTCTTCCGGGGACCGGAGGAGGGGGAAACGGTCGGTCGCCTCGACCCCGGTGAGCCCGCTCACGAGCTCCTCGAGCGCTGCCCCGTACGGCCGGGACTCGTAGACCCTGTCAGTAGCGCGCTTGAGCTTCGAGGTCGCAACCATTTCCATGGTGCGGGTGATCTGCCGGGTGTTCTCCACCGAGCGGATCCGCCGTCGGATCTCTCTTGCCTTCGACACTGCGGCTCTCCTCTAGGGGGCCGTCCCGGAGCCCGGCGCGCTCATGCGGACGCCGCGGTCCCGAGTTCCGCCGCGAACCGGGCATTGAAGTCGCCGAGCGCGTCCTTCAGCTCCTCCTCGAGCGCCTCGGTGAGCACGTGTTCCTCCCGGAGCCCGGCGAGCAGCTCCCCCCGGTTCGCACCCATGTACTCGAGAAAACCGCGTTCCCACTCACGCACCCGCCCGACGGGGAAGTCGTCGAGGAATCCGTTCGTCACTGCGTAGATGACGACGACCTGGCTCTCGACGCGCATCGGCGCATACTGGGGCTGCTTGAGCATCTCGACCGTCCGCTCGCCCCTCGCGAGGAGACGCTGGGTCGAGGCGTCGAGGTCCGAACCGAACTGGGCGAATGCCTCCATCTCGCGATACTGCGCCAAGTCGAGCCGGAGCCCTCCGGCCACGCTCTTCATCGCCTTGACCTGGGCGGCGCCCCCGACCCGGGATACGGAGATGCCGACATTCACGGCCGGACGAACCCCCGCGTAGAAGAGATCGGGCTCGAGGAAGATCTGGCCGTCGGTAATCGAGATCACATTCGTCGGGATGTAGGCCGAGACATCGCCCGCCTGCGTCTCGATTACCGGAAGCGCGGTAAGCGACCCGCCGCCCTGTTCGTCCGAGAGCTTCGCTGCGCGCTCGAGGAGACGCGAGTGGAGGTAGAAGACATCGCCCGGGTAGGCCTCCCTCCCCGGTGGACGGCGGAGCACGAGGGACAGCTGCCGGTAGGCTTGGGCCTGTTTCGAAAGATCGTCGTAAACCACCAAGGTGTGGCGCCCCTGCCACATGAAGTGCTCGGCGAGCGCCGTGGCCGTGTACGGTGCGATGTACTGCATCGGGGCCGGGTCGGAGGCGTTGGCCGCGACGACAACCGTGTAGTCCATGGCGCGCTCCTCGCGCAGCGTCTCGACCACGTTCGCCACCTTGCCGGCCCGCTGCCCGACGGCGCAGTAGATGCAGATGACGTCGGTGTCGCGCTGGTTGATGATCGTATCGATCGCGATCGCGGTCTTCCCCGTCGAGCGGTCACCGATAATGAGTTCCCGCTGGCCGCGGCCGATGGGGATCATCGAGTCGATCGCCTTGAGTCCCGTCTGGAGCGGCTGCGACACGGGCTGCCGCAGCACGATCCCCGGCGCAACGATATCGATCCCGCGAGCACCTTCGATCGGGTCGATCGGCCCGACCGCATCCACCGGATCCCCGAGAGCTCCGACAACCCGGCCGAGATAGCCCTCCCCGACCGCGACCTCGAGCACCCGCCCTGTGCACCGCACCTCGTTTCCCTCGTGGAGATTCGTCCATTCCCCAAGGATCACGGCGCCGATGTTGTCTTCTTCGAGATTGAGCGCGAGTGCCGTGACCGGCTCGCCCCCGTCGGAGGGGGTGATCTCCAGCATCTCGCTCGCCATCGCGTTCGTGAGACCGTAAATGCGGGCGATCCCGTCCTTGACCTCGAGGACCTCGCCGACCTCCTCGGCCTGCAGCTCTTCCTCGTAGTTCTCGATTGCCCGGAGGAGAACGCCCTTGATCTCGCTCGCCCGGAGCCCTGACTCGTCTGCCACTGGCTAGTCCTGTAGTTCGCTGGGAAGGGTCGGCCGGGGCTGGCCGATACTCTTACTCACGAGGCCGGTTCCTCCCGGAGATGCGTCGCGAGAAGCGTGCGGCGCATTCCGTCCAAGCGGCGGCGGAGCGATCCGTCGTAGATCGTGTTGCCCGCCCGCACGACGATCCCCCCGAGTATCCGCGGCCGGACACGCACGCTCGGGATCACCTCGCGACCAAGGAGCGCCGAGAGCCGCCCCGTGCACTCCTCGATCGCCTCCCGCCCGAAAGGCCGGGCCACGGTCAGATCAACCCGTTCGCGGTTGAGCCGGGCGTCGAGGAGCGTCTGGTACTCGGCGGAAATCTGGCGGAGAAGCCGCTGGCGGCGCCGGTCGAGCGTCACCAGGAGGAAATTGACGAGCTTTCCAGGAAGCGATGCCGCGAAGACGCTCCGGACCAGCGCCTTCTTTTCGGCGAGATTGATCCTCGGCGTCTCGAGGAAGGCGCGGAAGGAGGGGTTTTCCTCGATCATCCGGTCGACGACCTCGAGGCCTCGGCCGAACACCTCGATTCCCTCGGCTCCGTCGGCCACCTCGAGGAGGGTGAGCGCGTAGTTGCGCGCGACCGTCTCGTCTCTCACGCCTCGATGTCTCCGTCGAGCCGGGCCAGCCGGTCCAGATAGCCTGTGACGAGTTCGCGGTCGGCCGCCTCGTCGAGGCGCTCCTCCATGAGGCGGGCCGCAGCGGCGAGCGCCAGTTCCACCGACTCCCGCCGAAGCATCTCGACGGCAGCCTCACGCTCACGCTCGATCGTCTCGCGCGCCCGTTCGATCAGGACGCGGCCCTCGCTTCTGGCCCGCTCCTCAATCTCCTGGCGGAGCCTGTCGCCCGCTTCGCGGCCTTCGGCAACCAGCTGCTGCGCCTGCCTGCGCGCATCCGCCATCTGCTCCCGGTGCTCGGCCAAGAGCTTTTCGGCCGCCTCACGCTCGCTCGCGGCCCGGTCGAGAGCGCCCTGGATGCGCGCCTCGCGGGCTTCGACCGCTCCCAGAACCGGCCCCCACGCGAACTTCCAGAGGATCCCGAGAAGGGCGAGGAAGACGAGCGTCGTCCAGACCGTGAGCCCAAGGTTTATGTCAAACATCCGGCCCCCCTACGTCTCCGGCGCCGGTTCCGCGGGGACGAAACCGGCGGTCCGGGTGAGACCGCGCACCCGCAGGAACTGCGCGACGGTGTCAGTTAGCGAACAGCAGGAAGACCAGCCCGAGCCCGAAGAGAGCGGTTCCCTCAACCAGGGCGGCAAAGATGATCGCGGCCGTCTGGATCTGGTTCGCGGCCTCGGGCTGCCGGGCGATTCCCGAGGCGGCGGCCGAACCGATGGGGCTGATTCCGAGACCGGCACCGATCACGGCGCCGCCGATCGCGATCCCGGCGCCGATCAGGCCAACGCTGTCGCCACTGGCGGCTTCCTGGAGAGCGGCAGGCAAGAGCATTTCAGGTTTCCTCTTCTGTGTTGGTTCTGTGTTCGCTAGTGGGCATGACGGATGAGGCCGATGAACACCGCGGTGAGCATCGCGAAGATGTAGGCCTGCAGGAGGGCCACGAACAGCTCGAGCACCATGAGACCGCTCGCCATCGTGACGGAGGCCACCCCCATCAGGTACGTCCGCACGACGAAAATCATCCCGATGAGGGAGAGGATGAGGAGGTGGCCGGCCGTCATGTTCGCAAGAAGCCGGACGGCGAGGGCAAAGGGCTTGGCGAGCTTGCCGAGAAACTCGACCGGCGTCAGGATCGCGAGCATCACCGGGCGCATGAAGAGCGGGAGCCCGGCCGGGAGGAAGAAGATCGTCCTCGCGTATCCCGCCGGGCCGAGGGCGCGGAACCCCGAGATCTCGGTCACGACGAAACTGATCACCGCGAGCGCCGCCGTGACCGAGAGATTGGCCGTCGGGGTGATGCCGAGCGGCGTGAGCCCGATCACGTTCATCCCCAGCACGAAGAAGAAGATCGTGAGGATGAAGGGAGTGAAGCGGTCGGCCCCGTGGCCGATGTTCGGCCGGACCACCTCGTCGCGGAAATAGAGGATCACCGCCTCCATTGCCCCGGGGAATCCCCCCGGCGCCCGCTCGATCCCGCGTCTCCGGATCGTACGGGCGACCGGAACGAAGACGAGAGCGAGGAGCACGGCCACGAGGAGCATCACGACGAACTGGCGCGTCGGCGAGAGGTCGATCGCGACCGGCCCGAGCCGGATCGGATCCACCGCGAGGGCCGCAAGATCCCAGTGCCCGCCGGCAAACTCGATGTACCGGTCGTCGCCGATATGGTGGGAGATCCACTCGGGGAGCTCCTCCATCGTGAGCCCGGCCTCGGCTCCAGCCCCGTGCAGCTCCTCGGCGCCGTGCTCCTGGGCCGCCACCTCCTGCCTCATGCCGCGCTCCGGGCGCCCGCCGGGGCACGGCCGAGGAAGATCGGCTCGATGAGGACGAGGAGGAAGAGGAAGCCCGCAAGCGAGAGAAGAAGAGGCGCGGGATGCGTGGCACCCCATGCGGTCGAGACGATTCCGACCGCGATCACGACGCAGATGCGGAGCGCGATCCCGGCGCCCCACCAGAGGAAGAAGCCCTCGGCCCTCCGCCTCGCACGCTCGAGAAGCGCGAAGGCGACGAGCTGCACGGAACAGGCGATTCCGGCGGCCAAGAGAACACCGGTCCGCCCCGGGCGGTCGAGGAACCATGAGAGCGCCCCGGCCACGATCCCGACGAGAACCATCGATGTGATAGCGTAACGGACCAAGCCACTCATTCCCTACTGCCTGCGGGACGACTCGCGCTCTTCCCTCGGCCGGACGACGAGCTGGAGATAGATGCTGTAGAATCCGGCACCGGCGCCGACCATGATCCCGAGCAGCGTAAGGAGGGGCGCTTGCCCCACCCTCCCGCCGATCCACGATCCGACCCAGCCGAAGAGCGCGGCCGCGGCAGCCAGCGCCAGGCCGTGGCCCAGAAACTGCGAGGTGGCGCGGATCGGCTCCCGCCACCCATCTTCCCCCGGCTCGCTGGAGCGCGGCATCGGCTCTGACTCCCCCGGGCCTACCCTCGACCGAGGCGGAAGATAGGACTTTGTGAAAAATATCGCAAGCTCGAGAACGCCATGTTTCGCCGGGTATTCGGAGGAGCGCGGAACGGGCCCGAAGCATCTCTCAAGGCTCCCCCCGGACCGATGTCGGCGGCGGTATGCGCTGGTCCGCAGATGCGCTTTGCGGGAGACCCCGACCGGCCGTCATCCACCTCTCCATCTTGCCACACCGGGCATCTGGCACAACCCTACAGCGGGGGCTGGCGGAAGCTGGCGCGAGGGGGAGTGAGGCAGGGGCCACACCGATGACACTGACGGCAGCGCCAGCCATGGCCAACCGTGACGTCGAACTCCTCGCGCAGGTGGCCCAGGTCGCCCGGGAGCTCAGGCACGAGATCGGGAAGCGCATTGTAGGCCAGCGGGAGGTCGTGGACAGTCTCCTCACGGCGCTGCTCGCTGACGGCCACGTCCTCCTCGTCGGCGTCCCCGGGCTCGCAAAGACGCTTCTCATCTCGACGCTCGCCGAGGCGCTGGACCTCAGGTTCAGCCGGATCCAGTTCACCCCGGACCTCATGCCCACCGACATCACCGGGACGGAGGTGATCGAGGAGGACCGCTCCACCGGGCGACGCGTCTTCCGGTTCGTGGAGGGCCCGGTGTTCGCCAGCGTGGTCCTCGCCGACGAGATCAACCGCACCCCGCCCAAGACGCAGGCCGCCCTTCTGCAGGCGATGCAGGAGCGGATGGTGACGGCGGCGGGGGAGACGTACACGCTGCCCGCCCCCTTCTTCGTCCTCGCCACCCAGAACCCGATCGAGCAGGAGGGCACCTATCCCCTCCCGGAGGCGCAGCTCGACCGGTTCATGTTCGAGCTCCGCATCACGTATCCGTCCCGAAGCGAGGAGGAGGCAGTGGCGCTTCGGACGACCGGGGCGGCCGTTCCCGAGATCCGGCCGGTGGTGGAGGCGGAACAGCTCACCGCGCTCCAGCATCTCGTCCGGCGCATCCCCGTCGCCCCGTCGGTGGCGTCGTTCGCGGTGCACTTCGCGCGCGCCACACGCCCCGGCGCGGAGGAAGCCCCCGCCGTGGTTCGCAAATACGTCTCCTGGGGCGCCGGGCCTCGCGCCTCCCAGTACCTCGTCCTCGGCGCGAAGGCGGGCGCGGCGCTCCGCGGAGAGCCGGTACCGAACATCGAGGACGTGAGGGCGGTGGCACACGCTGTCCTCGCCCACCGGGTGCTTCCCAACTACGAGGCGGAGGCCGATGGCGTAACCCCGAGACGGCTCATCGACGAACTGCTCGAGGAGAGCCGCCAGTGGAGCTGAGTCAGACCGTCCGGGTGGAAGAGGACCACCCTCCGAGTACCGGGGGACGGGTACGGAGGGTACGGAGGGTATCCCCGTGACCGCCCTCCTCTTCGTGGCCGCCGGGACGTCCGTCCTTCTGTCGGCCACGCTCACCGCCGGCGGCACGGCGGTCTCCGCGCTTGGACCCTCGCGCGTCCGGACCCTCGTCGAGGAAGGTTTCCGCGGCGCCGGTCGTCTCCGGGAGGCGCGGGCGGGCAGCGCGCAGGCGGCCGCGGGCGTCTCGGCCACCGGAGCGCTGCTCGACTGTCTTGCCGTCGCCCTCCTCATCGGCGGTCTCCTCACGAGATGGGGTCCCCAAGCGCTCCCCTGGGCCATCCCGGCGACCGTTGCCGGTGTGCTCCTCCTCTCCGGGGTTCTCCCGCGGTGGATCGCCGCCCGGGCGTCCGTTCGGCTCGCGCTCGCGCTCGCCCCCGTCCTTCTCCTCTTCTTGCACCTGGCCCGGCCGCTTCTCGGGCTGGCCACCCGGATCGGGTGGACCACCGCCGGGCACCCCCATGACGGCGGCGAGGGCACCGAGGCGCGGGAGCTGCGGGAAATCGCCGAGCTCGGACGGCGCGAGGGGGTCGTCGAGGAGGAGGAGCACCTCCTCGTCGAACGCGCATTCCGGATGGACGAGCTGACGGCGTGGGACGTCATGGTGCCGCGGGTCGACATCTTCGCGTGGAAGGACTCGCTCACACTGGACGACATCGTCCTCGAGCTCCGCGACGTCCCCTACTCCCGCGTCCCCGTCTACGGGGAGAACATCGACGACGTCACGGGAATCCTGCATGTCCGCGAGGCCTACGAGGCGTCCGTGCGGGGCCAGGGGGGGATCACCCTGTCGAGTCTCTCGCGCGACCCCTTCTTTGTCCCGAGTTCGCTCGCGCTCCCTCAGCTCCTCCGTGACTTTCAGGCGCGAAGGATCCATATGGGTATCGTCGCGGACGAATTCGGAGGCACCGACGGTCTGGTCACCCTGGAGGACGTGATCGAGGAACTCGTCGGGGAGATCGAGGACGAGACCGATGTTTCCGAGGTATCGATCCACCGGATCTCGAAGCACGAGATCGAGGTGGACGGCGGCGTGGAACTCCGGGAGGTGAACTACGCCTTCAACGTCTCGCTGCCGCATCTCCACCGGTCACTGAACGGCTTTCTCCTCGAGGAGTTCGGGCGGGTGCCCGCCGTCGGCGAGCAGCTCCGGCTTCCCGGCCTCGAGATCGAGGTCCTGGCGTCAACCGATGCGCAGGTCACCCGGGCCCGCCTCGCGAGGACCCCGGCGGCGGCCGCGGGCGACGGCTGAGGTGGCGCACATCCTCCCACTGCGGGGCAAGACGCCGCAGGTGGCCGCCCAAACCTTCCTTGCCCCCACGGCCGTCCTTATCGGGGACGTCCGGATCGGAGCCGGCGCAAGCATCTGGTTCGGAGCCGTGCTCCGCGCAGACGATCCCGAGCACCCGATCATCGTCGGATCCGGGGCGAACGTGCAGGACGGAGCCGTCGTGCACGTGGGAAGGTGGGGACCCACCCGCATCGGTCCGAGGGTAACGGTCGGGCACGGCGCGGTCATGGAGTCGTGCCGGATCGGGGAGGGTGCGCTTATCGGGATGAAGGCCGTCGTCCTACCGGGGGCGCAGATCGGCAGGGAGTGCGTGGTGGCGGCGGGCGCCGTCGTGCTCGAGTATGCCGAAATCCCCGAGAAGAGCCTCGTGGCCGGAGTACCCGGGAGGGTCGTGAGGAGCTTCGGCGACGTCCTCCCGGCATGGCTGACTCGCAGTTCCGCACATTACTCGGATCTCTCCCGCCTCTACCTGGAAGAGGGATTCGGCGGATCCGGATCGCCGGCCCCGGCCCGCCCCCGCGGCGAACATGCGGAGGGTGATGGCACCGGACGCGCTCTGGCGAGTCCCGCAGACGCGCGGGTGAGCGGTTCCGGGGAGGCGGAGAGCATCACCTGCAGCCTGTGCGGCTCCTCCGCCGTTCTCGAGCGGCACTGCAAGCTGATCTGCATGAGCTGCGGTTACGAGCGTGACTGCTCCGATCCCTGACCGGGACGCGCCGGGCGACCCGCCAACCGGCCGGCCCAGGGGAACGCGGGGTGTCCCTTCCCCCGGTCCTGACTCCCCGCCGATGGCCCCGCTTCCGGTCAGCCGTAACCACCGGTCATGTGGCCACCGTCCTCTCACGCCCCGGGGCGGCCATGCTCCCCGTGCGCCGGGGTCGTCGGCCCGCCCCCTTCCGGACGCCGCTCGCGTCCCGGTCCGAGTTCCCAGAGGAGGAGAGCCCCGGCGAGCGCCGCGTTTAGCGACTCCGCGCCGGGAGAAAGCGGGATCGCGACCCGGGCCGGGGAAGCCTCCGTCGCCTCCGGCCTCGGACCCCGCGCCTCGTTCCCTACAAGTAGCGCCCAATCCACCCCGGCATCCCGGAGATCCGGCTCCCCGCCGGCGGCGGCCGACGGCAACCGGAGCGGCAGCCCGAACTGCCGGACGTCACACCCACGGGGGTCGGCCACAACCAGTGCCACGCCCCGGGACGCCATCCACCGGTCGAGATCCCGCCATCTCGCGCGGTGGAGCGGGAGGGCGAAGGAGAGCCCGGCCGCGGCCCGGACGGCCTTCGCGCTCCAGAGGTCGACCGTTCCGTCGAGGGCAATCACGCGCTCGGCGCCCAGCGCGGCGGCCGACCGCACGAGCGCTCCCGCATTCCCCGGATCCCGTATCCGGTCGAGTACTAGGACGCCACACCCCCGGCGCGCCGCGAGGGAGGGAGGCGGCCACCCGGCATCCGGCTCGCGAGCAATCGCGAGGATCCCCTGCGGGTGTGCTGTCCGGGCGAATCCGGCCAGTCCACCCCCGGGGACTTCGGCCTGGGAGCCCCCGATACTCCTTCCGGCCAGGAGGGACTCGAGCCCCGGCGGGAGGGATGCCCCGGTCTCACGCACTGTAAGCAGGATGTCGGCCCCGTGCCGGACCGCGGTGTCGATCACGCGTGGTCCCTCGATCACGACCACGCCCTCGCGCATCCGGCCCCTGCGCGTCCGGACCCGCCTGAGGAGGCGCTCATTGGCGCGGCTCAGCATCGCACCCGGTGCACCAGAGCGGATCGAAGCCCTAGATTTCCGCTGGCTGCCTCCTCGGGGGCGGCGGCGGGAGCGTGCCCCTCCCCGTACCACCGACTCCGGCCCCGGCTGATGACCGAGAATTCGCGACCCGTCGCACTCACGATCGCCGGCAGCGACAGCGGTGGCGGTGCGGGTATCCAGGCGGACATTAAGACCTTCCACGCCTTCGGGGTCTTCGGAACGAGTGCCGTCACGGCAGTCACCGCACAGAATACCCTAGGCGTGAGCGGCGTGCATCCGGTGCCCCTGGGGACGGTGAGAGCGCAGATCGAGGCCGTGGTCTCGGATCTCCGCCCGGACTGCGTCAAGTCGGGAATGCTCGCCACCCGCGACCTCGTGGAAACCGTCGCGGACGCAGTCGGTTCAGCGGGGCTCCGCCCGTACGTACTCGACCCGGTCATGGTGGCGACGAGCGGCGACCGGCTCCTCGAGCCTGCGGCCGTGACCTCGGTGACGGCGAGACTCATCCCGCTCGCGAGCCTCGTCACGCCGAACTTGGAGGAAGCACGGATCCTGACGGGGCTCCCCGTCGAGGACGACGAGGGCATGGGGAGCGCGGCGCGGCGGCTCGTCGAGATGGGAGCGGACGCCGCGCTCGTCAAGGGAGGCCACGGAACCGGGCCCGAGGTCGTGGACCTTCTCTTCGACGGACGCCGCGAGCACGTCTGGCGGCGGTCACGCATCGAGACACGAAGCACGCACGGCACCGGGTGCACGCTCTCGGCGGCCTGCGCCGCCGGCCTTGCCCGCGGGGCGGAGCTTGCTAGCGCGGTCGACGGCGCACTCCGGTTCGTCGAGCGGGCCATCCGTTCCGCTCCGGGGCTCGGAGGCGGGCACGGTCCGCTGAATCACTTCTCCGAAGAACCGGACTGAGCGGACTACCGGACGCGCACCGGGAGGCCCCGGGCAGCTCGGTTCCGTTCACGACAGCCGTGAGGGGGCGGGTCGACGCCCGGAACGGAACTCACTCACGGAACCGCTGGAGCACGCCGACGGGAGCGACGCACCGTTCGCGGGCCGTCCCGAGCTCTGGAGCCACGACACGGTACACGGCCCGGCCGCGAGCCGCGTGGGGTTGTGCTCATCGGGGTGAACACCACCGGTCCCCGCCCGCGAGCCGTGCTACCCGCAACATGACATATTGGCAGCCGTTGGGAGGCGTCGCCCGCCGGAATGGCCGGAATTCGGGGCATGGAGATTGCTACATCCAAGGCGGAGGCAGCGTTCCGGACAACACACCCGGCTCAACACGAATTGGATGGGGAGCAGACATGGGAAAGGTCATTGGCATCGATCTCGGGACCACGAACTCGGTGGTTGCGGTCATGGAGGGCGGCGAGCCCGCCGTGATCCCGAACGCGGAGGGCGGCCGCACCACCCCCTCCGTCGTGGGATTCTCGAAGGACGGGGAGCGCCTCGTCGGCCAGGTCGCGAGGCGGCAGGCGATTACGAACCCGACGAATACGGTCTTTTCCGTCAAGCGCTTCATGGGGCGGCGCTTCAACGAGGTCGCCAGCGAGCAGAAGCTCGTGCCCTACGAGAGCGTCCGGGACAAGGACGACCGGATCAGGATCAGGATTCCAAACGCCCGCAAGGCATTCACGCCACCCGAGATATCGGCCATCATCCTCCAGAAGATGCGCCAGACCGCTGAGGACTACGTCGGGGAGCAGGTCGACCAGGCGGTGGTCACCGTCCCTGCCTACTTCAACGACGCACAGCGGCAGGCCACGAAGGACGCCGGCAGGATCGCCGGCCTCGACGTCCTTCGCATCATCAACGAACCGACCGCCGCCGCGCTCGCTTACGGGTTGGACAAGAAGAAGGACGAGAAGATCGCGGTCTTCGACCTGGGGGGAGGGACCTACGACATCTCGATTCTCGAGCTCGGCGAGGGCGTCTTCGAAGTAAAGGCCACGAACGGCGACACGCACCTGGGGGGGGATGACTTCGACCAGCGCGTGATCGACTGGCTCGCAGACGAGTTCCGGAAGGAACAGGGAGTCGATCTGACACAGGACCCGATGGCGCTCCAGCGGCTCAAGGAAGCGGCCGAGAAGGCGAAGA
>CAZHGS010000022.1:0-26905 GCA_964532325.1 uncultured Gemmatimonadaceae bacterium | reverse complement strand
ACTGCGACCTCCGCAGGGCCCCAGCACCTGGACATGAAGCTCACCCGCGCGAAGTTCGAGCAGCTCGTCGGCGACCTGATCGAGCGCACGATCCCGCCCATGAGAGCCGCGCTCGTGGACGCAGGCCTGGCCGCATCGGATATCGACGAGGTGATCCTCGTGGGCGGCTCGACCCGCATCCCGAAGATCCAGGAAGTCGTGGAGGATTTCTTCGGGCGCGAGCCGCACCGGGGAGTGAACCCCGACGAGGTCGTAGCGGTCGGGGCCGCGATCCAGGGCGGTGTGCTTGCCGGCGAGGTAAAGGATGTCCTGCTCCTCGACGTGACCCCCCTCTCGCTCGGGATTGAGACGCTCGGAGGGGTCATGACCACGCTCATCGAGCGGAACACGACGATCCCGACGAAGAAGGCCGAGACCTTCTCCACGGCAGAGGACAACCAGACGACCGTCGAGATCCACGTCCTCCAGGGCGAACGGAAGATGGCGCTCCACAACAAGACCATCGGAAAGTTCCAGCTGACCGGGATCCCGCCCGCCCTGCGCGGGACGCCGCAGATCGAGGTGACCTTCGACATCGACGCCAACGGGATCCTCAGCGTCTCGGCGAAGGACCGCGCGACCGGGAAGGAGCAGACGATCCGGATCGAGGCCTCCTCCGGTCTCACGGACCAGGAGATCGACCGGATGGTCAAGGACGCGGAAGCCAACGCCGCCGAGGACGAGGCGCGGCATAAGAAGGTCGAGGCCCGAAACCAGCTCGATGGCCTGGTCTACCAGGTGGAGAAGGATGCAGGAGAGTGGGGCGACAAGGTGGGGGAGAAGGAGAAGTCGCGGCTCGATGCCGCGGTCGGCACCGCGAAGGAGGCGCTCAAGTCCGACGACACCGCACGGATGAACCAGGCACGCGACGAGCTCATGCAGGCCTTCTCCGCCGCCGGCCAGCAGGTCTATCAGGCCCAGGCCGCGGAGGCGGGAGCAGAGGATGCCGACGCCCCGGGGGAGCCGTTCCCGACGGACGGGACCGACGAAGAGGACGTCGTCGAGGCCGACTACGAGATCGTCGACGACGAGAAGTAAGAGCGGACGGACAACGCGCGGGACGCACCCAGCCGCGGACTGCAGGGAGCGGCGGACCCGCCCGGGAGAGGCCGTGTAGAACGGATGTCAGGCCGGGACGCGCCAGTCGCCCATCCGCTCCCGCATGACGCAGCCCGAACCACTCTGGAACGAAGGGAGTCACCGCACATGTTCGATCCTCTGCGCTTCAAGACCCGGCTTCTCGTCTACGCTGCCGCCGCATTTGCCCTAGGGATCGGGGGTGCCTCGGCAGCGGGGTGGTCGCGCCCCACCCCCGCAGCCGCCGTCACGCAGGTCCCACAGCTGACCGACGCGGAGATCCAGCCGGCGCTCGATCTGAGCGAGGCTTTCGTGAACATCGCCGACGCAGTGACCCCGGGCGTCATCCGCATCGAGGCGGATCGGCCTCCCTCGATGGCGTCGGGCAATCGCTTCAATCTTCCCTTCCCCGAGGAGTTCCGGCAGTTCTTCGACGGTCCCGATCAGGACAACGAACCGAGTGACCTGCCCCCGCAGACTGCCGGGGGCAGCGGGTTCATCGTGACACCAGACGGCTACGTCCTGACGAACGACCACGTGGTCGGCGACGCCACGGCGATCCGCGTCTACCTCCAGGACGGTCGTGAATTCGAGGCCGAGCTCGTCGGTACGGACCCGACTACGGATGTTGCGGTCATCAAGATCGACGAGGAGGAAGGGGATCTCCCCATCTTGAGCCTGGGCCGGTCGGCGGACCTCCGGGTGGGGGAGTGGGTGCTCGCCGTCGGGAACCCCGGCTTCGGCGGGGGGCAGTCTCTCGAGTACACCGTAACGTCGGGGATCGTGAGCGCGATCGGGCGCGGCCTCGAGCTCATCCAGCGTGAGCTTCAGCAGGACGAGGCGTGGCAGGAACGGTCCCAGTTCGCGATCGAGGACTTCATCCAGACCGACGCCGTGATCAACCCGGGCAATTCGGGCGGTCCGATGGTGAACCTCCGGGGCCAGGTCGTGGGGATCAACACGGCCATTGCGTCGCGGACGGGCTACTACCAGGGGTACGGATTCGCGATACCGGTCGATCTGGCAAGGCGGATCATGGAGGACCTCGTGGAGTTCGGGGAAGTCCGGCGAGCCTACCTCGGCGTGGCAATGCGACCGGTGTCCGCCGTCGATGCGGAGCTCTACGGGCTTCCGAGGCCGATGGGCGCCCTGATTCAGCAGACTGTGCCAGGAAGCCCGGCCGCAACCGCGGGGCTCAGCCAAGAGGACGTGATCGTCTCGGTCAACGGCGTAACAGTGAACCGCCCCACCCAGCTCCAGCTGCTCATCGCGCAGCGGCGCCCTGGCGACGAGGTCTCGATCGGCTACTACCGCGACGGGGAGGAGCAAGAGGCGCGCGTCCGTCTGGACCAAGCGCCCCTCAGCGCCGAACCCACGCCCGAGCCCGAGCCGGAGATCAGCTCGCAGGAACGCATCGGGATCGATGTGACACCCCTCGACGAAGAGGCCGCCGAAAGCCTCGGCTACGAGTCCGATGGGGGCGTCGTGATCGCGGGCGTCTCCCCGGCCGGTCCTGCGGCACGCGCCGGCGTGCGGCCCGGAATGCGCCTAATGGAGATCAACCGGACCCCGGTCGAGACGGTCGAGGACGTGGACCGGATCCTAGGGGCCGTCGAGGCCGGTGCGATCGTCTCGCTCCGCCTTGGCCTGCCAGACGGCTCGCCCCGCATCATCAACATGCGGATCCCGTAGCGGGAGGGCGCACGGACGCCCTTCCCACAGCAGCAGACCGGGCACAGCCGTCAGCGGTGCGTCAGCGGGCCCCGGGGCATCCCCCCCGAGGCCCGCTCCGCATCCTCCCCTCACGCGGGTAACCTGAAGTGTTCTCCAATGCGAAGATGAGCATGAACGGGGCCGGTGGGAGGGCTCCACGGGTAGTTGGTGGTGAGGTATGGTCGGACATTCTGTCGCGAGCGCAGAAGGGTGTGCAGGGTTCCCATCGGTCCAGTGTAGAGAACGACCGCAGTGGACAACCTGTCCAGCTGCACTTGGGGTGGACGGCCTGTCGGACTCGCCGGCCGGCGTCCTCGCAATACTCCGGCATGCGGGGCCCAGAACCCCCTGTACGCACGTACGTACAGGGCGAATTCCCAACATCCCGGTTCCATTACGGGGGGATCCCGCTGTGATGGCAGAGTACGAGCAGGCGCTGGCGGATTTTCCTTGAGGTGGCGATCAGGCACTCCAGAAAACCATGGATTGACCTGCCCTGCCTCGGGGGCGTCGGTTATGCTGGGACAGAGCTACCTCACTCAACCGCAGGGCCAGAATCGAGGAAGGCAGATCGATGGGCGACTAGCGGGCATAGGCAAGGCTGGGCATCAATAGGGACACGCTCGCGGTGGCGGTTGCGTGGCCGGGTGGTGAGGAGCCGACGCATCGGGGGATACTCCCGAACCGGAGGTTGTCCTTGACCGTCGCTACCGTGCTCACGTCCGCCGTGTTCTCGGAGAACACCCGGTGACTGACGGGGAAGAAGCCGTCGCGTGTCGCCGCAAGACCCATCACCAGCTGCGCAGCATCGTTGCGCCCGCTGCGCCAACGGCCCTGTCTGCCGGCCAGACCCTCTCCTTCCGTATCCTGATCGTCGATTTCGAAGTGCGCCGACTTCGTATCGTAACGCTCTGCGTTGATGCCCCATCGGGACGCGGTTATCTTTCGTCCCGCCCACCTTCACCGATCTGCGAAAGTGGCGGAACTGGTAGACGCGCGAGACTTAGGATCTCGTGGCCGATGGCCGTGGGGGTTCGAGTCCCCCCTTTCGCATCCCTGCCCAGTTCACCGCGATGCACCCGGGACCGCCGATGGCGCTCGACCTGTCCAAGCTCGAGGTCTCCATCGAGGAGGGGGAACGCTGGCGCCGCACGCTCCGCGCCACGGTTCCCTGGCGCCTTGTCGAGGCAGAGCGGAAAGCGCAGATCCGCGGGCTCGCCAAGAGGCTTAATCTCCCGGGATTCCGGGCCGGACGGGTGCCGGACGCGATCGTGGAGAAGCGCTTCGGGACGACCGTCGACGATATGACCGTGGAACAGATCCGCAAGGAAGTGTTCCGCGGCGCTGTCAACGAGCACCGCCTCAAGCCCATCACGCCCGGCCAGTCTGAAGTGACCGGACTCTCACACGGCTCCGACCTGCAATTCGTGGTTTCCTTCGAGGTCGAGCCGGACGTCGAGCTGGCGAGGATCAGCGGCTTCCGCATCCGTCGCCCCCCGGTCCGGGTGACGGACGACCACGTCGCAGCCACGCTCGATGGGATCCGGGCAAAGATGGGGACATGGATCCCGGTGGACTCGGGCCGACCCGGTGACGGAGACCACGTATCGGTCCGCATTTTGGACACGGGTGCGGGAGAGGCGAAGGAGGTTGCCTACGAACTCGTTCTGGGACACGGACAGGCACTGCCGGACGTGGAGACCGCCATCCGGAGCCTCGAGGTGGGGGAGACGGGCGACTTCACCGTCCGTTTTCCGGGGCCCTCCGAGGCATCGGCGGATCACGATGGGAAGACACAGGTGACGATCTCCCTAGACGCGCGGAAGCGGCTCGAACTCCCCGAGCTGGACGACGAGCTGGCGGCTTCCGCAAGCGCGTTCGGGACGCTCGACGAGCTGCGCGACGCCATCCGGGCGCGGCTGAGAAGGGATGCCGAGACGCGCGCCGACCGCGTAGTCCACCGGGAGCTTGCGGAGCAGATCGTCGCCGCCAATGGCGTCGAGGTTCCGGACTCGATGGTGGAGCGGGCTGTCGAGCAGAGCCTGGCCAATGAGGGCGAGATGACCGAAGAGCAGGCGACGGCGGCCCGGGAGGAGTTGCGCCCGCAGCTGCGCCGCGAGATCAGCCGCCACCTGGTCATCGACCGCGTGGCCGAGTCCGAAGGCCTCGCCGCAACCAGCGACGAGATCCACGCCGAGGTGGAATCCATCGCGGCCGGCTCCACGTTCACCGTGTCGCAGATGTACACGAAACTGCGCAAGTCGGGGGACCTGAGGAGGCTGGCGGAGGCCATCACCGAGAAGAGAGTCTTCGACTACCTGACATCGAAATCCGAGATAACGACAGCGGCCTGACGGCCCGCACCGGACAATCTGAGCACGGACGCAAAGCGATGCCCGTCTTTCCCCCTTATGTGATCGAGCGAACGAGCCGAGGAGAACGAAGCTACGACATATTCTCCCGCCTCCTGATGGACCGGATCGTCTTCCTGGGAAGTCCGGTCGACGACACGGTCTCGAACATTATCGTGGCCCAGCTCCTCTTTCTGGACGCCGACGACCCGGAGCGGGACATCTACCTCTACATCAACTCTCCGGGGGGCAACGTCTACGCGGGGCTCGCGATCTATGACACGATGCAGCACCTGCGCGCCCCGGTTGCAACCTTCTGCGTGGGGATGGCGGCATCCATGGGGGCGGTCCTCCTCGCCGGAGGCGCGCCGGGGAAGCGGAGCGCGCTGCCGAATTCCCGGATCCTGGTCCATCAGCCGTCATCCGGCTACCAGGGGACGGCGGCCGACATCGAGATCGCGGCCAAGGAGGTGCTCGGGGTCCGTGAGCGGCTGAACCGGATCCTCTCGAGGCACACGGGTCAGCCGGTCGAGAAGATCGCTGAAGACGTCGACCGCGACTACTTCATGAGTCCGGAGGAGGCAGCGGAGTACGGTCTCATCGACCGCGTCCTCGCCGACCGCGACGCGGTCGAAAAGCCCCGGGACTCCGAGGGGGCGGGGTGATCCACGCCAGGGTACGGAGCAGCGATGTCAACGGATAAGCACCTGCGCTGCAACTTTTGCGGGAAGTCGAAGGGATCGGTCGAGAAGTTCATCTCGGGGCCGAATGTCTACATCTGCAACGAGTGCGTCGCGCTCTGCAACGAGATCCTGGCCGAGTACGATGTGCGGGCCGAGCCGGAAGGCGTGGTTTCCACACCAACGCCACGCGAGATCAAGGAGGCGCTCGACCGGTACGTCATCGGGCAGGAGGAGGCGAAAAAGACCATCGCGGTCGCCGTCTACAACCACTACAAGAGGGTGACCCACGACGGCCTTCTCGACGACGTGGAGGTGGAGAAGGCAAACATCCTCCTGATGGGCTCGACCGGTGTGGGAAAGACACTCCTTGCGCAGACGCTCGCCCGGTTTCTCGATGTACCGTTCACGATCGCGGACGCCACGACACTGACCGAGGCCGGATACGTCGGCGAGGATGTGGAGAATATTCTCGTCCGGCTCCTCCAGGCGGCCGAATTCAACGTGACCGACTGCCAGCGCGGGATCATCTACATCGACGAGCTCGACAAGATCGCACGGAAGTCTGAGAACCCTTCGATCACGAGGGACGTCTCGGGCGAGGGCGTACAGCAGGCGCTGCTCAAGATCCTCGAGGGAACCGTGGCTTCCGTGCCGCCCCAAGGGGGACGGAAGCACCCGCAGCAGGAGTACGTCCAGATCGACACACGCAATATCCTCTTCATCTGCGGCGGCGCCTTCGACGGCCTCGGCGAGATTGTCGAGGGGCGCCTGGGCCGGCGGCGGATCGGGTTCGGAGACGACGATCCAGACGACGTGCCGGATGACACTGTCGGTGCCGACTCGGATCCGCTCGCGCACGCCGAGCCGGAGGACCTGCAGCGCTTCGGCCTAATCCCTGAGCTTGTCGGTCGACTCCCTGTGATGGTGACCCTCGAGGAACTCGACGAGGATGCGCTTGTCCGCATTCTAAAGGAGCCCAAGAACGCGCTGATCAAACAGTACGCGAAGATGTTCGAGCTCGAGGGGGTCGGGCTCACCTTCGATCCGGATGCCATCCGAGCGATCGCGTCGAGAGCGATCGATCGAGGCACGGGGGCGCGGGGGCTTCGCGCCGTGCTTGAGAGTGTCATGCGGGAGGTCATGTTCGACCTGCCCTCCCGGAACGACGTGCGCGAGGTCGTCGTGACGCCGGAGGCCGTCGAGGAAGGAATCCCGCCGTTGCTCCTGCTGCACAGTGAGGCCCGCAAGAAAGAGGCGTAGGGAGAACGCCCGGCCCCAGCGGTCGCGCATGGACGACACGGCCGGCGGCCCGCGCTGCACCCGTTTTTGGAATGAAGATCCGGACCGTCGAGTTCCTCGGCACCTACGTCGATTCCAGGGACGCGCTCCCGGGCGGGCTTCCCGAAATCGCGTTCTCAGGGCGTTCCAACGTGGGCAAGTCGTCGCTAATCAACGTGCTCCTCCGGCGGACGCGCAGACCGATGGCCCGCGTCTCCTCCACACCGGGCAAGACCCAGGCACTCAACTTCTACCGGGTCAACGGCCGCTTCCACCTCGTGGACCTTCCCGGATTCGGGTACGCCCGCGTGCCGCAGCGAGTCCGGGAGGCTTGGCGGCCGCTGGTAGAAGGCTACCTAGCCGCAGGAGCCCGTCGGGCGCTTGCCGTGGTGCATCTGGTCGACGTGAGGCGAACCCCAGGAGCCGGAGACCTTGCTATGCTGCGCTACCTCTCCGAATTGGCGGTGCCGGTGCTCCTCGCGGTGACGAAGGTCGACAAGCTGACGTGGCAGGAGCGCGGGAAAGCGATGTCTGCGCTCCTGCGCCAGACGGGCCTCGAGCACGACCAGGTGATTCCCGTTTCTTCCCGGACGGGGGAGGGGCGGGACGCGTTACTCGATGCGATCGAGGCGTTGCTCTCGACACCGGGGATGGCGGTGCCGGATGCCGGCGGCTGAGGCCTAACGAACCGGCAGTTGCACTGACCCCGAGACAGAGCCGCCCATCCCCCGGATCCGTGCGACGGAACGGGAGGCGTGAAGGAGGCCGCGCGACCCGGGCCAGTCTCCGGCTACAGATCGAGACCGTATTTCTTGATCTTCCGGTAGAGCGTCCGTTCGCCAATCCCCAGGCTCTCCGCCGCCCTTCGACGCCGGCCCCCAACGTCTCCCAGGACGGTTTCGATCGCGGCCCGCTCCAGCTCCTCCATTGTCATCCCATGCGGAAAGGCGATCGTCCGCTCCTCGGGAGTCCGTCCGTGTTCCGTCTCCCCCACCTCGGCGAGATCCGGACCGGACTCGGCGCACGCCGACGCGCCCTCGGGAGAGATCGGGACGGCACCGGACCCGGGGCGGGACCGGACGCCGACCTCGACCTCGCCGCTCGAGTATCCCGGAATCGCCAGCGGCACCCCCGACGGGGCATCGAGGCGATCGTCCGCTTCCCGGCGATACGCGTCGAACTCCCTCCGGAGGTCATCCATGTCCACACGCAACTCCAACAAAGCCCGGAACACGAACTCGAGCTCCGGACGCGGCCGTACACTCCCCTTGTCATCGGCTCCGTCGAGGATCGGGAGAACACCGGAGTTGCCGGCGCGAGACACTTGCGCTGGGAGCAGGTCGTGGCTGGTTCGCTGCGAACGGATCTCCTCCGGGATGTCATCCGGCCCGATCGGCCTCTTGGGCGCGAGCACGACCATGCTCTCGACAAGGTTCCGGAGTTCCCGGACGTTTCCGGGCCACCCGTAGCTGATCAGCAGCTGCATGGCCGGATCCGAAATCCCGGGAAAGCTCCGGTCAAGCCGTCCCGTCAGCTCGCGGACGAAGTGCGCCACGAGCCTAGGGATGTCGTCCCTACGCTTCCTGAGGGGGGGGAGTTCGATATCGAGCACATTCAGGCGGTAGAAGAGATCCCGCCGGAAATCCCCTGTGGCCACTCGTGCCCGCAGGTTCTGGTTCGTGGCGGTGATAATCCGCACGTCCACGTGGATCGGCTTCTCGCCACCGACCCGCAGGAACTCCCGCTGTTCGAGGACGCGGAGCAGCTTGGTCTGCGTCGCGAGGGGCATGTCCCCGATCTCGTCGAGGAAGAGCGTGCCACGGTGTGCGAGCTCGAAGAAGCCCTTGCGCGAGTCGACCGCGCCGGTGAATGCCCCTTTCTCATGCCCGAAGAGCTCCGATTCGAGCAGCGCCTCAGGGAGCGCCGTCATGTTGACCGCGAGGAAGGCCTGGTGGCGCCTCGGCGACAGTGCGTGAATTCCGCGGGCGACGAGTTCCTTGCCGGTTCCGGATTCTCCGGTGATCAGTACGGTGGATGATACGGGCGCGATCTGGACAACGCGCTCAAGCGCCTCGCGCATCGCTTCCGACTCGCCCACGACCCCGATCACCTCCTGCAGGTGGCGGCGCTCGATGGTGCGCCGGGCCTGAAGGGCTACCTCCTCCGCGTCGGTGTCGGGCCCGAACACTTCCTCCACGCCCAGCTCTTCCGCCTCTGCGACCGCGTCCCCGCGCGCCAGCGTCATGAAGACGGGGATCCCCGACCGCTCGCGCGCCTCGCCGACCCAGCTGCACGCTGCATCGCTTCCCGTCAGGACCAGGAGGCGCGCGTCGTCGGCATCAGCGACATACGACGGATCGGGCAGAACCTCGACCCGGTAGCCCTCTACGCGGAAGGCGTCCCGCAGCCGGCCCGCGACGGGAAGCCGGTGCGTGCTCACAAGGATCGTCCCGCTCACGGGTCTCCCGGGCCGGGGTCGGCGGTCTGCTCCCCGGGCAGGCCGGGGTGAGGAGGATGGGGATCGCGCCGGCCGCGCAGGAGCAAAGTGCCCGGAGCGAGGAAGGAACCCAGCGCCGCGAGCCCGTCCCGGACCCCGCCTAGGCTCCCGAGAAAATTGACGATCAGACACTCTCCGCGAAGCCCGATCTCGCCGCGGGAAAGACTTGAGAAGGGCGTCGAGGCCTCTCCCGCCATCCTCAGGAAGTCGGCCAGACCCGTGGCAAAACGCCCACTCACGGCCCGTGCCGCCTCCGGTGTCAGATCCCTTGGGGTGAAGCCAGTCCCTCCTGTCGTCAGGATCAGGTCGATATCGCCCCCGTCGGCCCAATCAAGGAGGACCGGCGCGACGTTCGACGTCCCGTCGGCCACCACCGCCCGCCGGGCGACTGACAAGCTCCGCTCCCTGCACCACGCGACAATGCAAGCGCCGCTCCAGTCGGTCCCTCCCCCCCCAGCCAAGCTGTCGCTCACCGTAAGGACGCCCACGCGTGTCGCTTCGCCGTTCCGCGGCCGGCTCATCTCTTCCTCGACCCGCCACGGTAGAACGGCAGGCGGACCACCTCTCCCGCCAGATCCCGCCCACGGACCCGGAGCGCGAGACGGCTGCCGGGGCTGGTGAGGGCAATCGGAAGGTATGCAAGCGCAATTCCAGCCCTGAGACAGGGGCTCACGGTCCCCGAAGTGACGACCCCCACGACGTGTCCGTCCGAAACCACCTCGTGGCCCGGTCGCGGGAAGCCCCGCTCGGCAAGCCGGATCCCGGCGAGCCGCCGCAGGCTCCCGCGCTCCCGCTCCACGGCGAGGGCGCGGCGCCCCACGAACTCACCTTTTCCCGGCTTCACGACCCATCCAAGGCCCGCCTCAAGGGCCGAGTGTTCCTCGTCCAGATCCGATCCGTAGAGTGCATAGCCCATCTCGAGGCGAAGGGCATCCCTTGCGCCAAGGCCCGCCGGAACCGTCCCGATCCCGGACCCGGCGTCGAGAACGCCATCCCAGATTTCTTCCGCCCGGGGCGCGCTCACGTAGAGCTCGAATCCGTCCTCCCCCGTATAGCCGGTCCGAGCGATGAGCGCATCGACGCCGAGGACGTGGCCGCGGGCGAAGGCAAACCCGGGCAGGCCTCCGAGGTGGACATCCGTGAGGGGAGCCAGCACCTCGTCCGCCCTTGGCCCCTGGAGGGCGAGAAGGGCGTAATCGTCCGACCGGTCGCTCAACTCGGCATCGAAGTTCCCCCCACGGGAGAGGATCCAGTCCCGGTCTTTCACCCGGTTCGCGGCGTTCACGACGAGGAGGAACGCGCCTTGCGCGAGCCGATAGACTAGGAGGTCGTCGATTATTCCGCCCCGGTCGTTCAGGAGCAGCGAGTACTGTGCCCGCCCGGGCTCAAGCGCGCTCGCATCATTTGCCGTGAGATGCTGTACAAGGGCGAGTGCGTCCGGGCCCCGGATCTCGAACTCGCCCATGTGGCTGACATCAAAGAGCCCCGCCACTTGCCGAACTGCCCGGTGTTCCTCCCGGATCCCGCCCGGGTAGTGCAGGGGAAGCTCGAACCCGGCGAATGCCACCATCTTCCCGCCGCGGCGCAGGTGCGTCCCGTGGAGCGGCGTCTTCCTCGGTGTTCCGTTCACGGCGCCCCTGGACCCACGGCCCGGTCCCGACAGCGCATCAGGCAAGAAGCTCGATCAGGAGAGCCTTCTGGACATGGAGCCGGTTCTCGGCCTCATCCAAGACCCGGGAACGCGGCCCGTCAATCACTTCGTCGGTCACCTCCTGACCGCGGTGGGCGGGGAGGCAGTGCAGAAAAATCGCCTCCGGCTCCGCCCGCGCCATCAGAGCCCGGGTCACCCGGAAGCGCTCGAAGACGCGGACACGTGCCGCTAGGTCCTCCTCCTGGCCCATCGACGCCCAGGTATCGGTACACACCACATGGGCTCCTTCAACGGCGCCGACGGGGTCTTCGAGCAGCTGGACGGCGGCGGCCGTGGCCTCCGCCTCATGGATGATCCGGGGATCCGGGGCGTAGCCGCGGGGCACGGCCAGGCTTAGCTCGAACCCGAGGATCGAAGCGGCCTCGATCCAGGAATTGGCCATGTTGTTGCCGTCCCCGACCCAGGCCACGCGGAGACCGCCGAAGCCGGCCCCGAACGCCTCCTGCACGGTCAGCAGGTCGGCGAGAAGCTGACAGGGATGCAGGAGATCGGTCAGACCGTTGATCACCGGAACGGAGCCATGCCGCGCAAGCGCCTCGGGCTCGGCGTGGTCGAACGTCCGGATCATGATGCCATCCACGTATCTCGAGAGGACGCGCGCCGTGTCGCCGAAGCTCTCTGAGTGCTCACCGCGGCCGAGGTGCGTTTCAGCGGCGGGGAGCACGATCGCATGCCCGCCTAGGTGGAACATCCCGACCTCGAAGGAGACCCGTGTCCTGGTGGAGTGCTTCCGGAAGATCATCCCGAGCGTCTTGCCCGCGAGCGGGAGCTCTCGGCCGCCGTCGCTCCCCGCCTTCAGGACGCGCGCCCGCTCGAGGAGAGCGGCGAGCTCCCGGCGGGAGAGGTCTCTCAACGAGAGGAAGTGGCGGGTCCGGCTCGCGTTCGGCGTCACAGTATCGGCTCCCGGACTCGGGGCGGCACGTCAGAGGATGTACTTCCGGAGGTCCTCGTCTCCCGCGATGGAAGCAAGACTCCCGCGCACGAATTCCCGGTCCACGACAAGATCTGTCGTTTCGGCGCCGTCGGGTAGCTCGAAGAGAACCGTCTCGAGGAGCGTCGTCATGACGGTCTGCAGCCTTCTCGCCCCGATGTTCTCCATCCGGTCGTTCAGTTCGAAGGCGATACGGGCAAGCTCCCTTACGCCATCTTCCGAGAAGGTGATCTTTGCGCCCTCGGACTCCACCAGCGCCGTGTACTGGTGCACGAGCGCGTTCTCGGGCTCGGTCAGGATCCGGACGAAGTCCGACTCGCCGAGGGACTTCAGCTCGACCCTGATCGGGAAACGCCCCTGGAGCTCAGGCACGAGATCGGAGGGCTTGGAGACGTGGAAGGCACCGGCCGCGATGAAGAGGACATGGTCAGTGCGCACGAAGCCGTACTTCGTCTGCACGATCGATCCCTCAACGACGGGGAGGAGGTCGCGCTGTACGCCTTCACGGCTGACGTCGGGGCCCGCCGTGGCGCGCTTTCCGGCCACCTTGTCAATCTCGTCCAGGAAGACGATCCCCGTCTCCTCGGCGCGGTCGAGCGCCTCGTTGACCACCTCGTCCATATCGACGAGCCGGTCGAGTTCCTCTTGGATGAGGATGCGCCTCGCCTCGGAGACAAGGACCGACCGCGTCTTCGTCCGCTTCGGGAGCATATCCTGGACCATCTCGAAGAAGCCGTGGTCCATCCCCTCCATCCCCATCGGGACCATCATCCCGTCGAGGTTCATCGTCTGCTGAACCTCCACTTCAACCGCCCGCTCCTCGAGCTTGCCCTCGCGCAGGAGCGTCCGAAGCTTCTCCCGGGTCCGCTCCCGGCGCCCGTCGCCCGGGTGCTCTTCCCGGCCTCCGGGATCCGTCGTATCCGCCGTCCGGGTTCCGGAGCTGGCGGGGCCGAGGCCGGATCCCTGGCCCGCCCCCGGGATACGGATCCCGCCCGGGCCCGCGACGAAGACAGGGGGAACGGACGGATCCGCGGACTCCCGCTCGCCGGTCGCTCCGTCGCCGCTCGCGGGAGGCCCGCTCCGTCGCGCGCCGGCGTCGGCAGGGCGGGATGCGGAGACGGGAGGAAGGAGAAGGTCGAGGAGGCGCTCCTCCGCTGCGCCCTCCGCCGCCTCCTGCACCTCGTCCTCTCTCTCGGCACGCACGAGGTTGACGGCAGTGTCGACAAGGTCACGGATCATCGACTCGACATCGCGGCCCACGTAGCCGACTTCCGTGAATTTCGAGGCCTCGACCTTCACGAACGGCGCGCCCGCCAGCCGGGCGAGGCGGCGTGCGATCTCCGTCTTTCCGACCCCCGTGGGGCCGATCAGGATCAGATTGTTCGGGAGGATCTCCTCGCGGAGGTCATCGGCGACCTGCTGGCGCCGCCAGCGGTTCCTCAGAGCAATCGCAACCGCTTTCTTGGCATCGCCCTGCCCGATGATGTAACGATCGAGCTCCAGGACGATCTGCCGGGGTGTAAGTTCGTCGAGCCATCCACCCTTCGGAGCCGGCTCCGGCGTCCCGGCCTCGCCGGCGGCGACCTCCCCGACCAGCGTCCCGTTCCCTGTCACGTCGCGTCGCTCCCCGGCGCCGGGCCATCGCCGTCACCGAGCTCCAGTACCGAGATCCGGTCGTTCGAGTAGATGCAGATTTCCGCCGCAATCCGGAGGGCATCCGTTACAATCTCCGGCGGCTCGAGTTCCGTCCTCATCCGGAGCGCTCGGGCGGCCGCAAGCGCGAACGACCCACCCGACCCGATGGCAGCGACCTCTTCATCCGGCTCCAGCACATTGCCGTCCCCGCTCACGAGGAAGAGATGCTCCGCGTCCGCAACGAGGAGAAGGGCGTCAAGGCGCCGCAGGAACCGGTCCGTCCGCCACTCCTTTGCAAGCTCGACACACGCCCTAGTGAGATTCCCCGGGTAGCGCTCGAGCTTCTGCTCGAGCTTCTCGAAAAGCGTGAATGCGTCCGCGACCCCGCCCGCGAATCCGGCAAGGACGTGTCCGTCTCTCAGCGTGCGGACCTTCGAGGCCGTCCCCTTGACGACGGTATCGCCCATCGTGACCTGCCCGTCTGCTCCCATCGCCACGGACCCGCCACGGCGAACGGCAAGGACGGTGGTCGCCCGGATCCGCCTCTCCCGTGTCATTCCCGGATATCCCGGAGCGTTCCGGCTGCGCGCGCCCTCAGGGTCACGCACGGGGGTGACAAACCCGGTAGACCCGACTTAGTCGCTCCATCGAGGTGTGGACGTAGGTCTGGGTCGTCGAGAGGGAGCTGTGCCCGAGAAGCTCCTTGACCGCCATGAGGTCTGCTCCGGAGTCGAGAAGGTGCGTGGCGAAGGAGTGGCGAAGCGAGTGGACGGAGAGGCCCTCCTCCCCACCGCCCACCACCTCGATGAGCCCCCGCACGGTGCGCTGCACGGTCCGCCGCGAGAGGCGGGCCCCGGACCGGTTCACCAGGACGGGGCCGGTACCACGTGGGGGGGCAACTTCGGCGTGGCGCGGGGCGTAGCGGTCGAGCGCCCGGAGCGACGCCTGGGTCAGAGGGACGACACGCTCCTTCTGCCCCTTGCCACGCACGCGCACGAGCGCGCGGACTGTGTCCAGCGCTTCCCAGTCCAGCTGCTGGAGCTCCGAGAGTCGGAGACCGCTTCCGTAGAGGAGCTCCAGGATCACCAGCGTGCGCGTACCCTCAAGGGTATTCTCCGCCGCCCGCCCTTCCGCCTGCTCGAAGATGAGGTCGATTTCACGGCGTCCGAGACAACCGGGAAGCCTCCGCTCTCCCTTCGGCGAGCGGAGGCCCCGCGCCGGATTCCGGGCAATCCGCTCCTCCCGGTGGAGGAACCGGAGGAAGCTCCGGACCGCCGACAGCTTCCTTGCCACCGACTTCCTCGCAAGCGAGCGGCCCTTCAGCCACCCGAGGAAGCTCCTGAGAGTGAGCCGGTCCACATCCGACCACCGCCACCCCGGCGTGCCGTTGTATTCCGTCAGGAAGCGTTCGAGCTCGTCGAGATCGCGCCGGTACGCGCTGAGCGTATGGGCAGCGAGCTGGCGCTCTCCCCCGAGGTGACGGAGAAAGTCCTCAGTGGCGCCTCTCACGCGAGGCTCGCCTTCGGGGCGGGCGGCGGGCGAACGGCGTGCCAGGGCGACAGCACATCCGCTTCCCGGGAGGCCCGTGCCCGCCCGATTCCGACGTCGGCCATCCATCGGCGGAAATCGTCCATCGCCCGGCGCGCGAGCTTCTTCCGCTTCGCCTTCCTGTCCCGGATTCGTCTGGCCGGTGGATCCACAAGGCCCCAGTTCACATTCATCGGCTGGAAGTGCCGGGGGTCGCTCTCGGCCAAGTACCGGCAGAGTCCGCCGAGGACCGTCGTCCCCGGCGGGATGGCCGGCTCCAGGCCGCTGAGAACCCGGTCGAGGTTGATGCCCGCGAGAATCCCCGATGCTGCCGATTCCGTATACCCCTCAACCCCCGTGAGTTGTCCCGCGAAGAGGAGATCGGGCCGGTTCTCCAGGGCGCCCGGGCGCGTGAGCCGCCCCGGGAAGTTCAGGTAAGAGTTCCGGTGGATCGAGCCGAAACGCAGGAACTCGGCCTCTTCGAGCCCCGGGATCGTGCGGAACACGCGCCGCTGTTCCCCTATGCGGAGGCGCGTCTGGAACCCCACGAGATTCCACATCTGCCCCGCCCGGTCCTCCCTACGAAGCTGTACGACCGCGTGCGGGCGCGTTCCGGTCCGCGGGTCGGTGAGTCCGAGGGGCCGCATCGGGCCGAAGCGGAGAGTCTCCGGTCCACGGGAGGCCAGCACCTCCACGGGGAGGCACCCCTCGAAGTAGGGGACGCGGTCCCACTCGTGGCCCGCATCGTGGACATCCGCCTTCGCGAGCCGATCGACGAAGCCCTCGTACTCGGGCCGTGAGAGTGGGCAGTTCAAATAATCGGGGGCCTGTTCCCAGCGCCCTTGGGCGAAGACGACATCCCGGTCGAGCGAATCCGCCTCGACGATCGGGGCGATGGCGTCGAAGAAAGCCAGCCCGTCGTCGCCCAGCTCTGCCCGAATCGCCAGAGAGAGAGCGTCCGACGTAAGCGGCCCGGTTGCGATGATCGCCGGGCGCGCAGGGATCTCCCTGACCTCGGCCTCCTCGATCCGGATCCGCGGATGCTCACGGATCCTCCGCGTCATCTCGTTCGAGAAGAGTCTCCTGTCCACAGCAAGGGCCGCTCCGGCCGGCACGCGCGTCCGGCTGGCGCTTTCGAGGAGGAGTGAGCCAAGCGCGGCCATCTCGCGCTTGAGCTGTCCGTGGGCGCTCGTCGGATCCTCGCTCTTGAAGGAATTCGTGCAGACGAGCTCGGCCAGGTCCCCTGACTGGTGGGCCGGCGTCATCGTTCCGGGCCGCATCTCGAGGAGGCGGATGCGGTGCCCGAGCCCGGCAAGCCGGAAGGCAGCCTCGCACCCGGCGAGCCCACCACCCACAACCGTGACCACGCCTGTCCTCCCGGTCAGCCAGCCCTAGTGGACGAGCGCCGCCGCCCGCGCCGGCCCCGCCGGGGCTTCTTTCCCTTGTCCCGGAGGAGCATCACCGCCGCCTCGAGCGTGACCTCCTTGGGGTCCACGCCCTTCGGCAGACTCGCATTCACACTCCCGTCCGTCACATACGGACCGTAGCGGCCGCGGAGCACCACGACGGACGATCCCGAGCCGGGATGATCTCCGAGCTCCTTGAGGACGCCCTGCCTGCCCTCCTGGGCCAGGAGAGCGAGCGCCTCCTCGAGGGTGACCGTGAAGAGAAGCTCCGGATCCGCCAAGCTCCGGTACTTCCGGTTCCGTTCCACGTACGGACCGTAACGCCCGAGGCCGGCCGTGACGGGCTTTCCGGTCGTCGGATCGGTCCCGAGGGTGCGGGGAAGCGAGAGAAGCTTGAGCGCGTACTCGAGGTCCACCGAGTCGGGAGCGCGCGTCTTGGGAAGGCTCGACCTCGGTGGGCGCTTCCGTCGCCCCTCCGGTTTGTCGCCCAGCTGCACATAGGGACCGTAGGGGCCGTCCTTCAGGTACACGTCCGCGCCGGTGTCCGGGTCGGAGCCGAGCACCCGGTCCTCCGCCTGCCCGCGGGCCTGGTCGATCGGGCGTGTGTGCCTGCATGCGGGGTAGGCTGAGCAACCGAGGAAGCGTCCGAACCGGTTCCACTTGACCCGCATCGGAGCCGCGCACTTCTCGCACGTCTCCCCTTCGGCATCGAGGATCTCCGCGACGATCCCCTCCCAGTTCGCGTCCACCTGTTTCAGCTGCTCGCTGAACTGCGGGTAGAACTCCGCGAGCAGCTGCCGCCACTCCTGGTTGCCGAGCTCGACCCTGTCGAGCTCGCCCTCAAGGCGGGAGGTGAAGGCGGGGTCGAAGATGTCGGGAAAGGCGCGGACGAGGAGTTTCGCCACCGTGTCCCCGAGTGGGGTCGGGACGAAACGGCGTTTCTCCATTTCGACGTACTTGCGGTCGCGGATCTTGGAGAGGATCTGCGCGTAGGTCGAGGGCCGGCCGATGCCACGCTTCTCGAGCTCCCGGACGAGACTCGCTTCCGAGAACCTGGGGGGCGGCTTCGTGAAGTGCTGCTCGGGCTTGAGTTTCTTGAGATCGGCGGTGTCGCCGGTGGAGAGGTCCGGCAGCGGCTCCAGGTCGGCGAACGTACCCCTGTCGCCGGCCTCTCTCGCCTCCTGGTAGAGCCGGGTGAATCCGTCGAACCGGACAACCGAGCCCGCGGCCCGGAAGCGGTACGTCCGCCCGCTCACCCCGGTGAGGTTGAAGTCCGCCGTCGTCGTGTCGTAGACCGTGGGCTGCATCTGGCTCGCCACAAAGCGGCGCCAGATGAGCTTGTAGAGCCTAGCGTCGGCGTCGTCCAGGTGGCGGCTTGCGCGATCGGGCGAGAGACCCGGGTCCGTGGGCCGAATCGCTTCGTGCGCCTCCTGGGCCCCGGCCTGCTGCTGCCCCCCCCACAACCGCGCGCGGGGAGGGAGGTAAGGCTCGCCGAACGCGGTCCTGATCCATCCCCTCGCGGTACCGGCGGCCTCGGCCGAAACCCGGGTCGAGTCCGTCCGCATGTAGGTGATGAGTCCGACCGCGCCGCGCGACCCGATCTCGACACCCTCGTAGAGCCTCTGCGCCGACGACATCGTGCGCCTCGCGGAGAACCGGAGCCGCTTGGCCGCCTCCTGCTGGAGCGTGGACGTCGTGAACGGCGGCGGCGGGTTCTTCCGCCTCTTCCGGCGCTTGACCTCACCGGCGCGGAAGGGCAGACCGGTGACATCGGTCACCACTGCCGCCGCCTCGGACTCCGATCCGAGCCGGAACTTCTTCCCGCCGATCGACTGGAGCTTCGCTGCGAAGCCCTGGCCGGCCTTTTCGAGGTGGGCAGTGATGGACCAGTACTCCTCCTGCCGGAACGCGGAGCGCTCGTCCTCCCTGTCGCAGACGAGCCGGAGCGCCACGGTCTGCACACGGCCCGCCGACAGCCCGGGTCGGATCGGCTTCCAGAGCAGGTGCGAGACCTGGTAGCCGACCAACCGGTCGAGGATCCGGCGCGCCTGCTGGGCCTCGACCTTCCTCATGTCGAGCGGGCCCGGCGCATCGAGCGCCCGGGTGATCGCCGCCCGGGTGATCTCGCGGAACTCGACACGCTGGAAGCGCTCGGAGTCCTGGTCCTTGCCGAACCCGAGGTACTCGGCCACGTGGAAGGCGATAGCCTCGCCCTCGCGGTCGGGATCCGTGGCCAGGATCACCGCATCGGCGCTCCTGGCCATCCGCTTGATCTCGGTCAGGATCTTGCCCTTGCCGCGGATCGTGACGTAGCGCGGCTCGAACCCCTTCTCGACGTCCACGCCGAGCCCCTTCTTCGGAAGATCCCGGACATGCCCCACCGATGCGGCCACCTGGAAACCGCGCCCAAGGTAGCGGCCGATCGTCCTCGCCTTGGCCGGTGACTCGACCACGACGAGTCGGCGGACGCGATTCCCGTTTCCCTTCGGCATGGACTCCCGGATCCGGTTGTGGGGAGAGCCCGGGACCTCAGACCCCGGGCGGGCGGGCGGACTCTTCTACGAGACGCCCCGCGATGTGTTCGACGATGTCCTGCGGACGGCCGCGGTCGGTGGGCACCCACCAGTCGGCGCGGCGGTAGTACGGCTCGCGCTCCGTGATGAGGGCCCGGATCCGTGCGGACGGGTCTTCCACCTCCAGGAGCGGGCGGGCGGTCCCTCCTCCGTCGCCGGAGACCCGCTCGAAGGAGGCCTCCGGCGAGACGCGGAGCCAGATGCTGAGGCTCCCATCCGGGACCCGCTCAAGCCGACCGGGCCGGCACGGCCACCCACCGCCGGTTGCAATCACCGTCCCGTCCTCCCGGAGGAGGCGCCGCACGACCCGGTGCTCGATCCGCCGGAAGCCCTCCTCCCCGTCCTCCCGGAAGATCCGCGGGATCGCGCGCCCTCCCTCCTCCTCGATGCGCCGGTCCGTATCCGTGAACGACCACCCGATCCGCCTCGCGAGGAGGCTGCCCACAGTACTCTTCCCGCTGCCCATAAAGCCTATGAGGAGGATACGGCGCCAAGGCAGGTCTCCGGTCCGCCGAGGCGGGCCGGTTCCCGGTGCGCCCGTCAGCGTTCGCCCCAGCCGCGTGCGGAGAGGTACGCGAGGTAGCCATCGAAGTTCCGGCGGAGTTCGCCCAGGGAATCGCCCCCGAACTTCTCGAGAAACGCGTCCGCCACGGTCAGGGCGACCATCGCCTCCCCGACGATCGCAGCTGCGGGCACGGCGCAGACATCGCTCCTCTCCGTCGCACCGACCCGTGCGCTTCCGTCGCGCAGGTCGACCGACGGAAGCCGGTTCTTCATGAGCGTCGAGATCGGTTTCATCGCGCCCCGGACCACGAGCGGCCCACCCGTGGTGATCCCGCCCTCGAGGCCACCGGCGCCGTTCGAGGATCGGACGAAGCCGCCCGTCCGCGCCGCAGCCGTGTCCCGGAGGATCGGGTCGTGAACCCTCGAACCCCTACGCCGCGCACCCTCGAACCCGAGCCCGATCTCCACTCCCTTGATAGCGTGGATCGACATCACGGCGCGCGCGAGCCTCCCGTCGAGCTTCCGGTCCCAAGAGACGTAGCTGCCAAGCCCGACCGGCAGGCCGGTGACGACGACCTCGAAGACGCCACCGAGCGTATCGCCGTCTTCTTTCGCGCGGTCAATCGCCTCCATCATCCGCTTCCCGGCCTCCTCGTCCAGCGTACGCACGGGGGAGGCGTCCGCCGCGCGGTTCAGATTGTCGGGCAGCGCGTCCGGAACCGGCGCTTCCACATCCCCGATCGAGCGAACATAGCTCCCCACCCGGATCCCGAACTCCGAGAGAAGCCGCTTGACAACGGCAGCGCAGGCAACCCGCGCTGCCGTCTCCCTCGCGCTTGCCCGCTCGAGGATGTCGCGCGTATCCCGCCGGCCGTATTTGAGCACCCCGACGAGATCCGCGTGACCGGGGCGCGGGAGGTACATCGCGCGGAGCGCCTTCGGGTTCTCATCCGGATCAGGCGCGACCGGGCTCATAGCCACGGTCCAGTTCTTCCAGTCGCGGTTCCAGATGAGCATCGAGATCGGGGAGCCGAGTGTCTCCCCGAGGCGGACGCCGGCGACGAGCTCGGCCCGATCGGACTCGATCTGCATCCGCCGCCCGCGCCCGTGCCCCCCTTGGCGCCGCGCGAGCTCGGGGTCGACGTCGCGCGCCATGTCGAGGGGGAGGCCGGCGGGGATCCCCTCCAGAATCGTGGTGAGGCCTCGGCCGTGGGACTCCCCCGCCGTTCGGAACGAAATCGGAGCCATCAGCCGCTCCCTCGAGCATGGCGGAACAACGCGACCGGGGCCGGGACGTGAGGCGCGTCATTGGCCGGCGACGGCCCGGATCGAAGCAGGTTAGGAAGGTGAAGGGCCGCAGGACCCCTGTCTAGACCCGCGCCACGGACGCGAGAAGCCGGGTCAGGCAGGTATCATGGAGACGTATCACCGGCGGGGCTGGCGACGGGCCACTCCCGCGTTCCTGCCATCCCCCCCGTGGCATCCAGCCGGGCGCAGGTGTGGGTCCGTCCCGCCCGGTCAGCCGCCGCCCGTGGCGTCGACGACGTACTGGGCGACCGCCCGGATCTCTTCCTCGGTCAGGATCCGGTCCTGCGGGGGCATGACACCGACTCCGTCCCTCACCGCAGACAGGACCGTCTCGAGCCCGGGCCTCAGGGCGTCCAGGTCGGGACCGACGGCACCGGCCGCGCCCGCGTCGGCGAGGGTGTGGCAGAGCGCACAGCTCGGCTCGGCCCTCTCAAGGAAGACCGTGCGGCCGAGATCCACGAGCGAACCCTCGCCCCCGGCGCTCGTGTCGACCCGTGCCACCGCACACCCCGCGACGGTGAACACGAGGGCCATGCCCCCGGTCGTCGCGCGGGCGACCGCCAGCCAGCCCGGCAAATGGGCCCGTGCCTCCCCCGGTACGGCCATCCGGAGTGTCAGCCCGTGGCCGGCCGGATCATGATACCGTCAGCGTGACCGCATGATCACGCCAGCTCGTATTCCCGTAGGCCCGGTGGTTCTCGATCCGTGCCTCCGGTTGCGTGTTTCCCGCAACATCGGTGGCCCGGCTCGCAAGCACGTAGGATCCGGGCTGGAGCGTGACTTGCAGCGCAAACTGGCGCCAGGCGTACGGTCCGAGATCCGGACCGACAAGGGGCGCTTCCCGCCAGCTCCGGCCCCCGTTCAGGGAGAGTTCAACGCGGCGGACCGGGCGGGTCCCGCCGAACGCAACTCCGTGAACGACGACCGACCCCGCCCGGATGTCCCCATCGGGGAGCGGATGGTTGATCCACGACTTGACGCTCATCTCCCACATGCTCGGCTGGCTCGGGTCGCCGTCCTGGCCGATCGGGCGAAAGCGGTATCCGGTCCGCATGATCGCGACGCCGCTCTCCTCAGGGGTAAAGGCGAGTCGCTGCACATACTTGACCTGGTTGATCCCGAAGTACCCCGGTACGACGAGGCGAAGCGGACCGCCGTGCACGAGCGGGAGCGGCTCACCGTTCATCTCCCAGGCGAGGAGCGCATCCTCAAGTCCCTTCTCGAGTGGGATGGAACGCTCCACCGCCACGTCGTCGCGACTGAGGCCCGCAGGAATCACTTCGCCACCGGAACCGGTCGCGAATCTTGCCCCCGCATTCACGCCGCCAAGGGCCTCCGCCAGAGCGCGGACGGGGACACCACTCCAGATCACGCAGCCGGCGGCTCCGACCCCCCACTGGGATCCGCTGGCGTCATGCGGGAAGAAGGTCCGGCCGTTGCCGGAGCACTGGAGGACCGCCGCAACGGTATCGACGCCGAGCGTCTTCAGCTCCCGTAGGGTCAGTGTGCGCGGGTTGGTGACTCCCTCGACCTCCAGCTGCCACCTGTCGCGATCCTCCACGAACGAGGCGTCAGGCGTCGGGAGGTTGTTCCTGACGAAGAGGCGTTCGTAGGGGACGATCCCGCTCGTGCCGAACGCCTCCCGACGGGTCTCTAAAGTCAGCGAGGAGTGCTGTATGAAATCGCCGGGATCCTTCCCCGGCGGGAGAGCATCCTGGCCGGACCCAGCCCCTGAGGGCGCTCCCCGGAGACCGGCCGGTGCACCGAGGAGCGCAAGCCCGCCGCCGGCAGCGATCGTTCGAGCGACGAACGATCGCCGGTTCATCCGACTCATGGAGTCGATGAGGGTCGGCATCTCCGCGCGCTCGCGGTCTTCTTCATGACGCATGATATGACCTCCGCAAGACTGGTCCCGAAGGGGAGAGCAACGTCCGCAACCCGACGACTCCTCCGCGCTCTGCCCAGGTCAGACGGGAAGACGGCGGACGCAAGAAGCAGGGCACTCTGCCAACCGCCCATCATACAGCCGCCTCCCCTTCCGGGCCGGCGTCCCCGGCCATCGCCCGCACAGGGAGTGCATTCAGATCTCTGACACCCCATCGATCGGAAGGCTGCCGGTGCTCGCGCCGATCCGGTCGACCGGCACGTCGAACTTGTCCATGAGGGTCACGAGGAGATCCGCCATCGTGGGCTGCCCCGCGTATCCCAGATGCCGGCCTCCCTTCCACCGACCCGCTCCGCCCCCGAGCATGAGTACCGGGAGGTTCCGTCCCGAGTGGATCGTGCTGTTCGAGATGCCACTCCCATAGAGGATCGTTATGTGGTCGAGCAGGGTGCCGTCACCGTCGGGCACGGCATCGAGTTTCTCAAGGTAGGCGGTGAACAGCTCCGCATGGTAGCGGTTGATTCTGGACATCTTCTCGACGAGCTGCGCGTTGTTGTTGTGGTGCGAGAGGGGATGGTGGGCGTCCGGCACACCGATTTGCGGATACGGCCGGGCACTCTGCTCCTTGCTCAGCATGAAGGTGACGACCCTGGTCAGGTCCGCCTGGAGCGCGAGAACCTGGAGGTCCTGCATCAGCTCGAGGTGTTCCTCGAAGACGGTAGGCGCGCCCTCGGGCTGCGCTATCTCCGGCAGTTCGAGATCGATCTGCTCCTCCGCGCGCTGGATGCGGCGTTCCACATTCCGGATCGCCTCGGTGTAGCTGTCGAGCAGCTGCCGGTCCCCGGAGCCGAGATCCATCCTGAGCCCGAGGAGCTTGTCGAGCACTGCATCCAGGATGCTCGCCTGCTCCCGGAGCCGCGCCGCCCGGGCGGCACGCCCCGTGCTGCCGCTGTCCCCGAAGAGCCGCTCGAAGACAGCCCTGGGGTTGTACTCCATTGGCATCGGTTCGGTCGGGCTCCGCCAGGAAACCCTATGCGTGTAGACGCAGCTCAGGTTCGCCGTGCACGCTCCGGCGTTGGCGGGCGCGTCCATCGAGAGCTCGAGAGACGCCAGCTGCGTGTCACGACCCATCCGCCTGGCAAGCAGCTGGTCGACGGAGACGTCGGCCAAGATTTCCAGCTCGTTGCGCCCGCCGCGCGGTATTCCCGTCAGGAAGGATCCCGACGCACCCGCATGCGCGATGTTCCAGTTCGCACTCAGCCCGGAGAGAACGAGCATCCTCTCCCTGAAGGGCGCCAGCGGCGCGAGGATCGGGGGCAGCTCGAAGTCGGCCCCGAAGGAAGGCGGCGTCCAGTAGGGCATCGCCATCCCGTTGGGAACGTAGAAGGTCTGGAACCGGTGGACCGGCTCAGGAGACCAGTGGCGGACGAATGCCGGAGCCATCGCGTCCAGGTACGGGAGAGCCAGGGCGGCCCCGAATCCCCGAAGCACCGTCCTCCGCGGGATTGCCCTGCCCGTCGCAATCGCCGCCTCCCGCACAAACCCGTTCATCTCGTCCTCTTCGCGATCAACGGCCCGACAGCGTATGGGGTCGAATCCGCTCCTCCGCCGGCCCTTACAATCTGTACGGCCCGGTGCGCGGACGCCAATCGGATCACGCCCCGGGGGATGCCGTGCAGTTCATCCGGAAGGCGGGGCTCCTCACAATTCCGAGGATGACCGACGACCACCGGTACTCGACGCCGCTGTCCGATAGCGTCGGCCGTCAGCTTCTCGGTACGCGTATGGGCGAACCACTCTTGGATGGCGACCGTCCGCGGACGCGGGAAGCCCCTGAAGGCCACTCCCTCCGGATCGCAGCGCGGTTGCCCTGCGGATCGACCGGACGCGCCCCCCGTCGAACGTCCTCCATCGGTCGATCACAAGGCACGCTGCCCCGCAGCGGTTGCATATCGTAGGAGGCAGACTGAGGATCAGCGGGCAGGGGGGGGCACCGGCCCTCCCGATGCCCCGCACCGGACGCCGTCGCCGTCGGGATCGTCCCCAGGAAGGGATCCGTATGCCGGCAATTACGGGGAGATCGATGCGCCGGGCCGGAGGGGCCTCCCCCGGGTCGGTGCGTCACAGTCCCGATGCCATGGTCCCCAGCGATGGCAACCCGGCCTGCGTCCGCGCGAAATGCGCTCCGGCGGCTCCCGTGACGGCGGGGCCGGGGGCCGCGGATGGACGGGCCACGGTTGCTGAAGGATCAACACGCGTGCTGACCAGACCCGGTTCCGGCCAGGTGTTCGCCGCTCTCCCGGCCACCGCGCCTACGGCGGAACGACCACGGTGGCGACGCGAGGTTGCCTGCCCCCTCGCGTATTCCGGTAGCAGGCTCCGCCGGGTCGCGCCTCCGGCACGCGGCGGACCCGAGGTCGGGATGCACCGGTAATGGCCGACGCTCGCAATCGCGGCGATCCGGACCCGAGAGTCCCGACCCGGTCCGCGGGGGGTACTCCCCCCGGCACCGCAGAGGAGATCGCCGGGTGGCGCGCCTACCTCGAGGCGCGTGACGGGGCCGGCGAGGCGGAGGTCCGGAAGCTGGAAGCACGTCTCCGCGCGGCAGTGGCAGAACTCAGGGAGAGTGGCCTCTCGGAGGACGAGGCCTTCATGATTGCCGTCCGGCGCCTGGGGAGCATTGATGAGAGCTCCCGGGCCTTCGCCCGCGAGCACGGCGCCCCGCTCTGGCAACAGTCTGCCGGGATGCCTCCGACCGGTCGGCTCCGGGCCCGCACCGAGGCGCTCGTCGTCCTGGCACTCGCGGTCGGGGCTGCCGCCGCGGTAAAGCTGCCCGCGCTCTTCGGCATCGGGCTCGGGGAGGCGAACGCCCTCTTATACGCGCGGAACGGACCGCTCTTCGTCCTCCCGTTTCTCGTCGGCTACTTCGCCTGGAAGCGCGGGCTCGCCCCGAGATCCGGGGTCTGGCTCCTCCTTGCGTACGCGTCGGTGCTCACCGTCGCGAACGTCTATCCCTTCGCCGTGGGAAGCGACACTGAGATCCTGGTCGTCCTGCATCTCCCCATCGCGGTCTGGCTCGCCGTAGGGGTCGCCTACGCAGGGGGACGGTGGTCCGTGCCGGGCGTCCGCATGGGTTTCGTCCGCTACAGTGGGGAACTCGTCATCCACTACGCGCTCATCGCGATGGGCGGCGGGGTCCTCACCGGGCTGACGCTCCTGGTCTTCTCCTCGATCGGGATCAACGCCGAGCGCTTCGCCGTGGAGTGGCTGATCCCTTGCGGGATGGTCGGAGCGGTGCTCGTGGGTTCCTGGCTCGTGGAACAGAGGGAGGGGATGATCGAGAATGTCGCGCCGATGCTGGCCCGGGTGTTCACGCCGCTCTTCGCGACAGCGCTCCTCGCATTCCTGGGAGCGATGGCGTGGACGGGCCGACCGATCGAGGTGGAACGCGACGTCCTCATCGCCTTCGACCTCCTTCTCGTTGTCGTCGTCGGTCTACTCCTCTACAACACCTCGGCGCGAGACCTCCGGGCACCCCCGGGTCCATTCGATGTGCTCCAACTTGTGCTGTACGCGAGCGCTCTGCTCGTCGACGCGCTCGCGCTCGTTGCGATCGCGTCGCGCATCACCGGACTTGGATTCACCCCGAACCGCGTCGCGGCACTCGGCGAGAACCTCCTCCTGCTCGTCCACCTAGCCCGAAGTTCCAAGTGGGGTGTATAGGCTAAGCTATTGTGGTATTGGGATGTAGCTACGATTGGGGGTTGTACGCTACTGGGTACGTTTG
>CAZHGS010000021.1:0-43892 GCA_964532325.1 uncultured Gemmatimonadaceae bacterium | reverse complement strand
CGACCAGCAGCCTGACGACGCAGCGCGGGGTGTAGAACTCGCCACCCCGCTTGCCCTCGGCATCGGCGAACTGCGAGAGGAAGTACTCGTAGACGCGACCGAGCACGTCCTTTGACCGAGACTCGGCGTCCCCGACCCGAATGTTCCCGACCATATCGATCAGTTGACCGAGGCGCTGCTTGTCGAGTGCGGGCCGCGCGTATTCCTTGGGGAGCACCTCCTTCAAGGCCGGGTTGTCGCGCTCGATTGCGGTCATCGCCCGATCCACGGTTTGGCCGATGGTCGGCTGCCGCGCTTGGGTCTTAAGGTGCGCCCAGCGGGATTCCTGCGGCACCCAGAAGATGTTCTCGGCGATGTACTCGTCACGGTCTTCGGCGGCTTCGTTCCCCCACTCCGCCAGTACCGCCGCGTGGTGCTCCTCGAAGGCGTCGGAGATGTACTTCAGGAAGATGAGACCGAGCACGACATGCTTGTACTCGGCCGCATCCATCGAGCCGCGGAGCGCATCGGCCATGGCCCACAACTCGGACTCGTAGCCGGTCGTCGCGCCGCCATCGGATTGGCTGGCCGTCAGCTTCTTCGCCGTCATCGTTCTCCATAGTTGTGGAAGAACTCCGCGAGCCGGAGTCGCAAGATAGAATAAGGCATGTGTCCCGCTGCCGTATACCTCATCGGGGTAGGCAGTCCATTCGCGGCGGGCTTCCGTCCCGCCGTGGGCGGCCCGGTGTGGGAACCGGCGGACGGAACGGGTGCGGTCTTCGTGACCGGTAACCTGCACCTTGGCGCTCGGGACGGCGGAGTGCCGGCCGGGATGGATGCCGCCACGTTCGCACTCGTCGAGGCGGGACAGTCGTTCCAGAGCGTCGGTCCGCTCCAGCGGCTGCACGGCAACCCGGGGTTCGCAGGAGGCGCAGTCCCCCCTCGCCAGCTCTACCGGATACCTGCGGATGGGGTACGCTGCTCCGGCCACTAACGGGTCAGGTGCCAGCGCGACGGACGTCCTCCGAGGCGGTCGCCGAAGGATCCGCGGGGACGCCCCAGGAGCAAGATCCAGGGTCGCCTGCTACCCGAGGCACAGTGGCCGGCGCAGCCCTTCCGATTCGTGCGGCGACACCGCAAGTCTCGCGGCGCCACGGTCGGCCGATACCGGTTCGGGGCGGGCGGCCAAGGCGTGCCGAGGCCGGATCCCCGGCCCGGTCGGCAGGCGGACGACGTACGGTTCTCCGAAGCTTGAGTGCTCACGGCTACAGCCGTACTGGAGTGCGCAAACAACGCGGGGGGTCAATGCGCACCCTGGCCCTCCGGAGATGCGCACTCGTTCTATGGCGTAAGCCGTTACACGGATGAGTCTTGCGTCTCTGCACCCCGGTCGGCCGTGGCCGGACGGGACGCTCGGACGGGGACGGGAGCGACCCTCCCTTTGGACGCCCCAGTAGTGGCGTGGGCCCGTGTGTGTTTGCGCACACTACGGTCCCGGCGAGGTCGCTCCCGTCCAAGGATCCCTGCGGGAAGGCAGGTGGCCCGATGAGGATCGGGACCCTCATTCTGCTCGGCGCTCCGCTGGGCGCCGTGCTCGGCAACGCCGTCGTCGCACCGTTCCCGGAGCCCGACGGCAACCCCGCGATCGACGTCACTGCGGACTACGATCCGGCGTGGCCCTCAAGTCCTGCGCGGCCGACCTCGAGGCAGGCCTCCGTGACAGTGATGAGGCGACCCTCACGCTGACCGACGCCGCGCCAGAGAGCGGCTGCTCTACCGGCCGTCTCGGGTGCCTTGAGCGCGAAGGCAAGATCCCCAACGCCGGAAGACCCGGCGCACCAAGAATCGCCTGCAGGCACCTCCCCCAGAACACCGGTGTGGCCACCTCACATCCGGCGTCGCGGCCCGCGCCGCGCGACGTTTCCACCGCGCAGATCGTGCAGTCCGTCATCGACCGAAGGAGGCTGATGATGGCACGCACGAAACGACGTCGGCGCAGCTACAGCGCCGGCGAGTGGGGCCGGAACCGAGTACGGGTCTTTCCCGACCCCAAGACCGGCCTAATCCAGATCGAGTGGCGAGAGAAAGGCCACAGGCGAAGCAAGTCGCTCGGGCACCGCGACTGGGCCCGAGCCAAGAGGCAGGCGGACGAAGTTGCCGCAGGCCGCGCCGGGGTACACATCCCGGAGGTAGTAGAAGCCGAGCCCACGCCGCTCACCCTGGCCACGCTTTTTGACATCTACGGTGAAGAGGTCACGCCCACCAAGGGCGAGAAGTCCCGGAAGTACGACCGGTTCGCAACGAAGATGTTCCTCAAGTTTCTCGGCAGGGACCGAACGCCCGTTACTCTCAGCCAGAGGGACTGGGACCGGTTTATCCGGAACCGGCGATCCGGCAAGGTGGGTCCGAGCGGCCGACCGGTATCTGATCGCACGATCGAACGGGACCTGAGGTTCCTGCTCGCGGTCCTCAACTGGGCCGCGAAGTCGCGAGACGAAGATGGGACGCTCCTCCTCGAGTCGAATCCCCTGAGGGGCCTGAAGCTGCCCAAGGAGAAGAATCCGACCCGGGTGCTTCTCACCCAGGCGGAATACGAAGTGCTCCTCGATGTGTCTCGGGCGGTGGACTGGCGGTTCCGCGTGGCGCTAGTGCTCGCCCATGAGACGGGACACCGCATCGGTGCCGTCCGAAAGCTCCGATGGTCGGACATCGACCTCGACAGCGGCGTGATCCGGTGGCGTGGCGAGCATGAGAAGACCGGCTACGAGCACCATACGCCGGTGACCGTCGAGGCGCTGTCCGTCTTGGAGGAGGCGCGGAGACACAACCCTGGGATCGGGGACGCACCCCTGCTGCCTGCGCCGAAGGATCCCTCCGCGTGCATGAGCCGCTCGCTGGCGCGCGACTGGTGGAAAAAGGCCGAGACGCTTGCGGAGCTGGCACCCAAGCGTGGCCGCGGCTGGCACTCGCTGAGGCGGAAATTCGCTTCCGACCTGATGGACCTGCCGCTGAAGGTGCTCTGCGAGCTCGGCGGCTGGAAGACCGCGGAGACGGTCCTCCAGTGTTATCAGCGCCCCGACGAGGACCGGCTCAGAAAGGCCCTCGAGGACCGCAGCAGGGCGTGTTTGCGGTCAAATTAGCAGGAACAAATAGCGGGAATCGGATTCGCGAAATCGCGTAAGTTCAATCGGGGCGCCCGGATTCGAACCGGGGACCTCCTGCTCCCAAAGCAGGCGCGCTACCGGCCTGCGCCACGCCCCGTACACCCTTCGACCGCTTGTCTTACGCCATACGACGGCAGATGGCTCCGGCGCGGTCCGACTGCCTGGATGCATGCGGTTCGCTGGGAGCCTCCCGGGCCATTTGTACGCTCGTATCCCGACCCAATCGGGAGGGGCCTCTCCTGAACCCGGCCGGCCGTCGAGGCTACACTCCGTTGAGTCCCACCGAGTTTCCCATGGCAAACCCGCATGACGCACGTACACCGCGACCGACCGAAGGTAGCCACCGTGCGCATGTCTTCAATTGGAGTCCGTATTCCCATCCGATCGCGAGCATCCGTGAACGGGGCGGACAGTCGATACCGGCCCTGCCTTCGACGCCCGATCGCGTCGGGCCCGTCTTCCTCGCGTCCGGATATCCTCCGGGCGTCTGTGTCTTGCTCGTCGGCGCCGTCGGTCCCTCCTTCGCCGAATCGTCCCCCCCTTCCCTGTTGGATTCACTCCTCCCGTACCCCCTCCCCGCACGACAGGCTCGGACGCTGAGCGGCTGCCATCCCGACGCGCTCCGCCCAACTCGGGAGCCCCGGGTGAGGAAGGGTGGTTCCCATTCGTGTCCTGCGCCGCTCGCCGCATTGTGAAAGATCGGCTAATTTCCCGAAGTTGCCCATCGTCACCGAGAGGGGCCACGCCCGGGATTCGAACACCTCGTGGTCCCGTCTCGGAGTGTTCCAAGGCTATCGCCCGATGCATCATAGGGTGCTCGGCCCGGGTACCGGACCGCGGGATGTCGAGATGAGAGTCAGCAAGGAGAGGTCCTCGTTCCGCGATTCCGCAGTCCCGGCGGTTCCGCGGGACCGGTTGGCGCACTTCCCCCGCGCCACCCTTGCCAGATACGTGTTGTCCGCGGTCGCAGCCGGCGCTCTTTCCGCCTGCTCGCTCGCGCCGGATCCGTTGCCCCCCGTTCCGGCATCGGTCGGGACCCTTCCCGAGCAATTCGTTGCTGGTGACGTGGAGGGTCCGTACGACCCCCTCGAATGGTGGACGAGCTTTGCCGACCCGGTCCTCGACGAGATCATCCAGGAGGTTCTCGCATCGAACTTCGACCTGGCCGCAGCAGTCGCACGCGTCGAGCAGGCGAGAATGCAGGCAGGCCTTGCCCGGGCCGCCGTCTTTCCGCTGGTTCAGCCATCGGTAGGCGGCGCCGAGTTCGAGACGCCCACGAACGCGGGCATTGGTGCTCAGCTGGATGAACTGGGGCTGGGCAGGCCACTGGAGAGCGTAGCCGGGATCGTGCTCCCCGACCGCCTCGGCCTGACCACCTACACGCTGAGCATGGAGTTCGCCTACGAGGCCGACTTCTGGGGGCGGAACCGAAACGACGCGCTTGCCGCCGGGGCCGCTCACCTCGCATCGGAGTCCGACTACGTCAGCGCCCAGATGGGCGTGCTGGCCGAGACCATCGCGACCTATCTGGATATCGTGAATCTCCGGGCACAGGAGAGACTGGCCGAAAGGGCCGCGGAGATTTCCGGACAGCTCGAGGCGCTCGCAGTCTCCCGCTATGACCGGGGGCTCACGGACGTGCGGGATCTCTACGCTGCGCGACGCAACCTGCGCACTGCCGAGGCCGAGCTGCCCCGGATCGAAGCCCTGCTGGCCGACGCGGAGGGGCGGCTCTGGGTGCTCCTGGGCGGGTACCGCGATGACCTGGAGGAGCTGCTTCCTGACGCGATGGCTCCCGCGGCTGCACATCCGCCGGTTCCCGCAGGCATCGTGGCCGACCTGCTGGTTCAGCGGCCTGACGTCAGCGCCGCGAGGCAGCGCGTGGACGCGGCCCGCTTCTCCGTCGGCGCCCGCCGCGCCGAGCTTCTCCCGAGATTGTCGCTCCAGGGGTTCATCGGGATCCAGAGCACGGAGGCCGACGAGTGGTTCAATGTCGACCAGTGGTTCCGGAACCTGAGCCTGAATCTGCTCGGCCCGGTGTTCCAGGGTTCACGGCGCCGAAGCCAGCTGGCGCTCGCCGAGGCTCAGCTGAACGAAGCCGCGGCCGCCTACGGGCGTTCCGTCGTCGCCGCCGTCACCGAGGTCGAGGCCGCGCTTACGGGACTCGAGTCGAACCGCCGGCGCCGCGTGCTCCTGGCGTCTGTGGTGGAAGACGCCGAAGCGGAGGCCGACCTCCTCGAGCAGAGGTACATCTCGGGAGTGGCCGCCTATGAGGAATTCCTCTCGGCGGCGCATTCGCTCGTGGCCGCCGAGGGCCTGCTCTCGGCGGCGGAGCGCGATCTGGGTTACGCCCGTCTCGCGCTGCACCGGGCGCTGGGGGGCGCCTGGACCGACGACAACGTGGAGGCGATGCAGCAGTAGCCGCCTCCACCCTAATCGACCTACGACGGAGTGGATGGCATGTCCCGCGTATCCGGTCTGGTGGCTGCCGGTGCCATCGTCCTCGTTTCTCTGGCGATCGCGGCTCTTCTGATCTCCCGTGCACCCGAACCCACACGCACGGAGCCGCCGCCGCAGGTTCCGTTCGCGCAGACCGGTCTGGCTACGGCCGCGTCCGGACCGATCCCGGTCTACGGGGCCGGTACGGTGCGCCCCACCGCGGAGATCGACATCGCCCCGCAGGTCAGCGGGAGAGTCGTCTCGGTGGATCCGCGTTTCCGGAGCGGGGGACGGGTCGTGGCGGGCCAGACGCTCTTCCGCATCGAGGACGACGAGTACCGGTACCAGGTGGAAGAGGCCGAGGCGAACCTCGCCGCGCGCCGCGTGGCTCTCCTCGAGGAACGGGAGAGATCCGAGATCGCGCGGACGCAGTACGAGCTCTATTCCGGCGGCCGGGACGGGTCGGCGTCCGGGCAGGGCGCGAGTCCGCTGACCCTGCGGGAGCCGCAGCTGAACGCCGCCATCGCCGCCGTACAGCGCGACGAGGCCCGGCTCGCGAGCGTGAACCTCGCGCTTTCGAGAACGGTCGTGACCGCGCCGTTCGCCGGGTTCGTGCGCGAGGAGTACGTGGATCCGGGGCAGATCGTGGCCGCCGGCCAGCCTGTCGGGCGGCTCTTCGCATCCGATGCGGTGGAAGTGGTCGTGCCCCTCTCCGACGCGGATGCGGCGCTGGTTCCAGGGCTCTGGGCGACGGAGGCCGATGGGGTGGAACGGGCTGCGGTCCGGGTCACCGCGGAGTACGGGAGTGGAAGCTATGTATGGGAGGGTTACGTGGACCGGGCCGAGGCGTTCCTCGATGCGCAGACGCGAACGGTCGACGTCGTGGTGCGCGTGCCGGACCCGGTTCCGACCGGAGCTGAGGGCGCGCCGCCGCTTCTCGTCGGCGAGTTTGTCGAGGTCGAGGTCGAAGGGATCGAGGTCGACGCCTACTTCAGGGTGCCGCGCGCGGCGCTCCAGCCGGGTGACGAGGTCTGGATGGTGAGAGACGGTGCGGTGACGATCGTCCCCGTGCGGGTGCTCCAGCGCGCGGACGATGAAGTGTTCGTGACGGGTTCGCTGACGCACGGTGCGGCCGTGGTCACCGGCGGCCTGCCGTTCGCGACCGAGGGGATGCCCGTCCAGGCCGAGGCCGGCGCGGCGCGATGACGCCGGGCGGGCGCGCCCACGGGGAGCCATCCGGACCGATCGCCTACATGGCGGGCAACGGGGTTGCATCCAACCTCCTGATGTGGGCGATCATCGCCGCCGGCGTGGTGGCGCTTACCGGGCTTGAGCGCGAAGCGTGGCCCACGGTCCCCTTCTACCACATCGAAGTCTCGATGGCCTATCCCGGTGCCACGCCGGAGGAGATCGAGGAGTCGATCGTCGTCAAGATTGAGGATCAGGTCAGCGGGCTGGACGATGTGCTGGCCGTCAAGTCGGTGGCGGCCCCTGGGATCGCGTCCGTCCGGATCGAGATGCGGTCCGGCACGGACATGGCGCAGGCACTGGACGACATCGAGTCCGCTGTCAGTCAGATACAGTCCTTCCCGGTCAGTGCCGAACGTCCCCTCTTCCGCGAGATGACGAACCGCCAGAGCATGATGCGGCTCATCGTGCACGGTGATGTGGCCGAGCGCTCGCTGAAGGAACTGGCGTACCAGATCGAGGACGAGATCACGGCACTTCCCTCCGTCTCGCAGGTCGATGTGAGCGGGGTTCGTGAATACGAGATCTCGATCGAGGTGCCGCTACACCGGCTTCGGTCGCTCGGGCTCACGCTCACCGACGTCGCCAACACGATCCGCCGGAGTTCGCTGGACCTCTCTGCCGGGAGCATCGACACCCGGCAGTCTCAGGTCCGCGTCCGCACGCTCGGCCAGAACTACAACCAGCAGGACTTCGAGGACATCGTACTGCTCAGCGGCAGCGACGGTACGGTGCTGCGGGTGGGCGACATCGCGGAGGTTCGCGACGGTTTCCGGGAATCCAACCTGATCGTCCGCCACCAGAACAATCCCGCCGTCTTCGTCGAGGTCTTCCGGGCCGACGGCGAGCAGGTGATGGATGTCGCCACGACCGTGCAGGACTATGTCGCCGAGGAGCTGACGCCGTCGCTTCCCGACGGCGTGGGCATCACGATCTGGAACGACGAATCCCAGGCCTACCAGGAACGGGCCGGCCTTCTCCTCAAGAACGGAATACTCGGCCTGCTCCTGGTGCTGGCCGCCCTCAGCCTCTTTCTCCAGATCCAGCTCGCGGTGTGGGTCGCGGTCGGCCTCCTTGTCTCCGGGATCGGTGCCCTGGCCGTGATGTTCTCCCTCGACCTCGCGATCAATACCATATCGCTCTTCTCGTTCTTCCTTGCCATCGGCATCATCATCGACGATGCGATAGTCGTATCCGAGCATATCCAGTACGAGCGCCAGCGCGGGACACCCGGCGTAGCGGCTGCGATCCGGGGCGCGCGCCGGATCAAGGTCCCGCTCACATTCGCGGTTCTGACGTCAGTTGTGGCATTCGTCCCGCTCCTCTTCATTCCCGGCGGCGTGGGCGAGACATGGGCGGCGCTTCCGATCATCATCATCGGAATGCTGCTCATCTCGCTCATCGAGTCGCTCCTGGTGCTGCCGAACCACCTCTCCCACCTGCACGGCCCGGAGTGGGTGCCGACCAGGGGGCTCGACCGGTTCTTCGCACGGGTCCAGGGCCGCGTGACGGTGTGGCTGAAACGGTTCGTGGAAGGCCCGCTGGACCGCGCTCTCCAGTTCTCGACGGACCAGCCGGCGGTGACGATGGCCGGCGCGGTGGGCCTGCTCGTGCTCTGCATCTCCCTGATTCCGGCGGGCATCATTCCCACGACGCTCGCCGACGTCATCGAGGGGGACTTCGCCACGGTTACGCTGGAGATGCCCGACGGGGCGACAGCACCGAGGACCTACGAGGTGGCGCGGGAGCTCGAGGCGGCCGGCCACCGGGTCGTCGAACGGCTCGAGCGCGGGCGCCCCGCGGATGCTGCTCCTCTCCTCTCCGGTGTGACGGTCACCGTCGGACAGGGCCCGCGGCTCGAGGGCGGAGGACTGAATCCCGAGCCCACCCTCAACCCGCAGGCGAATCTCGCAACGATCGAATTCAAGCTGCTCGCCGCCCAGCAGAGGCAGATCACCACCGGCGAGGTCGCACAGGCATGGCGCGAAGAGGTCGGAGTGCTGCCCTATGTGCGCGGGATCACCTTCAGCGGCGAGATCATCGATCTGGGAAACCCCGTCGAAGCCGTGCTTTCGGATCCGGATCCGGAGCGCCTTGCCCAGATCGCCGAGTCGGTGGTCGCCGGCCTGCGGGGAGTGGGCGGCGTGTACGACATACGCTCCGACCATACGCCGGGCATCCCGGAGGTCCAGCTCGCACTCAGGCCGGAGGCGCGCACCCTCGGGCTCACGCTCGACGAGCTGGCGGGACAGGCGCGGGCGGCGTTCTTCGGCGCGGAGGCTGTCCGGCTCCAGCGCGGTCGGGAAGAGGTCCAGGTCTACGTACGTCTGCCCGCGAGCGAGAGGAATTCGATTACCGGTGTCGAGGGATACCTCCTCCGGACGCCGGGCGGAGCCGAGGTTCCGGTCACCAGTGTGGCCACGCTCAAGTCCGGCGTATCGCCGCCGACGATCCGGCGGAGGGACGGCCAGCGCGTCGTCACCGTCACCGCGGATGTCGATGCCGGAGCGATCTCCGGCGACGAGGCCAACAGCATCCTGGTCAACTCGATCCTCGCGGACCTCAGCGCCGAGTACCCGGATCTCACGTATACGCTGGGCGGCGAGCAGCAGCAGCAGCTCCAGTCGCTGGGCGCGCTCTACCGCGGGTTCGCGATCGCACTCCTCCTGATCTTCGCACTCCTCGCGATCCCGCTCCGTTCCTATACGAAACCGTTCATCATCATGGCCGTCATCCCGTTCGCACTGATCGGGGTGATCCTCGGCCACTGGATCCTCGGCGCGGCCCTCAGCGCCGTCTCCTTCATGGGCGTCTTCGGGCTGAGCGGGGTGATCGTGAACGACTCGCTCGTGATGATCGACTTCATCGATCAGAAGCTCCGCGACGGCATCCCGGCGCGGACGGCCATCATCGAGGGCGCGAAGGGGCGGTTCCGGCCGATCATGCTCACATCCGTTACGACGTTCCTCGGGTTTGCACCCCTGCTCCTGGAACGGGCCATCCAGGCGCAGTTCCTGAAGCCCTTCGGTGCGTCGCTCGGTTTCGGAATTCTCTTCACGACGGCCATACTGATGGTCGTCGTGCCCGCGCTGTACACGATCCACCTGCAACTGCTTTCCCGGCGGGTGAGGACTGCGTAGCACGGTGCTTTCGCGAGTTCGTCACTCCGGTGGTCCCGAACGGAGCGGCGGGCTGAGTCAAGAGGGTACGGCGTCCCGGACCTGAAGGGAGGACGAGACCATGTCCACTGATGCAACCACTGCTGACAACCAAGGTCGGCTTCCGGATTGCCGAGCGGCGGCGCGATCCGGTTGCCAGCCGGTTCGCCAGAGCATCTCGACTTGACCCCCTTCCGACCGGTCCGGTGCCTGGCGGGCGCGGCCATGGCCCTCTGGGCGGCCGCCGCGCACGCGCAGTCGATCGAGGATGCGCGCGCCGCTCTCCGGGAGGGACGCTTCCTCGAGGCTGCGGAGCTCGGCGAGGCGGAAGGGACCTCCGACGGCTACGCCCTCGCGGCACAGTCGCTCGCCGTGTACGGACACTACGCAGCGCCGGAAGAAGACCGGAACGCGGTTCTCGAACGCGCTGTCGAGCTGGGGGAGGCGGCGGTGGGAGCTGACCCGGCGAACGCGGAAGCGCATCTCCAGGCCGCGCACGCTCTCGGCCGGCGTGCTCTCAGCGTCGGCAGGCTGTCTGCGCTAAGCGAGGGTCTGGCGGGCCGGATCAGGGATTTTCTCGAGTCCGCGCTTGCCATCCGTCCCGACTTCGCGAACGCGCATACGGCTCTCGGGAGTTGGCATGCCGACGTGGCCGACGCCGGGCGGATCGCACGATGGATGTTCGGGGGGGACCGGGAGGAGGCGATCATTCACTTCGAGAGAGCTCTCGAGCTCGCGCCGGACTCGAAGGCCGTGCTCCTGGAGTATGCGCTCCGTCTCCCCGAGCTCGATCGTGAGGGCGGGCGCGAGCGTGCCCGGGAGATGCTGACACATGCAGTCGAGTTGCCGGCGGGGGATGCATACGGGGAGTTGATCCACGGGGACGTGGTCGAGGCGCTGGCATCGCTCGACGACGCCGGATGATCACCGCCTGGGCGCCGGAAGCCACCCGAGGGGGATCCCGGTACCATTCGTCTCCCTGGTCATGCGCAACCCGGGCACGTCCCGTTCAGCCGGCTGCTCCGGTGGGCGCCGTCTGTAGACCGGATGGCAGGATTCGCACCGGCGGGCCGCCCACCGCCCGCCTCTCAACCTGGGTGGCCAGGTAAGGTCACGCCCGCGCGGAAACGAGACCGGATCCACACCATGACCAGAGAGGGAAGCCGACAGGTCACGGGCCGTATCGACACGCTGCCGCCATTTCCCGAAGGGTGGTATTTCGTGGCCACGCGCAAGTCCATTCTCCGCGAGAAACTCATCGAGAAGACCTGGCTCGGAGAAGAGATCGTCGCGTGGTGCGGCGAAGACGGCCGCATCGCTGTTGTGGACGCGTTCTGTCCGCATCTCGGATCGCACATGGGGCCTTCGGTCGGCGGCATGGTGCGCGACGGATGCCTGGTCTGTCCATTTCACGGGTTTGAATTCGACACCGCCGGCGACTGCGTCGCCACGCCGAATGCGCCACCGCCGAAGGCCGCCAAGCTCGCGGTCTACGAGACTCGCGAGATCCTCGGCATGGTGTTCGCCTGGTGGAGCGCGGCCGGCCGGCCGCCGCAGTGGGAGCTGCCGGACGAACCGTATGCCGGACCCGAGTGGTCCGGGCTCCGGTCCCATACCTACCGGTTCCGGGGCCATCCGCAGGAGACGACAGAGAACTCGGTGGACCTGGAACACCTGAGCCATACACATGGCTACTCCGACGTCGCGCCGGTCGGCGCGATCACGATCGACGGGGCCTATCTCAAGAGCTGCTTCGATTTCACGAATGTCACGAGGATACCCTGGCTCAGCGATGTCGTCTCCAAGATCTCGACGGTCACGCATGTGCACGGGCTCGGCTATTCATTCGTCGAGTTTCGCGACAAGACCATCGGAATCGATGCGAGGTTGTGGGTCCTCGCGACGCCCGTCGACGGCACCCTCATTGAGCTGATGCTCGTCAGCCAGGTGCGTGACAACCCGAAGCCGGGTCGCTTCATCACGGGCCTCGGCTTCCTCCCGATGAGGCTTCGCCGGAGCCTGATGAACTTGGTGCTCATCCGCGGCGAGAAGTGGTTTGTCGGCCAGGACGTGACCATCTGGGAGAGGAAGCGGTACCGGTCCCCGCCCCGCCTCTGCCGGGCCGACGGCCCGATCGGAAAGTACCGCCTCTACTGCAGGCAGTTCTATCCGGAGCTTGAGGCCGGGAGAGGGGGCGCTGCTTCTCGAAGCGTGTGAGGTGCGGACACGGCGGCTTCAAGGGGCGGGCTACGGAACACCGGATCTTCCGCCGGCATCCGGCCCTGGGAGAGCAGGTGCGGCTCCGGCGACCTCGGGCCACCCGCGATCCGGTCGCAAACGTCCCCTTCGGTCGCGTGCTTCCGGTCGAACGGACGGAGTCGTCGACGCCTCGGCGAATCGCTCGCCGGAACCGCCACCTGCGGACCGGACGCCAGGGAGACGGGTCCCCGTGCGCCGGCGTCCTCCCCGCCCATCGTTCTCAGCCGTGCGCGGGAGTCCCGTGGAAGCTCCGGAGCGGGCGCCGGCGGTGTGCCGCCGGTGCGTGTGGGCGCCTCAGCGCTTGAGCGCAGTGAAGCCAGTCAGGGGCGCTTGGGCCAAGAAGTCGTCCCAGTAGGTGTCGTCCCGTTCGGTGGGCTCCAGCACCGCATCAATCCAGCGGAAGTCAGCGAACCCGGTGTCACGTACTGCAGCTTCGTAGGTGGTAGGGGCAAGGTAGTAGTTCTCGAATTCGAAAGCCTGGCCGCTGTAGTTGGTGATGCGATACTGGATGACATCACCCTCGCGGGGGGGATACGGGCACGTCCTCTCAAGCCCGTACTTCGCCAGCGAGGTACCCGGGCGGGGTGGATTCCGGACGTTGTCGTTGAATCCTATGAGCCGTCCGCCCGGGCGTAGCGCGCGGGAGCAGGCCCGCAGGAATCCGTCGAGCTCCTCCCTGGTCCGGGCGTAGTTCAGGAGATACACCGCCGTCACGATGTCGACCGGCGAGTTCGACGTAAATGCCGCTGCATCCGCCTGGACGTAGCGGCAACCCAGCGGCTCCTCCTGCTCCTCCGCTTCCGCCAGCGCGATCATCTCGCGCGAGATGTCTACACCCGTCACCTCGGCTGCGCCGGCGCGCTTGAACTGTCTCGTGTAGACTCCTTCACCGCACGCGAGATCAAGCACCTTCCGGCCCCTGAGATCCCCCAGCATGCGCAAGAGGGTGTATCGTTCAATGTAGTGGCGGAAGAGGAGCCATTTGGACTCCCGGTACTCTGCCCCAATGCTGTCGTACACAGGCTCGAGGGTCACGGTGCACTTCGCAGGATGCGGATCCGAGTTGCGCGACAGTCGTGGTCGTCGGGTGTGTTGCCCGAGCGGACGGAGAATCTGTGGTCCGTCCCGGGGGACGGCGAGGTCCGAGTAGCCGACGTCCCCACGGGGCTCCCGGATTGCCCGGGGGTCGTCGACCGACGCGGCTCGACGGCGCGTCCCCGGGTTCGTTCCGCCCGTGCTTCCGACCGATGACTACTTGGCCGCGCTTCCCTCCCGTCAACAGCCACGCGCGCACCGCCGACCCGGAGCACCGCCGCACGCCCGATCCTGGAGTGTAACCGGCTTCTCCGGAACGAGTTGCCTCCGTCCGTCGCCAACACAGCTTCAGGCGGGGCGCCGTCCGGGGCACCGACCGGCGAAGGGCCCGACCGAGCACGACGACATCAGCTGCTTCCCCGGATCCCCGCAATATGGAAGGCCAGGTCGCGAAACGCCTGTCCCCGGTGGCTGACGGCATCTTTCTGCTCGGGCGCGATTTCGGCGAATGTGCGCCCGAGACCCCTGTGGTAGAACACCGGATCGTAACCGAACCCCCCCTCCCCCCGCATGTGGCCGAGGATGAGTCCCTCGACCGTTCCTCGGAAGATGTCGGGTTGTCCGGTCGCAGTCGTGACGAGTGCCGTGACGCAGACGTAGCGTGCCGTCCGGTCTCGCAGATCGATCCCGGAGAGTTTCCTCAGAAGATGTTCGAGGTTCTCCCGATCACGCTCGTCCCCCGTCACTCCGTCCCCGACCGGCGCGAACCGTTTGGAACGCACCCCCGGCGCGCCGTCGAGCGCGTCGACGACGAGCCCGGAGTCATCCGCCACGGTCGGAAGCCCGGTCTTCGCGTGGAAGTAGACGGCCTTGGCGACCGCGTTCTCCTCGAATGTGTCGAAGGCCTCAATGAGATCCTCGTCCCCGGAGACGGGCACCGCCGCCGTGTTGAGGTCCACGAGTTCGATCTCCGGCTCGTCCCGCAGGATCGCCCGGATCTCCTTCAGCTTGTGCGTGCTTCGGGTCGCCAGAAGAAGCTTCACATCCTATTCCCGCAGCATCAGATCACGTTGCTGCACCGTGAGATCGGCGATTGCGTCGAGGGCGATGTCGAGCATGCGGTCGAGGTCCTCGCGCCCGAACGGCTCTCCCTCGGCCGTTCCCTGGACCTCGACGAGGGTCCCCCGGCCCGTGGCGACCACGTTCATGTCCACCTGGGCGCGGCGGTCCTCCCCGTAGTCGAGGTCGAGGATCGGGCGCGAGGCGAGCAGGCCGACGCTCACGGCGGCAACGAGATCGAGTTGTGGCGACCGCTCGACGAGGCCCGTCCTCTCGAGGTCCCGCAGTGCGAGTCCGAGCGCGACGCAGCCTCCGGTGATCGAGGCAGTGCGCGTGCCGCCGTCCGCCTGGATCACGTCACAGTCCACCACGACGGTCCGGCGTCCAAGCAGCCGCAGGTCGGTCACGGCCCTGAGCGAACGCCCGATCAGGCGCTCGATTTCGCGCGTGCGCCCCGCGGCGCCCCCCCGCTCCCGCGCCCGTCTGCTGTGGGTGGCGCGGGGGAGCATTCCGTACTCCGCGGTGACCCATCCGGCCGCGGCAGCCTCCCTCCACGCCGGGACTCCCTCCTCCACCGATGCCGTGCAGAGGACGCGCGTATCGCCGAAGGAGACGAGACAGGAGCCCTCCGCGTACGGTGCCGCCCCGCACTCGAACGATATCGCGCGGAGTTCGAGGTCCCCCCGCCCGGTTCTCTTCGGCGGACCCGCAGACCCCCTCACCCCGCCGCTCTCCTCTGATTCCCCGGGTCGCGGCCGTCGGTGCGCAGCGTTCCCAGGAGGAGGTCGGCACCGCGTCGGACGAGCTCGCGCCCGACGCGCCGTCCGAGCCCCCCGGCGTCGTCGCGGGCCCCCGTGCCCTCCGCCCGCACGGCCCGCGTCCCGTCCGGGTGCGCCACAAGCCCCTTCAGGCGGAGCCCGCCGCCGAAGGGAAGCCCGAGAGCGGCGACGGGGAGGCGGCATCCGGCGTCCAGCACTTCGAGGAGCGTCCGCTCGGCCGTAACGGCAGCGCGCGTCTCGGTATGATCGAGCCCGGAAAGAAGCCCTGCGGTCCGGGGGTCTCCGCTGCGCGCGGTGACGGCGAGCGCACCCTGCCCCGGCGCCGGGAGCCAGCTGCCGATCTCGAGATATTCCGAGATCCTCCCGGTCCACCCCATGCGCCGCACGCCGGCTGCCGCCAGCACGATGGCGTCGAGCTCGCCCGCGTCGACCTTGGCGATCCGCGTGTCCAGGTTTCCGCGCAGATCGACCACCTCGAGATCCGGACGGAGCGCCCTCAGGAGCGCGGCCCTCCGAAGCGAGCTCGTCCCGATTCGCGCGCCGGGCGCAACTGATCCGACGGTGACCGTTTCCCCTTCCGGTCCGATGAGCACATCGCGAGGATCCTCGCGCTGCGGGATCGCACCGATCGAGATCCCGGACGGAATTTCGGTGGGGAGATCCTTGAGGGAATGCACGGCCAGGTCGATCCGCTCCTCGAACAGCGCCTGATCCAGCTCTCTCGTGAAGAGACCCTTCCCTCCGATCTCCGGCAGGGGGCGGTCCCGCCAGATGTCGCCGCTCGTCCGGATGATCGTGAGCTCAACGCGCCGGTCCGATGCCTCCTCGAGGCGGCGAGCGACCCACTTGCTCTGCGTCTTCGCGAGGAGGGAGCCGCGGGTGCCGATCCGAAGCGGGTCGTCGAGGCTCACCAGTTCGACTGGAGGCCGTCGATGATCCCCTGGACCACGCGTGTGAGTGCGAGATCCCGTCCCGCCTCCTCGTTGCCCGCGGCCTCGAGGTATTCTCCCTGGGCCGTGAGTCCGGCGTTCTCCCAGAGGACGAGGCTGTTGACGCGGTCGATGACCTGGACGGATACCGAGACGCGCACCTGCCGCTCGATGACCTGCGTGACGGTGCTCGCTCCGCCCTCGGGCCGGTACGACTCCGCCTGCACCTGGTAGTTGCGGATCGTGCCCTGGATGACGGCCTCGGCGAACTCTTCGCCGCCCGTGCGCACACCGAAGCTGCGCGGGAGTTCGTCGATGAGAAGCTGGTGGAGCTCCTGTGAGACCTCGAACCGGTCCGTCTCGTTCTCGAAGGGAATGACCGCGAGAGTCTCGACGTGCGGCGGCAGCCCCGAGCCGGCCTGAAAAGTGTAGTTGCACCCCGCGAGGGAGACGACTGCCGAGAGCCCGGCAACCAGAGAGAGCTCAGAAGCCCAGCGTCCAGATCTCCGGCGGGTAGGATTCCACATGTTCCACGCTCTCCAGGATGATCGTGAGTTCGCGCACCGCTTCCAGGTTCCTGTACACCGCCCGCTCGGGAAAGCGCTCGCCGTCCGCCCGTGCGACCTGAACTTCCTCACTCGCCCGTCCGGCGCGCAAGACGTCGATCCGCTCGATCCGGTCGTCCGAGAGCGTGTAGAGATACTCTCCGTCGCCTCCGTCGCTGTAGCGCAGCTCAAGCAGACCGTCCGGGTACTGGCGTCCCCCCATGAGGCGCATCCCCCCGGGTCGGTACACGCCGAGCGATCCCCAGAGAAGGGCCGGGGCCGGGAGTTCGGTCTCTCCGTCCCCGGCCAGACGTATCTCGTCTCCGTCGAGGGCTGCGGCCGCAACCCTCTCGCCATTCGAGGCAAAGAGGTCAAGGCGGGCGAGACCCGGAGGCTCGATCCGGGCTGCGCCGCCGCCGGAGAGACGGCGCCCGGGCTCGGTGACCGACCACTCGAAGACGATCCGGTAGGGGACGTCCAGCCGGGACGCCTCCGCGGCGGCGGAGGCCACCTCTCCGGAGTTGCGGGCGGGCGGGGCCGTCGACGGAAATGCCGTCGTGTGCTGGCAGCCCGCCGCGCTTCCGAGCGCCAGGGCCACGCGCCACGCCCGGATGCGCCGCGGCCTCCGGCCAACCGGCTGTCTCCCGTCTCTCACTCGCCGACTCCCGCCGCCGGTGCGAAGGACCATCGCGCCCCTCCTCCCGGGCGCCGTGGGGCGAAGATAGCGCCGGCCGACCAGTGGAAGGTAGTTCTCTGGCTTCCCGTCCCCTCCCCTTCCTCCTAGCTTTCGCCACCATGTCACCCGGTCCCGTCTACCTGGCTTCCGACGCACATCTGGGTGCCGCACCCCCCGCGATGGAGGCCGCGTTTCTCGAGTGGCTCGCTCACGCGGGCAGGCGGGCCTCGCTCATCTTCCTGAACGGGGACGTCTTCGACTTCTGGTTCGAGTGGGGAAGCGTCGTTCCGCGCGGCCACACCCGTGTGCTCGGCGAGCTCGCGCGGATCACCGACGCGGGCATCCCGGTTCACCTCATGGGGGGAAACCACGACTGGTGGGGCGGGCGCTACCTCACCGGGGAGATCGGGCTCACGCTCCACCGCGACCCGGTCCGGATCCGCCTCGCGGATTATGAATGCCTCGTTGCCCACGGGGATGGGCTCGGGGGGGGAGAGCCTGGGTACCGTCTGCTCAGGCGTCTGCTCAGGAGCCGCGTCGCCCGGCGTGCCGCGCGCCTCATGCATCCCGATTTCGTCAGCCGGATCGCGCGGCGGGCGTCGAGAACGGAAGCCCATGCGGCCAGGTCGGAGATGGGACGGGCGCGTGGCCCGGCCCTCGAGCGGTGGGCGAGGGAACGGCTCGCGGAGGAGAATGCGCTCGATGCGGTCATCCTCGGACACTGCCACCTCCCCGCGGAGGTGGAGGTCGCCCCCGGCCGGTTCTACCTGAATGCCGGAGACTGGCTGTCCCACGCTACCTATCTCATTCTGGACGAGGGCAAAAGGCCCGCCCTCATGAAGTGGCCTGCAGGTCGAAGGTAGCTCAGCGCCTCCTGCGTCAGAGCCCGAAGGGGAGCCATTCGAGCGGGATCGATACCCGGAGCTCGACCTCCCCGGCACCCCGCGGGAGGGCGCGGAGAGTAAGCGGCTCGGGGTAGTCGGCGAGGTGCGCGGCCACGAGCGCGTCGGTCGCGCCGAGGAGCACGAGGAAGATCGAGACGGCGGCCCAGTCCTCGACCTGCCCGTCCCGTGCCTCGACCAGCGCATCCCGAGTTGCGACGAGGTCGTCGCTGTCGAGGGCGGCATCGAGCTCACCGGGTTCCTCCACTCCCGCGGCCATGAGCCGCGACATCGCGAGATCGCGCTCCACCTCGGCGAAGGACGCCGCCTCGTTACGCCGCACGACCGTCTGCTGGAGCATCCAGAGGCTCCCCGAGAGTGCCGACACATAGAACCCGGCGCGCGCGTAGGAGCCGGAGGCGACGTGCCCCCAGCCTGGCACGGCGAGGGACCTGATGAATGCGCCCCGGGGGGTAACGACCTCCGGGGCCGCGGCCTCGGGGAGGACCCCGGCGTCAGGGTCCGGAGGGTCCGCGCCGGCCTGGCGCGCCTCGATCCCGCCCCCCGCTCCGGGTAACGCGGGTCCTCCGAGGAGAAGGAGGGAGAGGAGGGAGAGGAGCGCGATAGCGGGTGTGCCGCGAAGCCGCCCCGTCGCGTCCGCGATCGGACCCCGCCTCACCCGTCGGTCTCCGGCAATTCGAGGACGGGAAGAACCCCGGGGAGGACGCGGATCTCGATCTCGCGGGTCTCGGCGTCCGCCAGCTCCCCGTCCAGCTCGAACGCGAGATCGCGTCCGTCTGTCCGCTCCATGCGTATCTCCGTTGCCTGGACCTGCCGGATGTCGCCCTCCCGGACGCCGGTACCCCGCAGGATCCCGGGAAGGTAGCGGAGCACCTGGAGCACGCCGAGCCGGCGGGCGTGGAAGAGATCGAGACGCCCGTCATCCGGCACCGCCTCCGGGGAGAGGATCATCCCGCCTCCCACGGAGGGCCCGACCGTGACGGCGGAGAGGAGGGTCGCGCCGTCGTGGCTCCAGGTCGTCGCCGATTCGGATGAGAGGGCGACCGCCAGCGGCACCGGGCGGTAGGCTGCCAGCGCCGAGGCCAGCGCCGCGAGATACTGGATGAGCCCCGGGAGCCGTGCGAATCGGGCGCGACGCCGGAGCACCTCGACATCGATCCCCACCCCCACGAGGTTCACGAAGAGCCGGGCGCCATCCTCCCACCGGACTTCACCCACATCGAAGTAGCGGGGCGTTCCGTCGGCCGCAGCGCGCGCAGCGCCTGCGGGGTCGGGGGGTGCGGACACCATGCGGAAAAAGTCGTTTCCGGTCCCGACCGGGAGGACGGCGAGCGGCGGGACGCCTCTCTCCGGACGGCGGAGAGCTCTCCGGAGCATGCCGTTGGCGACCTCGTGGATCGTTCCGTCGCCCCCGACCGCCAGAACCCGCGACACCTGGCCCACCGCCCGGGCCGCGAGCTCCCGTGCGTGACCCGGCCTCTCTGTCAGGTGGAGTGCGTAGCGAAGCCGCCTCCGGTCGAGTTCCGCTTCCAGAGCCGGGAGGACCCGTCTGCCGCGGCCCGCGCCCGACTCGGGATTCGCGATGACCCAGAGGGATCTCAACGGCGCGCTCCGTCACCCCGCCGGAGGCCGAAGCGGTGACCGCCGACTCTGCGGATTGCCTGGAAGTGAACCTGCGGGCAAGACATCGGACGACGCGTATCCGGAGGTGAGGGCAGAGTCCGGCCCACGGCCGGTTGCGGAAATACGGTACCCCATCCGACGGGCAAGATGGCGCCGCAGGAGGGGTGCCACCACCCTCCCGGCGAGCGCTCCGGACCTGCGGGAACACCCCCGCCCGAATCCCATATCAGGGGAGAAGAACGCACTCCACCCCGGAAGGCCATGAGGTCCGCCACACTCGCTCTCGCAGCTCTCTTCGTCCTCGGGATCGCGGCTTTCCGCGCGCCGGCACCCCTGCCCGGCGCCGATGCCGTTGTCGAGGGGCGTGTCCTCGAGGCGTCAGGCGTCCCCGTCGTGGCGGCACGCGTCGAGCTCGTCGCGGCCGCGGGGGTGCTCGGCGCGGCCCGGACGGACACCGAGGGGCGGTTCCGGATCGAGACGGACGCCGACTGGGCACCCGGATGGAGCGTCCGGGTCGAGCGGCTCGGGTTCCAGCCCGGCCAGGCGGCGGTGGAGTCCGGCGCGGCCGAGCTCGAGATCACGCTCACGGCCGCGCCCCTCCCCCTTCCCGGATTCGAGGTCGTCGGCGACCGGAACATCTGTGCCTCGGGTGACGACAGGCGGGCACGGTCCCTCTGGCGGGCGGCGGCCCGCCAGCACGAGGGGGGCCTCGATACGGTGGGGGTCGCGAGCTACACGCTCGTACGGACCGACACGATCGGAGAGCGCGAGGCCAACTCCAGCGGCGTCGAGGGCTCCGTCGCCGGACAGCGCGCATCCGCCCCCCTCCTCCGCATGGGGTGGAACCGGCGCATCGACCGCGAAGGGTATGCCTTTCCTGTGCGGCGCACCGACAGCGGCGGGTCGTACGACTCGTGGGGCTACCCCCCGCTCGAGGCGGACTTCGCATCGCACTTCGCCGGCGAACTCTTCGGCGAACGCCACGATTTCCAGGTGGAGGTCGAGGACGCGGGCGGGTGGGTCCTGCACTTCTGCGCGCGCGACGAGGACGAGCCGTATCTGGACGGGGTCCTCGAGCTTGGCGCCGACACGCTCATCGGTCGCGTCGAGTGGCGCTTCTACACCGGCGAGCCCGACGAGGGTGCCGGCGGGTGGGCCCGCTTCCCGCCCTCGACGGCCCGCGGGGGTACGCCCCCGCTGCTCCCCTCGGAGAGCCTCGTCTGGAAGACGCTTCCGGGCGGCGAGATCGTGCGCCGCGCGCAGTGGTACGAAGGGTGGGTTATCGCGACGGGCGACTCTGTTCCCTTCCTTCCGGTTCGCCCCTGACGGGCCCGGTCCGCGCGATCGCCTCGATCTCCACATCCACCGCTTTCGGGAGCCCCAGGACCGCAACGGTGGCGCGTGCGGGCCGGTGGGTGCCGAAGTACTCGCCGTAGACGCGGTTCACGGCGGGAAAGTGTTCCATCGCTGAAAGATAGACCGTCGTCTTCACGACCGTTTCGAGACTGCCGCCAGCGGCCTCGAGGACGGCCGACAGATTCTCCAGCACACGGCGCGTCTGCCCTTCGATCCCGCCCCCGGCAACCTCTCCCGAAGCCGGTTCGAGGGGAATCTGGCCGGAGGCGAAGATCCATCCGTCCAGGGTAACCGCCTGCGAGTAGGGGCCGATGGCGGCGGGGGCGTCAGGCGTCTCGATCCGAATCACGGCTTCCCTCCTCCCGGGCTCAGAAGATGCGAATGTTGACGTAACGCTCCGGGTTCTCGCGGATGTCGCGCGCGAGGTCGCCGATCTCGGTCAGGGCCCGGTCCAGCGTCTCGTAGAGCGCCGCGTCCTCGGAGAGCCGTCCGAGCGTTCCCTCGCCGCCCTCCATCCGCGCGAGGATCGCCTCGAGCGAGCCCGTCGCGCGCGCGAGGCTCGCGCTCGCCCGCTGGAGAACCGAGAGGGTGGAGTCGGCCCTCGCGATGCCGCGGTCCAGCTCTTCGCTCCCCGTCAGCTCCTCGACGCGCGCCGCGGATCTGGAGAGGGAGGCGGAGAGCTCCGAGAGCCCGTCCCTCTCCTCCTCGGTGATCGCGGCCAGATTCCCGATGAGCGCCTCCAGATCCGACACCGAGGAGTGCACGGAGGCGACCGTGCTGTCGGCAAGGAGCGTCTGGAGCTGCGAGAGCGTATGGCGCACCTCGGCTCCCATCGTGTCGGCGAGCGCCATGACCCCCACCATGGTCTCCCCGGGGAGGACCTGGCCCGGCTGGACCGGGTTCGGCGAGGTGCCGATGACGACCTGGACCGCCCGCCCGCCGAGGAGGTCGAGACTCCCGAGCGTCGTCCTCGAGTCCTCCGGGATATCCCAGCGCCCCTCGATCTCGAGAGTGACGATCACCCCCTCCGGACTCAGGTCGAACTGGTGGACGCGCCCGATGTTCACTCCGCGCATCTGGACCGGGTCACCGCGCCGTATCCCCTCCGCGCTCGCGACCTCGGTAAGGACCATGTAGCGTCCGCGGAAGGCGGCGGGGTCCGTCATGATGAAGAGGACGGCCGCGAACGCGAGCGCCCCGAGGAGGACGAAGACACCCGCCCGGACTTCGCTCCCCCCCGCGATCGGAGGCGTAATCCTATCGAGCTCCTGGTCCGTCGGCCCGCGCCGCCGCCGGCTCTCGCCGAGGGGGCTCATGCCTCGCCCACCACTGCGAGCGCCGCTTCGGCAGCCGCCCGGTCGATGAAGGCCCGCACGACCGGATCCGGCGACCTGCGGAAAGCCTCCGGCGCGCCCACGAAGCGGAGGATGCCGCCCTCGAGCATCGCCACCCGGTCGCACATCTCGAGTCCCCCCTCCACATCGTGGGTGACGATCACCGAGGTCACATTGAGCTCGCCCGAGAGCCGGACGATCAGCTTCTGGACCGCCACGGTGTTCACCGGGTCGAGGCCCGTGGTCGGCTCGTCCCAGAGGAGGATCCGCGGCCGGGCGACGATGGCCCTCGCGATACCCACCCTCTTCTTCATCCCGCCCGAGAGCTCCGCCGGAAGCTTGGCCGTGACCTCGGGCGGGTCCAGATTCGCGAGATCGAGCGCCTCCCAGATCTTCCGCGCGGTCTCCGCCCGGGAGAGCCGCTTGAGCTCCCGCTCGGGGACCCCCATCTCCACATTCTCGTAGACCGTCATCGAGTCGAAGAGCGCCGCATGCTGGAATACGTAACCGACGCGCTCGCGGATCCGCTGGATCGCCCTCTCTCCCGCGCGGTAGGCGGACTTGCCGGCGACGCGAACGTCGCCGCGATCGAGGGGGATGAGCCCGATCGTCGTCTTTAGCAGCACGCTCTTCCCGGTGCCGGAGGGCCCGAAGATACCGAACATCTCCCCCTCCTCCACCCGGAGGTCGACGCCGGTGAGCACGGGTGCGTCGTAGGCCTTCCAGACGTTCCGGTACTCGATCATCACTGGAGGAGAAGAGGGGGGAAGAGGGCGTCGAGGATCAGGACCGTCAGCGTCATGAACATCACCGAGGCGGTCGTCGTACGCCCGACTCCGGCCGCCCCGCCCCGCGTCCGGAAACCCATGTGGATCGCGATAACCGGGATCGCGAACCCGAAGGTCACGGCCTTGGCGAAGGAGTAGAAGAGGTCCCAGCTGTGCCAGTAGAGACGGGCGCCGTAGAGGAACGCCTCGGGCCCGAGCCCGGCCGACATCTCGGCGGAGACCATCCCCGAGAAGATCCCGACGATGTCGGCGATCCCGACGAGGATCGGCACCACGATGATGCCGGCGAGGATGCGGGGGGCCGCAATCACGGCGATCGGGTCGCGGCCGACGGCGTGGAAGGCCTCGATCTGCTCGGAGACCTGCATCGTTCCGAGCTCCGCCGTGATGCGTGCGCCGACGCGCCCCACCAGGACGACGGCGGTGAGCACCGGCCCGAGCTCGAGGACCACGCTCGCGACGACGATGCTCCCGAGGATGTAGAGCGGGATGCTCCCCTGGAACTGGTAGCCGCCCTGCTGGCTCGTGACGATCCCGGCGAGAACGGCCGTTACAAGAACGATCGGGATGCTCTGGACCCCCATCACATGGATCTGCTGGAGGACGGAGGCCAGCGAGACGCGTAGCGTGAGGACGGCCCGGGCCGAGCGGACCAGGAGGAACCAGATCTCGCCGGCGTGACCGGCGACGCCCCGGAATCCTCTTCCCAGCGCGCCGAGCGGGCGGGTGACGAGCGGTGGGGTGCCTGCCAGGAGTGTCGGTCCCATGAGCGGATCGCGAGGGGACGCGGGAGGGGCACGCCCGCACGCCGACGGAGGGAATCTGACCCGGAGCTCCGCGCGAAGTTTCTCGAAAACCCGTGCGGGATGCAACCCGGCGGGACCGGACCCGGAGAACCCGGCCGACGGGCGGCCGTCGGCGGGTAGCGGGCGCCGGGGAATTCATCCATTCTTCCAGGACGGGAGGCGACGCTCGCGGAAGGAAGATGCTGCACCCAGAGGGAGACACGAGATGCCGGCACGAAGCGCCACGGCGGAGTGGAGGGGCGACCTCGGAGGGGGACTCGGAACCGTCTCGACCGAGAGCGGGGCGGTCGACATGGCCTACTCCTTCCCCTCCCGATTCGAGAATGGGGAGGGCACGAACCCGGAGGAGCTTCTCGGGGCGGCCCACGCGGGATGCTATTCGATGGCGCTCTCGGCGGGGCTCGGCCGTGCCGGATTCACCCCGACCTCGGTACGGACGGAGTCCCGCGTGCACCTCGAGAAGGTCGAAGGCGGCTTCGGCGTGACCCTGATCGAGCTCGACTGCAATGCGGAGGTCCCCGGGATCGGGGAGGAGGCCTTCCAGGAGCACGCCCGGGCCGCGAAGGCGGGGTGTCCGATCTCCAAGGCGCTCGCCTCCGTCGAAGTCCGGCTTGCGGCCCGGCTCACCTAGGCGGGTCGGGAGGCCGGCCGGGGCCGGCGCAAGCGTGCGGGGGGCATGACGACGCTGTTGTGGGTCCTCGGGCTCTCGCTCGGGGCCTCCTTCCTCTGCTCGATCCTCGAGGCCGTCCTTCTCTCGCTCACCTACTCCCATGTGGAGCTGCTCCGGGAGACGGGCAGCCGGAGCGGGGAGTACCTGCACCGGATGCAGCGGCGGATCGACGAGCCGATCTCGGCGATTCTCACGCTGAACACCTTCGCGCACACCGTGGGTGCCGCGGTGGGCGGCGGGCTCGCGCTCCAGCAGTTCGGCCAGGAAGGGATCGCCATCTTCTCGGCCGGTTTCACGGTGGCCGTTCTCCTCTTCTCCGAGATCATTCCGAAGACGCTCGGCGCGACCTACTGGAGGACGCTCTCGGTGCCCACGGCATGGGTCCTCCGGGTCCTCGTCCTCCTGATGCGGCCCGTCGTCCTCCCGCTCTCGGTCTTTACGCGCACGATCGCCCGTTCCCGGAGCGAGCGTGCCACGGTGAGCCGCGGCGAACTCGAGGTCCTGGCCGAGATCGGGCGGCGGGAGGGCACGCTGGACGAGGAGGAGACGCGGGTCGTCACACGGGTCATGAACCTGGACAAGGTGACGGTGGCGGAAGTCATGACGCCGCGCACAGATGTCGTTGCGGTACCTGTGGATGCCAGGCTGGAGGATGCAAAGGACCTCATGCTCGACGAGGGACATCTGCGCCTGCCGGTCTACGAGGGCAGCCTCGACACGGTGGTCGGCATCCTCCTCGCGCGGGACCTCTGGCGTGCAGACCGCCGCGGGGAGACCGATCTCCGCCGGATCGCCCGGCCACCTTCCTACGCGCCCGCCGGAAAGCCTGTGGACGAGCTGATCCCCGAGATGCGCCAGCGGCGCGCGAACATGGTGATCGTCGTCGATGAGTTCGGGGGGACGGCCGGGCTCGCCACCCTCGAGGATCTCATCGAGGAGATCGTCGGGGAAATCCAGGACGAGCACGAGGAGGACGAGCCGGTGCCGTTCCAGGAGGCCGGCGGCGGAGCCGTGCGGATCTGGGGCGGTGTCTCGGTGCGCGAGGTCAACGAGCGCCTCGGGATCGGACTCCCGGAAGAGCAGTTCGACACCCTCGGAGGGTGTGTCTTCGGGTCGCTGAACAGGGTGCCGAAGACCGGAGACGAGATCGGGGTGCCCGGGGGGAGGCTCCAGGTCATGCGGATGCGCGGCCGCCGGGTCGAGTACGTCCGTTTCGTTCCCGGGAACCCCGGGCAAGATCCTCCGCCCGCGGCTCGTCCGTAGCGCGGGGGTCCCCCTACTACGCGTCGCGCACGGGGTCGACCGGCTCCGGCTCATCGCCCCCGGTGTCCCCCGCCCCCCTGCGGCTCCGGAGGTCTTCGGCCAGGAAGGAGCCCGCGAGGAGGACGGCCCCGCAGGTGATCGCCGAGTCGGCCACATTGAAGATGGGCCAGTACATGAAACCCAGGTCAAGCGGGCCGATGAAATCCACCACGCCCGTGTCCCAACGGACCCGGTCGTAGAGGTTCCCGAGCGCACCGCCGAGCACGAGGGCGGCCGCGACCGTGCGACCGCCTTCCCCCGGGCGCGCCTGCCAGATCATGAGGACGAGGAAGGCGACCGCGGCAATCGTCACCGGGATGAAGAACCAGCGCGGGTCGTCGCCGATCGTGAGTCCGAAGGCAGCCCCGCGGTTGAAGGTGAGGTTGAGCGGGAGAAGCCCGCCGAGCGCCTCGATCGAGCGCCCGCCCGAGAGTGTCCTGAGCGCCCAGCTCTTCGTCACGAGATCGAGCGCGACGACGACCGCGACGATGAGTCCGGGGAGTACGAGTCTCGTCTTCCTCACTCTGCCTGCCCTCCCGGGGCGGATTGCTTCCGGAATCCCGTCGTTGCCCGGCGGGCCTGGGCCCGCCGGAGCGGGCGAACCGCGCGGGCCCGGACCCGGGCGTACCGGCGGCGCCCCTCCCGAGGGAATATACCACACCGCCGGCGGCGGCGGCGAAACAGGCGGCGCCCCCCCCCGTCCGTCCGGCAGGGTGGCGGGAGCGGCGGCGCGGACGAGCCTTGCCCCCCGGCTCCGGCCCCCGCTAGTCTCCGCACGCATCGGGCCGCATCGTCCTCCCGGACCCCGCCCGCCGGAGGGCGCCCGTCCCCGGAATCGAACGAGAGAGGGAAGGTTGAAGAAGTATTCCCGCGTTCTGGTGGCGAACCGGGGCGAGGTCGCGATCCGCGTCTTTCGCGCGTGCACCGAGCTCGGGAAGCGCACGATCGCGATCTACAGCGAAGAGGACTCCCTCGCACTCCACCGCTACAAGGCGGACGAGGCGTATCTCGTTCCCTCCGAACGCGGTCCCGTCGAGGCGTACCTGGACATCGACGCGATCCTGGCGCTTGCGCGGCGCCACCGGATCGACGCGATCCACCCCGGCTACGGGTTCCTCTCGGAGAATGCGGAGTTCGCGAGACGCTGCCTCGAGGCCGGTATCGACTTCATCGGTCCGACCCCCGGGCACCTCGAGCTCTTCGGGGACAAGCTCTCTTCGCGGGCGGCAGCGCTTCGTGCGGGGGTGCCGGTGATCCCGGGAACGGACGGACCCGTCGGGGACGTCGCCGCCGCGCTCGCCTTCGCGAGGGAGGCGGGCTATCCGGTGATCGTGAAGGCCGCCGCCGGAGGCGGGGGACGCGGGATGCGGGTCGCCGCGGACGAGGAGGAACTCCGGCGCGTCTTCCCGGTTGCGCGGCGTGAAGCGGAGAGTTCCTTCGGGAGCGGGACGGTCTACCTCGAGAGGTTCGTCGAGAAGCCGCGGCACATCGAGGTGCAGATCCTCGGCGACCGGCAGGGGGAAGTCATCCACCTCTGGGAGCGGGACTGCTCTGTCCAGCGCCGCCACCAGAAGGTCGTCGAGGTGGCGCCGGCTGTCGGCCTCGATCCCGCGCTTCGCGCCGCGATCTGCGAGTCGGCCCGCTCGCTCATGGCGGATGCCCGCTACGTGGGTGCCGGGACCGCGGAGTTTCTCGTCGATCCGGGTGGGTCGTACTACTTCATCGAGGTGAATCCGCGCATCCAGGTGGAGCATACCGTTACGGAGCTCGTGCTCGGCATCGACCTCGTCCAGGCGCAGATCAGGATCGCCGAAGGCCACGACCTCGAGGGGGCCGGGATTCCCCGGCCGCTGCCCGAGCCCAAGGGATACGCGATCCAGTGCCGGGTTACGACCGAGGATCCGGAAAACGACTTCCTCCCGGACACCGGGCGGATTGCCCACTACCGCTCACCGGGAGGGCTCGGGGTCCGGCTCGACGGGGCGACGGCGTTCACGGGCGGCACCGTAAGCCCGCACTACGATTCGCTCCTCGTGAAGGTCTGCACGGCGGCGCTCCGGTTCGAGGACGCGGCGAGGAAGATGCACAGGGCCCTCCTAGAGTTCCGGATCCGGGGGGTGAAGACGAACATCCCCTTCCTGGAGAACGTCGTCACCCACCCCGAGTTTCTCCGGGGCGGTGTGGACACCGGCTTCATCGACACCCGCCGGGAACTCTTTGACTTCCGTCCCCGTCTGGACCGGGGCACGAAGATCCTCCGCTACATCGGCGACATCGCCGTGAATGGGCAGCGCGACGGCCCGAAGAGCCGGTCGAAGCCGGATCTGGAGCCGGCCGTCCTCCCCGTCCACCTCCCCGTGCCGGCCGGCGAACCGCTCAAGGCTCTCCTCGACCGGGACGGGCCGGACGCCGTCGCCCGGAGGGTCCGTGCAAGCCGGGAGGTGCTTCTTACCGACACGACCTTCCGCGATGCCCACCAGTCGCTTCTCGCCACCCGGATGCGGACCCGCGACCTCCTCGCCGCCTCGGAGGCCACGGGTCGGATCATGCCCGGACTCTTCTCGATGGAGGTGTGGGGCGGGGCCACCTTCGACACCGCCTACCGGTTCCTGAAGGAGGATCCGTGGGATCGGCTCGCGCAGCTCCGCGAGCGGCTCCCCGGTCACCTTCTGCAGATGCTCCTCCGCGGCCAGAGCATTCTTGGATACTCGGCCTATCCCGACAACGCGGTGCGGGCCTTCGTCCGCGAGGCCGCCGCCGGGGGGATCGACGTCTTCCGGATCTTCGACTCGCTCAACTGGCTTCCGAACATGCGCGTCGCGATCGAAGCCGTCCGGAGCGAGGGGAAGATCGCCGAGGGCACGCTCTGCTACACGGGCGACCTCCTGGACGCGAGCCGGACGAAGTACGATCTCGGATACTACACGGACCTTGCAAAGGAGCTTGAATCGGCGGGCGTGAACACGCTTGCGGTAAAGGACATGGCGGGCCTCCTGAAGCCGGCGGCCGCGGACCGCCTCGTCCGGGCCCTCCGGGATGTGACCGACCTGCCCATTCACCTCCACACCCACGACTCGACCGGCGTGGCCGTGTCGGTGTGCGCGATGGGAGCGCTCGCCGGGGCCGATATCGTGGACGGGTGCATCGACGCGCTGGCCGGTGGCACCTCGCAGCCGAGCCTGCGGGCGATCGCCGCCGCGCTCGAGGGCACATCCTGCGACCCGGAACTCGACCTGGACGGCCTGCAGCCGCTCAACGACTACTGGGCGGCCGTGCGGCGGTTCTACGGGTTCATCGAGAAGACCCCGGTTGCACCGGACGCGGGTGTGTTCCGCCACCAGGTGCCCGGTGGCCAGTTCACGAACCTCAAGGCGCAGGCCGACGCGGTCGGGCTCGCAGGCCGGTGGAGCGAGGTGGTCCGCGCTTACCGGGAGGCGGACGGGGCGCTCGGCGAGCTCATTAAGGTCACGCCCTCCTCGAAGGCGGTCGGTGATCTGGCGCTCTTCATGGTCCAGAACGGCCTCGACGGGACGAACCTCGTGAGCCGGGGCGCGGAGCTCAGCTTCCCCGAATCCGTCGTCGGCCTGCTGAAGGGTCGCCTCGGGCGTCCACCCTACGGGTTTCCCGAAGCGCTCAGGGCGGCGGTCCTCAAGGGCGACGAACCGCTGGCCGACCGTCCGGGCGCGTACCTGGCCCCGACCGACCTCGAGCCGGCGCGGGCCGAAGTCTCGGAGCTCACGGCCGGCGATCCGCTGGCTGGGAGCCCGGGGGATCGGGAAGCGCTCAGCCTCACGCTCTTCCCCGATGTCTACCGCGAGTACGTGGAGCACCGTGCCGAGTACGGAGACACCTCCGTGCTCGACACCCTGACCTTCTTCTACGGACTCGAACCGGGCGAGAGGGTGAGCGTGGAGATCGAGCCGGGCAAGACGCTCATCATCCGCCTGCTCTCGATCGGAGAGGAGCGGGCGGACGGCACACGACCGGTGCGCTTCGAGCTGAACGGGCACTCCCGGGAGGTTCGCGTGCAGGACGCGGGGATCCGGCCGGAAGTCGTCGCCCGGCCCAAGGCCGATCCGGCGGAGTGGAGGGAGGTTGGGGCCTCGATGCCGGGGCGGGTGGTCCAGATCGTGGTCGAGGCGGGTGAGAGCGTCGAGAAGGGCGCGCAGCTCCTCATGGTGGAGGCGATGAAGATGGAGACGGCGGTCACCGCGCCCAGGCACGCGGTGGTCGAGGCCGTTGCCGTGTCCACCGGTGACGAGGTCGAGGCCGGTGACCTTCTCGTCAGGCTCGCCACCGTGCCGGAGACGGGGGAGCTGTAGGAGTCCCCTCCCCCCCCGGCGGCTCCCGGCCTACCCCCCGAGGGAAGCGCCCCGCACCCATCGGCCGCCGGCCGCGAACACCAGCGCGGCGAGCACGGCGAGAACGACGCCGAGCGCCGCCGCCGCTCCGAAGTCGAATGCACGCAGCTGCGAGAGGATCTCGACAGAGATCGGCCGCGACCGGTAGGTATAGAGCAGGATCGAAGAGACGAATTCCCCGAGCGCGGTGACGAAGGCAAGCAGCCCGCCGGCCGCGAGGCCGGGGAGGACGAGGGGGGCGGCGACCCGGCGCATCGTCGTGGCCCACCCCGCGCCGAGGCCGTGGGCGGCCTCCTCGAGCGTGGCGTCGTACTGGCGGAAAGAGGCGATCGCCGCCTGCGCCACGAGGGGGATGTTCCGGACGAAGTAGGCGAGGGGGAGGATCCAGAAGGTCCCGACGAGGATGAACCGCCCCGCCCAGGGCTGCGAGACGGAGAACGCGGTCGCGAGGGCCATCGCAACGACGGTCCCGGGAAGCGCCCAGGGCAACATGGTCAGGAAGAGCACCGCGCCCCGGCCCCGGAAGCGGCGGCGGACAATCACATAGGCCGCAAGAAAGCAGAAGGCCAGATTCGCCGCCGTCGCGAGCCCTGCCATCTGTAGGGAGTTCGCGACAGGTACCCAGAGCTGTGAACTCGTGAACAGCTCCTGGTAGTTGCCCAGCGTGAAGGCCGTGGGGAGGATCTCGGTGGTCCAGCTCCCCTCCTGCACGAAAGAGACGAGGAGGAGCGTCAGGTGCGGGAGGAGGAGCGTGGCAACCGCCCCCACCCCGACGACCGGGATCGCGATGCGGGCCCATCCTGCGGTCACGGGCCGCCTGGGGGCGACGACGCCCTTTCCCACCGCCGCGAACTCCCGGCCGCGCTCGAAGCGCCTGAGGACGGCGAGGAAGAGGAGGGAGGCTCCGGCGAGAACGACGGTCTCGACCATCGAGAGGGTGACCTCCCCATTCACCTTGCTTGCGAAGATCTGCGTGGTGAGCACGCGGAAGCCGCCGCCGAAGATGTACGGCGCCGAGAAGGAGGCCATCGAGGTCATGAAGACGAGCGTTGCGGCGGCCCCGAGCGCGGGAGCGAGCATCGGGAGCGTGACGCGGAAGAGGACCCGGCTCCTGCTGGCTCCGAGGGACTGGGCGGCCTCGGCGGCCGAGGCGTCGAGGCGCGCGAGGCCGGCGGCTGTGAAGAGATAGAAGTAGACGTACATCGAGTACGCGTGGACGAAGAGGATGGCCCACCCCCCGACGAGCCGCCACGGGGGACGCTCGAGCCCGAGTACGAGCTGCACGGAGCGTGTCACGATCCCGCTCTCCCCGTAGAGAAAGAGGAACGAGATGACGCCGACGAGGGGCGGCAGAAGGACGGGAAGCGCTGCGAGCGCGCCGAAGAGCGCCCGGCCCGGGAACTCGTATCGGGAGAAGAGGAAGGCGAGCGGCACGCCGACGAGCGCGGAGAGAAGGACGCTGCCGAGGCTGATCCAGAGGCTCCCCCAGAGGGCCTCGAGCTCCGAGGGGTCCGAGATGAAGCTGCGGTATCCCCCGAGAGAGAAAACGCCGTCGAGGCGGAACGACTCCCCTATGACGAAGAGGTTGGGCAAGAGGACGGCCCAGAGGAGAACGCCCGCCACGAGAGCGACCGGCCAGGCCCGAAGGAGCCGGTCGGCAGTCCCCGCGTCGAGGATCCGCATCGCGCGCGGGAAGCTCTCTCAGTCCCGGGGTTCGTCGGGGAAAACATGCAGCAGGGCACCCGCGCGGGGCGCTACACGCACCCCCTCGCCGACCCCGGGTCCCTCGAGCGACCCCAGGATCTCGATGAGCGTTTCACCCGTCCCTTCGTCCCCTCCGGCGCCCGGGATCGCCACGGAGTACGATACCGTCGCCCCCCGAAAGCGCCGGTCCCGCACGGATCCCGGGCACCCGCGCCCGTTCGCCGTCCCGCCGACGACGAACTCGAGGTCCTCGGGCCGGACGAGGAGCACGCAGCGCTCGCCCGGCTGCACCCGCCGCGCGGCGTCCCGGGCCGCGTGCCGCGGAGACCAGGACCACTCGGCGCCGGGGACTCGGACGCCCCCCGGGACGCGGCGCGCCCGGAGCGTGTTCGCGCGACCGACGAAGCCGGCCACGAAGCGGTCCGACGGCTCCTCGTAGAGCCGCCTCGGCGAGCCTGCCTGGCGGATCCGGCCGTCCCGCATCACGGCGATCCGGTCCGAGAGATCGAAGGCCTCCTCCTGGTCGTGGGTGACGAAGAGTGCGGTGATCCCGAGATCCCGGACGAGTCTCCGGAGGTCGTTTCGGGTCTGGACCCGGAGCGTCTGGTCCAGGTTCGAGAGCGGCTCGTCGAGGAGCAGCAGCGGCGGCTCGATGGCGAGAGCCCTGGCGAGCGCCACGCGCTGCTGCTGGCCGCCCGAGAGTGCCTGGACGGTGCGCGTCCCGTAGGAGGAGAGGTCGACGGTCCGGAGGGCGGCCCGCACCTTGGCCGCGGTTTCGGGCTTCGGGATTCCCCGGGCCCTCAGGCCGAACGCCACATTGTCGAAGACGTTCAGATGGGGAAAGAGAGCGTAGTTCTGGAAAACCATCCCGAAACCGCGCCGCTGCGGGTTCAGTTCCGTGATCTCCTCCCCGCGGAACCGGATGCTCCCCTCATCCGGCCGTTCGAACCCCGCGATGAGCCGGAGTGCCGTCGTCTTCCCGCACCCGGAGGGCCCGAGGAGCGTGACGAACTCCCCGTCGCGGACCGAGAGCGAGAGGCGGTCCACGGCGCGGACGGAGCCGAACGCCCGGGTGACGCCCTCGAGTTCGAGTACGCACCCGGCCTTCCTCTCACTCATACCCGCTGGCCTCGCCCCGCATCCGGATGTTCGAGTCCCAGTAGCGCATCCACTCAGGGGTCCGGACCCGGAGCATCCCCGCGTCGACCTCCATCGCCTCGATACGCGGGAGCGCTTCGCCCAGCCAGGCGGGGAACAGCGCCGGGTCCATGTCCGAGCGGGCCGGAATGCGGAAGAATCTCCCGGCCGCTTCGAGGAGCGCCGCCTCGCTCCCGACGTACTCGATGAAGGCCCGCGCCGGTTCGGGATTCGGTGCGCCCGCCACGAGTGCGATGCCGTCGACCACGACCGGGGTCCCTCCGGGAGGGATCACGTAGTCGATCGGGTAGTCCGTCGTCGCGATGAGCATCTCGATGTCGGGCATGGCCCAGAGGGTGATGAGCCCTTCCTGGCGCGCGAGTTTCTGGTAGAGAAGCGTGGGGTTCAGGACATACTCGCGCGTCTGCGCATCGAGGCGGAGAAGCCACTCGTAGCCGGCGGCGGGGTCTCCCGAACCGTTCGACTCGCGGTAGATGAGCGAGGCGAAGATGGCCCGCATCGTGCCGGAGGCGAGGGGCTCGCGAATGAGAACCTGGCCCCGCCATCGGGGATCCAGGACGTCGTCCCACTCACTCGGCGCCTCTTCGCGCGGGACGGCCGCCGAGTTGTAGGCGATCACCTCGGGCGTCAGGTACGTCCCGACCCAGCGTGCGCCGGGATCCCTCCGGTCATCGGGGACGGCCTCGAGCCAGCTGGGCTCGAAGGGCGCGAGCAGCCCCTCCTCGGCCCCCGCAGAGAAGATCTCGGCCGGAGCACCCCACCAGACGTCCGCCTGCGGGTTGGCGCGCTCGGAGCGGAGGCGGTCGAGCACCTCCTGGGAACCCATGTCGAGCCATTCGATCCTCACCCCCGGATAGGCGGCCTCGAATCCGGACGAGAAATGCTCGAGAAGTTCGCGTCCGTGCGGTGTGTAGACCACGAGGACCGACCCGTCGTCCGGCACGCATCCGGCGACGATTCCCGCGACGGCGAGGGCGAGGCATCCGGCCATGCCCGGGAAGCGAGGGTGCGCGGTCCGCATCCCGGCCGCGCTAGCGCGGCGCGTCAAGATCCGGGCCGCGGAGAGAGACCAGGTTGGCAAAGAGGCGGAAGGCGCCGGGCACGCCTGCGGGAAACTGGCGGAAGAGGGCGAGTCCGGTGTAGACGAAGGCACCGTCGCCGACCCGCGCCGCCAGCAGTGACCCCCGCTTGGGGGCCTCCCCCGGGTCCGCCATCGCGAGAAGCGGCGTGTATCCCGGATCCCAGCTGCTGAGGAAGTAGAGCCCGCGCTCCTGTACCCACCCCTGGAAATCCTCCGGACCGAGCGCGTTCGGAGTGGTGAGGAGGGGGTGGCCCGGCTCGAGGAAGACGACGTCGGCGTTCTCGTCCGTCACACGGTCGTGCGGCCGCGCGATCTCCACGGGAAATGGGGCGAACCCGCCCGCCGGGTACTGGTACTGGTTGTACTGCGTGATCACCGTGCCCCCGCGGCGTGCGAAGTCGAGCAGACGGTCGTTCGATGCGTGCAGGTCGTCACGGGTCTCGTAGGCCCGGATCCCGAGAACGATCGTGTCGAATCGGTCCAGCTCGCCGGCGCCGACCTCGTCCGGACCCAGGAGGTCCACCGCCACGCCGAGATCGGCCAGCGCCTCCGGCCCCGCGTCGCCCGGACCCATGACGTACCCGACCCGGGTGTCCGCCCGCACCCGTGCCGGGAATCGCGACACGACGAGTTCCGCCGGCCGGAAGCGGGGCACGGGATCGATGTGGCTGTAGTCGATGAAGGTCACGCTCTCGTCGTACTCGATCCCGTCGACCTCGGCGACCGCGCGGAAGGCCCGGCGCCCGGGCGGTGCATCCGGACCGGGGCGGATCCGGAAGCTGAGGCTCACCTCCTCTCCGGCGTCGGCGTCCACGAGAGGCGCGGAGGCGGGCTCGACCTGCCAACCCGCTGGGGGAACGATCCGCACCTCCCCGCTCCCCGGGGACTCCGAGAGATTCGTCACCCGCACGGTGAGCGTCCGCCGGGAGCTCTCGGACTCCGGCCACGCCATGCTGCGGGGCGCCACCGCCACCGAGAAGCGGGGGACAACCGTTACCGGGAGGCGGTACTCTCCATCCGCCTGATCGACGCCGACGTGGCTTGCCGCCCGGCGTACATCGAGTGGCTCCCCCCCGTCGACGGAGAGTTCCACGGCGGCCACGATGAGCGGGGGATTCCCCGGCTGACCCATCCGGGCCGGATCGTCCGGCCAGTGGTAGAGCGCGCCCGCGCGCGGCTCTTCGAGGAAGTATGGCCGGGAGAGGCGCGCGGTCTCGGGAACGCGCACGAGGAAGTACCACTCGACGAGGCTTCCGGGGGCGACTCTCCGGTTCGCCGCGCCCGAGCCGGTCGAGGGGGTGGAGGTCCACCCCTCAGGGAGGCGGAGCGACACGTTCCCGGCGTCGGCACTCCGCGTGCCTCCGTTCCAGACCGTGACCGCTACCTCGACATCTTCACCCGGCGCGAGCCGTGGGCGCGCAACCCGCGCGTCCACCATGATGCCGGAGGCCGCAAGGAGGGCTCGGGCGACTCCGGCCTCGCGTTCCCGGAACACCCCGAGGGCCTCCGTCCGACCGGGCCCGTCGGGGGCGGACTCGAGGACCGCCAGCACACTCCGGACCTCGCCGGCCGCCTCCTCGAGTGCGGAGACCGCGTTGCCCGGAGCCATCGGGTGGAGCTCGTCGGCCGCCCGCGTGACGGCTTCCCGGTAGCGTCTGACGCGTGAAGCAAGCGCGGCCGGGTCGCGGGCGTTCGCCCGCCCGGCGATTCCGGCAAGCGTGGTGTCCACGCCGGCGAAGAAGCCATCCTCACTCGCGGCGGGAACGCGCGAGCTCTCGAGGCTTCCCCCCGATTCGCGGGGCCCCGGGCTCTGCGCACTCCCCATGTCCTGCGACCGGTGCTGGCTCCGGCTCCGCATCGCAACCTGGAAGTACGACCGGCCGAGAAGCGGGTCGAGCGCACCGGTCTCGAGGTCCACCGAGGAGGTTCCGCGGCCGAATCGGTTCAGCTGATAGAACTTTCCGACGGTCCACGGCTCGACCCCGAGGGAGAGCTGGTCCGGGAAGACCTCCGGATCACCGGCGACATCGAAGGCGCGCCGGGCAACGATCCCGGCCGCCTGATGCTGGCCGTGTCCGTCGCGAGGGGTCCCGGTAAAGACGGAGAGGATCAGATGGGGCCGGAAGGTGCGGACCACCCAGGTGACGTCCCTCAGCAACTCCTCTTCCGGCCAGTGCCGGAACGTCTCCTCGGCTGTCTTCGAGTACCCGAAGTCGAACGCGCGAGTGAAGAACTGGACGGCGCCGTCAATCGCGCGGGCCGCCATGAGCTCCCCGGTCCGGACGAGGCCGAGCCCTTCGCCGAGCTCGCCCCCGATCAGATTCTGGCCGCCGTCGCCGCGCGTCAGCGAGAGATAGGCTGTTCGCGCTCCGTATCCCCTGGCGAGTGTCGCGAGAACGGAGGTGTCCTCATCATCCGGATGCGCCGCGATCATGAGCACCCGCTTCGCCCCATCGAGCTGGCGGAGGAGAAGCCCGGCTTGGACGACGCCGGCCGTCGGAGCCTCGACCTGCGCGAGCACGGCCGCCGGAAGCAGCAGCGCGAGGTGCAGCGCCAGGGAAATTCGCGGCAGCCGCCTGCGGTAGGCAGCACGTACGGTACGCATGGCGTGGAAGCTATCCGCACCGGAAGGAACGGGAAAGGAAGAGTCTACTCCAGTGGGAACCGAGTCAGAGCAAGCGGCCGGTTCCACCGAGAGGCGATCCCAAACTGCGGGATGACCCGATCATGGAGGCGTGATTCTGGCCCTCTCGCTCAACCAGAGATGCACCGCCGAGCGGACGCGGCCGATCGCGGAAAGCGCTGGCCGGGGTCGGGGCACCGACCCCGATCTCGCCGCGGCCCGTGCGCGGACCGCAGTCTCGCCGGAGCGGATCCCGTACAGCTCACAAACGGAAGGTGCCACACCTTCCGGAGAAGGCCGCGGGCGTCCACGGGAGGTTGTCCGAAAAGAACCGATGGTCCGTCTGAACGGAGGGACGATCCGGGGCGGTGGAACGGCCTTGCTCTCGGAGGCGGTCGACGGCCCTCAGCGTGTTGCTATCGTTCTTCCCTGGATTACGGAGGCCACCGGATCCCACCTGCGATGTCCTCGGCGGGCCGTCTGCAAGAGCGCACCCATCCCACCACCGGGCAAACCGGACAAGACATGTGCTTCCAACAGGCTAAGGCCGGGCGCTTGCTCGGCTCCCCCGTGTCCGGTACCCTTGCGGGGAGGCTCCCCCCGAGGGTCGGAGCCTGCGGTCCCTCCCTCTCGATCCCTGACATGGACCCATGAGAGGCTTCGCGCACTTCGCATTCGCCGTCGTGGCTGCTTCCGTCCCGCTGCCGTGGCCCGCGCCCGTTCAGGCGCAGTCGGCCGGGGAGATCGTCTCGAGCTACGGGCAGGCGCATGCCGGGCGTCTCGAGAGTGTGGACGACGTTCTCGTCGTCCAGTCGGTGATGGGGATGCCGAGCGAACTCTACATGGAGAAGTCCGAGACGGGCGGGAGCGCCAACCTCGAGGCGCGCCTCATGCGAATGGCGGGCGGGATGATCCCGCTCCAGTCCGGCTCGAACGACGGGGCTTTCTTCGGCGATCCGTCCGCGCTCCTTCTCGAACACTCGGAGTCGGCGGAACTCAGCGGCACGGACGTCATCGACGGCGTCGAGACGAGCGCTCTCGACATCGAGAATATCACGGAGCTCGAGCTCAGCCTCCCCGGACTCCCCGGCGGGGAGGGAATACGGGTAGGCTCGCTACGCTTCTTCGTCGACACGGAGGAGTGGGTGATCCGCCGGATGGAGGCGTATGAAACGGCTGTTGTGCCGGCTGAGCCCGCCGGAGCCACACTCTCGGTGAATTTCGGCGACTTCCGCTCCACCGACGGGTTCGTTCATCCATTCCGGATCGTTGTCGCGGCCAGCGGAGTGGGGAGCGGGATCTCCGCCCAGGAACTCGAGCAGGTGAGGCGGAGCCTCGCCGAGATGGAGGCACGGCTCGAGACGATGCCTCCCGAGCAGAGGCAGGTGGTGGAGGGGATCATGGCCGAGCAGATGCAGAACCTCCTGGGGATGGCCGGGCCCGCCTCGGTCACGGTAGAGATTCTCGTGGAGGAGGTGAGGGTGAACGAGGGAGCCCCGGGGGCCTGAGGTCCCGGTGCGGACCGTGCTTGCCCGACGGGGGCGCACGCGGGGCGGAGCAGCCGCCCTTCTTCTTTCCGGCTGCGCGGCGGGGGTCGGCGCTGGGGGCGACGGAGAGCCGCCCGTTCCCGTATCGTACGGTTCCTGGATGCGCGACGTGGCCCCGTTCGATGTCCTCGACTCCGCTGGCGTCCCCTACGAGATGCCCTTTCTCGGGGGCTTCAATGTGCCGCGGCCCCAGCTCGCGGACATCGACGGAGACGGAGACCAGGATCTCTTCATCCAGGAGAGGAGCGGAGAGCTCCTTTATTTTGAGCGCGAAGACTCTCCGGGCGAACCCATGTACCGCTGGCGACCGGATGCCGTCAGCGAGCTGGACATCGGAGAGTGGTACCGCTTCTCGGACATCGATACGGACGGGGACCTGGACCTCCTCGCCGAGGAGCGCTTCAGTCACATACGGCTGTACCGCAACGTCGGGGGACCACGCGAACCAGACCTCCGGCTCGCGGCTGACACCCTCCGGGACGATGCGGGTGTGCCTATCTTCTCCGACAGGCAGAACATCCCGAATGCTGCCGATATCGACTGCGACGGCCGCACCGACCTCCTGATCGGCCGTCTCGTCGGGACCGTTTCCCGCTACGAGGCCACCACAGCGGGTCTGCCCGGCTTCCGGCTCCTCACAGACCGTTTCGAGAACATCGAGATCGTGGGGAACCCGGAAGCGGCACCGGCCCGCCCGGGTGGCACCGGGCGCGCCGCGCCCGCAGGAGCGGGTCCCGCTCCCCTCCCGCGGGGTGCCCCGTGGGTCCGGCACGGCGCCAACACGATGGCGCTCTCGGATGTGGATCTGGATGGAGACCTCGACCTCTTCTGGGGCGACTTCTTCGAGCCTGGCCTCCTCTTCATCGAGAATAGGGGCAGCTGCGCGGCCCCGAACCTGCGCGGCGAGCCCGCTCCCTTCCCTCTCGATGATCCCGTGCGGACGAGCGGCTACAATGCGCCCGCCTTCGGGGATGTGGACGGCGACGGCGACCTGGATCTCCTGATCGGGGTGCTCGGCGGCGCGTTCAACCCGAACACGTCGACCGTCGAGAATCTCATCTACCTCCCGCAGGGGGATGGGGGGGAATTCCGGATCGAGACCCGGACCTTCCTCTCGCAGATGGATGCGGGGAGCGAGAGCATCCCCGTTCTCGTCGACATGGACGGCGACGGCGACCTGGATCTCCTGATCGGGAACCGGGTCGATCCCGCTGTCCTGACGGCGTCGCGCATCCATTTCTTCGAGAACGTCGGTCGCCCCGGAGCACCCGTCTTCCGCGCCCGTGAGCCGCTGGCGCTCGGAAACGCCTTTCACAACGCGGCCGCTTTCGGTGATCTGGACGGGGACGGCGATCTCGACATTATCCTGGGGAGCTGGGATCCGGAGCTTCAGTACCTCGAGAACCGCGGCACGGAGGAGAGGGCACGCTTCGAGGTCGCGGACCCGGAAATCGCCCGCCTCTCCCGGGGGAGCAATGCAGTACCGGCGCTCGGCGACCTGGACGGGGACGGCGATCTCGATCTCCTCGTCGGAGAGGCGAGCGGCACCGTCAACCACTTCGAGAACACCGGGCACCCGGGCTCGCCGCGCTTCGAGCTTCGCAGCGAGGCGTACCTCGGGATCGACGTCGGGCGCCGAAGCGCACCGCTCCTCAGGGACCTCGACGGCGACGGCGATCTCGATCTGGCGATCGGAACCGAGACGGCCGGGATCGCCTACTACGAGAATCGGGGGAGTGTCTCCCGGGCCGAATTCGAGGAGGCACCAAGCCCCTTCCCCGCGCAGGCCGAACTGCCCGATCTGAGTGCCCCCGCGATGGGCGATCTTGATGGGGACGGACGGGCGGAGCTGATCGTCGGCGGCATGGGAGGTGGACTCCATTACTTCAGGCAGCCGTGAAGAGCGGCAGGCCCCAATCCGGAAACCCGAGGTGGCACGCATGAACGCACGCACCTTCGTTCTCTCCCTTCTCCTGCTTGCCACTCCGCTTGAGGCCCAGCAATTCGGGGCCGCCGTCGCGATCGACGGTGCCGAAGTCCTGGTTGCGGAGCCGCTGCGCAGGCGGAGTGCCGCGACGATCTACCGTTACGGGACGTCTGGGGACGGGTGGGAACAGGTCGGGACCCTCGAGGCGCCCCCGCACGGAGGCGATGCCGACTACTTCGGACGCTTCATCGCGATGGATGGGGAATCGCTTCTCGTGGGGGGCACCCTCTATGAGAACTCGACCGGTGCCGTGTGGGCGTACCGGCGCGATGGGGGAGAGTGGGTCTTCGACGAGATCCTGCAGGCCGAGGGTCTCTTGGAAGAGGAGGCCTTCGGGCGTTTCGGCCAGCTCCACGGGGACCTTCTCTTCGTCTCGTCGCTCGGTTACCGCGGCGCGGGGGCCGTCTGGGTCTTCGCGCGGGATGAGGCCGGGCAGTGGAGCGAGCAGGCGCGACTCGAGCCGGAGTCCCCAGCACCCCAGGAGTTCTTCGGCTGGGGAATGGACTACGACAGCGACAGGCTCATCGTGGGGTCCTTCGCGGGAGCGGAGATGCGCGGGGCGGCATACGTCTTCGGCCGGGACGATCAGGGCGAGTGGTTCCAAGAGGCCCGCCTCGCACTCCCGCCGGAGGAATCGCAGCCCTACGACGGTGGATTCGCCGGGATGCCCGGGGCGGGAACGATCAGTGTGCATTGGCTCGACGGGATGGCGCTCGTCGGCCTGCCGGGCAGAGACCAGCGTGCCGGAACCGTCCTCACCTTCGTCCCGGACCCCTCCGGGGAGTGGACGCGCGGACCGGCGCTTGACGCTCCGGACCGGACACCCGACAGCTATTTCGGGCACGCCCTGCAGCTCGTGGCGAATGAACTCTGGGTGTCGGCGCCGGGCGAAACGGCCTCGGGGGCGATCCATCGTTTCGCGTACGACGGGGCGGATCCGGATCCCGGCTACATCGGGAGGATCGAGAGCACGATCGACGTGGACTCCGGTGACGGATTCGGCACGACGTTTGTGGCCGGTGAGGACCTCGCGGTTGTGGGTCAGCCGGGCGACGACGGCGCCCTCGGATCTGCGGTCGTGCTCCGCCGCCAGGGGGAGGAGTGGACAGCCGCCGAAAAGCTCTTCATTCCGGGTGAACCGGGCCTGCCCGCGATCACCGGAGCCGAGGTCGCGTGTGGCGACGACGGGCTGGTGGACCAGTTCTTCTGCTCATCGGTCGACCTCCTCTCGTTCCTCCCCGTCGCTCAGATGGGAGGCGGCCGGGGGATCCGGACGAACGACATCTGGGGATGGACCGATCCAGAGAGCGGAGGGGAGTATGTGATCGTAGGCCGGACGGACGGGGTCTCGTTCGTCGACATATCGGATCCCCTCAACCCGGTCTATCTGGGAAGCCTGCCGAAGACGCCGCGTTCGATGACAAGCTCGTGGCGGGACATGAAGGTATTCGCCGACCATGTGTTCGTGGTGGCCGACGGCGCCGGCAGACACGGGATGCAGGTATTCGACCTGACGCGGTTGCGCGAGGTGGACGGCGACCCGGTCGGATTCGAGGCCGATGTCCTCTACGACGAGATCGGGAGCGCCCACAACATCGTCATCAATGAGGAGACCGGGATCGCCTACGCCGTGGGGGTCAACTCCGGCGGGGAGACCTGCGGGGGCGGACTTCACATGATCGATGTGAATGTACCGAGGGAACCGGTGTTCGCCGGGTGCTTCCAGGACGGGATGACGGGACGTTCGGGCACCGGGTACACGCACGACGCGATGTGCGTCATCTACAGGGGGCCCGACGAGGAGTACGCGGAGAGGGAGATCTGCTTCGGTGCGAACGAGACGGCGCTGACGATCGCAGATGTGACGGACAAGGAAAGTCCGGTGCACATCTCGACGGCGACGTACCCGAATGTGGCGTACGCGCACCAGGGCTGGCTCACCGAGGACCACCGGTACTTCTTCATGAACGATGAGCTGGACGAGAGCGCTGCGCATGGGGGGGGCGGCCGGGAGTTTCCCGGAACGAGGACGCTCATATGGGACGTGACGGACCTGGACGATCCGGTCCTCGCCAGGGAGCACTTCGGAGAGGTGCTCTCAACCGACCACAACCTCTACATCCGCGGCAACCTGATGTACCAGTCGAACTACGTCAGCGGTCTCCGGATCCTGAACATCGCAGATCCGATCAACCCCGTCGAAGTGGGCTACATCGACACTGTTCCCGACAACGACTCCGTGGCTATGTCCGGGTCGTGGTCGAACTACCCATTCTTCGAGAGCGGCACGATCGCGGTCGCGAGCAGGGAGGAGGGACTGTTCCTCGTGCGGTACGCGCCGCGGGAACTCCTCCCGTAGGCTGTCTGTCCGCCCGGACACGGACCCCGAGCGGCACGCGGACCACCGACCACCGACTGCGAACCGCGCACGCCCGCTTCGGACGGACGGCCCGCAGGGTCCGCTGCGGGGACGATGCTCCGCCGAACGCGTTCTGGGCACAGTCGCCGGCTCCCCGCCCCGTGCGGGAACACGGAGGACGCCGCCCTGTGGGGCGCCCTGGGGCGGACGCACTTCCGGTGCACGCTCCTCCCCTGCCGAACCTTCACCGCCGTCCGCCCGTCCGGACTGTCACGATCCTCTGGACGTGCTGGGAGCGCCGAACGTCCATCGAAGGCCGGGGCTCAGCCGCGTAGATGTTGCCGCACGCGTCCGCCGTGACTCCCTCCCATCCCCAAGAGGCGTCGGCAGGGAACGGGCTCATGATGAAGGTCTCCACCCAGCCGGTTCTCGCGTCTCCGTCACGGATGCCGTGCTCCCACCCCGTGTTTGCCCCCTTCGCGTCCGTGACATACGGCATGTCGTCTGCATCGATGAAGATCCTGTCGGGCTTGCCGAATCGAGTCCAAACGTCGAGAAGGCTCCTTTCCTGATCGAAGATCTGGATCCGGTAGTTGCCGCGATCCGCGACGAAGATGCGTCCCTCGGAATCGGTTGCTCGGCTGGCGGAAGTGGTCCGGGCCGTCCCCGGGGATGGGTCCTGTGCCGAGGCTCATTAGGAGCTCACCGTCGGGGGGCAACTCGTGCACCTGATGGCCGATTCCCCTCCTCTCCTTCTCCGCGACCACCCTGGCCTCTGTGTGCGGGTAGGCCTAGGCGGGCGAGTGGTCCGTCACCCAGACGTTGCCGCCGGTGTCCACGAAGGTCCCGTGCGGCCGGACGCAGAGGCCCTCGCCGAAGCTCGCCAAGAGGTTGCCCTCCAGATCACCCTGCGGGATCCGGGCGACATCGGGCTTGAGGAGGCAGCTTTCCTGCGTGTTGAACGGGATAGCCCGGATCGCTCACCACGGTGGTGTGCGGAGGAACGCTGATACATTGTAAG
>CAZHGS010000020.1:0-45986 GCA_964532325.1 uncultured Gemmatimonadaceae bacterium | reverse complement strand
GATCGCGCTCACCCGCAACCTGGTGACGCGGGCGATCCGGGAGGCGGTGGCCTAGTATGGACTTCGTACGCATAGCATCGAATCCGTGGGGGCAGGAGGTCCTTCTGGGCCTCGCGTGGGACGTTCTCTGGGTGGTTGCCGCGATCGGCGCCCTCTTCGTCGTGGTGCACGCCGTGTTCCACAAGAAGGAGGATGCGGGCGGTGCCGCGGACGGCGCTGCGGCAGCCGCGCTGCCCGAGAGGATCGAGCGGCACGGCGGGAGTGCGCGCATCTCGCACTGGCTCCTCGCCGTGGTCACCTTCGTTCTTCTCATCACCGCCTTCGTCCCGATCCTCGGACTCCAGTTCCCGTGGGTCACGATTCACTGGATCGCGGGCCTCGCCTTCGGCGTCTACGTCGTCTATCACACGATCGACACGGTGAAGCGGGGCACGCTCGGGACGATGTGGCTCACCGTGAAGGAGACGACCGATGCCGTCGGGCGGCTTGGCGACTTCCTGAAGAAGGCCGGAGGCTCGGAGCGGAAGGGGAAGTGGAATTTCGAGAACAAGGCCTTCCACCACATCACCGCGCTCGCCGGGATCGCCGTGCTCCTGACCGGCCTGTTGATGATGCTCAGGATCGACACGACCTTCTGGGCGGCGAACCCCTATATCCTGGGCCTCTCCGACGGCCTTTGGGGGCTCGTCTACTTCCTGCACGGTCTTGCGGCCGTGGGCTTCGTGGGTCTCCTGATCGCTCATATCTACTTTGCGATCCGGCCCGAGAAGCTCTGGTTCACCCGGTCCATGATCAAGGGGTGGATCACGAGGGAGGAGTACCTGGAACACTTCGACAGCGCCGAGTGGGATGTGACGGAGGAGAAAGCCGGCGTGGCAGCCGTATCGACGGCGGGCCGTCCGGGTTCGGCGGAGTAGGACGCGCGGGATGGCGGGCGACACTCGCCTGAAGATCGCGGCCAGCATCGATGCGATCGAGGGTGCTTACGAGTATTTCCTGGCGTACGCGGCGCAGGGCATCACCAGGGAGTCCGACTCGGGCCGCGTCGGGGCGCAGCTCAGGACCCATCTCGACGCGATGGCCACCGCGCTCGCCGGGCTTGGTCCGCAGATTCTGGCCCTCATCGAGGAGGGTGGGGCGGACACCACCGGGGACCTCGCCGGCTTTCAGGCCGTCGTCGAGGCCGACGCCCGGCGGGCCCTCGCCGTTGTCGCGCTCGTGCGGGCCCAGGAGTCGGTCACCTCCCAGCTCGTCGACAACCTGAACGCCTCGGTTCACGTGCGCACCGCGCTCACCGACCTCTTCATCCTCGACGAAGTGCTGAAGCTCGGGGTCGACCGGGCCACACTCCCGGAAGGCTCGGGGCCCGAAGGATAGCGGCTGGGTCCCGCGACGCGGGACCCGGAGCGTGATGTGGCCCCTCCTCGCGGTTGGAACCGCGCTCCTCTACGCGCTTCACGGGGCGTGGTCGACCCGGATCTCCCGCCGGATCGGAGCACTCCCGGCCGCGTGGGCACTCTACGGGTTCTCCTTCCCGGTGCTCGCCCTCTACCTCGCCGTTCGCGGCCTCCCGGTGGTGGACCCGGGATTCTGGCCGACGTGGTCGGCGGCCGCCGCAGGCCATCTTCTTGCCTCGTACCTCTTCTTCTCGGCGCTGCGCACTGGTGAACTGAGTCTCACCTTCCCTCTTCTCGCGCTCACTCCGATCTTCGTCCCGGCCGTCGAGTGGGCGCTCCTGGGCGAACTCCCCGGAGTCGGCGGGCTCACGGGCATCGCGCTCACGGTCGCAGGCGTCTACCTCCTCAATCTGGGCTCGATCGGGGCGGGGGTCTTCGCTCCGCTCTTGGCCCTGGCGAGGGACGGGGCCGCGGTCCGCACCCTGGCGGTCGCCGTAATCTGGTCGGTGACAGGAACGATGGACCGGGTCGCCGTGCTGGATTCGTCGCCGGCGTTCTACGGGGCGATGCTCACGCTCGCCCTCACGCTCCTCTCTCTTCCCTTCGCGGTTGCGGGTGCGCGCCTCCGTCCCGAGGCTGCGGGCGGCCCCCGGCGGCTGCGGGCGTTCCGCTCGCGGCTCCGGGGAGCCGGAAGAGGGGGGCTTCTCATCCACGGCGCCCTCTTCGCGTTCATGATGATCCTCCAGATGGAGGCGCTGACGCTGACCCTTGCCTCGTACATCCTGAGCATCAAGCGTGCGGGGACTGTCGTTGCAGTGCTTCTCGGATCCCTGGCATTCAACGAGGGGGGGCTCAGGGACCGTCTCATCGGTACCATCGTCACCCTTGCCGGGACTCTCGTGCTGGTGATCTTCGGCTGAGCGTCCGTCGTTGACCTGCATGGCCGCCGGGACTAGAGTCGTACTCCTCCCGCCTCTGGGCGGGGAGTCCCCCGTCAGGCACTCGTCCCGAACATCACCCGTCCGCGATGTCCTCCGAGCTGATCCAGGTGACGCTCCCCGACGGGACGTTGCTCAAGCTTCCCGCGGGTTCCACCTCCCGCGACGTGGCGCTCGCGATCGGACCGGGGCTCGCACGGGCCGCGCTTGCTGCCGAGGTGGGTGGCGAGCTTGTCGACCTCGATCGTCCCCTCGGGAAAGATGCCCCCGTACGCCTCATCACCGAGCGTGATCCGGAGGCGCTCCCCCTCCTCAGGCACTCCTCCGCCCACATTCTCGCCACCGCCGTCCGGAGGCTCAGGCCCGGCGCCGAGATCGGGTTCGGACCCGCGATCGAGGAGGGGTTTTACTACGACTTCGGAGTGGAGGAGCCCTTCACCCCTGAGGACCTCGAGGCGTTCGAGGCGGAGATGCGCGACGTTATCGCCTCGGACTACGCCTTCGAGAGGCGGCGGGTCACGAAAGCGGAGGCGACCGAGCTCTTCTCCGACGACCCGCTGAAGCTCGAGCGACTCGAGGAGTTCAACGACGACGACGTCATCACCGTCTACCGCGACGGGCCGTTCCTCGATCTCTGCCTGGGTCCGCACCTCCCGAGCACGGGACGGCTTCGGCACTTCAAGCTCCTCTCGACGGCGGGCGCCTACTGGAGGGGCGACGAGTCCCGGCAGATGTTGCAGCGGATCTACGGGACGGCGTTCTTCCGGCACCGGGACCTCGAGGCGCACATCGAGCGACTTGAGGAGGCGAAAAAGCGCGACCACCGTACCCTGGGGCGCGAACTCGACCTCTTCACCGTGGACCGGCGCGTCGGGTCGGGGCTCATTCTCTGGCGGCCGCACGGAACGATCATCCGGGACGAGATCGAAGCCTTCGAGAGGGAGCTCATTCTCCGACACGGTTACCGGATCGTCTGCACGCCCCACGTCATGAGCGAGCGGCTCTTCGAGATCTCCGGACATCTCGAGAACTTCGCGGACAACATGTTCGGTGCGATGGAGCTCGAAGGCGACCGCTACCGGTCGAAGCCCATGAACTGCCCGGGGCACATCTGCCTCTTCCAGGCCGAGCAGCGTTCCTACAGGGAGCTTCCGATCCGGTACGCAGAGTTCGGCACGGTCTACCGCTACGAGCGAAGTGGCGTGCTGCACGGGATGCTCCGCGTCCGCGGCTTCACGCAGGACGATGCACACGTCTTTTGCACGAAGCAACAAGTGCCGGACGAGATCGAGGCGCTTCTCAACCTCGTCGAAGAGATGCTGACGGTCTTCGGCTATCCGTATACCGTCGTCCTCGCGACCCGGCCCGAGAAGGCGCTCGGGACGCCCGGTGAGTGGAACGATGCGATTTCCGTCCTGACGGACGTGCTCGAGCGGCGGGGCGTCGTATACCGGGTGGATGAGGGAGGCGGCGCCTTTTACGGACCCAAGCTGGACTTCGAGCTGATCGATGCGATCGGGCGGTCGTGGCAGGGACCCACCGTGCAGCTCGACTTCAATCTCCCGGAGCGCTTCGACATCGAGTACATCGACGCGGACAACGAGCGCCGCCGGCCGGTGATGCTGCACCGAGTGCTTGTGGGGTCGATGGAGCGCTTCGTCGGCGGCCTCATCGAACACTACGCCGGCGCCTTCCCCCTCTGGCTGGCGCCGGAACAGGTACGCGTCCTCCCCGTCTCCGAGGCGTGGAGTGGGGATGCCGGGGAGTTCGTGGCCGCGCTGGCCGAAAGCGGGATCCGGGCCACGCTCGCCCGGCGGGAAAGCCTCTCCTACCGGATCCGGGAAGGGGAGCTGCGGAAGGTGCCCTACATGTGCGTCATCGGCGAGCGCGAGGTGTCTGGGGGCACCGTCGCGGTGCGGATCCGGGGCCGTGGGAGGAAACAGGAGATCGTCGCGCGTGGCGTCTTCATCGACCGGGTCCTCCGCGACATCCGCCGCCGCGCCCCGGGGCCGTAGGTCGCCATGCGGCCCTGGTCCGGGAAGGCTTCGTCCTTGACCGCTCCCCGTCCGCCGGCTCCTTGACGACTGATCCCCCGCAACTATCTTCCACGCGGTCGGGGGAAGTGGGAAAATGCGGAAGTGAGGGGGGCAGGTCCTTCCTCCACCTGTCGGCCCGCTCCGGTTGCTCCGGGGCGGCGGTGTCGCCGGGTCTGGTTGGCACCGGGTCTGTAGTGCATCGGCCCGCGCCGCGTGAGACCCGGCAGCGTCCGGGCCTATTTTTTTGCAGTCGCACATGAGCGAGGGGGCGCCATCAAGGATCAGAGAGTCCGGGTAAACGACCAGATCCGGATCAGCCCGATCCGGCTGATCAATTCAGACGGTACGCAGGTAGGTATCGTGTCCCTCGATGAGGCGAGGTCCAGGGCATACGACGCGGGGCTGGACCTAGTCGAGGTCGCGCCGAACGCGCGTCCTCCGGTGTGCCGCCTGATGGATTACGGGAAGTACAAGTACCAGGAGGCGCGGCGTGCCCGGGAGGCGAAGAAGAAGCAGCACACGATGCAGGTGAAGGAGGTCAAGTACCGCCCGGGAATCGAGGATCACGACTACGAATTCAAGACCCGTCACGTGCGGCGGTTTCTCACCGATGGGGACAAGGTGAAGGTCACGATGATGTTCCGGGGCCGCCAGCTCGCGCACCCCGAGCTGGGGCTCGAGGTCCTCGAGCGTGTCCTCGCCGATGTGGACGATGTCGCCAAGATCGAAGGTCAGCCGTCGCGCGAAGGTCGTACCATGATCATGGTGCTCGCGCCCCTCGGCGGACGGTAAACGGCCCGGCGGGCGCGGCGCGCCCGCGTGAAGGAGGGAGGTGTAGGATGCCGAAGATGAAGACGAACCGCGCGGCAGCGAAGCGGTTCAAGCGCACGGCGGGAGGACGGCTTCGCCGCTGGAAGGCGAACAAGAGCCATATCCTCACGAAGAAGACGAGGAAGCGGAAGCGGAGACTCCGGCGGGCGACGCTCGTTTCGGAGGCGGACGAGCCGCGGATGAAGCGCCTGATTCCCGGGTCGTAGGCGGACCCGGGCGGAGAGTGACGGGAGGGGACGGAGATGCCACGCACGAAGGGCGCGCCGCCGAGGAACCGCCGGAAGAAGAAGATCTTCCGTGAGGCGAAGGGATACTTCGGTGCTCGGAAGAAGCTCTACCGGACGGCGAAGGATGCGGTCGAGCGGGGGTGGGAACACGCCTACCGCGACCGGAAGAAGAAGAAGCGGACGTTCCGGAGCCTCTGGATCACCAGGATCAACGCTGCGGCGCGCGAGCATGACCTGTCCTATTCGCGCTTCATGTTCGGGCTCCGGCGATCGGGCGTCGAGCTGGACCGCAAGGCGCTTGCTGAGATCGCGGTGAAGGATCCCACGGCGTTCGCCCGGCTGGCCGAGCAGGCGAGGGAGACGCTCACGTAGCCGCCGGGACTGTCGGACGATCGGATGGCGGATAGCGGCAGCTCGCTGGTCGCGGAACTCGGCAGGCTCGAGGCGGAGGGGCTCCGGGCCGTCGGGGCCGCCGGGACCGCGGCCGAGCTCGAGGAAGTGCGGGTCCGGTTCCTCGGCCGGCGCGACGGTCGGCTCTCGCAGCTGTTGCGCCGCGTGGGCGGGCTCGACCCGGCTGAGCGGCCCCGGGTCGGCTCGGCCGCGAACCGGGTGAAGGGGCGCTTCCGGACGGCGCTCGCCGATCGGCGCCGGGCCTTCGAAGCCCAGCCCCGCGCCGTTGCCTCCCCGACAGATCTGACTCTCCCCTCGCGCCCCTCCTGGACCGGGGGTCGCCACCCCGTCACGCGAGTGATCGACGACCTCGTCGCCATCTTCCGCTCTCTCGGCTTCACGCTCGTCCGGGGGCCCGAGGCGGAGACGGAGTGGTATAACTTCGAAGCGCTCAACACCCCGCTCAACCACCCGGCCGCCGATGTGCAGGACACCCTGTATCTAAAGGCGGGCCACCTGCTCCGAAGCCACACCTCCCCCGTCCAGGTGAGGACGCTCGAACACTACCGGCCGCCGATCCGTGTCCTGGCCCCCGGGATGGTCTACCGGCGGGATTCCTACGACGCAACCCATACACCTGCGTTCATGCAGCTCGAGGGGCTCGCCGTCGACGAGGGGATCAGCTTCGTCGACCTGAAAGCCACCCTCTCGGAGTTCGCCCGCCGCTTCTGGGGCCCGGGGACGCGGGTCCGGTTCCGCCCCTCCTTCTTCCCCTTCACCGAACCCTCGGCCGAGGTGGACGTGAAGCGGGTCTACCGGTCCGCCGGTGGGGAGGAAGCCGAGACGGAGTGGATCGAGATCATGGGGGCCGGGATGGTGGATCCGGCTGTCCTCGAGGCGTCGGGCGTCGATCCCGAGCGCTACACGGGATTCGCCTTCGGGATGGGACCCGGGCGCATCGGCCTCTTGCGGTACGGGATCCCGGACCTCCGCCTCCTCTTCGAGAATGACGTCCGCTTCCTCTCCCAGTTTGCATAGGCGATGGACGTCTCCTACCGGTGGCTAGAGGCGTGCGCCGCGGGTCCGATCGGCACCCCCCAGGAGGTCGAGGAACGCCTCGCGGCGCGGGGCTTTCCCCTCGAGTCCGTCACCGATCTCTCGGCCGGGCTCGGGGATCTCGTCGTGGGACGGGTGGAGGCGGTGGCACCCCACCCGAACGCGGACCGGCTCTCGGTCTGCCACGTCGAGGCGGGCACCGGGGCCGTGCAGGTGATCTGCGGTGCGCCGAATGTCGCGGCAGGGCGGTGCTACCCCTTCGCTCCGGTGGGCGCCTGTCTCCCCGGCGGACTCCGGATCCGGAGGGTGAAGATCCGCGGCGAGCGCTCGAACGGGATGCTATGCTCGGAGGCGGAACTCGATCTCGGACCGGACGCCGACGGGATCCTCGCCCTCGACGGGAATCCCGAGCCGGGCGAGCCGCTAACGGGCGTTCTCGGGCTCGACGACCTGAGGTTCGATGTCGAGGTTACGCCGAACCGCCCGGACCTCCTCTCGCACCTCGGCCTCGCCCGCGAGCTGGCGGCGGGCGGCGACGCCGACGTGCGGCCGCCGCCTGTCCCGGGCTCCTCGGCCGGGATCCGGGCGGCGCTCGGGGCCGTCGCGACGGTCACCGGCCCGCGCGAGACCTCGGGCGGGGGTGTGACCGTCCGGATCGAGGAAGGCAGACTCTGCCACCGGTACCTGGCTCTCCGGCTGAGCGGCGTCCGGGTCGGACGCTCCCCCGCCTGGCTCGAACAGCGGCTCCGCGCCGCCGGAGCACGCCCGATCAACAACGTGGTCGATGCGACGAACTACGTTCTCCTCGAGCTCGGGCATCCTCTCCACGCCTTCGACCTCGACCTCATCCCGGAGCGGACGGTCGTCGTCCGGTGCGCCCGGAGAGCGGAAGGGATCGAGACGCTCGACCGGGTCCGGCGCAACCTCGCACCCGACATGCTTGCGATCTCGGGTCCCAGAGCGCCGATCGCAGTCGCCGGCGTGATCGGCGGGGCGGATACGGAGGTGTCGGATCGGACGACTGAAGTGCTCCTCGAGTGTGCGCTCTTCGACGCGGCGTCCGTCCGGACGACGAGGAAGGCCCTCGGCCTCTCGACCGACGCTTCCTACCGCTTCGAGCGCGGGGTGGACCCGGAAGGGCTCGGCCGTGCGGTCATGCGGGCGGCGGAGGTGATCCTCGCGACGGCCGGCGGCGAGGTCGCGGGCCCGCTCCTCGACACCTGCGCGCGGCCCTTCGGACGGGAGCGGATCCGCCTCCGTCCCGCGCGAGTCGAGCAGCTTCTCGGCGTGGCGTTCGGCCCCGGCGAGATCGGGGCGCTCCTGGGTCCGTTGGGCCTCCCTGTCCGAGAGGGGGATGCCGGGAGCCTGATGGTGGAAGTGCCCGGTTACCGGTGCCATGATCTCACGCGGGAGGCGGATCTCATCGAGGAGGTGGCCCGGACACACGGCTACGACAGCTTCCCGGACCGGCTCGGCGCCTTCCGGCCGGGTACGGTCCCGGACCATCCCCAGTTCGCGCTTGAGGACGCGGTCCGGGACGTGTTGACAGGCGCGGGGCTTCTCGAGGCCCAGGTGCCGGCCTTCACGTCCAGTCGCCACGGCACGGTCGAGATTTCGAATCCCGTCTCCGCCGAGGGAGCATTCCTCCGCAGCACGCTGCTCCCGGGCCTCGTCACCTGCCTCGAGCGCAACCTCCGGCGCGGAAACCGGAATGTCCGCCTCTTCGAGATCGGCACGGTGTTCCTGCCAGGGGAACCGGGGGCGCTCCCGGTAGAGTGGACCCACGTCGCGGCGATCCTCCACGGGATGCGGGAGCCGCCGCACTGGAGCCGGCCGGAGGAGCCCCTGGACCTCTGGGACGTGAAGGGGATCCTCGAGAGGCTGGCGGGGGTCATCGCGTCCGGCCGCTCTTGGAAGCTCGGCTCGCCCCCCGGGCCGGATGCGGCGGGGCTCTGTTGCCCCGAGGCCGCCTTTGCCCTATTCGATGCAAGGGGGACGGGGGTGCCGTGGGGCGTGGGAGGACGGATCGTCGGCGAGCACGTGGACCTTCCGAAATGGGGCGGCGATGTCTGGGGGATCGAGCTTGCTCTACCCCGGGAGGCTGGCCCGCGTCCGGTGCCGCTCTTCCGCGCACTCCCGACCTATCCGCCGGTCGAGCGGGATCTCGCGCTCCTCCTCCCCGAGGAGATCCCGGCCGAGGCGGCCCTCGCGGTGATCCGGACGAAGGGGGGAAGGCATCTCAGGGAGATCGAGGTCTTCGACCTCTACCGCGGGGACGAACTCCCCGCGGGGAGCCGCTCGGTGGCGGTGCGGGCGCGATTCCGGGCCGGGGACCGGACACTGAAGGACGACGAGGTGGACGCCTCGATCGGACGCATCACCCGTGCTCTCGAGGAGGAACTGGGTGTCCGACGCAGAACAGGCGCAGGCTGACGGGGCGGAGAGGCTCGCGCTCGCGCGCCTCGAGGCAGCGGTGGAACAGATCGTGGAGCAACGTCGCCTCCTTGCGGGGGAGCTCCGCGAGGCGAGGAAGCGGCTCGGAGAGCTGGAGGCCGCGCTGGCCCGCACGGAGAGGGATGGTGCCGAAGCGGAGGAACATGCTGCCGAGTCGGCGCGCTTCCGGGATAGGGTGACGTGGCTCGAGGAGGAGAATGCGAGCCTGCGGCAGAGCATCTCCGAGGGGCTGGAAACCGTCGAGGGCCTGCTCTCCCGTCTGGATTCCGGGTAACGTGACCGGTGGCCGGGGGAGGCCCGCCGGGGCGGTTGGCAGAGTGCGGCGCCCTCCGGTCCGGTGCGCCTGCGCATGCGGCGAGGGCCACACCACGGAGGGATCGGGATGCGTGACACGAGATCGTCGGTAACCGTTCGGATCGCGGGCGAGGAGCACATACTCAGGTCCGCGGCCGAGCCCGAATATACGACCCGGTGTGCAAAGTTCCTGGATGACCAGGTGACCGCTATCCGGAGTGTGGCCCGCCTCCCCGACACGCACCGGGCCATCGTCCTCGCCGCTCTCTCGGTCGTGGATCAGCATCTCCGGACGGTCGCCGAGCTCGAGGCGCTCAGGGCCGAGGTCGCGGGCCGCGCCACAGCACTCGCCGAGCGGCTCGAGGACATGGCCAGCGGGGCGGACCAGGCTTCCTGAGTCCCCCGAAGAGTCATTTCCAATACGCAGATGAGGCTGGAGCGGGTAAGGGATCGTAGAGAGGGTAGTGGCCTCGAGGCTGCTGCCGGTGGTTGATGATGGTGAGAGTCGGGTCGGGAGAGGTGGGTGAGTCCGACCTGATCGGCGCCCTCCGCGATGGGCCGCATCCGGTCGAGCGACGTGTCCGCGATCGTGCCTCCAACATCGCGGCAACCCACCGTCCGGCATCACCTCTCGGCCGGAACCGGCCGCTCGTTCGGCCTCCTTTCCCACTGGACGAGACTCGGGGTTGCGGGCGCCCGCGCGGGATTCCTATTCTTCCGGCACGATATTGTCGCATTTGAGGGGAGTGGGCTCCCTCACGGAGCCCGTGAGTTCCCGATCATGCCTTCCTGCGGGTGCCTTCTCGGATCCGCTTTTGGAGTGACAACAAGATGGACTCCGCGCAGGGGATCGTCCTGGTCGCGGTGTTGACCCTGTTTGCGGGCTTGGTCCTCGGGTACATCTTCGGCCGGGGCCGCGAGCTGGCGCGCCAGAACGAGGAGCGGGCCGCTGCCCGCGACGAAGCATCCCAGATTCTTGCCAGGGCCCGCGCCGAGGCGGAGACGATCCAGAAGGACGGAGAGCTTCGTGGGCGCGAAGAGGCCTTCCGGCTCCGTGAGGACTGGAAGCGGGAGGAGGGGCGCCGAAGGGAGGAGGTCGAGCGCGCCGAACGCCGTGTGAACGTCCGCTCGGATGCCTTCGACCGGAAGTTCGAGACGATCAAGGAACGTGAGACGGCGCTCGACGGGCGGGCCGCTGCACTCGACGGCCGTGAGCGGACGATCGAGGAGACGAGGACCGAGGTCGACCGCACCTTGGGTGCGGTCAGGCAGCGGCTTGAGGAGCTCTCCGGTCTGACAGCGGCTGAGGCGAAGGAGGAGCTCGTCGCCGGGCTCCGCGGCGAGGCCGAGGCCGAGGCCGCCCAGAAGATCCGTCAGGTGCGCGAAGAAACGCAGCGTGCTGCGAGGCGGGAGGCCCGCAAGATCGTCTCGATGGCGATCCAGCGGATGGCGGCCGAAGCAACGCAGCAGGCGACGGTCTCGGTCGTCCAGCTTCCGTCCGACGACATGAAGGGCCGGATCATCGGGCGCGAGGGGCGTAACATCCGTGCCTTCGAGCAGATGACCGGGATCGACGTGATCATCGACGACACTCCGGAGGCTGTCGTTCTCTCGGGGTTCGATCCGATCCGTCGCGAGATCGCTCGGATCGCGCTCGACCGGCTCGTCGAGGACGGGCGTATTCATCCCGGACGGATCGAGGAAGTCGTCGCGAAGAGCAGGGAAGATGTCGAGGAGGGGATGCTCGAGGCTGCCGAACAGGTGCTCTACGACCTCGGGATCCACAAGATCCATCCGGAGATCGTACGCGTTCTCGGCAACCTCAAGTTCCGGACGTCCTACGGCCAGAACCAGCTGCAGCACTCCAGGGAAGTCGCGATGCTCGCCGGGGCGATGGCCGCGGAGATGGGGCTTAACTCCGGGCTCGCCAAGCGCGCGGGGCTCCTCCACGATGTGGGCAAGGGGATGACCCACGACCACGAGGGCACCCATGTCGAGCTCGGCTACGAACTCTGCAGGAAGCACCATGAGCCGGATCTCGTCCTGAACGCGATCAAGGCCCACCACGACGAGGAACCGCACCGCTATCCCGAGGCCTTCCTTGTCACGGCCGCGGATGCGATATCCGGTGCCCGCCCGGGGGCGCGCAGGGAGACGCTCGATACGTATGTGAAGCGGCTCGAACGCTTGGAGGAGATCGCGATGGACTTCCCGGGTGTCGAGCGCTGCTTCGCGGTCCAGGCCGGCCGGGAAGTCCGTGTCATGGTGCAGCCGGAGAAGGTGCCCGACGGGGAGATGGCCGAGCTCTCCGGGCGCGTAGCCCGCCGCCTCGAGGACGAGCTGCAATATCCCGGGCAGATCAAGGTCGTCGTGATCCGCGAGACGCGGGCCATCGACTTCGCGCGGTGACGCGCCGGACGGTCGCGATGCGTGAAGCGGGCGGGGGAGCGGTGGTCATCTCCGGGACGGGGACGGCGTCGCGGATCCGTGGGGAGGTTACGGCGAGCGTCCGGGAGAGTCTGGATGCGACAGGGAGGGTGCCGGGTCTCGCAACCGTGCTCGTTGGTGAGGATCCGGCGAGCAAGGCGTATGTCCGGATGAAGAACCGGGACGCCGTGGAAGTGGGGTTCCGGTCGAGGCAGATCGATCTGGCCGCAGACACCTCGGAGGACGAACTCCTGGGGTGCATCGCGGGACTGAACGCGGATCCCGAGATCCACGGGATACTGGTCCAGCTTCCGCTTCCCCCGCAGATCGAGGAGGCAGCTGTCCTCGACGCGGTCGACCCCGGCAAGGATGTCGACGGTCTCCACCCGGTGAATGTGGGAAGGGTCGCCGCCGGCGACCGCGGTGTGGCCGCGCCGTGCACGCCGAGTGGCATCATCGAACTCCTCCTCCGGCACGGCTACGACCCCTCCGGCCGCCATGTCGTGGTCGTCGGGCGCTCGAACCTCGTGGGCCGGCCGATGGCCGCCCTCCTCCTTCGCCGCGGACGGGGAGGTAACGCGACCGTGACCGTCGCGCACTCCCGCACACGGGACCTTGGCGGCGTGACGCGGCTCGGCGAGATCCTCATCGTCGCGGCTGGCCGGCCCGGGCTTGTGACCGGGGAGATGGTGCGCCCAGGTGCCGTCGTGATCGATGTCGGGGTGAATCGCGTCGAGGATCCCGGGCGGGAGCGGGGATACCGTCTCGTCGGGGATGTGGACTTCGAAGGCGTGGGCCGGGTGGCGGGTGCCATCACGCCGGTGCCGGGCGGGGTCGGTCCGATGACCCGGGCGATGCTCCTCGTGAACACGCTCCGGGCCTTCCGCTCGGATGCGCGCGCGGAGGTCACCCCGTGAGCGGCGGGAGGCAGCTCGGAATCGACTTCTCCCGTCGGGTCGCGAGGCAAGCCACCGAGCCTGCGCCCGATGCCCCCCGGGTCTGGAGTGTCTCGGCGCTCAACCGGGCCGCAAGGCACACCATGGAGCGCCGCTTCCCCGAGGTGTGGGTGTCGGGCGAGGTCGCGAACTGGACACGGGCCCGCTCCGGCCACCGCTACTTCACGCTCAGGGACGACGAAGCTCAGCTCCGAGCCGTTATGTGGGCTCGGGACGCGGCACGGCTTCCGACAGATCCTCTCGAGGGGATGAAAGTCCGTGCCTTTGGATCGCTCACCATCTACGCGGCGAGGGGCAGCTATCAGATCGTGGTCCAGCGCCTCGAGGGGGAAGGGGAGGAGGGACTCTGGCGCCTGGCATTCGAGCGTACCCGGGCCGCCCTCGAGGCGGACGGGCTGCTCGATCCCGCCAGAAAACGGCCGGTCCCCCGGTATCCAGCCTCGGTCGGCATCGTCACGTCGCTCGGGGGCGCAGCGCTCCACGATATCCTGACCGTCATCCGCCGCCGGGCGCCGTGGACCCGGGTTGTTGTCCGGGGGTCGCGTGTGCAGGGGGAGGGCGCGGCCGGCGAGATCGCCGATGGCGTCCGGACTCTCGGCGCTTCGGGCGAGGTCGAGGTCGTCATCGTGGGGCGGGGTGGGGGTTCGATCGAGGACCTCTGGGCGTTCAATGAGGCAATCGTGGCCCGGGCCATCGCCGACTCTCCCGTGCCTGTCATCTCGGCGGTGGGCCATGAAGTGGATGTGACGCTGTCGGACCTGGTTGCCGATCTCAGGGCGCCGACCCCCTCGGCGGCTGGGGAGCGCGCCGTTGAGGACGGGAGCGTTCTCGCGGAGGTGCTCTTGCGGACCCGCCAGCGCCTCGGGCTCGGACTCAGGGCCCAGGTGTCGAGGCGCCGGGAGCGGCTGCGGGACGGCTCCCTGAGGGCGCGCCGCGCCATCGAGGGCCTCCTGGCGCCGCTCGGCAGCGGGCTAGAGCACCGCTCCGCTCGGCTGGAGCGGGCCGTCAGCGAGCTGTTCGCGGCCCGGCGGGCGAAGCTTGCGGCCGTGGCTGGCCAGATCGAGGCGCTCTCGCCCCTCGGCACGCTCAGGCGGGGCTACGCCGTTCCGCTCGACCGGCGTGCGCGGGTGATGAGGACGGCATCGGAGTTCCGGGCCGGGGAGCCGTTCGTTCTCCGGGTGGTGGACGGTCGCATCCACTGCGAGACACTTCGTGTTCAGGAGGAGGCGAATCGATGAGCGAGAGGCCCGGCGGTCCCGCGGCAGAGGAAGGGAGCCGGGAGTCCGGTGAGGAACTCACGCTCGAGGCGCGGCTTCGGCGTCTGGAGGAGATCGTGACGGCGCTTGAGGCCGGCGACGTCGAGCTGGAGCGGGGTCTTCACCTCTTTGAGGAAGGCATCCGCCACATCCGAACCTCCGAGCGCCTCATCTCGCGGGCGGAACTGCGGGTGGAGGAGCTCACCGGTGAGGAGGAGGGCACCCGGACCGAGCCCCTCGGGACGGACCCACGGCAGTGACCGGGGCGGATACCTTCCGCCTCGACGTCTACCTGGCAGGGGAGCGCGAGCGGGTCGATCAGGCCCTCCTCCGGGCGATGGACCGCTACGGGGATCTTCTCTCACCGTGCCTCGCTCCCGTGGCGGGGGACTCTCTTCTCTCGGGTGGCAAGCGGCTTCGGCCGATCCTCTGCGTCGCCGCCTTCCACGCCTGTCGCCAGGCAGCCCGTCGACCTGCCCCGCCCCCGGCTGACCTCCCGGCCGGGATCTATGAGGTGGCCGCGAGCATCGAGATGATCCACGCGTACTCGCTTATGCACGACGACCTGCCGTGCATGGACGATGCGCCCCTCCGGCGCGGTGCGCCGACGGCACACACGGTCCACGGCGAGGTGGCCACGATGCGGGCGGGGCTGGCGCTGATTCCCCTCGCGGCGCTCCACTGCTGGGAGGCCGCAGGGCGGCTCGGACTCGGTCGCCGGCGCCGACGGCGACTGGTTTCCACCCTTATGCGTGCCGCCGGCGCACGGGGCATGGTCGGTGGGCAGGCTGCCGACCTCCTGGCGGAGGGGCGCGAGCTCTCAAAGGGAGAGCTCGACACACTACACCGTATGAAGACCGGCGCACTCCTTCGCGCCTCGGTCTGTGTCGGTGCCGTCGCTGCCTCGGCGGGGCCGGACGCGGTCGCCGCACTCGACGCATACGGCCGGGCGATCGGGCTCGCATTCCAGATCGCCGACGACGTTCTCGATGCGACGGCGGACGCTGAGCGGATCGGAAAGGAGCCGTCGGATGCGGCACTCGGCAAGTCGACCTATGTCCGGTTCCTCGGTGTAGAGGCCGCAAGAGAGGAGGCGAATCGGGTGGCCGCCGCTGGCCGCGGGGCACTTCGGGGGGCTGGAATCGACTCCGTGGAACTCGAGGCGCTGGCACGTTACGCAGCCTCCCGCGACCGATAGCGCCCCCCGGCCGGTCTGTTGGAGCGCGCCGCCGCACGGCTATCTTTCCCGGTCGCATGCCCGATGACTGGTGACGTGAGGGAGGCCACCATGCCGTTGCTCGACAGGGTCAGTGTACCTTCAGACTTGAGGAAACTGACGCGCGAAGACCTGCACGTTCTCGTCGGCGAACTCCGTGAGCGCCACATCGACGTCGTGTCCCGGATCGGCGGCCACTTCGGAGCGAGCCTCGGCGTGACCGAGCTCACCGTCGCTCTCCATCGCGTCTTCCGTACTCCGGTGGACCGGCTCGTCTGGGACACCGGTCACCAGGCCTATATCCACAAGATCCTTACAGGGCGGAATGATCGCCTGCCGACGATTCGCCAGTACGGCGGGCTGAGCCCGTTCCTCAGCCGCCAGGAGTCGGAGTACGACACATTCGGGGCCGGACACGCCGCGACCTCGATCTCGGCAGCACTCGGGATGGCCGTGGGCCGCGACCTGCGCGGACGCTCGGAAAAGGTGGTTGCCGTCATCGGCGACGGGGCGATGGGATGTGGTCTGGCATACGAGGCGCTGAACAACGCCGGAGCCGGGGACCACGACCTCGTCGTTGTGCTGAACGACAACGAAATGTCCATCGCGCCCAATGTGGGAGCGATGACCCGGTATCTGACCTCGATTATCACGAATCCGGTCTACAACCGGGTACGGGGCGAAATCAAGGCGCTCCTGCGCAAGGCGCCCCGCAACCTCGGGGAACTCGTCGAGTCGGTCGGCGGGAAGCTGGAGGAGAGCGCGAAGCACCTGCTCGTTCCCGGCATGATCTTCGAGGAGATGGGCTTCCGCTACATCGGCCCCGTCGACGGGCACGATCTCGACAGCCTGATCGATACGCTCGAGCGGGTCCGTGGCCTCAAGGGCCCGGTGCTTGTCCACGTGCTCACGCGCAAGGGCCGGGGCTACCGTCCCGCGGAGAAGGACCCGTTCCGCTGGCACGCCGCCTCGCCCTTCGACAAGATCTCCGGCGCCGGCCGCAAGCGGCCGGCCGGGCTCCCCCGCTACCAGAAGGTCTTCGGGCAGGGGATCCGTGAGCTGGGACGCGAGAACTCGCGGATCGCCGTGATCACGGCTGGTATGCCCGACGGGACCAGCTCGGAGATCTTCGGCGCGGCCTACCCGGAGCGTCACTTCGACGTCGGGATCGCGGAAGCCCACGGAGTGACATTCGCGGCGGGGCTTGCGACCCAGGGGATCCGGCCGGTGGTCGCGATCTATTCGACCTTCCTCCAGCGGGCGTACGACTCGATCGTTCACGACGTCGCACTCCAGAGCCTGCCCGTCGTCTTCTGCATGGACCGCGCCGGGCTCGCGGGCCAGGACGGCCCGACGCACCACGGCGCTCTCGACATCGGCTACATGCTGACGGTCCCCGGAATGACGGTGACCGCTCCCAGGGACGGCTCCGAGATGCTCGCCCTGCTCAGGCTCGCGCTTTCGGTCGAGGACGGCCCCTTTTCGATCCGCTGGCCGAGAGCGCCCATCCCGCGCGAAGTCCCGCCGGTCCACGATCTGCCGCGGATCGAATCCGGGAGCTGGGAGGTCCTGCGGGAGGGTCCCGACCTCCTCCTCCTCGCAGTGGGGGCGATGGTGGAGTCCGCCTTCGAGGCTGCGGCGATCCTCCGCGGGGAGGGGACCGCAGTCACGGTTGTCAACGCCCGGTTCCTAAAGCCCTACGACCGCGACCTCCTTCGCGACCTCCTCGGGCGTCACACGAGTGTCCTCACGGTCGAGGAGGGAAGCCGGGTCAACGGATTCGGCGCATTCATGGCCAGGGAGATGCTCGACGATCCCGAACTCCGCTTCCCGGACCGCTTCGGGACGATGGGCATCCCGGATGCGTTCGTCGAGCATGGGGACCGCGACATCCTCCTCGCGAAGGTCGGGCTCGATCCGGTGGGCATCGCCCGCCGCGCCCGCGATCTCCTCGGGGATGCGTCGACGCCGGCTTGGAGTAGCCGGGAGAGCGCGTGAGCCTACGGGACGACAGCTCGATCCTCCCGCTCCCGGGCGACTTCCGCCGCGTGGGGATCGTCGGAAGGCCGCCCGACGGCCGGGTGCATGCCGTGCTGTCGGAAGTCGAGGCATTCGCCGACCGGCACGATTTCCGCCTGGTCCCGGAAGAAGAGCTCTGTGTCGGTCTGCGTGCCTCTCTCGAGCCGCTCGGCGACGCGTCCGGGATCGACCTCCTGCTGACGCTCGGCGGTGACGGGACGCTTCTTCGCGGGGTCCGACGGGTAGCGGGCAGAGGGATCCCCGTGCTCGGGGTGAATCTCGGCCATCTCGGATTCCTCACCTCCGTGAGCCCGCCCGACCTCGTCGGGGCGCTCGCCGAGGCGCTCGAGGGTCGCGCGTTCCTCGATCCGCGCTTCACCCTGGAAGGCCGGATCATCAGCGCCTCCGGTGTGGAGGGACCGCGCCTCTGGGCGCTGAATGACATCGTTCTCCATCAGGGTGCGGCCGCCCGTGTCGTCCGCCTCGATCTCGCTGTGGGCCGTAATGCGGAGCGCGAGGAGGTCGGGAGCTTCTCGGGGGACGGGGTGATCATCGCGACCCCGACCGGGTCGACCGGCTACTCCCTCTCGGCCGGAGGGCCCATCATCGCGCCGACGATGGACTGCATCGTCGTGACACCGATTTCTCCTCACACCCTCTCGATGCGGCCGCTCCTCCTCCCGGATCATGTGCGGCTTCATGTCCGGACGCTTGAGGCGTACGAGCAACTCGCGGTGAGCGCCGACGGACAGGAGACGCACGCGCTGGCCCCCGGAGATCGGCTCGTGATCGAGAAGGGAAAGGAGCGCGTCCAGCTCGTCCGCTTCCGGGGACAGACCTTTTTTGGCCGGCTGAGGCGAGTGCTCAACTGGGCCGATTAGCCTCCCATGCTGATCGAGCTCCGGATCCGGAACCTCGCCGTCATCGAGGATCTCTCGCTCAACCTTGGCCCGGGCCTGAATGTCCTTACGGGGGAGACGGGGGCCGGGAAGTCGATCATCGTGGGTGCGCTCTCGCTCCTGCTCGGCGAGCGCGCGAGTTCGGACGTCGTCCGCCTGGGCGCGGTTAGCGCGCTCCTCGAGGCGGTCTTCGACCTCGGGGCGCGGCCCGCCCTCCTCGAGGAGATGGGCGAACTCGGGATACCAACGGAAGACGGGCTCGTGATGCTCCGAAGGGAGGTGCAGGCCGAGGGACGCAACCGCGCATGGATCAATGGATCGCCGGCCATGGTCCGGACCCTCGCGGGACTGGGCCGCGGCTTCGTGGATCTTCATGGCCAGCACGAGCACCAGACGCTGCTTCGGGCTCGCGAGCAGAGGGAGATCCTGGATGCGTTCTCCGGCGCGGTGGCGGAGGCCAGGGCCGTGGCCGAGAAGGCCGCAGAGTGCGCCCGACTCAGGCGTGAGCTCGAGCGGCTGAGGACCCGCGAAAGCGAGCTCCGAGGCCGTGCGGATTTCCTCAGATACCAGCTCCGGGAAATCGAAGCTGCACAGCTTGAGGCAGGGGAGGACGACCGGCTCGAGAGCGAGCTCCGACGGCTCGAACACGCGGAGGAGTTGGCCAGGGATGCAGCGCGGGTGCACACGATCCTCTACGGAGGAGACGGTGCAGTGTCGGAGGCCCTGGCGCTTGCCCGAGACCTCCTCGAGAGGATCGCCCGCCTGGATCCGGATGCCTGCGCTATGCAGGAGGAAATCGACGAACTCTATCACGCCGCCGTCGACCTGGGCGAGCGTGCGGGAAGCTACGCCGCTGATGTCGAGATCTCTCCGGCGCGGGCCGAGGAGCTTCGGCAGCGGTCGGACCTCCTGTTTCGGCTCAAGGGGAAATACGGACCCGAACTCTCCGGAGTTCTCGAAACGCAGGCCCGAATCGCCGGTGAAGTTGCAGAACTGGAGAGCACGGAGTTCGAGACGAGCCGCCTCGAGAGCCGGATTCGGGAGGTGGAGGGCGATCTCCGCGCCCTCGCCGCCGAGCTGTCCCGACGCCGGACGGAGGGGGCGCGTCAGCTGGAGCAGTCGGTCCAGTCCGTGCTCGGGGAGGTGGGGCTTCCCGCCGCGCGCTTCCGGGTGCACATCGAGCCGCTGGAGTCCCCGGGGCAGGCCGGTGCCGAGCGCATCCGCTTCTTCGCCTCACTCAACCCGGGGTTCGGTCTGCAGCCGCTTGCCCAGGTCGCGAGCGGGGGGGAGCTGTCACGGATCATGCTTGCACTCAAGTCGATCCTCGCGCGTGAGGACCGGGTGCCGACTCTCGTGTTCGATGAGATCGACGCCGGGATCGGCGGGCGGATCGCACGCGAGGTCGGGCGGAAGCTCTCTGAGGTCGCGGCGCACCACCAGGTCTTCGTGGTCACGCACCTTCCCCAGCTTGCCGCGCGCGGCGAGCGCCACCTCCTCGTCCGGAAGAATGAGGCCGGGGGGACGACGCGCGCTACGGTGGAGCCGCTCGAGGGGCAGGGCCGGATCCGCGAAATCGCGAGAATGCTCGGCGGGGATCCGGAGTCGGAGCGGTCGCGCGCCCACGCGCGCGAGCTCCTCGCAGGGGAGTGAGGGACGGAGCGGTCCCGTGCCCGACAGTCGCTACTCCCTGATGCGGAACCGGACCATCGCCTCGGCCCGCGACTCGACCGTTGCCCCTGCGGTTCCGGCGACGCTCTTCGATCCCCGGAAGAGCACTTCGACGGGGAAGGGGACTCCCCCGAGAAGCGGCGGCTCGTTGGCGGCGTACCGGAACTCGAACCCGATGCGGTGGAGGCTGTAGGGTTCGGGTGCCGCTCCTTCGATCGGAGCGGCGAATGTTTCTCCCAGACGCTCGTAGCTGTCGGGCTCCCGGCGGAGAAAGCGCCATCCGGCGCCGATCGAGAGGCCGGATGCAACCTGGATTCGTGGCGTCACGCTTGCCCTGAAGTGCGGGCCCGGGGTCCAGAGGACTGCCGCCCGCTCCTCGCCGGGATAGAAAACACGTGCTGGATCAGGCGCGAGAACGGTCATCTCGCGAGATCCGTTCCAACCCGCCTCGAGGGTGGAGAGAACCGCGAGACGCCGGAGCGGTCCGGAGAGGAGGATGTCGAGCACGGCGCCGCCCGTCCACCCGGAGACCCCACGCGGCGGATCCATCGGGGCGACGATCCGGAGCGAGTCGGGGGTCCCGGTGGCGAACCGGAGTGTTCCCGTGGCCGCCAGGTGGATGCGCGGGTGGGCCGGAGGGTCCGCATCTGGCGCAGGGGGTGCCGGTGTCAGGATGCCGACCGCCACAGTCGCTTCGACGTCACCCAGCCCGAGGGCCACGTCGGGCGTCGCGAGGGGGAAGCCGTCCGGAGGCCAGGCCGGGGTGACGACGAGCGACTCGAATGTCTCGTGGTCGATCGGATCCGATGCGAGCGGCAGGTCGGTCGGGCCCGACACGCCCCACGAGCCGAACGAATTCGTCAAGTCATTCCACCTTGACGTGATGGCGCTTGCTGCCTGGGAATCCCTCAGGGGAAAGACCGGAGTGGTAGAGTAGGCAGCATCAAGTTCCGAGAGGAAGAAGTCGGCCTCCGCGACGAGGATCTCCCCGGAGGTGCAGGCGGGGTCATCTGCACCCGCGGTCAGGCAGTGATCCCTGACCCGGGCCCGCGTCGTCTCGAGCGAAGCACCCGCGTCGCGGAGGAACGAGGAGACGGAAGCGCCCGCTGTCTCCGACGGACTCATTCCGAGATCGGCGTCCTCGGGCGAGAATCTGAGAACGGTCTCGAGGCGCTTGCGGACGAGGGGTACGGTGACCGCCAGCGTCAGCCGGTCGAGTACGCCGTAACTCAGTTGAATGGGGACGGCTCGCTCGTCGCCCGAGAATCGTGTGACGGTACGCCCCAGACGGAGGGAGGGGGACCGGTTCATACCGGCGAGTGCCGCGACGCGTTCTCCCAGGGGAGCGAGAGAGGGAACGGCGGCGGTTCCGAGGTCCGCGGGCCCGAAGGCGGTTCCGAGGGGATGCTCCTCACCCGTCCCCGGTCCGTAGGTCGCCCGCAGCGTCGTGGCCGAGGGATGAAGGCGCACGAAGAAGGACCCGCGGGGCACCAAGGGGTTGTCGACCGTCTGCGCCAAGGCCTCCCCGGCGAATCCGCAACGGAGCACGGCAAGGAGGGCGGCGGTCCGGATCGTTGAGGCTCGATGCATGGCCTGGATGCGGGCAGGACGGGAGGATCGGCGGTGCACTTCGAGCCCAGTCCGAGTGGTCCGCGAAAGATAGGGCGGGTCGACGTTCGGACCAATTCCGGATGGGCCCGGCTGGTTGTTGCGGGAGAAGAGGATCGAGTCGTCGCGGCGCATGTCAGGCGTGCACGAGGTTGACATCAAACCCTTCCGGTTTCTAGGTTCCCGCTCCCTGGAGCGGCCTCTTCCGGGCCCCTCTGGGCCGGACGTGCGGGAATAGCTCAGTTGGTAGAGCACCACCTTGCCAAGGTGGGGGTCGCCGGTTCGAGTCCGGTTTCCCGCTTTTCCGGGGTGCGGTCGGCAGCGGCGTGCAATCGGCCCGCAGTGCTTGGAAGCACAGATACGGGCTGACCTGCGGGGAATGGGCACGCAGAGGGTTCGGCCAAGGCGGGCCCCTCGCTGGACGGCTAGAAGGATACGGCGGGCACGGGTGTCGATGGTTCCCGGGCAGTCGGGGCCTCCTCACCGTCGTGGCCGCGATCGTGGGACTTCGCCCCGTTCCCGCCCTCTAGGCGCCGTGGCCAAGTGGTAAGGCAGAGGACTGCAAATCCTCTATCCCCGGTTCGAATCCGGGCGGCGCCTCTCAGTCCGGTCGCATCCGGCGATCCTGCGGGAATCCCTCGCTACCAACGCGGGCAGGACATCTCCTGTCTTGGGAATCGGTGACGGAGGCGGAGAAGCCGGAGCGAAGACGGCATCTGCCAGACGACGAGCGGGCATGGCACGAACGCGCCGCGGTCGCGGACCGCATCGTTTCCGTCCTTCGCCGGAGCCCTTCCGCCGGCCGCCGCGAGATGGCAGCCATCCTGGGAGGAGCCACCGAGTCCACCATCAGATACGGCTCGGACAAGCTGCACGCAGGCGGGACCAACGAGCCCGTGGGGCCCGACAAGGAGCGGTCAGTGGGACCGCTCCTGTCCCGCTCCCGCCAGTGATCAGCGGTGGCTCCATCGGGGGACCGTGAGATCAGGTCCCGGCGGCGGATGACTGTGTTGGCCCGGCGTGCTCTCGGTTCGGCGACGTGGGGGACCGGGAGGAGGCCCTGGCCACCCGGGGCCCGGTGTCCCCCCTACGATGCCCGGACGCGACGGTGGCGCTGGCATCCTGATCGCCTCGGCCCCCACCGGGCGACACGCGGCCATGCCCCTCGCCGCGAGCCACGGCTTCAACGGCAATGTCGATGTCTCTGGCCTGCTCAGCTCCAACTTGGCGGCCATCCCCGGGTGGTCCCGTTTGTCGCTACAGCTGCAGCAGTCGTGTCACCTTGATGACGAGACCGCGGTCTGCCAGCTCCGTACCGCGACGTCCGGGGACATCGGTGTCGCGGTCCTCGGTGTAGACCAGGAACAGCTCGCTTCCCGGTGCCCATTCCCACCGGAGGCGGACGTTCGTGCTGAAGGTGTCGCTGCCCGCGTTGTACTGGACGAGGCCGCCAACGAAGGCCCGTGGCGTCATCGTATAGGTGACGCGAGCCAAGGCCACATGTCGCCCGAAATGACCCTGCGGGAGATCGATCCAGTTGAAGGACACGCTGGGCTCGAGTGAGAGGCCGGGGCGAAGCGTGATCCAGCCCTGGCTCAGTCCGAGCGATGTGATGTCGCCCCCATAATAGCTTCCCCGGCGGACCGACAATCTGCCCAGGACAGGCCGGTTCGGTCCCATCGAGTAGCTTGCCTGGACATCGGTGAATCCGTAGCGCCCGGCGCCGATGACCGCACCCGAGATCCGTTCATCCTCGACGAGACGCTCGTAGGAATCCGTGTATGTGAGACCGAACCGGTCGCTGTTCTCGAATTCGATCAGGAAGCTGCCTCCCCGCTGGCGGCTTTCCAGAAAGCCTGACTCTTCGTTCTCGAAGTACCGGACGTTGGGCTGCAGGGAAATCTGGCGGATCCAAGAGATGGACTCGGTCCGCGGGCTTGCCCGCGCACTCATCGACGACTGCCGAAAGTCCTTTCTCCGAACGAATCCGATCTCGGGGTTGAAGTCGTCGCCGACGACGAGATGATCCACTTGGAGGCCCCACTCGTCGGCGTTGTAACCGAATGCGCCGCGATAGCTGGCGTCCAGCCCGTCGAAGCCCGGTGTGTGCGTCTGGGCGTAGTAGGTCTGCAGCGTCGTTTCGTCGTTGAAGGTGAAGACGCCGTCGACGCCCCAGGCCTGATTCGATCCGTCCGCTATGGCGGATTCCGAGCGGTTCTGGTAGATGACACCGACGCTGCTCCTCGAGAAGATGTCGCGGGCGACGCGCAGGACGGTGAAGTTCGTTGATTCCGCATCGATGCTCGCCAGCTCGTCGGTCTGGATGTTCACCATGCCGACATCGAACGAACCTACCTTGCCGGTCAGTCGCCCGCCGCCTAGGATCGGGACCTGTGTCCCGTCCTGAAGCCCGATCTGGCGGCTATAGAACATCGTCGGCACACCTCCTCCGCCACCGCCGCCACCACGTGGCCCGCCGCCGCCGGGTCCGCCGCCCACGCCGCCACGGACACCGAAATCGAAGATTCCCCGGCTTTCGAGAAAGAACTCCCGCTTCTCGGGAAAGAAGAGACTGAAGCGGGTCAGGTTCACCTGCTGCTCGTCCACCTCGACCTGCGCGAAGTCGGTATTGATGGTGAAGTCGGCGACGAGGTTCTCGGTCACGCCCCACTTTACGTCCAGCCCGGCGTCAGCATAGCCGTCATTCCGGACAGCGGGATTGACGCCCAGGTCGGTCCGCAGGCCCGAGATCGCGAACGGCTTGACCTCGATTTCGCGGCCCGGAGGCGGAGCCTCGATTCCGACGAGCGTCCCGTACATCGATACCCTGGTGATGGAGGGGCTTCCCATTCTGCCCACCGAGATGGGCAGCCAGGTCAGATGGTTCCACTCGTTGCGCCTCAGCACGGAACGGCGCAGCTGGATCCCCCACACCTGCTCCCGGCCGGGACGGTAGCGCAACGAACGAAACGGAATGGCCATCTCGACCGTCCACCCGCCTTCGAAGCGGCCGGTGCGCACCTCCCAGATCGGGTTCCAGTCGCGGTTGGGCCGTCCCTCGTTGTTGATCTGGAAATCTGTCAGCGCGCCGAGCGGATTCGTGTAGAATGCCACTGCGTTTCGACGGTCCAGGAAGGTGTCGAAGAAGACGCCGAAGTTGTCATTCTGGATGATCTGGCGGGAGTCGCGACGCATCTCGTTTGCAATGGGGGCATCCGGGCCCTGGGAATCCCAGATCCTGCCCGCGACATACACATTCTCGTCGTCGAAGCTAAGCCATGCCTCCGTCCGTTCCGACGGTTCCGCTCCCGCGTCGGGGATGCTCTGGATGAACTCGGTGATCGCACGGGTTTCGGTGTAGAACGCCTCGTCGAGCACACCGTCGATGTCGATGGATTCCGACACCCTGACGGCCCGCACGGTGACACCTGATTCTCCGGCTTGGTTGACGACGGCAGGGGGCAGGGGCGGAGGAGGGCCCGGGAGGACGCCGCTGCCGGCCGCGCCCGGTAGATCCCCCTCGGTGGGTCCGCGTCCAATCGGATCCTGGCGGGCGGCGAGTTCTCCCGCACCTGCGAGAAGGAGAACTCCGGCCAACGCGATAGGCAGCAGGTTCATCGTCTCAGCCACGTAAGGGGAGGCCGTTACGGCATAAAGCGAGCGGGCGACGCCTTTCCGGCAGCAACCGGGGAAGGGGAGCCGGCCGAGCGAGCGCGGATCTCGGACGGGAGGAAAGCCCGGCAGGGATCCCTGCCCGCGAGCCGGCGCCACCCTCCGGGACGACCCTCCCGGTCAGTACTCGGTGTAGCCTTCGGTCAGCTCGATGTAGACGCCGGACGGATCGGTGAGATAGGCGATGTTGAGCCCGATCGCGGGAATCTCACGGTATTCGACGTCAAATGTGATTCCCATGGACTCGAGCCTGTCCACTGCCTCCCGAAGGTTCCGGAACTCGAACCCGATGTGATCGATCGCGCTTCCCTGCGTTGCCGCCCGCGGGGTGTCGGAATCACCGAAGCTCAGGTTCATCCCGGGGACGTTCGCCGTCGTAGCGATCGTTCCGCGCTGGAAGGGCACTGCGCCAAAGACCTCCACGTACCAGTCAAGCAGCTCCTCGTATTGCGCGGTGCGGAAGTGGATGTGGTAGCCCGCAACGTCCTCGGACTGCGTCGTGTCCTCCTGGAGTTCGACCAGGATCCCGTCCGGAGCGACGAGATAGGCGTTCGGGAATCCCTCGGCACCGGTAAATTCCGACTGCACCTCGTAGCCGGCCCTCCGCCACCGGTCGAGGATGTCGTCGATGTCGCGCACCTTGAAGCCGAAGTGATCCATCACCGTTTCGGGCATCGGCATGGTCGGCTCGCTTTCGCGGAGTGCGATCAGCATTCCGGGGAACTTTACAACCGTCAGGGGTCCCCGTTCTACCAGCTCGCCACCGAACTGCTCGCCCCAGAGCTCCTTGTGCAGCTCCAGGTCGGAGACGTTCAGGTGCACGTGTCCGTATGTCATACCGGCATCGTCATAGGGTGCGAGCTGTGCGTGGAGCGGTGGGGCGAGGACCAAGGCCAGGGCCACAATGAGGAGCAGATGCGTCTTCATGTTCACCGTCCGTCGTCGGTGCTCCCGGAAGGAGGGGAGCGGTAGGAGGAAGCCGGGACCGGCATCAGGCGAAGCATGCGCTACCGGTCGTGGCGGCGCAAACGCACCGTCGCCAATAGCAGCGTGCCGGGCAGGGCAGGACCGGCGCAAGCCTCGGCGGGGCGAAGCGCGCTCCCGACTTCTGGAACCCCATTCTGCGGATGGCGGACGGCCCCGACGTGGCCATCGGCGTGGGTAGTTTTCCGGGGTCAATGGAACGGCGCCCCGGAGGCAAGCATGCCTCCGGGGCGCCGGTATCGCCGTCGCCGTAGTGCGGTTGCCTGCTACGACGGGAGTGCGTAGGCCGCCAGACCGTCTTGGAGCTGGACGATCACATACTGGCGCCCGTCGTACGTCCAGCTGGACATCCCGTAGCGCGTCCCACCGGGGATGTCGATCTTCCCGACTTCCTCACCCGTCAGCTTGTCGATCGCGAAGAGCTTCCAGCTGTCGTCCGCGTCCACGCCGCCGTAGATGAGCAGCGTGGCGGTCGCGACCATCGCCACGTTCTGCGCACGGCCCCGGTCGTAGTCGACCCCGGAGACACCCTCGAGCAAGGGGTGGTTGCGGATGAAGTCCTGATCCTCCTGTGCCGCATGACCATTGGGGATCACCCAGAGGAAATCGCCCGTGTTCAGATCAATGGCCGTGATCCGGCCAACGGGGCCCTTCCAGATCGAGAGGCCTTCGATGTCCTCGGGGGCCCGTTCCGCCCGCGCGCCACGCACCCAGGGCGTGAGCGTCGTGCCGGTCATCGTGGGGCCGTCCATCGGGGACTCGCTGGTCGGCATCAGCATCTCGTAGCTGCAATTGCTCGTGGAAGAGACGAAGATGATTCCTGCCACCGGATCCGCGGCGGGGGGACCGGTCGTGTTCGATCCTCCGCCTCCGCCCCCGCAGAGGCGGGCGGGACCCGCGCCCTGCTCGTTTCCGACGTGCGTCGGCGGGTCGAAGAGCGGGGCGTAATGGTCGCCCGCGAGCGCGACTTGGTGGGCGCGCTCCCGGAGTTCCGGCGTATAGTCGATCAGGTGCTCTTCGGAACGTCCCTGCGTGTCGTACGCCGCCGGCCGCGTCGGGAAGGGCTGCGTCGGGGAAAGCTGCTCGCCTGGGACGTTCGACTGCGGCACCGGCCGCTCTTCGATCGGCCAGATTGGCTCGCCGGTCTCCCGGTTCAGCGCGTAGAGGAAGTTCTGCTTCGTCGCCTGATAGATTCCCTTGACCTCTTCACCGTCCACGGTGACGTCCATCAGGACCGGATGGACGGGCGTGTCGTAGTTCCAGATGTCGTGATGAACGAGCTGGTAGTGCCAGCGGCGCTCACCCGTCTGAACGTCCAGCGCGATCAGGCTCGTGCTGAAGAGGTTGTCCCCCGGCCGGAAGCCGCCGTAGAAGTCCTGCGTCGCCCCATTCGTTGGGATGTAGACGAGACCGAGCTCGGGATCGGCGGACATCGGGGCCCACGAGGAGACGTCACCCGTCCACTCCCAGGCGTCGTTCTCCCACGTCTCGTGCCCGAACTCTCCCGGGCGCGGAATCACGTGGAACTTCCAGAGGAATTCCCCGGTGCGCGCGTCGTAGCCGAGGATGTCGCCCGGCACGTTCTCGATGCGCGTCTGGCGGTAGCCCTGCTCGGCCGAGTTCCCGACGACAACGACATCGTTGACGACGATCGGCGGGGAGGAGGTAGTGATGTAGCCCAGCGAGAGCGGGAGCCCGGCATCGGCGTCATACTCGCCCCCGGCGGCCACGTATTCCTGCCAGGGGCCCCAGTCCTCGATGAGGTCGGCGAGAAGGTCCACGCTCCCGGAGCGCGGAAAGCCCGGGAGGGGGATCTGCTCTCCCCAGTTCTCGAGGGGCTGGCCGGTCTCGGCGTCGAGCGCGTGGAGGAAGAAAGCGGGCGTCGAGATATAGACCACCTCGCGTCCGTCGACCTCGCCCATTGCAACGCCCTTTCCGTAGCCGGCGCGCATCGAGTAATCCCACCGGCCGGTCTTCGGCTCGATGAAGGTCCACTCCATCTCGCCGGTTCCGGCATCGAGGGCCACCACGGCGCGACGCTCGCCGAACACCGTGATCAGTTTGTCGCCGACGAGGCTCCCGGTGGCCCGCGAGGTGGTCGGGCCGAAGCTGGACCCATCGAATCTCCAGGCCAGCTCCAGCTCCTCGAAGTTCGAGGCGGTGATCTGGCTGGAGGTCGTGTAGCGGGTATGCCAGGCGTCGCCGCCGAGGTAGCGCCAGCCGCCGTTCTCCGTCCCCGGCCCCTGCGCCATGCCCGTGCCGGGTAACGACAGCGCGAGGGCGAGCATCAGCCCGGAGACGACCGGGTGGACCGGTACGACAATGGATCTTCCGTTAGACATCGATGAGGTCCTCACTCTGGTGAAGGCGGCCGCTGACCGCATGGGCAAAAGCGATGCGAACACTATGTTCCGCGTCATCTGAAGGCAATTCGCAACGCAGTCTCGGCCCGCGTTCCGGCTCAGCGGGGCGGGGGTGGCCCGGCGGGAACCCGCACCGCGAGGTTGTCGAACTCGACCATCGAGACCAGCCGGAGGGCTCCGGCCTCGAAGAGCCGGTCGTAGTCCGCGACATCCCCTACGTCCGGGTCTCCGGTGTAGTTCTCGTAGTCCTGTACGAGGAGTCCCCCGATCTCCCTCCGGTTGACCGCGCGCCGGAACCGGGTCGTCTCGACATCTGCGGCTTCCCGATAGGCAAGATAGTCGAGCGTTCCGTCCGTTTCGTGGAACCAGTAGATGAAGCGGTCCTCCCAATCCGGCCCGCCGCCCGCCTGTTCGAAGGTGATCTCGATCTTCCGGTACGGCTCCCCCGCCAATTGCTGTGGGCCGAGATCGGCGGCGTGGACAGGGGGATCATCGAGTCGGAAGGGGAGGAAGCCGAAGTAGACGACGGAGTTGACCGCGGTTTCGAGCCGCGCGCGGGCTTGGGCATCCACCTCCCGGTCCTCGCCTGCCACTTCGATCCAGGAGCCCTCGTTCTGCATCACCTCGACGACTGGAGTCCCGAGGGAGTCCTCGACGGTCCGCTGGTAGCGGAACTGCCCATCGTAGCGGATCACTTCGAAGGGCACTCCCCGGAAATCCCACGTCAGGTGCACCCGGTCAAACCCGTCCCCGCCGTGTCGCTCGATGGATGCGGCGACGATCCCCGCCGCCCCTTCGGGCCCGCCCGTCTGGCAGGCCGCGGCGAGTCCCGCGAGAAGAGCCCCGGAAAGTGCGAGGCGGCGTGTCGGCCCGATCATCTCCATAGAACCGCGCCTACCCGCGCAGGGACGAAATGCTCCCGGGTACACCGACCCGCTCCGGCATCGAGTAGAGGTTGAAGCCCCCGTCACGCACGAATCCCGCGAGCGTCATCCGGTACTCGCGGGCGATTTCGACGGCGAGGGTGGAGGGGGCGCCGACAGCGGCGACGACCGGGATCCCGGCCGCCAGCGCCTTCTGCATGATCTCGAAGGATGTGCGTCCGCTGACCACGAGTACGCTCCCGTGGAGCGGTAGGTCACCGTCGAGGAAGGCACGGCCGATGACCTTGTCCACCGCATTGTGGCGTCCGACATCCTCACGGAGGAGCCTGAGGACGCCGTCCGGCTCGAAGAGTCCTGCTGCATGGATGCCGCCTGTACGGTCGAATACGGCCTGGCTATCCCGGAGCTTTGCGGGAAGCGAGGTGAGGACGTCCGGGGAGAGAAGTGGCCACGGGCCGCGATCCGTGCCGGTGGCTGTCGTCCGTTCCGGACAGGATGCATGGGGGAGGTCAGAGAAGGGGACCTCGCCGCGGATCTCGAGTGCCTCGAGCGATCCTTTCCCGCAGACGCCGCAACTCGAAGTCGTGTAGAAGTTGCGCTCGATCAGTGCCGTGTCGAAGACGACGCCGCGCCGGAGCCGGACGGTGACCCGGTTGAACTCCGTGGGTCCGTCGTCGCCGCAGTAGGCGATCTCCCGCACATCGGCCGGCGAGCCGAGAAGCCCCTCGGAGGAGAGGAAGCCTGCCGCGAGCTCGAAGTCGTCGCCTGGCGTTCGCATCGTCACTGCGACGCTCCGGAGGACACGCCCGCCGTCCGGGTGCCACTCGACGCGGATCTCGAGGGGCTCCTCGACCGCCACGACATCTCTCTGGCGAGAGAGCCGGCCCGCGCGGAAACGGGAGACCCATCGGCGGAGCGACCGCGGTCCGGGTGCGATCACCTTGTCTCCATCGCTTACGCCCCTTCAGTATGGGAGCGGTGGCGCGAACCCCGTGGCGGAAGGTCTCCGGCGCGTGGGCAGGGTCAGGACGCACCGCGGAATGTAGGCAACGGCGTACCGGAGGGTCCAGCGCCGTTACGTTGCGGCCGCACGGCGCAGCGACAGTCCCTCCGACCGAGCGGAAGGGCAACCGGCCTGCAACAAGGGGGGAGAGCGATGGCGAAGGATCGCGGCGGCAGGCTCCTGGATCCGGCGAACTGGGCGAGTTGGAAGCCCTTCGGGATCGGCGAGCAGCGCCCGAACAACTACCTCGAGATCACGAGCGCGCTTCGCGAGAACCGGGACCAGCTAGGGTATGCGTGGCGCATCCTGACACAGGGGACGTGCGACGGGTGTTCCCTCGGCACGATGGGGCTTCGCGACTGGACGCTGGACGAGGTGCATCTCTGCAACATCCGCCTCCGGTTGCTCCGGCTGAACACGATGCCGGCGCTCGACGTGGAGGTGCTCTCGGACGTGGCACCGCTCCGCCGCATGTCCGGGGCCGAGCTCCGGGACCTCGGCCGGCTCCCGTCTCCGATGATCCGCCGGGCCGGCGAACGGGGATTCTCGCCCGTCGGCTGGGATGAGGCTCTCGAGACGATCGCCGCGCGCCTGCGCGCCTCATCCCCGGACCGCGCCGGGTTCTACCTCACCAGCAGGGGACAGCCGAACGAGACGTACTACGCGGCCCAGAAGGCAGTGCGTGCTATGGGTACGAACTCGATTGACAACGCGGCCCGGGTCTGCCACTCCCCGAGCACCTTCGGTCTCAAGGGCTCGCTCGGGGTTGGTGCGACGACATGCTCCTACAGCGACTGGATCGGAAGTGATCTCGTCGTCTTCATCGGCTCGAACGTCGCGAACAACCAGCCCGTCTCGATGAAGTACCTCTACAAGGCGAAGAAGGCGGGCACGAAAGTCGTCACGGTCAACAGCTACCGCGAACCCGGGATGGAGCGCTATTGGGTGCCCTCCAATACGGAGAGCGCGGTGTTCGGCACACGGATCACGGACCGCTTCTTTCTCGTGAACGTGGGAGGCGATATCGGGCTCCTGAACGGAGCGCTCAAGGTGATGGTCGAGCGTGGATGGGTGGACCGGGCGTTCATCGACGCGCATGTGTCCGGCTTCGGGGAGCTCGTCCGTTCGCTCGGGTCGCAGAGCTTCGAGGAGCTCGAGGCGGTCGCGGGCGTCGCGCGGAGCGAGATGGAGGCTCTGGCCAAGATGCTCCGGGACGCCGAGACGGCGGTGTTCGTATGGAGCATGGGGATCACGCAGCACGAGTGCGGTGAGGACAACGTCCGTGCGATCGTGAACCTCGCGCTCACGAAGGGCTTCGTCGGAAGGGAGAAATGCGGCGTGATGCCCATCCGGGGGCATTCGGGCGTCCAGGGGGGGGCGGAGATGGGCGCCTACGCGACCGTCTTCCCCGGGGGCCTCCCGCTGACTGAAGAGAACGCCCGACAATTCTCGGAACTCTGGGGCTTCGAGGTGCCTGTGGCCCGAGGGCTCACCGCTCCCGAGATGATCGACGCCGCTCACGAGGGGTGCTTGGATGTCCTAATCAGCTCGGGCGGGAACTTTCTCGAGGTTCTCCCCGAGCCGGGGTACTGCCGCGAGGCGCTCGGGCGGATCCCGGTGCGGGGCCATCTGGACATCGTGATGTCGAGCCAGATGCTCGTCGATCCCGAAGAGGCAGTGCTTCTTCTCCCGGCGCAGACCCGCTACGAGATGGAGGGCGGCGTCACCGAGACGACAACCGAGCGGAGGGTCATCTTCAGTCCGGAGGTCCCCGGGCCACGCATCGGCGAGGCGCGGGCGGAGTGGGAAATCTTCTGCGAACTCGCCGCGCGCGTCTCCCCCGAGCGGGGGGAGATGGTGCGCTTCGCGGGCACGGGAGCGATCCGCGCGGAGATTGCCGAGGCGATTCCGATGTACGACGGGATCCAGCACCTCTCGGAATTCGGGGACCAGTTCCAGTACGGCGGTCCACACCTCTGCGCCGGCTGGAACTTCCCGACCGAGGACGGCCGCGCGCGATTCTCCGCGGTGCCGCTACCGGGTTTTCAGCTTCCCGACGACATGTTCATGGTGACGACGCGCCGGGGGAAGCAGTTCAACAGCATCGTCCACGGCAGGCGCGATCCTCTGAACGGCGCAGAGCGGGAGTCGGTTCTCATCAACCGGGCCGATGCCCGGGACCGTGGGCTCACGGATGGGGATCCGGTGGTCCTCCGCAATTCAGTCGGTGAGTTCCGCGGCCGGACAAGGATCGGCCCGGTCAAGCCGCGGACGCTCCAGATCCACTGGCCCGAGGGGCAGGTGCTGATCGACCGCCGGGCCCGTTCACCGCAGGGCGGCGTCCCGGACTTCAACGCCCCCGTCGTCCTCGAGAAGCCGGGCGCGCCCGCGCCCGCAGGAAGCTGAACCCGCACACGGGAGGATCCGATGGCAACCAACCGAGGCAGCGATCCGACCCGGGGGCGGTGGCTGCTCGCCGGGGCGGCGGTCCTCGTGCAGCTGGCGCTCGGGGCTGTGTACGCGTGGAGCGTCTTCGTGAATCCCTTCATCGACCAGATGGGGTGGAGCCGGACCGAGACGTCGCTCCCCTTCATCGTGACGATCGGGGTGCTCTTCGTGGGCACGCTCGCGGGAGGGCGCATCCAGGACCGGATCGGCCCGCGCCCGGTCGTGCTGGCCGGCGGGATCATCTACTCCGTGGGCGTAATGCTTGCCTCGCTCGTGGAGTCTCCTGACCAGCTCTGGCTCCTCGTCCTCACCTACGGCGTGATTGCCGGACTCGGCCTCGGGGCGGGCTACATCGTCCCGATCGCGATGCTCGTCAAGTGGTTCCCGGACCGGCGCGGGCTGATTACCGGGATCGCGGTCGCCGGCTTCGGAGCGGGGGCGCTCTTGACGGCTCCGGTGGCGAACCGGTTCCTCGTGGAGGACGACGTCTCACAGATCTTTTTCCCGCTGGGCCTCGCCTATCTCGTCGCGACGGTGGTCGGCGGGGCGATGTTCAGAAACCCGCCGTCCGGATACCAGGTGCCGGGATTCGACAGCTCGGCCGTGCGTGTTGCGGGCACCGCCGAATCGTATTCGCTTGGCGAAGCGCTGCGCACGCCCCACTGGTACATCCTGACCGCGATCCTGGCGCTCAACGTGACAGCCGGAATCGCGCTCATCTCCCAGGCGGCGCCGGCAGCGGTCGAGATCGCAGGGATGACCCCGGCCGGAGCGGCGGGCGTCGTCGGGGCCCTCGCGATCTTCAACGGGGCTGGCCGCGTCGTCTGGGGGTGGGCAAGCGACTTCATCGGCCGCATGCCGGCGTTCTTCGCGATCTTCGCCCTGCAGGTTCTCTGCTTCGGTCTCCTCCCGAACGCCTCGCCCGTGCCCCTCTTCGTAGTCCTGGGCGCCCTCGTGTACCTCTGCTACGGGGGTGGCTTCGGAACGATGCCGGCCACAGCGGCCGACTTTTTCGGACCCAGGAATGCGGGAGCGATCTACGGGGCGATGATTGTCGGGTGGAGCGTGGGCGGCGTCGTCGGTCCGCTGGTCATCGCAGGGATCGCGGATGCCACGGGAGGGTTTACGGTGCCATTCTACATCATCGCCGCGATGGTGCTGGGCGCCGCGCTCCTCCCCGCTACAACCAAGCCGCCCCCCGCGGCCGGTCACCGGCAGCGTTGAGAACCGAACGCGGAACGCCGGACGCGGCACGCAGTCGAGGGCCTGGCGGGTAACCCCGGCGGTCGCCGTGCAGCCACGGATGTGAGACCCGGGCACCGGTCGAACCGAACCGCTTCAGGACTTTCCCCACAGGACGCCCTCCGGGTGCCTGAGTCCTTCGCGCGGCACGCGGAAGAGACCTCGGCTTCACGACCCGATCCGAGGTCCGGGGGCCCATGAGACCACGGGCCCCCGGCGTGGCCGGGTGCTCACTCCCTCCGGTCACCGGCGCCGCCCCCGGCGGTTTGCCGAATCCCTGTGGGCCCAACGGCCCGGGTAGAGGTTCCCATCGGTGTGGAGCGCCGGGCCTCAGCGCGTGGCTCTGCGTCCGGCCCCATCTGGAGCGCGGCCGGACGCTGGTGTCGAGCTCCTCCTTGCACCGCTCCTCCCAAGTACGCTTCGGGCCGGGCCGGCGGGTGCGGATCTCACGGACGGCCGAGGTGCCGCCGCAGGCCTCGACCGTGTCGGCGCCGGTCGTGCCTGCGGTGCCGTTCGCGCGGGAGGTGCGGGCCGACTTGTCCTCACCGGGCTTGCCGACCGGGATGGTCGTGCCCGGGAGGCGCGCAACGGATCCGCGGTTGTTCTCGGAGCCGTCCGCGGCGGCGAGGCCGTCGGTCGGGGTGCCGGTCTTGTTGTCCGGCGTAGTGTGGCCGACTGCGTCCCGGGTGCCGGCGGTGTCGGGCGTGCGGCTCGGGCGGGCCTGCTCGACTCCGGAGGGCCTGCCTGCCCGGATGGCCGCGTACGGGCGGAACCCAGGGGGTCGGCGGTTGATCTGGGAGCCTGCGTCGGAGCGGTGGCCAGCGGCGGTGTGGGCGTGGTTGGCTGGCGGGGCGAGGCGGTTCTTCTCAGTGGCGCGGCGCCGGGGGCCCGGCGTTCACTGGCACCCGTCCTGCTCTCTGGAAGCGGGTCAGAAGGGGCATACGACTGCGTCCGGGCCCGCCGTTCCCGGTTAACCGCGCTAGCCGTCGTCCGCTCGGTTGCGGAGCTCTGTCCGGGCACTCCCCCACGGATGTCCGGCGCCGTCGCGGGCGATGTCGTGACGGGTCCGGTCCGGGAGAGTGTGCGCCGCCCGGCGGGCTGCACCTGACGGGTCGTGGGGGATGATGTGGTCCTAGCCCTTGCCGTGCGGGGCTGACCGCGGGGCGGGGATGCGAGATCCCTAGCCCGGTCACGGGATACCCACCCGGCACTGCCTACGCGGGCCGGCGCGGCCGCGCGACGCGTTCGCGGGGGTCGCCGCGCCTCAGCACGGCTTGGCCGGTATCCGTATCCACGGGTGGCGTAATGTCCGTAACCGCCAGCGTACCGCGCTCCGTACCACCGGTTGCCGTAAGCCCTGCCGGCGTACCCGTGCCCTCCGTACCACCGGTGGCCCGGGCTCAGGCGGAACGAGATGTGCAGATCGAATGACCACGGGCTGCTCCACGCCCCGTAACCGAAGCGGGGGTGGCCGCCGTAGGGGAGGGGAATGGGGTAGAGGGCCCAGGCGAAGGCCGGACGGGACCAGCCGAAACCGTACGCCCAGGGTTGGCGGCAGCGGTACGCGCCCCGGCCGGCGTATGGGTAGCCCAGGAGTGGTCCCCGATAGGCCGGGCCCCGCCAGCCCCAGCCCCGGTAGCGGTATCCCCCTCTGAACCGGTAGCCGGGGCAGCCCCGGTTGGCGTTCCACCGGTGGGACGGATGGCTGGGAAGGCCGACGCTCACGTCTGTCCAGATCGACCACCCCGAGACCGGATTCGTGCTCACGGCCGAGAATCCGAGCCCGAACGACTGGGCGCCGGCTGGCCGGGCGACGAGTAGACACGCGGCAAGGAGGAGTCCCGACGTCCAGAGGAGTTGCGGGCCGGAACGGAACGACACGGATCCGGGTCGGGCCGAAACCAGGGGCTGGGCACGCCGTCGGAGAGAGTTCATCGCAGTCCTCGGGAAAGGGGGTCGCTTCCGCAGACGCTGGATGCAAGAGGCATTCCAGTTTCCCGAGCGCCTGAGGCGGACTCCCGGTGCCGCCCCGTAGCACAATGTCAGGTCACACCTTCCGGTTCCTGATGTCCACCGCCCCACGGAGCCCCCGGCCCGTTCCTCAGGGTCTGCGCGTGGTTCTGGCTGCGATCCACTGTCCACTCGGGAGGACACCCGGTCCTCCGACCGCCCTCTCGCCTAGCGGATGAAACTGTCCAGGATCGCAAGCGCAGCCAGGATGGCGAATGGGAAGAGGGCGAGAACGGCCGCACCCAGCCACCGGGTCCGTCCTTTCGTTTCGGCGTCCCCTGCCGGCTCCGGCGTTGCCGGAGGTTCTCGGAGATTCATCAGGCCGGTCCCGGGGGAAGAGTTGCGGCACTCCCTTGTCCTCCGCCCACATCCGATGTAGGGTGTAGGCATCTAAGCAACTCTCGAACCCTTGGTCCCCGGTCGGGGTTCCGGCGGGAGTGAGGCATCCCCGCGCACAAGGGTTCAGCTCATCCTCGCGATTGCGACACGGTGGCCAACGAAAAGTGGTTGGGCGTACTCCAGGTCCTCTCCGGTGGCTCGGGATTCATACGGCGCCGGAAAGCCGGATACGCACCGAGTAGGGACGACATCTACGTCGGCGGCAAGATCGTCTCCCGCTTCGGACTCCGGACGGGCGACGAACTCTGGGGTTTCGTCGGCGGACGTCCGAAGAACGGCAAGGCTGCGCCGCTGACCCGACTCCAGCTCGTCAACGGTCGGCCGCCGAACGAGGCCCGCGACCGCCCGCGTTTCGCACGGCTGTCGGCCATGCATCCGAGCGAGCATCTGGTTCTGGAGTGCGGGATGACGTCCCACGGCGGGAAGCCGGACTACACGGACCGGGTGGTCGACCTTTTCTGCCCGCTCGGGAAGGGCCAGCGCGCGATGATCGTGGCCCCGGCAAAGGCCGGTAAGACGACGGTCCTGCAGCGTGTGGCCGAGGGCGTAGTCCGCAATCACCCCGAATGCACGCTCTTCATCCTCCTCCTGGACGAGCGCCCCGAGGAGATCACGGAGATGGAGGCGTGCGGCTTCGGCGAGGTCATCGCGTCCTCCTTCGACTTTCCCCCGGAGCGACACACCTCCCTCGCGGAGGTCACGCTCGAGCGGGCCCGACGGCGCGTCGAGCTGGGCGAGCACGTCGTCCTCATCCTCGACTCGATCACAAGGCTCGCGCGGGCCTACAACACCGTGGAGGAGGGGAGCGGGCGCACACTCACCGGGGGGCTCGATGCGACGGCGCTCGAGAAGCCGAAGCGCTTTCTCGGGAGCGCCCGGAAGGTCCACGCGGACCAGGGCGGCTCGCTCACGATCGTGGCCACCGCGCTCGTGGACACGGGCTCCCGGATGGACCAGGTGATCTTCGAGGAGTTCAAGGGGACAGGAAACAGCGAGCTGGTCCTGAACAGGGAGCTGGCCGACAAGCGCATTTTCCCAGCGATCGACATCGTGGCGTCGGCGACCCGGCGTGAGGAACTCCTCCTGAGTCCGGAGGCACTGGCGATCTCCCACGCGCTCCGGCGCCAGTTCGCCGGACAGAGTCCGCTCGACGCGATGCAGGGACTCCTGAACGTCATGCGCAAGACACGGACAAACGCCGACCTCTTCCGGCTCAGCCGGGCGGCTCACTGACGTCCCGCTCGACGAGCCGGCGGAGCGCCTCGAGCGATAGGCCCAGCTGCTCGCCCTGCATTTCCCCCATCCGCCCGGCCAGGTAGCCGAGCAGTGGATTCCACCCGAAATCTCCCGTCTCCCGCCACCGGATCCGCGTGCCCCCGCCGATGGCGGTGAGTTCGATCTCGCCCCGGACCCGGATCGCACCCTCCTCGACGGCCACCTCGTAGACAACCTCGCGCGCGGGCACTGCAGAGGTGATCACGAATTCACCCGCTCCGTACGCGGCATCATCCCACCTGCGGCCTGAACCCGGTCCCGCGCCGGGTCCGAAGAGCTCGACACCGGAGGCGGGCGTCGGCGTCCATTCCTCCCAGCGGGAAGCCGCGCTGAGCAGGGGGAAGACCTCGTCCGGGGATGCCTGGAACCGGGCGGTTTGCTCGGCCTCCCAGGTGGCCGGGAGCGCGAGACCGACGAGCAGAAAGGCCGCGCAGACGACCGCGAATGCGCCGAGGACGATTCCGGCGATCCGGAAGGGGTGAAGCGCCACCCCGCTCAGCCGGCGCCCGGCCGTTGCAATAGTTCCTCGAGCGTGGGCCAGACATCCCGGGCCATGATCCGGTGGCCCTCGGCCGTCGGATGGATCCCGTCGGCCTGGTTCAACTCCGCCTGTCCGGCAACGCCCTCCAGGAGGAATGGCAGGAGGAGGAATCCATGCTCGGCCGCCACCCGGCCGTACACGGTGCGGAACGCATCCGTGTAGTCCGGGCCCATGTTGGGCGGAGCCTCCATCTGGACCACCGCGACGCGGACCTCCGGATGCCCGGTCCGGAGGCGGCCGAGGATCTCGTCCAGGTTCTCCTCCAGCTGTGCGATGGGGAGGCCACGGAGCCCGTCGTTCGCCCCTGTCTCGACGACCACGATGTCGGGCGAGCCCTGCATCACCCAGTCGAGACGCCTGAGAAGCCCCGCGCTCGTCTCCCCGCCGAGCCCGGCGTTCACGATCTCGACCGCGAGCCCCGCCGAATCGGCGAGCTCGCCGATCCGCGCCGGCCACGCCTCCGTCCCCGGGCGCTCGAGGCCGAGTCCCTCCGTCAGGCTCGTGCCCAGGAAGACGATCCGGAGCGCCTCCCCATCAGCCCCCGCCGGTTCCGGCGGCGAACCTTCCGATTCGGCCGGGCGTAACAGCTCTGGGCGATCCGAACCGGGAGCCGGTGTCGCCGCCACGCCGGGAGCCGGAGCCCCCGCGCCGTCGCGCGGCCCGCTCTCCGGTCCGGAGGCACCGCACCCGGCCAGAAGGACCGGAAGAGCCAGGAGGGCGGGCGGGCGGATGCGCATCGAGGTCACCGGTCTGGCGAAGGAATACCGGAGCGGGAGTCGTGTCCTCTCGATTCTCGCGGGGCTCGACCTGCGGGTGGATTCCGGAGAATCCGTGGCCGTGGTCGGACCGTCCGGGAGCGGCAAGACAACGCTCCTCGGACTCATGGCCGGCCTCGACCGGCCCACCCGCGGCGAAGTGAGGCTCGGCGACACTCCCCTCTCGGCTCTTACCGAGGATGCCCGTGCGGAGTTTCGGGCGGTCCACGTCGGATTCGTCTTTCAGACGTTCCACCTCCTCGCCTCCCTCACCGCGGTCGAAAACGTCGAGGTGCCTCTCGAGCTGGCCCCGCGCTCGAAGCGGCGCCCGGTCGGAGAGGTCCGCCGCCGGGCGACGGGGCTTCTCGAGCAGGTCGGGCTCGGGGACCGGCTGCACCACTACCCGGCGGAGCTGTCGGGCGGCGAGCAGCAGCGGGTGGCGATCGCTCGCGCCTTCGTGACGGAACCCCGGATCCTCTTCGCCGATGAGCCCACGGGGAATCTGGACCGGGAGACCGGAGCGAGGATCGTGGACCTTCTCCGCGGGCTCAATGATGTGAGGGGCACAACGATGGTGCTCGTGACCCATGACGAGGGGATCGCGGGGGTGGCAGACCGGGTGCTCCGGCTCGCCGACGGCGAACTCGCGGAGGTGCGGTAGGTGGAGTTCCCATTCGCGCTCCGGCTTCTCGTCCGCGAGGGACGCTCGGGCCTCCGGCGGGTCGGATGGTTTCTCGTGGCGATCGCACTCGGCGTCGGCGCGCTTGTGGCCCTCTACGGTCTGCAGCGCGACGCGGCGGCCTCGGCCCGAGTCGAGGCCAGGACACTTCTCGGGGGAGACCTCCGGCTCCAGGCCTCCCTTCCGCTCGACGAACGCGTGCTCCAGGTGCTCGACTCCCTCGCATCCGCAGGGGCCGCCGTGGCCCGTGGCACGAGCCTCGCCTCGGTCGTCTCCGCCCCGGGTTCGGGCCGTGCCCGACTCCTCCAGGTCAACGCCGTCGACGAGCACTTCCCCGCCATCGGTTCGATCGCCGACAACCCGGCCGGCGCATGGTCTCGGTTACCGGAGCGGGGCGGCGTCCTCGCGGACTCGCAGGTGTTTGGCCAGCTCGGCATGGCCCTTTCCGACTCGCTGCGCGTCGGAACGCTCCTCCTCGAGGCGCGGGGGGTCGTCTCGGGACTCCCGGTCGACTTCGGAGTCGAGTGGGTTGCGGGTCCTCCGGTCTACATCTCGCTCGAGGATCTTCCCGCGTCAGGACTCGTGGACTTCGGGAGCCTGGCGCAGCACCGGGCGTGGGTCGCGCTTCCGGGATCGGACGAGGCGGCCGGGGTGCGCGGCCGGTACCGCGAGGAGTTCCGGCGCTTCGGCGTCTCGATCGAGACCGCACAGCGCGAGGCCGAGGGGTTCGCCTCCGGGCTCGGCGACCTGACGCGCTACCTGGGCTTCGTGGGTCTGCTCGCGCTCCTCCTCGGCGGGCTCGGCGTCGGGAGCGCGGTGAACGTCTACCTCGAGGAGAGGCTGCCCTCGATGGCCGTGCTGCGGTGTATCGGCGCGCGGAGCGGGACGCTCGCTCGCGCGTATCTCCTGCAGACGGCGGTCCTGGGCGCGATCGGCGCGGGCGGCGGCGTCCTTCTCGGCATCGGCCTCCAGTTCGCGGCGCCCGTACTCCTGTCCGGGGTCCTCCCCTTCGAAATCAGCCCCGCCCTGCACCCGGCGGCGATCGCCATCGGTTGGCTCCTCGGCGTCTGGGTTGCTGTCCTCTTCTCCCTCTACCCGCTCCTTCGGGTGAGGAATGTCTCGCCGCTCGCTGCGCTCCGGGGGGCTGCCGACGCCCGACGCCCCCGCTCACGCCTTGGCGGCGCGGGCGTCGCCCTCCTCCTCGCCGGAACGCTGTTTGGCGTCTGCGCGCTACAGCTCGGCGACGCGGGGGAGGCCGCGATCGTGGCGGCTTCGACGATTGGCGTGCTCTGCATTCTCCGCCTGTCCGGGACCGGGCTCGCGCGCGTCTCCCGCGCGCTCTTCCCCCGCAGGGCGCCGTTCCCGCTCCGCCAGGGAATTGCCGGGCTCTTCCGCCCCGGCAACCAGACGGGGACGATCGTGGTCTCGCTCGGCGCGGGGACGTTCCTGATGAGCGCACTCCTCGTCGTGGAGACGCACCTGCGCGCCTCGGTCGACGTCCGGTTCGGGCCCGACGAGCCCACCCTGGTCCTCTTCGACATCCAGAGGGACCAGGCGGAGGGCGTGCGCGATCTCCTCCGCTCGGAGGGGATCGACGACGGACTCATCCCGATCGTGCCTGCGCGCCTCGACGAGGTCGGCGGGGAGCCGGTCGAGGAAATCCTGGCCCGGGGCAGTGGCCGACGTGGCCGGTGGATGTACACGCGCCTCTACCGGAACACGTACCGCGATGAGCAGGGACCCGCGGAGAGGCTGACGGCGGGGCGTTGGTGGCGGGGCCCCGGCGAGGACCTTCCCTCCGTGGGTGCCGAGGTGCGCAAGGGCGCGGCGAGGGTTTCGCTCGAAGCCGATCTCGCCGACCGGCTGGGTGTCGGGATCGGGGACGGGCTTGTCTGGAACGTGCAGGGCGTCCGCGTGGCTTCCGTGATCTCTTCGCTCCGTGAGGTCGAGTGGTCATCCGTCCAGCCGAACTTCTTCGCCGTCTTCGAGCCCGGTTCGCTGGACGGAGCCCCGGCAACGTTCGTCTCGCTCTCCTCGACGGACGACGCTGCGACCCGCCAGCGGGTCCAGGATGCGCTCCTCGACGGTTTCCCGAACGTCTCGTTTCTCGACATATCCGTTGTCCAGGCGACGCTCGAACGGCTGACCGGTCAGGTCGGACTTGTCTTCCGGACCCTCGCGGCGTTCGTGCTCGCCGGGGGTGCCACGGTGCTCTTCGCGTCTCTCCTCACGAGCCGCTTCAAGAGGCGGAGGGAGAGCGCGCTTCTCAAGACACTCGGCGCCTCGAGGCGGACGATCGGAGGGGTGCTTCTCGCAGAGTATGCCGCACTAGGTGCGATCGGAGCGGCCGTCGGGCTGGCCTTGGGCGGGGTCGCGGGGGATCTGATCCTTGGCTGGCAGTTCGACATCGATGGCGGTGTTCCCTGGATGGACCTCTCGCGGCTCTGGATCGGGATCGTGCTGCTGTCCGTGCTCGTGGGATGGTCGGTGAGCTGGCCGGTCCTGAGGGCCCCGCCCCTCGCATCGCTCCGGAGGGCAGGCGGATGAGAGACCCCTGAAGCCGCCGCTCCAGCACGGGCGGAGGAACGGCTGTTGCCGCCAGAGCGGCCCGAACGCAGGCGTTCGACCGTGGCGACCGCTCGCGGTCCTGCCCGGCTTGTCTGCCGGGCAAGAGCATGTTGAGTCCGCGGACACGTGTCGTCACGGCACCTACGGACCTGCGGTTTCTTCGTCGGGAGTGCACCAGTCCGCGGCGATCGACGCGTCAACACCGGGTGTCGTCAGGCCCGTCGTCTGTCATCATGGGCTTCAGGGAGTGCGCCGACCGGAGGCCGACGACCGCCGCGCGGGGGGTTGCCTTCATGCGGTTGATGAACGCTGGCCGGTCCTCGACCGCGGATTCGACGTCGACGAACCGGGCGACCGGAATGCCGCGGCGAGTGAACGTCAACGCCTCTCGGTCCTCCATCAGACGGAGCAACTGGGGCAGTCGGAGTCCCCAAGGCCCGAATCACGGGAAGAATTCACGTAAGTTCAATCAGGTCTGTGCGATCTTCCGCTCTTGCCGTAGCATTGAGTCCGGTTCCCTCAGGTCGCGAAAGCGGGAACACTGGTTCCAATCCGCTGGACTCCCGAGCGTGGTCAGCAGCCCCTTGTCAACATACGTCATCGCGGGCACGGGAGTCCGAGAAGGACCTGCTCCAGGTACCAGGGCAGCGGACAAGATGACACCAATCCTGACAGGTCCAACGGGGACCCAAGCCGTATCAGGATTCCGCCTCCCTGACACCCATCCAGACGATCAGGCTCACCTCGTCCTCCTCGATGGGATCGAGCGGCTCGGGCGGCTTCCAAGGCTGTAGTCCTAGTTCGTGAACGACCTCTACGATCCGACGCGTCAACTCTCCCGGGGCGACCCTGTCGGGCACGAACACCTCCCGGAGCCGCCGTTCCTGACGGATGCCCCACGGCGCTTCGAGGGCGTCGGCGGCCCGGTCCCGATCCTCGACGGACAATCCGGCAGCCGGGTGTATGCGCACATGATCGGCGGCTGCCCGGAAGAGAGGGCGGATGCTTGGCTGGAGCTCGGCCGGGTCAGTGGCCTTCGTCCATTCGTCGTAGATGTCGTGGCGTGCGCGGTCCCAAGCGTCGAAGGCACCTTCTGCGAACGTATCTGGCAAGGTACGCTGGGTGCGCTCGGTGCATGAGAGAATGCCGAGGCAGGTGAGGGTGTCGCGCTCGATCTCCGCGTCCGAGTCCTCGGGCACGAACCGCATGAACACGCGGTCGAAGACTCGGGCACAGAAGACGTACCCGGTCCGAGTTGCGCCGACGTACCCGGAGCCGACGCCCCACGCAAGCTTCTGGATCCGGTCGCCCCAGCGCTCGATCCCCTTCCGAAGCTCCTGCCGGTACTCCTCCCCGCTGTGTGCATGCACGCCCTCGCCACCACGCTCGAAGAGGGAGGAGTCGCCTCTTCGGAGCGCCTCGATCTGCTTCCGGTCGTCCGCAAAGACCTGATCGGTCTGCTCCATGCCGGGTATTGGGGGCTGTTCGAGCCCGATCGAGGCGGCGGCTTGGGCCAGCTTCCTGCGGATCCGCTCTTCCAGGGCAAGGAGCGCCTCGAGTTGGCGGTCGGGAAACACGCAGGTCAGAAATACCTTCTCGTGGGGACTGCCGATGCGGTCGATACGCCCATGCCGCTGGACCAGCCTCATCGGGTTCCAAGGCAGGTCGTAGTTGATGATCCGGCCGCACTGCTGGAGGTTCATCCCCTCGGCCAGGACGTCGGTCGTGATCAGTATGTCGTAGATATCGTCGGCTCTGCTCGGTGGAGCTTCGGTGGACTCGGGCGCGAAGCCGAACACCGCATCGCTGCGGGTGATTCCCTCGAATGAGTCCGTGCCCCTGACCACGGCGATGCGGCCCCGGTAGCGGGCGAGTCGCCGGTCTGCAGTTACCACCTCCCGCAAGCGTTCGGCGATCCATTCGACGGTGTCGCCGAAGTAGGAGAACACGAGCACCTTGCGCCGATTTCGGATGTCCCGCTCCGAAATGCCGTTCCGTTCGGCTTCCGCTGCGATACGCGCGAGTTCTTCGACGAGGAGTTTGAGCTTCGGATCGCTTTCCGCCCGATTCGCGGACGCCCGGACCCGAAGGCGTTCGAGAAGCGTCCGGTCACTGCGCACGTCCTCGACGAGCTTCCCCGTGTCGAGGTCGTCCTCGACTGCCTCGCCTTCACGGAGAAGCTCATCCCACGCCTCGTCTGAGTCGGTCTCGCGGAGCGCGGCCAGGGAATCGGAGGACGGAATCACACCTGCTTCGACGGCGCGGACGAAGTGGTCGTGTGCGGCGACCATTCTGGTCACGGTCTGGACAAACGCTCGGGACGATGATTCGAAGCGCTTGAGTAGCCCGGAGCGGATGAGGCCCACCAGTGCTGTCTCACGGGCGTCGGGGGCTCCGCTACGTCGATACCGCGTGGGCCAGTACCTTGCCATCGTGAGCTTGGGTTCCCCGTCGCCGGAGTCCAAGACCTCGGCGAACTCGTCGAAGAACCCGGGAAGCACCTCGTCCAGATTGTAGCTTTGCGAGCGGACCACGGGGTCGGGAAAGCGGATCGTGACCTCGGTCCCGTCGTTGAGGCGGAAGTTGTCATTCGGATAGAAGCGTTGAACGAAATGCCGCGTTCTCCGGACCGTGGTTGCGTCGAGGATGTCGAACAGGGTGTCCGGGCTGAGCGAGAAGGGGTCCTCCCTGTCGGCGTTCCGGAACCGTTCCTTGAGCGAGGGGATGCCGCGGTCCGCAAACACCGCGTCGTGGCCGACGAAGTAAGTCAGAAGGTCGTAGAGGTCCCAGAGGGAGTTGTTCACCGGCGTCGCAGTCAACAAGACCACCTTGCGGGGCGGATCGCCGCGCAACAGTTGCCGAAGCGCGCGGGCACGCTTCGTGTCCGTGTTGCGGAAGGCGTGCGCCTCGTCGATCACGACGAGCGAGTAGTCGTCGATGCTGGAGCCCAAGGCGCTGCCGTCTCCTTGACCCAACTGCTGGTCCCCCGCCAGCTGCTCGAACGAGACGACCTCGATGCCGACCTGGTAGCGTCTCCTGAACTGTCTCCACATCCCGTCCCTGAGTTGGGCGGGGGCGATGAGCAGCGCCCGCTGGCGGTTACGCTCGATGACCTCGGTGAAGATCTCGGCGGCGATAAAGCTCTTGCCGAGCCCCACGCTGTCGGCGACCAGAACGCCGTTGTACTGCTCGAGGATCCGCTTCGCCCGGAACACTCCGTCGGTCTGGAAGCGCGTGAGCCGGATCCGGCCCGAATCCCCGGCCTCTTCCTCGAGCTCGCTGCCATATCGCTCCCACAGCGCGCGCAGGTAGATTAGGTATGGAGGGTGTTCGGAGAACTGTTCGCGATAGATGGCCGCGAGATCGTAGGGGTTCGCATCGTCCCAGAGCCGGTCGAACCAGTTCTCGACGCTCGCGACGACGCCGGGCTGGTACTGGCCGAGGTTGAGTTCGAGGTTGGACGTGAGCCCGGCGAGCGTGAAGTTCGACGA
>CAZHGS010000019.1:0-47885 GCA_964532325.1 uncultured Gemmatimonadaceae bacterium | reverse complement strand
ACCTCCGCCCGTTTGAGACTCTCACTCCAGACACAGGGCATGCCTGGCACACCAAGAGAAAAGGGGCCGTAGCGCGTGCTACGGCCCCTTCGGGAGGACCGGGCGGCCCCGCCGGATCAGCGCCCGCGGGCGATGATCCCTTCCTGGATCTCGATATACGTCGTCGTGCCCGCTATGAACTGGCTGAGGTTCGATCCCGGGTTTGCCTGTCCGTAGTCACCCGCCTGGTTGAACTGCGCGAGGGCGTCCTGGAAGAGGGGGAGGCTCGCCTCGGCGGATTCGACCGTGTTGGGCTGATTGACGGCCTCGGCTTGGCGGTAGCGCGCGTAGCCGTGGAAGAAATTGATCTGGGACCGCAGGGCCGGCGTGATGTCCAGCCCGCGGGCGATGTCGTAAGCCTCGATCGCGCCGTTGAAGTCTCCGCGTTCCTGGTCGAGCGTGTTGTAGCCGTAGCCGAAGATCTGGTTGGCCAGGATGTCGGCCGGTTGCTCACCCCGCTCGATGGCGCGCCGGAAGGCTTCGCCGGCCTCGGCGACGCGATACGCGGCGATGAGCCACTGGCCGATCCGGGCATACGCATTCGGCACGTCCGGGTCGATGGCCAGTGCCCCCTCGAGTGTGGCGATCGCCTCCTCGACCTGGCCTGCCTGGTTGTAGGCGTTGGCCAGCTGGCTGCGCACGTTCGCATCGTCGGGGAAGTACTCGAGGCCGCGCCGCCCCATGACGAGTGCCTCTTCGAACTGCCCGAGCGCGATATGCGAGGCCACGACGTTTCCCAGGTAGACGGGCGGCGCGTCGGCGCCAGTCGCATCTAGCACGACCGTCAGCGAGCTGATCGCCTTCTCAAAGAGATCCCGGTTCTCGGCCGAGAGGGGAGCCGGCTCGCCGCCCCCCTGCGGCTGCGGGCTCATCGCCTGCATCGACACCGCCGCGCGGGCCGCCATCGAGCCGTACTGTTCGTGGAGGTCCACGTTTTCCGGATCCTGCTCGAGCCCGACCTCAAGGAGGCCCATCGCTCCCACATCGTCCCCGGTCTGGGCCAAGTCGTAGGCCACGCGCATCCGGATCGCGACGTTCTCGGGATTGAGTTCGAGGTAGCGGGCGTAGTAATCGCGCGCGGCATCGGTCTCGCCGACCTGGCTTGCCACGAAGCCCGCACTCTCAAGCGAGTTGATGTCGAAGGGATCGGCTTCCAGGAGGACCTCGAAGTGGCCGAGAGATTCGGGGTACTGTTCGAGCTCTAGGTGGGTGCGTGCGAGCGCGGCCCTCGCCTCCGTCGACTCCGGCGCGAGGTCCACGGCGCGCGAGCAGTACTCGAGCGATCCCTGCCAGTTCGACGAGTTGTACTCCATCCCGCAGAAGGCAATGGCGCTCACCATGTCGATTGTGGCCTCGAAGAAGTCCATGACGTGGGCGGCCGCGACCTCCACGTCCTCTTCGGTGAGGGTCTGCGGCTCGACCTCGAACACGTCGCCGCCGGGGACCGTCACGAACTGGGCAGAGTAGCTGATGGTCTCGCCGTTCTGCTCGTAGCGGCCACAGAAGACCATGGGGACTTCGATCTCGACAGCGAGTTGCTGGGAGAGGAGGCAGTTCAGGTCCCGCCAGTCCATGTTATACTCGTCGGCGGCGTCGTCGATCTCGTCGTCCGACATGGCCACGTGCGTGTCGAGATCGATCAGGTCGCGAAGCTCCTCGGACACGTCCCGGCCGAAGTCGTCATCGGCATCGCCGGTGGGCGTCAGGTCAGCCACAAGGACCCGCATGCGACCTGCGGCCTGCGCCTCTGCCTCCCCGGGCGCGAACGGGACCATGAGAAGCACTGCGGTCATCAGCGCCATGTTAATGCGCAAAATATGGCTCTCAAACATCTGCCCGACTCCTGCCCTTAGTGCATGGGAAGTGTAGGGGGGCCGCCCGGGCCCGACCTGGGTCTCAGCGACTGTTTTCCAGCTGGGCTCACGGTTGTGCAGCGAGCCGTGAGGTGAATAGCCTCGAAAAGAATGTCTTCCCTTGGCCAAGTCAACCACCGGCCCGGTCGCTCGCCCCGTGCCGCCCACCCCTCAAGTACCGGACGGGAGTGAATAAGGATCCGGCACCGGACAACACAGCCCCGGGCGTCAGTGAAGTACGGGCGGCGCGGGACCGCGGGAAGGCGGGATCGGGGCGGAGCCGGCGGGGGGAACCGTGCACGCGGCAATCCGACAGGAGCGGCGCCCAACCGCGGCGACAGAAGGCACACAATCCTCCTAGCGGGCGTCTGGAAGCCGGTCCGCGATCGTTGACACTGCTCCCGGGGCTCCGTAGCGTATCGCCGTGATTGAAAACGATTCTCAAGAAGCACGGCAGACTGCCTTGACTACCAGGGTCATCCAACTCGACAGCGTCGACAAGAGCTACAGGCCCGGTCCGGTCCGTGCGCTGGCCGATGTCTCCCTGGACGTGCGGGAAGGTGAGATCCTTACGCTTCTCGGACCGTCGGGGTGCGGTAAGACGACGACGCTCCGCCTGATCGCGGGATTCGAGGTTCCCGACCGCGGCCGGATCGCGATCGGGGGACGGGACGTGGCCGGAGCCGGCCGCTGGGTGCCTCCCGAGAAACGGGGGGTGGGGATGGTGTTCCAGGACTATGCCCTCTTCCCGCATCTCACCGTAGGGGAGAACGTCACCTTTGGCCTCGACGGGATGGGAAAGGCCGACCGCGCGGTCCGTGCCCGGGAGATCCTCGGGAGCCTCGACCTCTCAGCCTGCTACAACCGGTATCCGCATGAACTTTCCGGGGGCCAGCAGCAACGCGTGTCGCTCGCAAGGGCACTCGCCCCGGAGCCAGTCGTCGTCCTGATGGATGAGCCGTTCTCGAATCTGGACACCCATCTGCGCAACCAGATCCGCGATGAGGTCGTGAGCATCCTCCGGCAGAACGGCGTGACCTGCGTCCTGGTGAGTCATGACCAGAGGGACGCGCTCGCGATCTCCGACCGGGTGGCAGTGATGAACCGGGGAAGGGTCGAACAGGTCGGCACCCCGCGCGCGATCTACCGGCACCCCGAGTCCGTCTTCGTCGCGACGTTCGTCGGACGGACCAACCTTCTGAGGGGCGTAGTGCAGGGGGAGCACGGATGCGTACTCACCGACTTCGGTTCCTTCTGCCGGGTAGACCGGCTGGGGTTCGCGAGCGGAAGTGACGTCATGGTGTCGGTGCGGCCCGACGGGTTCGAGCAGTGCGGCGAGTCGGAAGGCGTGCTCCGCGGGAGGATCCTTGCAACGACATACGCAGGCGCCCGCGTCGAGGCGGAGGTGGCGATCCCCTCCGACCACGGCGGAGACCGGCACCTCGTCGTCCACCTCCCGCCCTCCCGGCACTACGAGGCAGGCCAGGAGCTGAGCTTCCGCCTCGTCCCGGAGTTCGCTTCCGTGGTGAGAAACGCCTGCGCGACGCTCGACTTCTCCCTCCCCCCGGCCGCCGGAACCTAGAGCAGTGCGTCCGCGAGCGCCCTGTACCCCTCCCGGTACGTCGGGTAGCGGAACGAGTAGCCGGAGGCTGCAAGCAGTGCATTCGAGCAACGTTTGTTCGTGCGCGTCCGCCTGACGGAAGCGCCGACGGCCGGCTCTGGGCCTCCCATGAGTGCAGCTACGTATCGGTAGACTTCGCATAGCGGCGCCGGCTCGTCATCGACAGCGAGATAGACCGGCGCGGGACCGGTGCGGAAGAGGAGGTGGCCGAGAACGCCCGCCACATCGTCCCTGTGGATCCGGTTCGACCATACGGACCCGCCGGGAGGGCAGCGGAGCTCCCCGCGACGGGCACGCTCGAGCAGCCGCGTCCGGCCCGGCCCGTAGATCCCGCCGAGCCGCACACACGTGCCGGGGCGGTCGGCACCGTACACCAGGGCCTCCCCTTCGAGCACCGTAGCACCGCGGAAATTCTGCGGCGCGGGCTCGGTCCGTTCATCGACCCACGAGCCCTCCGCATCCCCGTAGACCGCCGTGCTCGAGAGGAAGAAGAGGTGCGCCGGCGGACCCGCCTGGCACCCGAGCGCCGCGAGGAGATGGCGCACCCCGCTCACATATGCGCTACGGTAGGATGCCGCAGTCGGCGCGTCAGCCCCGACCGCGTAGACCACCCGGTCCACACGCGGCAGCGCGGTATCCTGCAGTGGAGCCCGGAGGTCAGCGGCGACGGGCCGTATCGACGGGGGGAGGGTCCCCGGATTGCGCCTGAGACCCCATACGTCGTGGCCCGCCCCCACGAGACGGATCCCGAGCTCGGTGCCCACGTAGCCGCATCCGGCAATCAGAACGCGCGACATTCACTCTCGGGCCGGGATGCGTGCCCCGACGGACGTGACCCGTTGCCCGGACCGTCGGGAGGCGTGCCTCCGGGACAGCCCTCTCAGTCCCGGATCGCCTCGTGGATCAGGGTCTTGATCTGCTGGCGGAGCGACTCGGGGTTCGCCGGCGAGCTCTGCCACATCAGGACGATCACGAGCTCCTCCTCCGGATTGATCCAGAAGATCGTTCCGGCGCTCCCGTCCCACCCATACTCGCCCACCGAGCTCGGATACGCCACCGAGCCGGGATCGAGCACGACGCTGACGTTGCCGAAACCCCACCCCATCCCTCCCCGCCGGGTCGCGAGAATCTCGGGGGAGAGTCCGTTTGCGGTCATCTCCGCGACCGTCTCTGGCTCGAGGATCCGGACACCTCCGAGCTCACCCCCGTTCGCCAGCATCTGGGCGAACCGCATGAAGTCAGGAACCGTTGAGAGGAGCCCCACCCCTCCCTCGATCAGAACCGGCTCCTCCGTGAAGGGTACCGCCTCGATCCGGTAGGGCTCGAGCCCGTCGCCTTCGATCTGCCGGTAGACCGCCGCGAGCCGGCCAGCCCTCTCCGGATCTGCCCAGAACACGGTGTCCGTCATCCCCAGCGGTCCGAGCACCCGATCGCGCAGGAACCGGTCGAACCGCTGCCCCGATACAGCCTCCACCACGGCGCCCGCCACGGTCGTGGCCACGCCGTAGCGGTACCGGGTCCCGGGATCCTCCATAAGGGGAACGTCCACGACGTTCTGCACGAGCTGCGAGAGGGGAATCGACCGGGAACGGACTCCGGCCTCCCGATACGGGGCCGAACTCCGCGAGTTCACCCCGGAGGTGAAGAGCAAAAGGTCGCGGACCGTGACGGCCCGGCTCGGGGGGCGCGGTCTGCCGGTCGCCGGATCCAGCACACCGACGTCCGCGAAGGCGGGCAGGTAGTGGGAGACAGGGTCATCCAGGCCGAGACGGCCCTCCTCCACCAGTATCATCACAGCAACGGACGTAACCGCACGCGTCATCGAGTAGATCCGGAAGAGCGAGTTTGGGGTCATCGGAGACCGGGTCTCGAGCTCCCGGTAGCCAACGGCTTCGAGGTACGCGAGCCGTCCCCGACGCGCGATCCCTCCGACGGCCCCCGCGATCTTCCCCTCCTCGACGAACTCCGCCATCAGCCGGGTCACCTCGTCCAGCCTCTCCGGAGAGAATCCGATGTCGGAGGGCTGCACCGGAGCGAGGACCTGCTGCGCCCCGAGACGGCCCGGGACGGCGAGACCGGCGCCCAGGATTACGACCGCCAGCCAAGCGGCAGGAAGCTGACAGCGGGACATGGCGGATTTTGTCATCGGCGAGTTCCGTTGCGGCCTCAGTGAGGCAGACACTGGGGAGGAGCCGGGATAGAAGGGCGGGGCCCATCGCGCGGCGGATATGTCGAACCGCGCCCCCGGGCCGGTCGACACTGCAGGACAGGATGGGCCCGGCCTCACGCGGCTACCTGATCATGCGCCGGCGCCCCACCCGGCACAAGCCTGCGGAGAAGCGCCGGACCCGGGAAGCTCCGGGCCGCGTGCCGCAACCTGCGGACGCGACGGGACGTCTCGACGCCGGAGGGATACCGGGCTACGATTCCACCCGTTTCCGGATCCGCGCCGCCGCCGGAAGGCCCGGTGCCGGGCGCGTCCGCAGCCTGCCAGAAGGTGAACTCATGACGCGCATTCTTTCGGCTCTCGGTTTCGCTGTCACGCTCGCCGTCCTCGCTACCGGCAACGGAGCCGCTCAGGACGCACGGATGAACTTCTTTCTGACGAGCGTGGGTCCCGGCAACGGAGCCGATCTGGGCGGCCTCGACGGGGCCGACGCCTGGTGCGCCCACCTTGCCTTTGCCGTCGGAATGGGTGACCGGACGTGGAGGGCCTATCTGAGCCAGCAGTCGAACGGTGGCCAGCCGGCGGTCGACGCACGCGACCGCATCGGCTCCGGTCCGTGGCACAACTTTGAAGGGGTGATGATCGCCAGCGATCTCGACGACCTGCACGGCGAGAACAACAATCTCACCAAGGAAACCCAGCTCAGCGAACAGGGAAACATCATCTTCGGGCGCGGAGACAACCCGAACCGCCACGACGTGCTGACCGGTGCTCTGCTCGACGGGACACTCGCCCCGGGGAGCGACGATACGACGTGCCGCAACTGGACGAGCAGCGGGGAGGGAAGCGCTCTCGTCGGCCACTTCGACCGCACCGGCGGCGGGGCAAATCCGACGTCGTGGAACTCCGCCCACGGGACGCAGGGGTGCAGCCAGGAAGCGCTGCGCGGCACTGGAGGAGACGGACTCTTCTACTGTTTCGCCGTCTCCGAGGAATAGGGACCGGGCGGGAAGACGATCAGGGGCCCGTCCGGCGCGTGGGCCCCTCGCGGCCATCGGCGAGGAATGGAGGGCCCCCGGCGAGGGCTCAGGCCCGCGCGGGGCCGATCTCCACCTCGATGTCCCGCCACCTGGCCTGCCGGAAGCGCAACATGCTCAGCACGGCCCGGGTGATGTGGCCGAGCACGATCGCTAGCCAGATGTCCCGGGCCTCGAGGCCCCGCGTGAGCTGGAGCACGGTACAGATCCCGATGGGCACGAGCAGCTGGGAGACGAGGGAAATGTAGAGCGGGCTCTTCGTGTCGCCCGTACCCTGCAGGCCCCCGGTGTAGGATAGGGCGACGGTCACGAATAGCCCCGACACCGCGAGATACGCCAGCAGCTCAACCGTCAGCTCGTAGACCGCCGAGTCGTCCATCCCGAAGATCGAGAGGAGAACGTTCGGCACGAGCAGGAAGAGCGTGCCCGCCACAACCGCAACCGCCAGTCCGATGTAGGCGGCCACATGGACTCCCTGGATCGAGCGGTCCGGCCGGTCCGCCCCGAGGTTCTGGCCCGCGACCGCTGCCGCGGCTCCCATGAGTCCGATGGAGGTCCATGTGATCAGGGAGAAGACCTGCGTGTAGCCCACGGAATACGCGGCCTGGGCCTGTCCGCTGAGCGCAAGCGAACCCACGAAGGCCAGCATGATCACCCCGCCGATATTCATCGCCACACCCTGGATCCCCGCCGGGATCCCGAACCGGAAGATCGAGCGGATGATCTCGAAGTCGGGCTTGAGGCCGGCTTCCGGGTCGAACCCGATTACCCACCGGTGCGTGAAGAGCCGGTGGAGCGCGTAGACGGCGAGCATCCCGCCGGCGAGCGTCGTTCCAATCGCGGCACCTGTCGTCCCGAAGCCCGGGATCGGTCCGAGCCCGCGGATGAAGATCACGTTCAGCACGAGGTTCAGGACCGTTAGCGCGATCCCGAGCCGAAGCGGCGTCTTCGCGTCGCCGGCCGACCGGAGGGCCCCTCCGACCATGAAGAAGATGAGCATCCCGAAGCTGAAGACGAACATGATCCTGAGGTAGGGAAGCGCCTCGGCCCGGACCTCGGCCGTGGCGTTCACGAGTTCCAGCAGGTGTGGAGCGAGGAAGTATCCGACGGGCGCGAGGAATATGAAGGCGAACGCCGCCGCCGCCAGGAACGCCTGATAGACCGTCCGGTTCACCTTCTCGGGCTCATTCGCGCCGGCAAAGCGCGCGACCATCACGCCCATGCCGGTGAAGAGCGCCATGTTGAAGACCACGACAACGAGGAAGATCTGCCACGAGACGCCGATCGCGGCATTCCCCTGGTAGCCCACGAAGTTGCCGACCATCGCGTGGTCGACGATTCCCTGGAGGCCCCCGATCACATTCTGCAGCATCGTGGGCCAGGCCAGTTTCCACACTGCATGGTGGATCGGGCCCTCGACGATCGAGCGGTCGAAGGTGCGCCCGGACCGGGGTCGCCCCATGACGATGTCAGCCGGTCCGCCGCGGATCGCGGGCCCGTGGCCGGGATCGGTAGGGGGCTCCCGCAGACCTCACGGATTCAGCCAGTAGTTCAGCTTCACCATGAAGATGTTGTCCGGTGCCACCTCGAACATGTCGCCCGCGTCGCGCGCGAGGTCGAAATGCCCCACCCATGGCCGGCCACTCCCGGGACCCGGCCCCACGATTGAACTGATGCGTCGCTGCTGCCAGACGAAGAAGAACGTGGATCCCGACCTCCATTCCCAGCGCAGGACCGCGTTGCCGAGCAGGCTTCGGTAGCTGAAGTCGCGATCGGACACCGCGAAGGCGGTTGCCGGACCGGATCCGTCGGGGTCCACTTCGACCGCACCGGCCCCGACCGGCGATACCGTGCCCCGGTCGACGCCGTACTCGAGGAATTCGAAGGTGCCCGGCGCCAGAAACTCCTTCAGCGCCCCGTAGTCACCGGTGGCGATGAAGGGCTCGAGATAGAGCTGGAGCGAGAGATCCGGGGTGAACGTCACATTGACCCGCGTCTCCAGGGAGAGCGTGGACTGGTCGATCCCCGCGAAGACGTACCGGGCCGGAGAGAGTTCCGTTGCGGCGACGGCCGTGACGTACTGGGCCGTGGAGTGCGACCACGAGTACCTGGGCCCGAGGTTGACCTGCAGGATCTCGTCGAAGCGGCCGCTCAGCGTCAGCTGGACCTGCCGGTTCCAGCCGCCGCGCGCATCCGATCCCCAGCCGTAGTTGGCCCGGCCGACGAGCGGCCGCCGGCTGTCCGAGTTTAGGTTGAGGCGACCGGACAGCTGGCTCGGTGAGCGGGCCATCGGCCCGCCCCGGGTGAGCCGGTCATCCTCGGTCCACGGGTTGTACTGAAGCCGGAGCGTGGTGGTCCAGTAATTCAGGAACTCGACGGACGTCTGGCCGTTCACATTCATGAACGTCATCTCCCCGGCCGTGTTCCAGACGGTGTCCGGCCCGCCGTAGAACCGCCACGACCGCAGCCACCGCCCCGGCTCGAGCTGGTTGTACTGGTAGTGCGTGTCAAAGAGGATCCGGTCGGCGTTCGTGTGGAACCCGATATCGTTGGCCTCGTACCCGGGGCTGATGTAGGCGAAGCCGTTTCGCATCGTGAATGTCCCGGCCTGCTTGCCGATGTAGCCCATGGCATAGAGCCCGGACAAAGACGTAGCATCAGGATCGAGGGTGAGGTGCGTGGCGTCCGGACGTTGGTAGTAGCGGGTCGAGGCGCGCTGGGTGCGGAGGATTGCCTCGGGCGTGCCGTGGACGCGGCTTCCCGAAAGTGCGCCGGTGAAGAGCCAGACGCGGTCGGCCGACTCGTGCGCGAAGTCGATCCCGCCGGCGTAGGCCGAGGAATGGAGCCTTCCGAGGAGCGCGCTTCCCGATGCATCGCGGTTGACGGCCGTGCCGATGAAACCGAACCGCGTCTGCCCGCCGCGGATCTGCCGTCTCAGCCGGCCCACGAAGTAATTCGCCGCCGGCTCGACCGTCAATTCGTGTCCCGACTGTCCCGCATCAACGTAGGCGGCCGTCTCGCGGGCCGTCACCGCCTCCAGGATGCCGAGTGACCATCCGCTGCCGAACCGCCCGGTGATCTTCGCCGCACCAGCGATCGTCGTCGCACTCGGCACGTCGGCGAAGGCCGCCGCCGAGGGTACCACACCCCGGGGCGGACGCCCGATCCGGCGCGAGTAGAACACTTCGGGACCGCGCCCCACACTTCCCATGGGCCCGGCCTCCCCGAAGCCGAAGATGTCGGCCCCCTCCACGAAGAAGGGGCGCCGCTCGGCGTACCGGGTCTCGAAGGCGGTGAGGTTGATGACGGACGGATCGAGTTCGACCTGGCCGAAGTCGGGGTTGATCGTCCCGTCGAGCGTGAGATTCGAGGAAAGACGGTACTTGAGGTCGAGTCCGATGCTCCCGACGTAATCCGACCCGGTACGGTACGGATTCCTGAAGTCCACCCCCGAGGGAGCCTCGACCTGCAGGTACTCGCCCCTCGCCACGGCGTAGGGGAGGAGCTCGAGGCGGCGGCCCGGCTCGATGTCCGCGATCCCGTCGAGATGCGCGAAACGCGAGACGCCGGCGCGCTCGAGGAGCGGCGTGAAGGGGAAGGTGGAGTTCTCCTGGAGCCGGTTGATGTTCCGCTCGATCTGGACGCCCCACACCTGGCTCCGGTCAGGGCTGAAGCGGAGCTGGCTGAAGGGGATCCGCATCTCTGCCGTCCACCCGACGGCCGTTACTTGTGTGGCTACCTCCCAGACGGGATCCCACGAGGCATCGCCCCGGCCGGTCCCATTGCCTGTCACGATGGCGTCACCCTTCACGCCGGACGGATTCGTCCAGAACCGGTAGGCCGTCTCGTGATCGTGGTAGCTGTCGAAGAGAACGACCAAGACATCGGAGTCCCCGAGCCCGGCATCCCTCCGGGCCAGACGCGTCGTCACCGGGCTCCGGTCGGCCAGGAGCGCCCCCACGTAGACGGCGTTGTCGTCGTAGACGATCCGGACCTGCGTGCGCTCCGAGACGGGATCGCCTTCCAAGGGAAGGGTCTGGATGAAGTCCTCGATCGGGGGCGCCGAGGACCACGCCGCCTCTTCGAGCACCCCGTCGAGCGCGATCCCCCCGTTCACGCGAATCGCCCGCGCGCGCGGAGCACCGGCATGCCGGTATTCCGTCCCGGTCCTGGCCTGGGCGACAGGAGGTTCGCGATCCGCCTCCGTCGGAGCCTGTGCCTCCCCGCTTCGGGGCTCCGCGGCGACAATGATCGCAGCCAGGCACGGGAGGGCCGCTCTCCAAGCTGACAGGGTTCGCTGCATTGAGACTCGGCAGGACGGCAGGGAGTGTGGTGCGAAGCGCCAAACCTGTGCCGATCCGCCCCTTGGAGCAAGCGCCGCGGAGGCCCCGGGCCGAGCTCGCGGCCGGAAGAGTTCGCTGGGCGGCGGAACGGGTCGTCCACCTCTCGCTCGCCCCTGAAGCGCCGGGCGGCGCGGCAGCGACACGACGGGCGCGATCTCTTCCGCGCCATCGACGAAGGCCTGCACCGGCCACGCCGCGACCATGAGCGCCTGCATTGGGGCCGCCCCTCGAGAGCGCCCGATCCGGGGCCGCCCGCAGGTGCCGCCTCAGGATGGCCGGCCCCCGTACCCGGTCTCCCCTGCCGGAGTACCACCGCCCGTGCTTCGGCACCCGATCCCGCTCTCGCGGAACCGCATCCATTCTCCCTTGTCCCAGGCCGATTCCCGCCTCTGCCGAACTCTATGGACCGAGCGGGGACACTTGCATCTCGCCCGGACCCCGGACATGTCCACGATGCACGATCCCGCAGATGCACCGCTGCCCCAGTCTTGCTCGTCGCACACCGGGCCTCTAGCGTCCCCGGGAGACGCACACGGCCCTTTCGCATCCCTGACTCGGAGACGGCGCCATGACCCGCATCCCTCTCCTCACGCTCGCAACGCTCCTGGTCTTGCCTTCCGTCGTTCTCTCCCAGGTGGCGTACGACCAGGCGTTCACCCCCGACGTGCCGGCTCCGGATGGCTTCCGGGCGAACCGGACCTCCTACTCCGCCGTGATGGATGTGCTTGCGCCGACCCGTCCGGAGGTAACGGACGAGGAGCTCGAAGCGCTCCGGTCCGTCCCGCTGGAGGTCATCTTCTCGGCCGTGGGCGAGTACCGCACGAACTACGCCCGGGGGTTCGAGAGCACGCGCCCCGGCGAACGCCTCGTGGGGCGCGCGCTCACGATGCGCTTCCTCCCTCCGCGACCCGATCTGACCCGGGCCGCGACGACCCTGGCCGAGGAAGGCAACTGGGACCGGAGGTACTACGGCCGCGCCTCCGAGGAGGCGAGCCCCGGCGATGTCGTGGTCGCCGAGCTCGGGGGATCCGACGGACACAACCTCTTCGGCGACATGGGCGCGATGGGGATCCAGATGCGCGGGGCGGCGGGCGTCGTGATCGACGGCGGGATGCGGGACCTGACAGGTCTCATGGACGACCGGTTCGAGGGTTTCCCGGTCCTGCACCGCTTCTCCGATCCGCACACCACCTCTTGGCTCGGCATCGAATACAACGCGCCGGTCCGCATCGGCAGCGTGACCGTGCTCCCGGGCGATATCGTGATCGGGGATGACGGCGGCGTCTTCTTCTTCCCACCGGAACTGGTCGACGACGTCCTTGCGGCTGCCGCGGAGTCGGAGGCCATGGAGGAGTTCCAGCAGCGCCTGCTCGAGGAGAAGCGGTACCGGTTCCGTGACGTCTACCCCCTCGCTCCGCAGCTCCGCGAGGAGTACGAGCGGACGCGGGGTCGGTAGGGGAGAGGGGCAAGGCCCGGCCCGATGGCGATCAGTCAGGGAAGCGGGTCGGCGAGCCCCGCGGAGGCGATGAGGAGGAGGAGGGCACGCTGCATCGCGATGTGCCCATCCACATTGACCCAGTACTCACCCGGCCCGTGGCTGTTCGCACCGATCCCGCCCCGCCCGATGGTGACGGCGGGGACTCCGAGCGAGATGGGGGTGTTCGCGTCCGTCGACGAGCGCGCGAGCTCGCCCTCGCCACCAAACAGGGCCGCCGTCGCGATTGCCCTCTGGACGAGCGGGGTGGAGGGGTCCGTCTCCCCGGAGGGCCGAAAGCCGATCCGTTCCGTTCGGACGGCAAGGGGCGGGCCCCGGCGGCGCAACCCGTTCTCCTCCGTCAGGGCCGTGTCGACAGCCGACAGGAAGAGCCCCTCGATCTCCTCCAGGTTCCCGGGGCTCTCCGAGCGCATGTCGACCTCCATCCACGCCGCCGCGGGAACCGCATTCACTGAGGCCCCGCCGCCGAGGCGTCCGACATTGTAGCTCGTCGGCGGCCCGTCCCGGGTCAGGCGGTCGGCGGCCACCTGGAAGTTGCGGATCGCACGGCCGAGCGCGTGCGCCGGATTGACGATACCGAACGCGCCCCAAGAATGCCCGCCCGTCCCCTCGAAGGTGACCCGGTACCGGACCGAGCCGAGCCCCATCGAGACAATCCGGTCCAAGCCACCCCCGTCCACGGAGATCCATTCGTCCGGCCCGTCCGCCCCCGGGCGGTAGATGTGCTTGACCCCGCGGAGGTCACCGAGTCCCTCCTCCCCGACCGTTCCGATGAAGTGGAGATCGTCCTCGGTCTCGATCCCGGCCGCCTCTAGGACCCTGAGGACGGCAAGCACCAGGACGAGGCCGCGCGTGTCGTCCCCCACACCCGGCGCGAAGAGGGTGTCGCCCACCTGCGTGACCGTGACGTCGGTCTCCGGCGGAAACACCGTGTCCATGTGTCCGCTGAGGGCGACCGTCCGCTCTCCGCTACGGCCGCGCCGCAACGCGATAACGTTCCCCTCCGCATCCGTCCAGACGGAGTCCGCACCCACTTCGGCGAGCAGCTCTCCGTAGCGGCGGCCACGGACCTCCTCCATGAAGGGAGGCGCTGGGATTTCGGTGAGCTCTATTGTCCGCTCAAGTGCCCAGCCGTCGAGTTCCTCCAGCAGGCGGAACGCCTCGGCGACCCGCGGCTCCGCGGCGAGTCCGTTCGCCTCCTCGAGGTAGGACGGATCGGCCGTCTGCCCCGCCGCCGATCGCGCGAGCGCCAGCAAGGCGGCGGCCAGCAAGGCGAGAGTCCTCAATTCCAATCCATCCCCGGATGCGGGGCCGGCGTGCGTGCTGCTAGTCCGAGCTCTGGCCCCTGTACTCCTCGTCGAAGCTCCGCTCCACCATTCCAAAATTCCCCTTACCCGGATCCATCGCCAGAATCTGCAGGGTCAGCCCTTCCCCGGCCGGCACGGAGATCCGGCCCGTGTAGATGCTTGTCTCGCCGGAGAAGGCAAGTGCGGCGGACTCGAGCACCGTCCCGTCCCGGACGACGCGGGCTTCGATCCTGTAGTCGTTCGAGTCCCAGATCCCGCCCGGCTCCGTCGGGCAACCGCAGAGCATCGTCACCCTGGCCTGTACCGGGAGTTCGGTTCCGGCCACCCGCGTCAGGTCGCCGAGCGGTTCAAGGAGCTCGACGGTGAATCCCTGGAGGACGAGGATCACCCCGTCGCCGAGCACGTCCTGGCCGGGCACGAGAAGCATAGTCTTCGTGACCCTCTGCGAAGCGTGCGGCGTCCCGAGCGGCCCGTCCGCCTCGATCCGGACCTGGGTCGGTTCGTCCAGCTCGAGCTCGGCGAGGAAGCCGGCGGCACCATCCGTGTCGTAGATCGACTTGCCACGTACCCGTGGCTCCTGTACGAGCATCGGGGTGCTCCCGGTCCCGCCCTCCTGGATTCCGCGGGCCAGAAGCGAACCCGTGCGGGCGTCGAATACCGAGATTCGGACGCCGCCCACACCGGTCCCGATGATCTTTGCGTCATGCGACGTAGCCCGGATCATTAACTGTGTGGTCCGGGTCTCCTGTGCACCGAGCGCGGACGGGGTCGTCACGGCCGTGCCGGCAAGGAGCGCCAGGGCAAGCAGCTGGGTTCCGCAAAGCTTCAAGGGCATGTTCGACATGGGATCTTGCCCCTCCGTGGCTAGCGGTCCGTCACCGCGCAACTCGTCGGCTCGCCCCGGACCCAGGCGGCGAGCATCTGCCACTCCGGATCGTCCTGCGAGTACCAGCGGCGGCCGCCGCTGTGGTAGTTGTCTCCACCCGCGTGGGGATCGAGGGGGTGGGTGAGGAAGCGGCTCCGGAGGGGGAACCCCGGCTCGACGTATTCCATCACGAGACCATAGTTCGCCCGGGACTCTTCCTCGTTCCAGTAGTCGCGCCCCTCCGGCAGCTCCTGGGCGAAGCCGCGCGCGCCACCGCCGTGGCACGCCGCGCATTCCATCCGGTCCGTCTCGTCCTCGCGATCGAGGAAGATGCGCTGGACGCAACTCCGGAAGAACTCGAAGTCGGGTGCCGGCGCGGATGCCACGGCCATCCCGGCGGGCTCGGCGGCACTCACCCAGGCGGCAATCGTCCGCCACTCCGGATCGTCGATGGAATCCCAGAATTTCCCACCCGCATGGAGCCGACTCCCCCCGGCATCCATGGCGAGCGGCTCGCGGAGCAGCCGGCTCGTCATGGGGTCGCCCGGTGTGACGAGGCGCGCGACGGTCGCGAAGTTCATCCGTGACTGAGCCTCTGTCCAGTACACTCCCCCACTCCCGTCGCTCTGAAGGGGCTGGAGCTTAAGCGGTGTTCCCGACCGCACGTGGCAGGTCACGCACGCCGACTGGCCGGGCCCATAGCCGCCACGGTCGGCCAAGAAGATCGGCTCGATCTCCTCGCGGTACGCACCGAAGTCGAGAACGTCCTGCCGGAGGACGGCCTCCTCCACGCCGTTCGGTACGAGCGCCGTCCGCGCGCCGGGGCCCTCCGGCGCTACGGGCCGTGTCGCGGCCTCACCGCCCGCCACATGAAAAAAGACGGGCGCGACAGCCGCCGCTCCTGCCACGGACGCGATCCGGATCCATCTCCCGCGGTCGTTCATCTCGTGCAACTCCTCTCGTGACACGGCACTTCCGTGGGCAGGCAGCGCTGTCGGCCCCGGCCGGATGGGGGGAAGGGTTCGATCAGTGCGGGAGGACGACCGTGTGCGCCCGCTTGGGCGTGTGACCCACCGCGATGCGCTTGATCTCGCTCATTGTCTCGCGATCGACGACCGAGACATCGTTCGAACCGGCGTTCGCGGCGTAGAGGTAGCGGCTGTCAGGGGTCGTCACGAGCCAGTCCGGGTGATGGCCGACCCTGACCCTGGACTCGAGCCTGAGATCCGGCAGCGAAAAGGCATAGACGCTGTTCGTCGGTTTGCTCGCGACCCAGAGCGTCCGGCCGTCAACCGTGCGCGCGAATCCGTGGCTCGGCGAACCCTGCAGCGCGTCGTTGTCGACCTCGTTGGCGGGAAGCTTCGGGATCCCCACCCACCGGACGACGCGACGCTCCTCCCAGTCGACGACCACGAACCCGTGCCACCCGGAAAGCTCGACGAAGAGGCGCCGGGTGGAACCGTCAGGGTTCACGTCGAACTCCATGGGCCGCACGCCCCCGATGTCCTCGATCGACCAGACCACCTCGTCCCTCGAGGTGTCGATGACGCTCAGCGTCCGGGCGCCGATCATCCCGGCGACCACACTCCGGCCGTCGGGGGAGACGAAGACGTTGTGCACGCCGCCGGCGGTCGGGATGAAGCGCACGTTCTCCATCGTGGCCGTGTCGATGACGTCCACGCCCGCGCCGCCACCGGTGATCGCCACATAGAGCTTCGAGCCGTCCGGAGTGATCCCGATGTTGTTCGGGCGCTCGGAGAGCGGGATCTGCTTGATCACCTCGAGGGTCTCGGTCGAGATCACGTCGACCGTGTGATCGTACTCGTTGCTCGCGTAGTAGACGCTTCCGTCCGGGTGGTAGCTCACCCCGTGCGGGAGCGGAACGCCGTCGATCTCACCGACGATCTCGTTCGTGGCCGGATCGATGATGTGAATGTTGTCGCCTCCGGAATTGGACTGGAGGATCCGGACCGTTCCCGGGGTCGTGCGCGTGAATCCCTGCTGGGCGCCGGCCGGGAGCGCGAGGGAAAGGGCCAGGACGGCCAGAGGTATCGCGGCCAAGAATCTGCTCGTCATCGTCGACTCCTCCCGGGGTCGCATGTCTATCCTAAGGTCCCGTCACCCGCCCACCGGCGCCAGCGCTCTCCGCTCAACCGCCCTCGGTGGACTCGTAGCGGAGTTCCACCGGCATGAGCCCCTCGCGAATCGCGGCGGCCCAGATGTCGGTGCCCTTCTCGTTCAGGTGCAGGTTGTCCTCGACGAAAATGTCGGTCATCACCTCCCCGTTCGGCTGGAGCATGTGGCTCGCCGCATCGAGGTAGTGGATGAGATCGTTCCGGGCGGCGATGGCCTGGAGCATCCGGTTCGTCCGCTGGGCCTCCGGCCACACCGTCCATCGCGCGACGCTCGGCTTGACGGACATGATATGGATCCGTGTCTCGGGGAGTGCGTCGTGGATCCGGGCGGCGATCTCCTCGAACTGCTCGACGATCGTCTCGGCGGAGAACCCCGCCCAGGTGTCGTTGTCTCCCTCGTAGATGACCACGGCCCTCGGTCCATAGGCGATGATCACGCGGTCCACGTAGTGGAGCACGTCGGCCATCCTGCTTCCCCCGAAGCCCCGCGGAATCACCGTGAGCGGAGCCAGATCGGCCTCCATCTCGTGGTTCCACCGCGTGATGCTCGAGCTGCCGGTGATAAGGATCGCATTCGGGGGGGGCGGATTCAGCCTGTCCTCGGCCTCCCACGCGACGATCGTCTCCTCGAAGCGCGCGGGGTCGGCCGGCTCCTGCGCCGACAGTACGGCTGGGAGAATCCCGCCCAAGGCCAGGATCCATGCAGTAGACGCTCGGGGACTCGTCACGCGACACCTCCAGCTCCGGTTTCCAGCAGCCCGGCCGGCGCACGCCCGCGCAGGGGGTAACCGACCGGAAAAGGGGCAGAACAACCTACCGAGGCAAGGCCCTGTGCGCGAGTCAGGAAGCCGGGCCCTACTCCTTCGATCTAGAGTCCACTCTTTCCTCTCCCAGATGGCGTTCCCGCGATCTCAGGGGCAATCTGTACTAAGGACATCTCTGCCCGGTTAACGCGGACCTTTCACTCGGGCGGACGTCGCGGCGGCCAGCTCCTGTTGTCCCGGCGGAGATGGCCGGGTAGGATGTCCGGGGCTATCGGGGGGCACGGGCCCGGCGAGCCGGACGGCCGGAGGGATCAGGCCGGATACCCGCCCACCGCAGGCTCGCTCGCGCCCGTCTCCGCACCGGACACATACGGTCCCACCACCCTGAACGGCCGCGTCGGCGTGCCTCACGGCCGGAGGAGCAACAGATGCGAGAGAAGGGGAAGATGGTGTCCGCGCTTGTCCTCGCGGTCCTGTCGCTTTTTGGGTCGGCCGACCAAGTCGCCGGCCAGGACGGGATTTCCGGGGCGGACACGAGCTGGCTCCTCGTGTCCATGAGCCTGGTACTCCTCATGACGCCGGGCCTCGCCCTCTTCTACGGCGGCCTGGTGAACGCCCGAAACGCGCTTAACACGATGATGATGAGCTTCGTGGCGCTCGGGGCGGTGGGCGTCGCGTGGGCCGTGGCCGGCTACTCGCTCGCTTTTGGCGAAGGTTCCGCGCTCGCCGGGGATCTCTCGATGGCCTTCCTCCGCGGCGTCGGCCTCGAGGCGAACGGGTCGATCCCGCACCTCCTCTTCATGGGTTTCCAAGGCACCTTCGCGATCATTACCGCTGCGCTGATCTCGGGCGCGCTCATCGGTCGCATGCGCTTCGGTCCCTACGTAGCCTTCATCGTGCTATGGGGACTCGCAGTGTATGCGCCCGTGGCCCACTGGGTGTGGGGGGGAGGATGGCTCTCGGGCATGGGAGCACTCGACTTCGCCGGGGGCGCCGTCGTGCACGTCAACGCCGGCGCGGCCGCCTTCGCCGCGGCGCTTGTTCTCGGCAAGCGGAACACGTACGGGCGGGAGGCGATTCTCCCCCACAGCGTGCCCTTCGTGCTCATCGGCGCCGGACTCCTCTGGTTCGGGTGGTTCGGCTTCAATGGGGGGAGCGCACTCGCGGCCGACGGGATCGCCGCGCTCGCCTCGGTAAACACGCTTCTCGCGCCAGCCGGCACGCTCGTCGTATGGGCACTTCTAGACCACTACCGCTCCGGCACGGTGACCGGTGTCGGGATCGCCACGGCGATCGTGGTCGGGCTCGTGGCCGTCACCCCGGCCGCCGGATTCGTCTCCCCCATGTCGGCTCTCATCATCGGAGGAGTCGCCGCGGTGCCGAGCTATTTCATGCTGCAGTGGCGGCCGCGGACCGCTCTTGACGACTCGCTCGACGTCGTTGCGGCCCACGGAGTGGGCGGGATGACGGGCGCGATCCTGACCGGGGTCTTTGCCGACGCGGCGGTGAACGGATCCGTCGACGGGCTCCTCACGGGTAGTCCCGGGCAGCTCGTCCCCCAGGTGGTCTCCGTCGTCGCGGTCTTCGCCTATTCGGCGATCATCACCCTCGTGCTTCTCAAGGCGATTTCGGTGGTGCGTCCGCTCCGCCCCTCGCTCAAGGAAGAGGGGCGCGGGATGGACATCGTGAATCACGGCGAGGAGGCGTACGCGCGCGGAGACGGCGCCCTCCTCCTGCTCGACAGCGAGATCAACGGCAACGGTGACGCGTGACGGTGACGCACTCCGCGCCAGCACACGGTCACGCGGACTGACACCGAGAACGGGGACACGCCCATGAAACTGATCAAGGCAATCATCCGACCCGAGCGGCTGAACGACGTGCTCAAGGCACTCTACCAAGCCGAGGTGAGAGGGATCACCGTCTCCCGGGTGCAGGGACATGGCGGCGAGACGAGCCCGGTGGCAACCTACCGGGGAACGACGGTCATGATGGAGCTCAGCGAGAAGGTGATGCTCGACATCGGAGTCTCAGTGGGTTTCGTGGACGTCACGGTCGAGGCCATCAAGGCGGCCGCGAAGACCGGGGACGTCGGCGATGGAAAGATCTTCGTGATCCCCGTGGAGCAGGTGCACCGGATCCGCACGGGTGACCGTGACCAGGCTGCTGTCACACCGGTGGCGGCAGCGCCCTGAAGATCCCAGGACGCGACTGGGATCCGGGCCCGGGGCCGACCGGGCGCACGAGCCGCGGCGGGTATCGCGCCTGACACCCGTGGCCCCGCGTACCCGGGCATGGCGGGCGCGGCAATAAGGATCCCGCAAGGGGAGGATCGGCCAGACGCCGTGGGCTGCTGCGAAGCGACGAATCCTGAACTCGCCGGAGTGCGAAGGGCAGCCGGTCCCCGGCAGGCATCCGGGTGGGCATTCGGTGAGCCGGCCGCGGAGCTGGACCGGCGCACGGCCCTCAAGGGACTCCTGGCCGCGGCGGGCGTCCTCTGGGTCAGCTCCTGCTCGCGCTCGTCCGGCAACGGCTCCCCCCTTCGCCTGGCGTTCTGCGGCCAGCTCCTCTGCGTGGTCCCCTACGAGGTGGCCCGGGCCCGTGGTCACTTCGCCGACGAGGGACTCGCGATCGAGCTGATCTATACCCGCGGCGGGAATCAGGCGATGCAGGCGCTCGTCGGCGGTGCGGTCGACTACGCGGGGACTTCCTTCGATGTCGCCCTGCAGGCCGCTGCCAACGGCGCCGGGATCCGCAGGGTGGCATCGACGGGCCGGCTCCCGCTCTTCGCGCTCGCCGTCGCCCCGGGGATGACGGCGGAAATCAGCAGCGTGGCGGATCTCGAGGGGCGCACGGTCGGGATCTCCGCACTCGGCAACGCAGACCATGCCCTCTCCGTCTACCTCCTGGACGAGGCGGGGGCCGACCCGAAGAGCGTTCGGTTCGCCGCGATCGGCACGAACCTCTTCGACGCGCTCCGGCTGGGGCAGGTGGATGCCGGGATGCTCCAGGAGCCGGCGCTCTCGCTCACCGTCGCAGCGGGCGGGCGCGAGCTCGTCAACCTCATGGAGATCGAGCAGACGCGGGCGGCGCTCGGCGGGCCGTATGAATTCATGGGCGTCTCGGTGCGCGCGAGCGAGCGGGACGCGCGGCGGGCCGAGATCCACGCCGTGGCACGTGCCCTCTCCGCCGGCCTCGCCGATACAAGGACGCTCCCCCCCGACGAGATCATCGCCGCCCTTCCCGATCCGCTGATCGCCGGCGGCGACATTGCCGAACTCAGGCGCATCGTCGAGCGCTACCGCCTCTCCCTCTACCCCGAGGCGGTGACCATCGACGTCGAGGCCGCGCTCAGGGTCGTGCGGGTCCAGGAGATCGCCGGGCTCCTCGAGCCGGGGAGCGTCGATCTCGCGACGCTGCTAGACGCCGGGGCGGCCGGCGCGTAGCCGGGCGCAGCTCCCGTGCTCAGGGTCCGCGGCCTTTCAGTCGCCTACGGGGACGAACCCGTGCTCGAGAATGTGGATCTCGATGTCGAGGCTGGTGAATTCGCCACCCTCCTCGGCCCCTCGGGTTCGGGCAAGACAAGCGTCCTTCGCGCTTTGACCGGGCTACTCGAGCCGTCCCGTGGAGAGATCGAGATGGGTGTCGAGAGTTCCGACGTCGGCTTCCTCTTCCAAGACGATGCGCTGCTCCCGTGGCGGACGGTCGGGGAGAACATCTCGCTCGGCCTCAGGATCCGTGGTGCGCCGGCTCGCGATGCAGCCGAGGCGGCCCGGGGCTGGGTGGCGAGGATGCGGCTGGACTCGGCGCTCTGCGAGCGCTACCCGGCGCAGCTCTCGGGCGGACAGCGGAAGCGGGTCGCCATCGCACAGGTGCTTGCCCTCGGGCCCAGGCTCCTCCTGATGGACGAACCCTTCGCATCGCTGGACGCGATCGTCCGGATGCGGATCACCGAGGAGCTGCTCGGATGGGTGGAGAGGGAGAAGCTCACCGTGCTTCTCGTCACGCACGACCTGGAGGAGGCCATCAGCCTCTCCGACGTCGTCTACGTCCTTTCCCAGGGGCCGCGGGCGCGCGTCCGCGCCGAGCGGCACGTGGAGATCGAGCGGCCGCGGCACGTCCTCGAGACTCGCCGGCATCCGCGCTTCGGGCCCCTCCTCGCGGAACTCTGGGACGACCTCGGGGGAGCGCGCACGGAGCGGGTCACGCGTGGGGCGGAGCGGCCGTGAGCCGGTCGAACTGGCGGCGGGCGGGAGCCTTCGCCGCGGGCCTCGGGGCCTGGGAGGTCTCCTCGCGCGCCGGCTGGCTCGATCCCTTCTACGCTCCACCTCTCTCGGAGGTCGTGATGGTGATCGCGGCACTGATGACCGACACGGAGTTCTGGAGCCACATGGAGGCCACCCTCCTCGCGGCTTCGGTCGGGCTCGCCGGCGGGCTCGTGCTCGGGATCGCCCTCGGTTTCGGCGCGGCGCTCTGGCCCGTGGCGGCTGATCTCCTCGAGCCGGTGATGATGCTCCTCAACGCCATTCCGCGGGTGATCCTGGCACCGCTCTTCGTGATCTGGCTCGGGATCGACCTTGCATCCAAGGTCGCGCTCGCCCTGATCCTCGTGACCGTGCTCGTCTTCTTCGCCGTCTACGGGGGCATCCGCGAGGTAGACAGGCGACTCGTCGAGCGGGTGCGCACACTGGGCGGGGGACGCGGAGTGCTCGTGCGCGAAGTCTACGTGCCGTCCGTTACCGCACAGGTCATGGGCAACCTGAAGATCGCAGTGGGATTCGCCTTTACCGGGGCGGTCGTCGGGGAGTTCGTGGCGTCGAGCCGCGGCCTCGGCTACCTCCTGCAGTTTGCACAGAGCACATACAACGCCGCGCTCACCATCGCGCTCGTGCTCCTCATCATGGGCCTTGTCCTCCTTCTCTTCTTTCTCACGGAGCGACTCGAGCGCCGGCTTCTCCGCTGGCGGGACGGATGAGCGCCCCTTCCGTCCGCCAGGTCCGGAGACATCCATGAAGCAGACCTACTCCAGCCACCGCCGGTTCTCACCGGTCCATCACTTCGTGCTCTGCCCGCTGATGCTGGCGATCATTGCCGGCGCGGCCGCGAACCTCCTCGGGCCGGCGGGAACCGGACACCCCTACACCTCTCTCGGTCGTGGTCACCGCCAACGCGGTCGCCGCGCGCATCTTCGCGCTGAAGGCGCAGGACCGCGCGATCCGGGCCGAGGAACGCCTCCGGCACTACGTGCTCACGGGGCGGCTGCCCGACCCCCGGTTCTCCATGCGCCAGATGGTCGCCCTGCGGTTCGCCCCGGACGGGGAGTTCGTGCAGCTCGCGGCGCGGGCGGCAGGCGACGACCTCTCCGCCGACGAGATCAAGCGGGCCGTTGCGGACTGGCGCGAGGACCATGACCGGGTGTGACCCGAAACCGCGGCCCCCGCACGGGCGCGGGCACCAAGTGTTGAGAGCGGGGCGTGATCGGCCTCGGTGACGTCCGGACGGCGGCGCGCCGCATCGCGCCCTACGTCGCAAGGACCCCCGTGCTCGCATGGAGCGGGGCGTCCGGGCACTTCCTCCGCCTGAAGGCCGAGAGCCTGCAACCCGTCGGCTCGTTCAAGATCCGGGGCGCCTTCAATCGAATGCTCACCCTGCCGGACGGATGCCCGGGGGTCGTCGCGCACTCCTCGGGCAACCACGCCCGTGCCGTGGCGCACGCTGGGCGCGTCCTCGGGATCCCGACGATTGTCGTGATGCCGTCGAACGCACCTTCCGTCAAGCGGAGGGCCGTCGAGGCCGACGGAGCCCGGGTCGTCACCGTCGGCCCCGACAGCGAGGAACGGAAGGCGACCGCCATCGAGATCTCACTCCGTGACGGCCTTCCCCTCGTCGCCCCCTACGACGATCCGGAGGTCGCTGCGGGCCAAGGGACCGCCGCGCTCGAGCTTTGGGAGGACGGCGGGGCCTTCGACCGCTTCTACTGTCCGGTCTCGGGCGGCGGGCTCATCGCAGGATGCGCAGCCGCGCTCTCCGGGCTCGGCGCGCCCGAGATCATCGGGGTCGAACCGGCCTCCGGGGACGATGTCCGACGGAGCCTCGCCGCCGGACGCCGGCTCGCGGTCCCGCCCCCGGCGACGATCGCCGACGGGCTTGCGGTTCGGACACCAGGGGAGCGGGTCTGGCCGACCATCCGCGCGCTGGTCGGAAGGATCGAGACCGTCACCGACGATGAGCTGCTGGGCGCGATGGCCTTCGCGCTGTCCCACCTGCGCATCGTCCTCGAGCCGTCCGGGGCCGCCGCGCTCGCTGCGGCGGTCCGTGCCGGCCGGGGGACGGCGGGGGTCATCCTGAGCGGAGGGAACGTCGAACCCGGGCTCCTCGCGGAGGCCGCCGGGCTCGCCGCGGCCCCCGGCGAGAGAGGGACCGGCGCGCCTGCAGGGGGGGAACTCAGCCGAGAGGGCGCGAACCCACGTACTTGAGCCCGCTCCCCGTGTTGAAGAGGACGACCTCGTCTTCGGGGGTGATCCGGCCCGTCCCGGCTAGGACAGCGGCGGCTGCGGCCGTCGCCCCCCCCTCGGGTGAAGCGAAGATGCCCGTCTCCGCCCCGATCAACCGCACCCACTCCGCCATTGCCGGGTCCGGAACCGCGACAGCGGCCCCTCCGGACTCCGCGAGCGCCCCGAGGATCAGAAAGTCGCCGATCGCAGCCGGCACGCGGAGGCCCGCTGCGTACGTCTCGGCCGGACGCCAAGCCTCCGCGCGGGACCGGCCCGCCTCCCACGCCTCGACGATGGGCGCGCATCCCGACGCCTGGACGGAGTACATCCTCGGGCGCTCGGGACCGATCCACCCGAGCCCCTCCATCTCCTGGAAGGCCTTCCACATCCCGATCAGCCCGGTGCCCCCTCCGGTCGGGTAGACGATCGCGTCGGGAAGCCGGCCACCCAGCTGCTCGAAGAGCTCGTAGCCCATCGTCTTCTTCCCCTCGATCCGGTACGGCTCCCTTAGCGTCGAGAGGTCGAACCATCCATCTGCGGCCGCGCGCTCACGCACGATGGCCCCGCAGTCCGTGATGAACCCGTCCACACGCTCGACGTCCGCCCCGAGCGCCTCGATCTCCCCGAGGATCGGCTCGGGCGTGTCGGAGGGAACCACGACGTGGACGGGGAGACCGGCGGCAGCCCCGTAGGCGGCAGCCGCGCCTCCCGCATTCCCCGCTGTGGGAATTGCGAGTTCCCTAGCCCCGAGTTCGAGGGCGCGCGAGACGGCGAGGGCGAGACCCCGGGCCTTGAAGGTCCCCGTCGGGTTCTGCCCCTCATCCTTGATCCACAGTCGGGAGACGCCGAGGCGCACGGCGATCCGGGGCGCGGCGATGAGCGGCGTCCAGCCCTCTCCGAGACTTATGACCGCCCGCGGATCGCGGACCGGGAGGACCTCCGCGTAGCGCCAGAGGTCCGCACGCCGTCCGGCGAGACGGCCGGGAAGGAAGTGGCTCCCGATGCGGCCAAGGTCGTACCTGGCAAGAAGCGGCATCCCCGCAGCCGAGAGCCCCCGGAGCACCTCGCTCCCCGAGGTGACGCCGGTTGCCGAGCATTCGAGGTGGCTCGCCCCGGAATGGAGATCGTCTGTGTTCATGGCTCCTTCTGCTAACACTCGGGGTGGGGGGCGTCCGCGGCCGTCTTTGCGCCGCCCGGGACGTGCCGGATATAATACCATGATTCGTGGACGGGGAGCGGAGGACCGTCCCGGCCGCGAACGGAGGGGGAGAGGAGGGAGCCGGGACGGAGGGCTCGCCGGACACCGGAACCGGGAGAATTCGGAGACGTGACCGCCAAGCTCGACCGTCCCCCGGACGGCAGGACAGAAGAGGATCCCGGCAGCGGGATTTCCCGGAGGGAGTTCCTCGAGAGCAGTGGGACCGCCCTCGTGGCAGCAGCGGCCGTGCCGGCTGCCACCCGGCCAGCTCCGGTACTGCCCCCCCCGGCAGTGGCGCAGGTGCAGCCCCAGGGCGGCGCGCCGGCCACTCGGATCCGGCTCACCGTCAACGGCCGGGAGCACGAGCTTGAGGCCGAGGACCGGTGGACGCTCAACGAGCTCCTTCGCGACCATCTCGGGCTCACCGGTCCGAAGCTCGGATGCAACCGCGGCGAGTGCGGGGCGTGCACGGTTCTCCTCGACGGGGAACCCGTATACTCCTGCAGTACGCTCGCCGCCTGGGCGAACGGCCGCACGGTCGTGACGGTGGAAGGACTCGAGCGGGACGGCCGTCCGTCCGCGCTGCAGCAGGCCTTCATGGAGCACAACGCTCCCCAATGCGGTTTCTGCACTCCGGGGCAGCTCATGTCCGCAACGGCACTCCTCGAACGCAATCCTGATCCCACGGCCCGCGAGGTGCGCGAAGCGCTCGCCGGCAACCTCTGCCGCTGCTCGAACTACAACGCGATCGTCGAGGCCGTCCTGGCTGCGGCGGGAGCCCGCACGGCGGAGGATCAGGCCTGATGCGGCGGCAGAGCGCGGAGCAGATGTCGCCCACGGCGACCGTGGGCCACGACGTCCCACGCATCGACGCGTTCGAGCGGGTCACCGGGCGGGCCACATATACCCGCGACCTGCGCCTGCCGGGGATGCTCTACGCACGGGTGCTCCGGAGCCCGCATCCGCACGCACGGATGCGGAGCATAGACGTCTCCCAGGCGGAGGCCCTCGAGGGCGTTCGGGCCGTGATCACCTATGAGACGCACCCGGGCGTCGTCTACGGCTCCGGGTCGATCGCGGGCGGGAGGCAGTACAACGACGGTCTAAAGGACATCACCGTCCACCGCCGCCACATGTTTGATAATCCGGTCAAGTTCGTGGGCCAGCCGGTCGCCGCCGTCGCCGCTGTCGACCGCCATACGGCAGAGGAGGCGCTCGGGCTCATCCGGATCGACTACGAGGAGCTGCCCTTCGTCCTCGACCCCGAGGAGGCGCTGGAAGACGGCGCACCGAGGATCTGGCCCGAGGGCAATCTTGCGCTCGACTTCGAGAACGAGCCCCGCCCGATGACGCTCAGCCGGGGTGATATCGAGGCCGGATTCGCGGCCGCCGACGAGATCTTCGAGGACCGCTACACCACGGCGTTCGTCCACGACGCGCAGATGGAGCCGAGGAGCGCGCTCGCCCACTGGGAGGGGGAGAAGCTCATCCTCCACACCCCGACGCAGGGAATCTCGAACTGCCGCCACGACAATGCGCGTGACCTGGGGATCGCCGACCACCAGGTCCAGGTGATCTGCAAGTACATGGGCGGCGGCTTCGGCGACAAGAACGGGAGCTACTACTTCGATCTCATCGCCGCGATGCTCGCCCGGGAAGCGGGCGCACCCGTCCTCCTCGAACTCTCGCGAAAGGACGACTGGCTGGGCACGCACGGCCGCTGGCACACCGTCCAGGACTTCAGGGTGGGCGTCGGGCGCGACGGCACCGTGACGGCGATCAGGCTCGATGCCCTGAGCGGTATGGGTCCCTACCTAAGGCGCTCGGGGGGGATCGGCGGGCTCGACGCATACGGATGCCCGAATGTGGAGCGGGCGGTCCGGCCCGTCCACACGAACCGGATGGTATCCGGCAACTTTCGGGCACCCTCCGACCCCCAGGGCTACTTCGCGCTGCAGTCGATGATGGACGACATCGCCTACCGGATCGGCATCGATCCGGTCGAATTCGCGTTGAAGAACATGCAGCGTCCGACCGACGAGGTGCGGTTCACGAACTACACCCTCGACGAGTGCATCGGGACGGGCGCCGACCTCTTCGACTGGAGCGCGCGTCGGCAGGCCGCCCCGGGGTCCGATTCCGGACCCGTCAAGCGCGGGGCCGGATTCGCCTTCATGATGTTCCGCTCCGGCGTCGGGCCGAGCAGCGCGATCCTCAGGGTCGATTCCGCGGAGCGCTATACCCTCTTCGTCGGGGTCACCGACATCGGGCCGGGGGCAAAGACGACGATGGCTCTGATCGCGGCCGAGGAACTCGGCGTACCCCTCTCACAGGTCGACGTCGTATGGGGTGACACGGACCGGTGCCCGTACTCCGTGGGCGAGTCCGGAAGCCGGACGACCACGATGACCGGCTACGCCGTGGTCGAGGCGGCACGCGACCTCAGGCGGCAGATCGCCGAAGAGGGCCTCCCCCGCGGCACCGACGTCCGGATCGCGTCGGCGACGCCCACGCCGAGCACGGAGGGGAGACGCCGCATGTGTTTCGGCGCCCACTTTGTCGAAGTCGAGGTGGACGCACCGCTCGGTCACGTCGAGATCACCAGGTATGTGGCCGTCCACGAATCGGGCCGGATCCTGAATCCCCTTCCCGCCCGCGACCAGATCCGCGGCGCCATCCTCCAAGGCGTGGGGCAGGCACTCCACGAGGACCTCCTCTACGACGGGAGGAACGGGCAGCCGCTCACGGCCGGCTACTACGGTGCGCGGCACCTCACGCACCTCGATATCCCCGAGATCGAGGTGACCTTCATCGAGACGGATGACGGCTACGGCCCCTACGGGGCCAAGACCGTCGGAGAGGCGGGGATCATCATAGCGCCGGCGGCCGTCGCGAACGCGGTGTTCAACGCCACCGGCCACCGCTTCAGGGACCTGCCCATCACGCGCGCGAGGATCGCGGGGGCACTCGCATGAAGACCTTCGCGAACCGGGATGCGCGCACGCTCGAGGAGGCCGTGCTGCTCGCGCGCGAGGCGCTCGACGGCGGACAGTCCGTCTCCTTCGCGGGCGGGGGAACCGATCTCCTCCAGCTCGTCAAGGACCGGATCGCAAACAGGCCAGGGCAGGGCGTGCCGGACATCCTCGTCAGCCTGAGGGGCCTGGAGGATCTCTCCGGGATCGGCGAGGAGGAGGGCGAGATCCGGGTGGGCGGGCTCACCACGGTCCGGACGCTGGCCGGCGATCCCCTCATCGGCGAGGAGCTCACCGCGCTCGCGGAAGCGGCTAGGAGCGTCGCGACACCCCAGATCCGCAATGCAGGCACCGTCGCCGGAAACATCATGCAGCGGCCCTGGTGCTGGTACTACCGCAACGGCTTCCCCTGCTACAAGGCGGGGGGCAGCCAGTGCTATTCGATCACCGGCGAGAACGGACTCCACGCCATTCTCGGCGGTAGACCAAGCTTCATCGTCCATCCCTCGGATCTGGCGACGGCGCTCGCGGCCTTCGGCGCCGTCTTCGAGGCCCACGGTCCCACCGGGGAGCGGGCACTCGCGACGCCGGACTTCTTCGTCCTCCCGAGCGCGGACCCCGAACGCGAGAATCTGCTGGCCGACGACGAAGTGCTCGCCGCGGTGCGCATCCCCCGTCCCCCCACCGGAACCAGGAGCGCCTTCCACAAGGTCATGGACCGCAACGCCTGGACGCATGCGGTCGTGAGCGCCGCCGTGGTCCTCGAGCTCCGGGACGACATCTGCGAGTCGGCCCGGATCGTGCTAGGGGGCGTCGCACCGGTACCCTGGCGGGCGGAAGCGGCGGAGGCCCTGCTTGAAGGCGAGCGCGTCACAACGGAGCTGGCCAGCGAGGCGGGGGCCGCTGCCGTACTCGGCGCCGTTCCCCTCTCCGGAAACGCCTACAAAGTCCCCCTAGCCCGCACCGTGGTCGAGCGCACGATCCTCGGGCTCCTGGTTCCGGCGTGACGCGGACCATTCCCCGATGCCCAACCGGCCCGGCCCGGAGTCCCCGCGCACCCTGAACCGCCGCGACTTCCTCCGTCTCCGCACGCAGGGGCGGCAGCGCGTGGTCGAGCTCTTCTGCGAGCAGCTCTATGTGCGCTACACCGACGCCATGCGCGGGGTAGCCGCAGGTGGGGTGGAGGCGGCGGAGTCGGACCCCTGGATCGGGGGGGAGCCACCCGCGAGGCTGGACCGGCCGGGCCTCGACGAACTCTTCGCCGGACTCAGACACGACACCCGGCATGCGCACCTCGTACGCGTGCACGGTAGCGAGTGGCTTATGCCGGGAAGGCTCCACGACGAGGTGCACGCCATGCTCGATGAATGCCGTGCCCGGGGGGGGCACGTCCGGTTCGCGGACCCACCGGACGGGGGGGACAGGTGAGCACGCGCTCCTTGCACGCTCTCGGGCTCGCCCTGGTCTTCGCCCTGGGAGGGGCAGGCTCCGGCTGCACGCCGGACGGACCGTCCGACGAGGAACTCGCGGTCCGGGTCGAAGCCGCGCTCGCGACCGCATCCGACCTCCCCGCCGGCTTCGAGGTCGAGGTCGCGGCCGGCGTCGTGACGATCACCGGCTCGCTCACGTGCGACGACTGCGGAGGGCTTCGCACTCCCGGGGGCATCGGGACCGTGCAGCAGAGCCTCGGCGCTGTGGTGCGTGCCGTCCCGGGCGTCGAGGCCGTCGAGTTCGCTCTCGACCCGGGACCGTAGGAGATCCGTGCATCCCTGTCCGCGACATCGGGTTGCGGTCGGGGTTCGCGCCGGGCATACGGAACCCGGACCCGCTCCGCTGGGGCCGCTCCGGCCAGCGGACCCGGCGGTCGCCGCTCGCGACCCTGCCGGGGGGAAGATATCCCCCTCCGTTGCCCGCCCGGATCCGACCCCCGACGGCCTAGACACGATCCAGCGCACGTGATACAGTATGGGCCGCCGCCGCAAAGGGGGCGAAACGTCAGGTGTTCGCTCGATGTGTCCGTGTCGATTCCGGCAGGGTCGGTCTTGCTGATCCCGCGTCGAGCGCGTCGGCTCGGCTCGGGATTTTGTCGTTTGTAGGAGCATCCGGTGATCTTCGTTGAAGCAGTGCGAAAGCGGTTCGGCCCGGTCGTCGCCGTCGATGGCCTGAGCTTCGAGGTCCGGCGGGGCGAGGTGGTCGGCTTGCTTGGCCCGAACGGCGCCGGGAAGACAACGACCATGAAAATGCTCACGGGCACGCTCCAGCCCGACGAGGGAACCGTCCAATTCGATGGTGCGCCGATCTCGGCCGACCTGACGGCCGCCAAGCGGCGTGTGGGCTACCTCCCGGAAGCGAACCCGCTCTATGACGACATGATCGTGAGCGAACACCTCGCCTACGTCTGCGACCTGCACGGCCTTTCCGGGCCTGAATCGCGCTCCGGGATCGCGGACGCCGTCGAGGAGACGGGCATCGAGGACGTCTTCTTCCGCCCGGTCGGGGAGCTCTCGAAGGGGTTTCGGCAGCGTGTCGGGCTGGCGGCCGCGATCCTGCACCGGCCAGAGATCCTCGTGCTCGATGAGCCGACCGAAGGGCTCGACCCCAACCAGCGAGTCGACATTCGACGGCTGGTCGTGGACCTCGGGCGCGAACGGACGATCCTTCTCAGCACACACGTCATGCAGGAGGTCGAGGCCACCTGTTCCCGTCTGCTCATCCTGAATCGGGGCCGGCTCGCTGCGGACGGGAGCGTGCAGGATCTCCTGGCCCGACGGACCGGCGCCGCCCAGTACGTCGTCGAGGTCGAGGGAGAGGGAGAGGGAGGGGAGGTGGCGGCGGCGCTTGTGGACCTGGACGGAGTGCTCGGGCACAGCGCCGAGGCGGTGGACGGCCGGGTCCGCATCTCGCTCGAGGTGTCCGGTGAAAACGAACTCCGGCCCACGATCTTCTCGCTGGCCAAGGAGAGGGGATGGACGCTCTGGGAGCTCCACCGCGAGCGGGTCAGCCTGGAGCAGGTATTCCACGACCTCACCCAGGAGAGCGGGGAAGAGGCGGCAGAGGAGGAGGCAGCCGCATGACCGGATCCATCGTGACCGTGGCGAAGCGCGAACTGCGAAGCCTCGTCGACCACCCGACGGCGTATGTGTTGGCCGTCGCCTTTCTGGGCGTCTCGCTCTACCTCGCGTTCCGGAACATGTATGCGATGGGACTCGCGAGCCTGCGGCCGCTCTTCGACCTCCTCCCGATCCTCTTCGCCGTCCTGATCCCGGCGATCACGATGCGAAGCCTGGCCGAGGAACGGCGTCTCCGGACGCTCGACTGGCTCCTCGCGCAGCCGCTGGGCGAGGCGGAGCTGGTCATCGGCAAGTTCCTCGGAAGCTGGGCGTTCGTGCTGGTCGTTCTCGCCGGCACGCTCCCGACCGCGGTGGGGGTGCTCTTCGTCTCGGAGGCTGATCCGGGAATCATCGCCGCGCAGTACCTCGGCGCGACTCTCCTCGCGGGCCAGCTCACCGCGATCGGGGTCTGGGCGTCGAGCATCACCCGCAACCAGATCACGGCCTTCATCGTGGCGGCGGTGATCGGGTTCGTCCTCTTCCTCGCCGGACTGCCCGGCATCCAGCTCGGGATGCCCCCGCTGATCGGGACGATCGTCTCCCGTCTCTCGGTGGTCAGCCACTTCGAGAACGTTGCACGCGGCGTCGCGGACCTGCGGGACGTGATCTACTTCCTAACCACCGCAGCGCTCTTCGTCTTCCTCGCGATAGGGTCCGTCTCGCAGGCACGGCTCTCGCCGGTCCGGCGCGACGCTGTCCGTCTCCGCGCCGGGAACGCGGCCGTCGCCCTGATCGTGCTCGGCGTCAATCTTCTCGGCGGGCAGATCCACAGGCGCCTGGACCTGACGCGGGAACGGCTGTTCACCCTCTCGGACGGGACGCGCGAGATCCTCGCCGGGCTCGACGATCTCGTCCAAATCACCCTCTTCGCCTCGAGTGAGCTCCCGCCTGAGGTCCAGCTGCAGTTGCGGGACGTGAGGGATCTCCTCTCCGACATGGAGCGCCGGGGAGGCGGGGATCTCGTCGTCACCGAGCTGAACCCGGACGACGACGAGGACGCCGAGGAACGCGCGCGGTCGTTCGGGATCGGTCCTCTCGAGTTCAACGTGCTGCGTGATGACGAGTTCGAGGTCCGGCGGGGCTACTACGGACTCGCGGTGACCTACGCCCAGGAACAGGAGGTCTTCCCCACGATCCAGCGGACCGACGACCTCGAGTTCCAGCTCGCCTCCACGATCGCGTCGATGACGGCCGAAACGCGGGAGACCGTCTCGTTCGTGATCTCCGCGGGCGCGAGGTCGTCCGTCCAGCTCCCGGGGCTCGCCGAGATGCTCGGGGACCGCTACGACTTTGCCACCTCCGACCTCTCCACCGATTCTGTCGCCGCGCCCGATCCCGACTCGGTGGCCGTGCTCGTCGTCGCCGGACCCACGCTGCGCCTCGACAGCCTGTCCGTCTCCCGCATAGAGGCGTTCATCGCGGAAGGCGGCGCCGCCCTCCTCCTGCTCGACCCAATCGAGCTGGAGCCGGAGATGCTCACGCCGATCCCCGTCACCACGGGGCTTGAGCCCTTTCTCGAGCGCCACGGCGTGGAGATCCAGGATGGGCTCGTCATTGACCTCGCCTCGGCCGAACGGGTGTCCGTCGGCCAGCAGGGGATGTTCAACGTGATCGCCCCGTACCCACCCTGGCCGATTGCCCTCCCGGCCGGCGACCACATCACGACACGCGGTCTCTCAGCGCTCAGTCTCGGATGGGCGGGTGCGCTCGGAATCGCGGACACGACCGGAGTAGTGCCCCTCTTTGTGACGACCGACGCCGGCGCCGTCCACGAGGCGACCGGTCCCCTCTTCCCCCAGCAGGAGTGGGAGCGGCCCGCCGAGGAGCTCGGGGTACACGTTGTCGCCCTCGCGCTCGAAGGACCGGCGGAGGCCGAGACCGGACAGGCAGGCCCTGGGCAGGGCCGGGTGATCGTTGTTAGCGATGCAACCTTCTCCGACCTCGAGTTCATCCAGTCGAACCCGCAGAACGTGACCTTCCTCGCGAACGCCATCGACTGGCTCGCCCAGGACGAGGCCCTCATCCGGATCCGCTCGAAGGACCGGACGCCGCCCGCGCTTGTCTTCACCTCCGAGACGACGCGCGACCTTCTCCGCTGGGGAAATCTGGCGGGACTCCCCCTCCTCTTCGTCGTCTTCGGGGTCTTCCGCGTGACCGGGAGGCGCAGGCGGGCGGAAGCAAAGTGGAAGGAGGTCATTCAGTCATGAGCACCAGGACTCTGACGAGACTTCTCGGCGCAGCCGGGGCCCTCCTCGGCCTCTGGCTTGCGATCGCCCTCTTGGGGTCCGGGTCCGGGAGGGGGGGGGACAGCGAACCGGCCGGCGAGTGGACGGATTTCTTCGATCGCCTGAACCGGGTGACGGTCAGCGAGGTCCGCCTCGACGGAGAGGACGGCGAGCGGGTGATCGCGAGGGAGGGGAGCAGCTGGACGATCGACGGGCTCCGCGCCGACTCCGGAACGGTCGCGAGATTCTGGGATTCCATCGAGGACGCGTCCATCAGCGGACTTGTCTCCCGGAACCCCGAGAACCACGCCCGGATGGGGCTCGCCGAGGGATCGGCACACAGCATGACATTCGAACTCGACGGCGAGAGCCGCACCCTCCTCGTGGGCGATGCCGGCACCTCGGCCGGCACCTCCTTCGTCCGCAGGCCCGGAAACGACGAGACCTACGTGCTGAGCAGCAACTTCAACGCCCACGTGGGGCGCGCCCTGGCCGACTGGCGCGACCGCCGCGTCGTGATCATCGACACGGCCGCAGTCGCGCGCATCGAGCTCACGGCCGAGGACGGCGCCCACACGGTTTCGCGGGGTGACTCTGCGTGGACCGTGGCGAGCGGAGCCGCGGCGGACCCGGGCGCGGTCCGGGCGATCCTCGAGGAGCTAGCGGTCGTGCGGGCAAACGGGTTCGCTGAAGCGGACAACGAGATGTTCGACGCGCCGGCGGAACTCTCTCTGACCGCGCTCGACGGCGCGGGCGACACGCTCGCCGTTCTCACCCTGGGCGAAGGCGAAGGCGACCGCTGGGTGACCGCCCGCGGAGATACGACCGTCTACCGTCTTCCGTCGTTCCGGACAGCCCGTCTCATCCCCTCCGGGGAGCGCCTCCAGGGCAACTGACCGGAGGACGGCGGCGCGACAGCACGCACCCGAAGCGCGGGGGCAACCGGAGGCGCGGCTCACGCCCCGGAAGCGACCTCGTCGGTTTTTGCGGCCATGATGAAGTCGTTCTGGTGGAGCCCCCTGATCTTGTGCGTCCACCAAGAGACGGTCACCCGCCCCCACTCCGTCAGGAGCGCTGGGTGGTGCCCTTCCTCTTCCGCCGCCGCTCCCACCGCATTCGTGAAGGCCAGCGCCCCGACAAAGTCCGGGAAATCGAATGTCCGCTCCAGCGTCGGGATCCCGTCCCGATCCACGATCCTCCAGTCGGGCACTGCGGCGCCGAGCTCCCTGGCCTCCTCCTCGGTGACCGTGGGGGCGCCACGTCGGCAGGCTTCGCATTTCATCCGGGAGAGTTCGCTCATTCGTTTTACCTCTGGTCGTAGGGTCCCCCGCGCGTGCGGCCGGCCGGGACCGGCTGCCGGGCTCACGCCGAACGGTGGGATCGTAAGCTCCACCGGCCCGCCCGCAAACCCGGCCGGGACCACTTGGCCGCCGCGGCCAGCCGGAACGTCCGGAGGCCGTAAGAGTAGGCAACCTGCATCCTGGCCCCTCGACCGGCCTCGCGGCCCGGGAGACGTCCCGGCCCGACGCGCCGCGAGAGTACGGAAGCGATGATGACCCTCCGCTCGGGACCGCCTTGACCTTCCTCTCGACGGCGCGGGTGGTCCGCCTCCCTCCCGCCATTCTCCTTCCGATCCTCTTCTTCGCAGGTCCCGTCCGAACCGAGGCCCAGATCCCCGGGCGCTTCGGCAAGGAGGCGACCGCGCTCCGTGCGGCGTCGAACGAGATTCAGGTGGACGGCCGGCTCGATGAGACGATCTGGAGCCGCACCCATCCGATCCGCGACTTCATACAGAAGGAGCCGGTCGAGGGCGCGGACCCCACCGAAGAGACCGAGATCCGTTTCGTCTACGACGACAGCGGCCTCTACGTCGGAGCGCGCATGGGAAGCAGCCGCGGCCGGGACGGCATCCAGGCTCCGCTTGGGCGGCGCGATTCCCCTTACAGTCCGACGAGGGCGGCGCGCGGCAGCGGCGGATTCTTCAGTCGGCCGAACGTCAGCGGGCGGCCCGAGCTGGCCGAATACATCCTCATATCGCTCGATACCTTTCTCGACCGCCGCACAGCGTACAGCTTCGGCGTCACCGCCTCGGGTGTACGGATCGATCACCAGCACCTCTCGGACAGCGAGGCTGACATCGATCCCCGGTTCAATCCCGTGTGGGAGGCCCGGACTGTGATGGACGACTCGGGATGGACAGCCGAGATGTGGATTCCGTTCGAGCAGCTCCGGTTCAACGAAAGCTCCGAGCTGGTCTGGGGGCTGAACGTGCACCGGTGGATCCCGCTCAAGAACGAGGACAACTACTGGGTGGCGGTTCCGAGGACCGAGGATGCGTGGTCATCGAGGTTTGGCTCGCTACGCGGAATCGTATCGGTCGACCAGGCGCAGAGACTCGAGATCCTCCCCTTCGTTGCGGGCGGCTCCACCCTCTCGGCCAACCGCGACGCCAGGGACCCCTTCGTCGACAAGCTGAACCTCGAGGGCAGCTCCGGTGCAGACGTGAAGCTCGGCCTCGGGCCGAATCTCACACTCGACGCCACCTTCTTTCCCGACTTCGGCCAGGTCGAGGTGGACCCGGCCGTCATCAATCTGACCGACACGGAGATCTTCTTCCCGGAGCGGAGGCCGTTTTTCACCGAGGGGAGCTCGCTGCTCGAGGGCTTCGAGAACAACTACTTCTACACGCGGCGGATCGGCGGCCCGCCTCTCGGGTCGGTGTCGGCCGACTTCGTCGACGTGCCTAGCGAAACGACGATCCTCGGCGCCGGGAAGCTGACCGGACGCCTGCCTTCGGGCACCTCGCTCGCGATCCTCGGCGCGGTGACGGGAGAGGAGCGCGCACGCACCTTCGATCTCGAGCCGGGCGCGGCGAACGGGGGCATGCTCTCGGAAGTGCCCGTCGCCCCGAGGACTGGGTGGGGGATGGCGCGGGTCCAACAGGAGTTCGGACCGGCCGGGTCGATCGCATCCCTCATGCTGAGCGGTGTCCACCGCGATCTCGCCGACGGGGACCCGCTCGCGGCGGAACTCAGGAGAAACGCGTGGATGACCGGTGGAGACATGCTCTGGCGCCTTGCCGGCGGAACCTACGAAGTCGTCGTCAGCGGAGGACTCACCGGGATCAGCGGAACCCGGGCGGCGATGGTCCGGGCCCAGCGCGGCAGCGAGCGGTACCTGCAGAGGCCGGATGCGGACCACGTGCGCGTCGACTCGCTCAGGACTTCGCTCTCCGGAGGGAAGGCCACACTCCAGGCCAGAAAGATCAGCGGGACACACTGGCTCTGGGACGTGTTTCTCGACTTCGAGTCCCCGGAGGTCACCTTCAATGACATCGGGCGCCTGGGCTCCGGTGACGGCATCATGACCAGGCAGTCGCTCACCTATCGGGAGACGGAGCCCGGGGCGATCCTGCGCGGCTACCGGTTCAGCGCCAACCACAATACCGAGTGGAATTTCGGCGGCGACAAGCAACACACGCGGCTGAGCGGAAACGCCGAGGTCACGCTCGACAACTTCTGGACGGCGCGCGCTTCCGGGAACTTCAGCTTACGAGCACAGAATCAGCGGCTTACGCGCGGAGGCCCCTCGATGGAGGCTCCGCAGGACTGGGGATTCTCAGTGTCGCTGGGGAGCAACCCCTCCGCGCAGACGCGCTGGCGCGCCGGAGCGAGCTACGGGGCCGACGAACTGGGAGGATGGAGCGGAAACATCAACGCCGAAATCTCGCTCGTCCCCGCGCCGCGCTGGCAGCTCTCCCTCGTCCCGTCCTTCGATCGCCAGGTGGATTCCCGGCAGTACGTGGCGGTGCGCAGTGGCGGATCCGGAGCCACGTACGGCGGACGCTATATCTTCGCCTTTACTGACCGGAACGAGCTCGCGATCGAGACGCGGCTCAATTTCACGCTCCAGCCCGACCTGAATCTGGAGCTATATGCACAGCCCTTCGCGGCGAGCGGACGCTACTTCGATCACGGCGAGCTGGCACGGGCGCGGGAGCTTCCGTTGCGCCGATACGGAACGGACGGCACATCGGTCCTCCGGCACGCGGACGGCAGTCTTGAGATCCACGATGGAGAGGATGACTTCTCGATCCCAAACCGTGATTTCAACGTCCGTTCCTTCCGGAGCACGGCGGTGTTGAGCTGGGAGTGGAGGCCCGGGAGCACTCTCTACCTCGTCTGGCAGCAGGCCCGGTTGCGCGAGCTTGACGAGGGAATCGGGGCTGGATTGGGCGACCTAATCGGGTCCGTTGGCGAGGGGGGTGACAACGTTTTCGCCGTGAAGGTAAGCTACTGGATCGGCATCTGAACGCCTTTCCAGCACCTAGGCGCATGCCGCCCGAATGCGTGCGGCACCCCGGAGGATGGGAGTTGCGCACCTACTCCGACGTGAGGTCTCCGCCAACAGCAGCCTTCCCCGGACGAGACTGATGACTCCAGTACAGCCGGGGTGCTCCGGCGCTCGGCGAGTATGGCGACCAGGCACGATTCCTGTGCCCCCGGACCAATACTGAAGGCGGCTATGTACAAGGGTCTTCGTGTCGGCGCCGTCATTCCCGCGCGCAACGAAGCGGGCAATATCGCCACGGTCGTGGCCGAGCTCGCCGATCTGCACACGACAGGGCAAGGACGTATCGTTGACGAGATCGTCGTTTGCGACAACGGCTCAACGGACGGGACAGGGGAGCGGGCACGTACGGCCGGTGCACAGGTCGTCCGCCAGCCGACCCCGGGATACGGAATCGCATGCCTCACCGCTCTGGCCGCGTTAGGACCGGTGGACGTGGTCCTCTTCGTCGACGGCGACCGGTCGTGCCGGATCGACCAGGCAACCGGCCTCCTAGATGCGATCACGGGCGGAGCGGACCTAGCGGTGGGGTCGCGGGCGCTCGGGACGATGGAGCGCGGAGCACTCTCTCCGGCCCAAATCGCGGGAAACCGCGTCGCGTCCATCCTGATCCGGGTCCTCTGGGGTAGACGGGTGACCGACCTCGGACCGTTCCGGGCCATCCGGGCAACGGCTCTCAGGCACCTGGAGATGTGCGACACCGCCTACGGGTGGACCGTGGAGATGCAGGTCAAGGCGATCCAGGAGAATCTCCGCGTCGTGGAGACCCCGGTGGACAGCCTCCGGCGGTACTCGGGTCGTTCAAAGGTGGGGGGCACGATCCCGGGCATCGTGGGCGCGAGCATGGGGATTCTCGGAACCATATTCCGATTGCGGTTCAGTCGGTCCCGAACCGTAGTCAAACTGGGGAAACCACGAGCATGAAGACGACCGGCGCCGGCAAGGATCGGATGCGGAAGGGGTGGCCTCGGCGCGCCGCCCTTCTCGCGGGAACGCTCCTGGCGGCGGCGTGCGGCCCCCCCGAGGTCATCGAACTCCGGGGATGGAACGCGAGCGACGAGACGAACATTGCGACGATCGACCACAGCGCCTGGCAGGAACTCCTCCAAATCTACGTCGACCCCGATCCTTCCGGTGTGAACTTCTTCGACTACGCCGGCCTATCGGGGAGCCCCTCCGACATGGGGAAGCTGGCCAGCTACCTGGCATCACTCGAAGCCATCGACCCCCGTGACTTCGCCCGCGTGGAGCAGTTCGCCTACTGGGTCAACTTCTACAACGCCCTCACGGTGAAAGTGGTTGTGGACGCCTACCCCGTGGACACGATCCTGGACATCCACGAGGGCATCGTGCCGCTGACGGGCCCCTGGGGGGACGTGCGCGCGCGAATCGCCGGCCAAGACATGACGCTGGACGAGATCGAGCACGGCATCCTGCGCCCCATCTGGCGGGACCCGAGGATCCACTACGCGGTTAACTGCGCTGCCTACAGCTGCCCCAACCTAGCGGCGACGGCGTTTACAGCCGCCAACGCCGAAGACCTCCTCGAAGCCGGCGCGCACGCGTACGCCAACGACCCTAGGGGGGTCGACGTGCTCGCCGAAGACGCCATCGCCCTGTCTAGCATCTACGAGTGGTACGCCGTGGACTTCGGCGGGACGGAATCGGCCGTGATCGAGCACCTTATCCCCTACGCGAGCGAGGAGCTCGCGGCTTTCCTCCGGGACTTCGTGGGAACCATCGAATACCGCTACGACTGGGCCCTGAACGAGCGTTGAGGCCCGGCAAGTCTTGGACGACTGCATGGGTCGCTCACCCTCCGTTCGCCTCCGTTTGGCAAGCAGGAGGTCACGGGTTCGAATCCCGTTGGCTCCATTGAAGTTACGGATATCGATGGCCTGATTCCCGCTGTTCGATTCCCGCTGTTGGGGTCAGGAGAGGGCTACTCGGCGTTCCTCGAGGGCCTTTCGGAGCTGTCCCTCGTCGGCCCGCTGGTAACGCAGACTGCGAAAGCCCCAAATCAAGGCGAGAGATCACGTAAGTCAAACTGGGACTGCACGATCTGCCGCTCTCGCCATCGATCTGGTGTCCGAATCCGCCGCCCTGAAACAGCGGCAAAACCGCCTCAATTCCCGGGAAGTTGCGGGAGTCGAAAACCGTCCCGGAACCATCCCATCTTAGTACCGAACGCATGTCCGTGCCTACGCGGAGGCGTCCCCCCCGGTCACCCGGTCGCGGAGGAGTGACGAGGGTTGGAAGACTGGCGCGGCGCGGGCTGGAACCTCGACAGGTTCGCCGGTCCTGGGGTTGCGGGCGGTGCGGGGCTTGCGGCGCCGCACCTTGAAGGTGCCGAACCCCCGGATCTCGATGCCCTCTCCCCGCTCAAGCGCGTCCTTCACGGCATCGAGGAACGCGTCAACCAAGAGCCCGCAGTCCTTCTTGGTGACCCGTGGGCCGACGGCGTCGGCGGCCCGTTCGACCAGATCGGCTTTGGTCATGTCAGTTCTCCACGGCCCGAAATGTGGTCGAGTCTTGTCGTTGTCCACCAAACTTGAGGTTCCGCACCTCCCTTTCGTCAAGTTCGCGCCCGGTTCCGGTTGAGACCGTGCCGCTTCACGCCGCTCGCGGCGTTTGGCGGTTGTCGTCCGTCGGGCGACAGCCTAGACTTCGATGATGATCGCATCGTTCCGCCACCGTGGCCTGAAGGCGCTCTACGAGGGCCGGACGGCGCGGCGTGTCGCGCCGGAGCACGTGGCGAAGCTGAGGGACATCCTGGCGGCGCTGGACTTGAGCCGGGGGCCGGAGGGCATGGACCTTCCGGGCTTCCGGCTGCACGCGCTCAAGGGACGGCTGAAGAGCCACTACGCGGTGTCGGTGTCCGGCAACTGGCGGGTTACCTTCCGGTTCGAGGACGGCGAGGCGGCGGATGTGGACTACGTGGACTATCACTGAGGAGAAGCGAAGATCATGGCCATGCACGACCCGCCGCATCCGGGCGGCATCGTGAGGCGGCAGTGCCTCGAACCGTTGGGCCTGACCGTGACGCGGGCGGCCGAGGGGTTGGGCGTCACCCGGCAGGCGCTTTCGGAGCTGCTGAACGGGCACACCGGGGTGTCGGTCGAGATGGCGATCCGGCTGTCGAAGGCCTTCGGCTCGACGCCGGAGGTATGGCTGGGGATGCAGATGGCGTACGATCTCTGGCAGGCCCGCGGCCGCGCGGGGGAGATCGCCGTCGAGCGCTTCGCGGTGGCGTGACCGGCGGTTCTCCGAAAACGCACTCGAACCGAACCCTGCACCCGTGCCCCTGACGCCCGAACAGCAAGCCCGCGAGAAGATCGACGGGCAACTCGAAGCATGCGGGTGGGTGGTTCAGGACTTCGCTTCCATGAACATCCACGCGGCGCGCGGCGTGGCCGTTCGGGAGTATCCGCTCAGGTGGAAGCAGGGCGCGGCGATCAAGTCCGGCTTCGCCGACTACCTGCTCTACGCCGACGGATGGGCCATAGGGGTTGTCGAAGCGAAGCCCGCCGGACACACCCTCGAAGGCGTCGTCGTGCAGTCGAAGCGCTACACCGAGGGGCTCGACAAGCACGTTCCCTCACGATACCGCCCCCTCCCCTTCGCCTACGAGTCCACCGGCGAGGTGACGCAGTTCACCAACGGACTCGATCCCGACCCGCGAAGCCGGGAGGTCTTCACCTTCCACCGGCCCGGGGAGTTGCTGCGACTACAGGATCGGGGATCGGCGCAGCTGCGCCGGTTGCTGCAGAAGATGCCCGCACTGCCGCGAGGCAAGCTCTGGGACGTGCAGCACGAGGCGATTCGGAAGCTGGAGCGGTCGCTCGCCGACGGTCGGCCCCGCTCCCTGATCCAGATGGCGACGGGCAGCGGAAAGACGTTCACGGCGGTCACGGCCTGCCACCGGCTCATCAAGCACGCCGGGGCCAGGCGCATCCTCTTCCTCGTGGACCGCAACAATCTCGGCAAGCAGACGCTGAGGGAGTTCACGGAGTTCCGGAATCCCGGCTCCGCCTACACGTTCGCCGAGGAGTTCGTGGTCCAGCGGCTCGGCGGCAACGCCGTCGATTCGGCCGCCAAGGTGGTCATCACGACGATCCAGCGCCTCTACTCGATGCTGAAGGGCGATCCCGAGTACGACCCGGCCAACGAGGACGAGTCGCTTTTCGAGTCCGGCGGCCCGGTCGGGGACGAGCCCGTCCCGGTCGAATACACGCCGGGTCTGCCCCCCGAACACTTCGACTTCATCGTCATCGACGAGTGCCACCGCTCGATCTACAACGTCTGGCGGCAGGTCGTCGAGTACTTCGACGCCTTCCTCATCGGCCTGACCGCGACCCCGAGTCCACAGACCATCGGGTTCTTCCGCAACAACGTCGTGCAGGACTACTCGCACACCAAGGCTGTGGCGGATGGGATCAACGTCGGCTACGACATCTACCGCATCAAGACGAAGATCACCGAGGAGGGCGGAGCGGTGGTGGCCGAAGCCGGCGCGTACGTGCCCCGGCGCGACCGGCGGACCCGCAAGACGACGCACGCGGAGCTTGAGAACGATCTGACCTACACGGCCAACCAGCTTGACCGCGACGTGGTGGCGCCGGACCAGATCCGGCTCGTCGCGCACACCTTCCGCGACCAACTGTTCACGAAGATCTTCCCCGGCCGCACCGAAGTCCCCAAGACGCTCGTGTTCGCGAAGAACGACAGCCACGCCGACGACATCGTGAAGATCCTCAAGGAGGAATTCGGCAAGGGCAACGAGTTCTGCCGGAAAATCACCTCGAAGACGACCGGTGCCTCGCCCGAGGACCTGCTGAGCAGCTTCCGCAACTCCTACCATCCGCGCATCGCGGTCACCGTGGACATGATCGCGACCGGCACCGACGTGAAGCCGCTCGAATGTCTCGTCTTCATGCGCAACGTCAACTCGGCGGGCTACTTCGAGCAGATGAAGGGACGCGGCGTGCGCGTCATCAAGCCCGGCGATCTACAGAAGGTCACCCCGGACGCGAAGGACAAGACCCATTTCGTGATCGTCGACGCGGTCGGCGTCTGCGAGCGCGACAAGACGGTATCGCCTCCGCTGGAGCGAAAGCCTCCGGCCAGCTTGAAGAAGCTGCTTCAGAGCGCTGCGATGGGAATGGCGCACGCGGACCTGGTGTCGAGCCTCGCGTCGCGTCTAGCGCGGCTCGGCAAACGGGTGGACGAGGGGCAGGCGGCGCGGATCGCGAAGGAGGCGGACGGACTGAGTCTGGCGGCGCTGACCGGGGCTCTGCTCGACAGTATCGACCCGCACATAGCGCACGACGCGGCGGTGGAGCGGTACGGACTGGGCGCGGACGACGATCCGACCATCGAGCAACTGGACGCCGTGGAGCGTGAGCGCATGGTCGAGGCGCTCAAGCCGTTCACCAAGCCCGGGCTCAGGAAGGCGATCATCGAGATCCACCAGAGCCTCTACCAGATCATCGACGAGGGGGCCATCGACGTGCTGCTCGACTTCGGGCACAGCGAGGCGGCGGTCGAGAGCGCCCGGTCCAAGCTGGACGACTTCCAGCGGTTCATCGAGGAGAACAAGGACGAGATCGAGGCGCTACGGATTCTGTACAGCCAGCCGTACCGGGCCGGACTCCGGTATCGCCACGTCAAGGAGCTTCGCGACGCGTTGCGGACGCCGCCGGTCAGCCTTCACGACCCGGCCAACGGCCTTTGGCGGCTTTACGAGGCGCTGGAGCCGGAGAAGGTGACGGGCGCGGGCGGAAACGCCCTCGTCGATCTGGTCGCCATCGTGAGGCACGCGATCAAGCCCGAGGAGACGCTCGTTCCCGTGGCGGAGCAGGTGGAGGCGCGGTACCGGGCATGGCTGGAGGAGAAGGCTCGCGGAGGACAGGAGTTCACCACCGAGCAGCGGCGGTGGCTGGACGCGATCAAGAACCATATCGCGTCCAGCCTTGCGATCGAGCGTCAGGACTTCGAGGACGTGCCGTTCAACCAGTGGGGCGGGCTCGGTGGCGCATGGCAGGCGTTCGGTGAGGATCTGGATGGCGTGCTGGCCGAGTTGAACGAGAGGCTGGCGGCATGAGCGCGTTGCCGACGGGTTGGTCGGAGGTGGAGTTGGGGGAGGTGTTCGGCGGGAAACGCGGATCGGCCTTGGCCCCAGCCAAGCAACCAGACCGACGGTTCGAGTTGTATAGCGTTCCAGCGTTCAAGACCGGAAGGCCCGAGCACCCTCTCGGGGCTGAGGTCGGTTCATCCAAGCAGGCAGTTTTACCCGGCACCGTGCTGTTGTGCCGGATCAATCCGCGCATCAACCGCGTCTGGATAGTCGAGGAACGCTCGGACTATCCGCAGGTCGCTTCGACCGAATGGATCGCCTTACGACGAGTCGAAGGCGTCGCACCGCGTTTCTTGATGTACGCGCTCCGCGCGCCCGCAGCGCGAGGGCATTTGACCTCAAGTGTCTCGGGCGTCGGTGGTTCCCTGATGCGAGTCCGCATGGCGGCAGCGTGGCAAACGAGAGTTCCCCTTGCCCCCCTTCCCGAGCAGCACCGCATCGTCGCCAGGATCGAGTCCCTGTTCACCAAGCTGGACGAGGGCGTCGCCTCGCTGAAGCGCGCCGAGGCCAATCTCGAACGCTACCGGGCGTCCGTCCTCAAGTCGGCGGTCGAGGGCAGGCTGACCGAGCGGTGGCGGAGGGAGAACCCGCCCGAGGAGAGCGGAGCCGAGTTGCTGGTACGGATTCTGGCCGAACGGCGGAAGCGCTGGGAGGAGGAGCAGCTCGCCAGATTCGAGATGAAGGGGAAGAAACCGCCGACGAACTGGAAGAAGAAGTACAAGGAGCCGGTCACACCGGACACGAGTGGGTTGCCGGGCCTGCCGGAAGGATGGTGCTGGGCGACGGTGGAGCAATTCGCTTCAACCGCTAGTGGCGGCACCCCAGATCGAACCGCCGAGAGCTACTTCGGCGGAGGTATCCCATGGGTCAAGTCTGGAGAACTGGGGGACGGCGCGGTGTTCGCCTCAGCCGAGACCATCTCGGATGGAGGGCTAGCGTCATCGAGCGCTAAAGTGTTCCCCGCAGGCACTCTGTGCATCGCCCTGTACGGAGCTACAGTGGGCAAGCTCGGACTGCTGCGCATGGATGCAGCTACGAACCAGGCCGTATGCGGTATCCTGAGTCCCATCGCAGTGATTCCGGAGTATCTGTATTTCTTCTTACGGGCAATCAGGCCAGAGTTGATTCGAAGTGGAAAGGGTGGGGCTCAACCCAATATCAGCCAACAGATCGTCCGACAGACTCGTGTAGCCCTGCCACCTATGGCTGAGCAAGAGGCGATAGTCGCCACGCTCGATGAACGCCTAACCGTTGTACGCGAGACCTCTGACCGCTCATTGAGAAGCTGCTTTTCTGCGGCCTCCGCCCTCCGCCAGTCCATCCTGCAACGGGCCTTCGAGGGCCGTTTGGTCCCGCAGGATCCCGACGACGAGCCCGCTTCCATCCTCATGCAGCGCGTGCGCGCAGAACGGAAGCGGAGAGGACGCAGCCCCACGAAGCCGAGGCGCCACCGCAGGAGGCAAGTTCCCTGATGCCGAACAACACACGGCAGATCGTCAACAAGGCGTGGAGCTTCGCGCACCTGCTCCGCGACGACGGCCTGTCCTACATGGCCTACACCGAACAGATCACCTTCCTGCTGTTCCTCAAGATGGCCCACCAGCGGACGCGGCCGCCGTGGAACCACCCTCCCATCGTGCCGGAGGGACTCGACTGGCCGAGCCTTCTCGTTCGCGACGGCGAAGAGCTTGAGACGCACTACCGGCGCATCCTGACCGAGCTCCCCAAGCGCGGAGGGATGCTGGGGGAGATCTTCAAGAAGGCACGTCAGGAGATCCAGAATCCGGCTACGCTCAAGCGTCTGATCGTGGACCTGATCGAGCCCGAGGACTGGATGTCGATGCGCGCGGACGTGAAGGGCGACATCTACGAAGGCCTGCTGGCCAAGTCGGCCCAGGAGTCGCCGAAAGGCGCGGGCCAATACTTCACGCCCCGCGAACTCATCAAGGCCGTCGTGGACTGCGTGCGGCCGGGACCGGACGACACCGTGTGCGATCCCGCCTGCGGAACGGGCGGATTCCTGCTCGCCGCCCACGACCACGTCGTCCGCGAGCACGGCAGTGCGCTCGACCCCGACCAGAAGGCCCACCTGCGAACGAGCTTCGCACAGGGCTGGGAGATCGTGCCCGCGACCGCCCGGCTCTGCATCATGAACCTCTACCTGCACGGGATCGCCCCCGACGAGTCCCCGATCCGGTCGGGGGTGGACAGTCTCGCCAACGATCCCGGCGAACGCTTCTCGATGGTCCTCACCAACCCGCCGTTCGGGAAGAAGAGCAGCGTCCGGATCGTGAACGAGGAGGGCGAACTGGAGACGGAGTCCGACACCTACGAGCGTCAGGACTTCTGGACCGGCACCAAGAACAAGCAACTGAACTTCCTCCAGCACGTGAAGACGCTGCTCAGGATGCACGGCACCTGCGCCATCGTGGTGCCGGACAACGTCCTGTTCGAGGGCGGCGCGGGCGAAACGGTGCGGCGGAACCTGCTCCAAGCGTTCGATGTGCATACCCTCCTCCGCCTCCCGACCGGGATCTTCTACGCCCAAGGGGTGAAGGCGAACGTCCTGTTCTTCGACGCGAAGCCCGCACGCGAGAAGCCGTGGACCGAGCGGCTGTGGGTCTACGACCTGCGCACGAACAAGCACTTCACCCTGAAGATGAAGCCGCTCCGGCGCGCGGACCTGGACGACTTCGTGACCTGCTACCGACCGGGCGAGCGCCACGGGAGGAAGCCGACGTGGAGCCCGGAAGACGAGGGTGGCCGCTGGCGGGCGTTCGAGTACGACGAACTGGCGAAGCGCGACAAGCTAAACCTGGACCTTCTGTGGCTCAGGGACAGGGCCTTGGAGGACGGCGAGAATCTCCCGGAGCCGGAGGTGTTGGCCGCCGAGATTGTCGAGGATCTGCACGCCGCCTTGGAAGCGTTTCAGGCCATCGCCGGAGAGCTTGAGCCGTCGGTTGATACGGCATGAGGTGCTGAGGGGCGGGATGAGTTGGCCCGCCTGATAAGGGCCGTCAGAATGCTCCGGCACCTGAACGGACTACTACTTCCCGGACCTGCCGCGAGCCCAGTCGGGGAGGAGCTTTCGACCGCTTCTGGCGGCGGTGTCCGATAGCCCGAATGCCTCCCTGGAAGTCCTTGGAACGCCTTGAATGGTAGGATCTCTCCGACCAGTTGACTGCCCCGTGGACCGTCTTCACGCTTCCGGGTATGAAGCTCGCGAAAGCACGCGCCATGATCGCCCCCATGAGTAGGACTCGAAGCGGCGCTCCGGTCCCGACCTGACCGTGAGTCCGTCTTCGGCGTACCTCGTAGGTTGCATTGTCCGAACCGCTCGCCAACCGGATTGAAACCAACTGCGGATGGAATCCGTAGTGCGCGGCCTTTCGGGTCACCGAAGCGTGAAGGACGGCCGGAGCGAACGAATCGAAGAACCGGAGGAGACTCGCGTAGTCAGTTTGATCCACCCCAAGGCGGAACCGGTGCCCGTGCCCAGCTACATGGGCGCTGGCGAGATCGTTCGCCGCTCCGGATTCCGGAGTGCATGGACGGCCCGGCATCGCCGGTCTTCGTCCCGCCGTCAGCCGCGCCTCGCGAGGTCCGTCTGAACGGGTCCCCCGGAGCTCCCGCGGAGGTGCGGCGGCATCGCCGCGATGGCGGCGGTCGCCGTGTCCCGGACGCCGCGCCCAAGGGCGGGTCGGACGCGGCTTATCTTCGTCAGCCAGCCTACCCCGTGTCATACACGGGGGCTGGCGAGGGGTGGCCTCCGCC
>CAZHGS010000018.1:0-48281 GCA_964532325.1 uncultured Gemmatimonadaceae bacterium | reverse complement strand
GCCGACCGGAACCTTGTACATGAGGTCTGCTGCCGGTATGATGGTTGCGCACCGTTCGGGTGCCCTCCGTTTCGGGACTTTCTTGGTCGGAACTCCTTGAAACTTAAGGCCTTGGACGGTGCTTTTCTATATCCCAGCTGCAGGATCCGGGTTTATCGTGGTAACTCTCCAGCCCGGGAGGGCGCCGCAGGTCGGGCCGGAGGACGCCTCGCGGGAGCGATCCCGGGCGCCCGGCGGAGCCTACTGGGTCCTGGGGCTGGCCGTCGTGACCCTCGGCGGGATCTACGGAGGGGTCTTCTCGGCCATCGAAGCGGCGGGCGTGGGCGCGTTCCTGGCCCTCCTCCTGGCGCTGGGCCGCCGGTCGCTCACCCGCGACGCCCTGGGCGAGGTCGTCGCCTCGACGCTGAAGGCGTGCGGAACGGTATTCCTGATCCTGATCGGCGCCTACGTCTTCAGGGTGTTCCTCGGCTTCACCGAACTGCCCTTCGCGGCGGCCCGCTGGGTCGGCGAGCAGGGATGGTCGGCGGCGCAGGTGGTCTCGCTGCTCCTCGCGATGTTCATCGTGCTCGGCACGTTCATGGATGCGTTCGCGATCCTCGTCCTGATGATGCCGCTGGTCCAGCCCATCCTCGCCTCGCTTGGCGTCGACATGATCTGGTTCGGGGTGATGATCGTGATCACCTTGGAGATGGGGCTCATCTCGCCCCCCGTCGGTCTGATCACGTTCGTGGTCAAGGGCGTGGCCCCGGACGTGTCGATGGGTGCGATCTATCGCGGAATCATCCCCTTCTGGCTCGCGATGCTGGCGCTCCTGGTGCTTATCGGACTCCTGCCGCAGATCGCCACCTTTCTCCCGCAGGCGATGTACGGATAGGAGACGGCACGCCGGCGGACGTCCCGGTCAGGTGTCGGCGGCGGATGCTCCGGCGGCGCAGAAGGGCAGCGGGGTCTCTCGGCCCCGACCGGACGGCCGTTTCTCCGGGGGGCCGCCCGGCGAGGGGAACCCGGCGGCTCCCCGCGCACTTCCCGGGGCCGGAGCGGGCCGCCATATCCGAGATCCGACCGAAGCCCGCTTCCGCCGACGGCTGTTCCGCAGCGGTTGTTTGTCGTCGCCGGTCGTTCTACCGTCATTCATGGGTTGCTGCGGTCGCCGCATCGGCGAGAACGGACGGGAGAGGACGAATCAATGACGGTGGTCGAAGCGGCGGCCGTCGCCGCTGTCATCCCGGTTGTCCTGAGATGCCAGGACAACCTTCCGTGCGATGCGTCGAACACGATGGCGTTCCTTGGGGCCGCGAGAGAGCCCGACGCCGGCGCTTGTCCCGGATCCGGGGCGGCGTCGGAACCGGGCGGTCTTCAGAACCGGCGTCCGCTGCACCGGCGCAGCGTCGCCCCGGACGGCTACGAGGGCGTTTGGTAGCACGGGGGCGTCGGCCGGCCGGACATCCACCGGGAGTGGGCGGTTTCCGCATCCGCCGGTGTCTCGCCTGGGCCCAGGGCTCGGTGGCGCGTGGCCGCCCGGTGGTTCTGCCGGGCTTCTTCCTCGCCCTCTTCCTGGGCACGAGCGCCGAGGCCTGCGCCCAGCTCCTGCAGGTCCCCCCGCCGTCGGAGTGGTCCAACTCCAGCAAGTTCAGCTTCATCCAGACCGGCGGCAACACGGAATCGATCACGTTCGGGCTGGCCAACGAGCTGGTCATGGAGTGGGAGAACACCGAAACCCAGCTGGACATGATCGCCCTGCGCACGCGCACCACCCGGTTCACACGTTCGGCGGTCGGCACGGCGGACGACTTCCGGTTCGAAGAAGAGACCGAGGCCCGCGATTCGGCGGAACACTATCACTTCAGCTTGCGGAGCGACCGTGGATACTCGGAGAGATCGACGGTCTTCGGCCAGGTGGGATGGACCCGCAACACCTTCACCGGCATCAACGCCCGCTACGTCGTGGTCGGGGGCATGTCGACCCGGTGGGTCGAGAACGAGATGCACCAACTGCGAAGTTCCTACGGGCCGACCTTCAATGCCCAGGACGATGTCGTTCCCGACCCGGACGTCGCCAGCATCTTCATCGGAGTGCAGGTGTCCGGAGAATACGAACTGCAGTTGACGGACAACACCGAGTTCAACAGCACACTGGTGGTCAACGAGAACGGCTTCCATCTGGCCGACCTGCGTGCGGACTGGGTGACCACCCTCGGCGTCTCCATGAGCGACCGCTTCGGGCTGCAGGCCGAGTTCAGGTACCACTTCGACAACCATCCCTCGCTGACCGATGTACCGCTGACCAGCGGGCAGGGTGAGCCCGCCGGCGAGGTGTCGGTGCCGCTCGGAAAGACCGACCGGGTGCTGACCATGGCGCTGGTCGTGGATTTCTGAGAAGCAGCCGCGCGCTTCCCCCTCGCCTGAATCCGGCAGCGGACGCCGGGTGGCCGGGCCGAGCCCGGCTTCAGGGGGATCCCGGTCGCTCCCCGCGCACTGCCGGCTGAACGTCCCGGGCCCCGGGACCGGATCCCCGGCGGGCTGCCGGTGACCGTCCTCGGGCGGACGCCGGATGATCCGGCCGGCCTGGGGGGCGGATGCGCTACTGCGCCCCGAGCTGCCTGAGCAGCTCCGCCACCCCGGGGCGGGTTCCGAGGAGCCCGTTCGTGCCGGGGATGACCTGCGGGGTTTCCGCCAGATCCATCGGAGTCTGATCCCGTTCGTTCGTCAGCCCGAGGTTCGCACCGCGTGCGGAGAGGAACTCGACCACGGTGGGGAAGTCCCTGAGTACGGCGTGGTGGAGGGCCGTGTTTCCCCGTTCGTCCACGGCGTCGATGTCGACGCCGGCGTCCAGAACGATCTCGGCCAGCTCGAGGGTCATCCGTTCCTCGGCGGTCGGATCGGCGGGCACCTCCGCCACGCGGTCCCGCCGGTTCTCGAAGGTGGTGGCCCCCCTGAGTCCCATCCCCGGCATGCCCATGGCAGCCAGAAGCGCGGTCGTGCCGCTCGCGGGGGTGGCGAACGGATCCGATCCGCGCTCCACGAGCATGCGGAGGATGTCCGGCTCCCCGTACCTCGCCGCCAGCCAGAACGCGTTCGCTCCGATCACCTGGGCGCGGATGCTGTAGTCGGCGCTGAACCGGCGGCCCGCCGACCCGTGCGTCACCAGGGCATCCGGATCCGCACCGCGGTCGAGGAGCGCCCGGGCCAGCTCGACCGCGCTTCGACCCGCTTCCTCACCGGTGTCGCTTCCAAGCGGGACGACGGATCCAACCTGCGGGCCGGGATTTCGATGGACCAGGTGGCCGGGTGCGTGCTCGGTCGCCAGACCCAGCTGGCGACGCTCGAGCTCGGACTCGACGGGCGCGACGTCGCGGGATCCTGCGACGAGGGCTTCAGCTGCGCCTACACGAACACGATCGCCTGGGCCAACGAGACCACGCCGCTCCCGATGGAGATCGACCCCCGCGTCGTCTTCGAGCGGCTCTTCGGCGACAGCGGAAGCACGGACCCCGCCGTACGGAAGGCCCGTCTGGCGAGGGACGCGAGCCTTCTGGATTCGGTCACGGAGCGGGTACGCGCGCTCTCTAGGGAAATCGGACCCGATGACCGGGCGAAGCTGGACCAGTACCTGGACGCCGTCCGCGACATCGAGCGCCGCATCCAGATCGCCGAGGCGCAGAGCGACCGCGAGCTGCCCGTGATGAACCAGCCCGCCGGCGTCCCGTCCACCTTCGGCGAGCACGCCAGGCTGATGTTCGACATGCTGGCGCTCGCCTACGAGACCGATCTCACGCGGGTGGGCACCTTCATGCTCGGGCGGGAGATCACCGGTCGGACGTATGCGGAGATCGGCGTGCCCGATGCGCACCACCCCATCTCCCACCATGCGCGGGATCCGGAGAAGCTGGAGAAGCTGCGCAAGATCAACCGGTACCATGTGGAGCTCTTCGCCGAGTTCATCGAGCGGCTGGCATCGACGCCTGAGGGGGATGGAACGCTGCTCGACAACTCGATGATCATCTACGGCGCCGGGATGTCCGAGAGCCATTCGCACGGGTCGACGAACCTGCCCATCCTTCTGGCCGGTGGCCCCGGCCGGGGCGGCCGTCACGTGAGCTACGACGACACGACGCCCCTGGCCAACCTGCACCTGAGCCTGCTGGACCAGATGGGCGTGCCCATCGACTCCCTCGGGGACGCCACGGGCCTGCTGGAGCTGGAGCCGCTGAGCGAGGTCTAGTCTCCGGTCTCAATCATGCTTGTACGGCAACCTTGCAGTGATGCGAGGACGTCGTCGGCAGACTTCGTCCAGATGAAGCGTTTCGGGTCCTCGCTGTAGAAGGCCAGGTCGTCGTCGATGGCCTGCTCGGGCTCCCGGGTGCTTCGGCAGCTCCCGCGTCGGATCCGCTTGTTGGTGATCTCGGCGAGCCAGCGTTCGACCTGGTTGAGCCGGGATGCGCTGGTCGGCGTGAGGTGGAGATGGTGGCGGGGATCTCTGAGCAACCACTTGTGGATCATCGCGGTCTTGTGGGTGCTGTAGTTATCGAGAACCAGGTGGATGTCCAACTCCTTGGGAACCGCCTTCTCGATGACCGCGGGGAACTTCCGGAATTCGACGGACCGGTGGCGCGGGTAGACTTCGCCGGTGGCGATATCGGGGGCGGCAAAGAGCGACGTGGTGGCGTGGCGCTTGTAGTCGTGGGTCTGCCGGGCCGGCGTCCCCCCGCGTAGCGCGAGCATCGGCTGGAGGCGGTCGAGCGCCTGGATCTGCGACTTCTCATCCACGCAAAGCACGACCGCCCGATCCGGCGGCGCCATGTAGAGCCCGACGGTGTCGCGCACCTTCTCGATGAAGAGCGGGTCGGTCGAGACGTCGCCGAGGCAAAGGAAGCAACCTGAGTACCGGTCCCGCGCAAACTGATGCTACTCGGAGCCCGTGCAGACCCGGAGCGTGCGACAGATCCCAGGGAGCGGGCGCGGATCAAGCGCCGTATCCATCCGGAAGCTTGAAGCGAGCAAGGACGAATACCCGAGCGACTGTGCACCGTCCGGCGAAGACTGGTTGAGTCGCGAAGGCTGATCTGCCTGCGGCGGTGACATCGTCTCGGTACCTGCCGGTATCACGCGAAGCCGTTGTCAGTCGCCCGGACAGCGCGAGCACCGGGGAAGGGAGAGCCTGTCGCCTCGGGGGAGGCGAGGGGACACGCTCTGGACTCAGGCGGTCTCGGTCTCCCGAGGGAACGCCCGGTCAGCGACTCGCGCCCTCCCGGGCCCCGCCGCCCGGATCCCCGTCCTGTGCCGTACATAGCTCTCGAGTACGTGGTTCATCCGCGTCTGGTAGCCCTTTCCCGGAGCCTTGAAATAGGCCAACACGGAGCGTTTGACACGGATTGTGATCTGATCGGTGCGGTCGGGCTCGACAATCTCCGCCTGCTCCCAGAACTCGTCGTCCAATTCGGGAATGTCGTTGAAGTCGATGCTCCCGTCCTTCGCGGTCGCGATCTGCTCGGGCGTGAGAGGGTCATCGCCGTGTCCGCTCATGGTGGGCCTTTCTCTCCTTGCGCGAGGCTGGGCTGGCAGAGGTCAGACGGATGCGTCCACCGCGCTCGGTATGGGCAACCAAAATCACTGCGTCCGGCCCCACCCGGCCAATGCTGATGTGGCGCTCCTCGCCGTCGTCCTGCCGATGGTCGGCCGAGGTTGCAACCGGTTCCTCGAAGACTCGCCGGGCAGTGTCGATTCCGATGCCGCGCTTCTGGACGTTGGTCTGATTCTTGGCCTCGTCCCACTCGAATTCCATCGATCGATCATACATACGAATTGTAGTTACATCAACAGGAATACGGACCGCTTGCAGGCGTACCGCCGCCGAGTCTCCAGGGCAGAGTCACCTGCGCGCAGCCTCCACCGAGAGGGTGCGGTTCATCGATCTGGTAGCTGAGAAGAAAATCCCCGCCGATATGGAATTCCCGGTGATTCGCCCATGCGCCTCTCAGCGCGTGGTCCCTCTGTTCGGGACCGACGGGGGCCTCGTTGGCGATGAGGTCGAGCATGACCGCTTTGAGCCGATTCATCTCGTATCGCCCGAAACGCGAAAGCCGTCTCCAGTCCTTGAGAAACCCCTCCTGAGATCACCCCGCCGAGCCGGTCGCGCCCGCCTGCGGGCCGCCGACTTCTTCAAGCTCCGCAAACATATCGTCCGCGCTGGCGAATCGGGCCGTCCCCCGCCTCATCATCTCCTCCGACTCGGCCATCGCCGTTCGGGTCCGGGCATTCGGCACCTTGAGTTCGAGGGGGAAGGCCCGTTCGACAACGATACGGTGGAAGAACAGACGGACTGCCTCCGAGGCCGTCAGCCCCATGGCTGCCAGTACCGCGGTTGCCTTCCGCTTCACCTCCGCGTCCATCCGGACGTGGAACATCGAACTGTGCGTCTTCATCCGAAGCCTCCTGTATCGCAATTGAGACATAGTCTGGCTCTGTTGCCACACCCGTTCAATCCCAACTTGCCCCGGCATTCGTCTTCATGCCCGACAACTCAGGCCGGGATAGCCTGGTCATTCCTCTCCCTGCCGCTCTCGCGGGCAGCTGCCGCAGGTTATCGATACGCGAGAACCGGTCTTGGAGGCGGGAGATCACCCGCTTCGAGTTTGCCCCGGACCTTCCTCCGTCAGGCTCGGAAACCCCGTCCACGGCAGTCCGCGAGACCGCGGACATCCGAATTAGTCCAACGGATTCCCGTTCATTCCTGAGTGCCCGCTACTTATGTAACCAGTGGCTGTATCGTCGTTTAGATTCGTGTGCATTGGCTCGGGCGGAACTCGCCGACCTCCGGAAGCTCCAGTACCTGAGTCTAGGGGGCAGACGAGTTGACAGGTCCCCTTCCTCGGGAACTGATCGGTCTCCCTCGCGCGTTTCGTCTGGGCAAGCACGGAACTCCGTGCTCCGCCTGACGACGATTTTCAGCAGTGGCTGGAATGGATTTACACTCATGTGAGGGGCGGACGGTCCCTGCCGGAAGGCTAGCGCTAGCCCACGACCGCCCCGGCCGCCCGCACGGCGGCCTCGACGTACCCGCCCCCGAAAAGCCGTGCATGCACGAGGAGCGGGTACAGCTCGTACGCGGGACGGCGACGCGCCTGACCGGGCTGTAGCGGCCACGCCTCCTCGTAGCCCCTGTAGAAGGAACGGGGGAAGCCGCCGAACAGCCGCGACATGGCGAGGTCGACTTCGCGGTGCCCCACGTACACGGCCGGGTCGATGAGGACGGGGTCGCCGCCGCCGGACCCGTCCTCGCTCCGGGCGAACAGCACGTTGCCGGACCAGAGGTCACCGTGCAGGAGCGACGGGCCGTCCGTGGCGGCTGCGGGTGTGAGTAGCGTGCCGACTCTGTCGGCGGCGCTCTCGATCGTATCGAGCTCCCGGGCCGTAAGGGTGCCACGCGTATGGAGTTCCCACGCGAGAGGGCGGATCCTCAACTCGGCCCAGAATGTGCCCCAGTCGTCCGTCCAGCGGTTCGGCTGGGGCAGCGACCCGATCACGTTGTCGGAGTGCCAGCCGTAGCGGCCGTCACCGCACGGACCCCGGTGGAGCTTGGCGAGCGCTTGTCCCAGCCTGCGCCACGAACCGCCGTCCGGCCTCGCCTCGTCGATCCACTCGAGTAGCAGCCAGGAGACTTCGTCGCCCTTCCGGTTGCGAGCCAGCACGGCGGGTGTCCTCACCGCACCCGCACCCGCGAGAGCCTCCAGCCCCTCCGCCTCCACGCGAAAGAAATCCTGCCCGGCCTTCGCGTTCCACTTGAGGAAGTAGTCACCACCCGTGGTGCATACCTTCACGCCCTCATTGATGCAGCCACCCCCAACCTGTTGCGTTCCAAGAATCTGCGACCGGTCGATCCCTGCGGCCTCGCAGGCGCTCTTCACGACTGCCCGGTTCACTGCGCCCGTCCGGTTACTCCCGGTCGCTGGCCGAGAGCTCGTCGAGAAGGCCGTTGCACGCGCGTTCCAGGATGCGGTAGACGCGCTCGAATCCATCAGGCCCGCCGTAGTAGGGATCCGGCACATCGGGGTCGCGCGCGCCGGGTTCGTAGTCGCGCATCATGACGATCTCCGCGCGGCCGTCCCGGACCCGCCGATGCAACCGCTCCAGGGAGCGCTGGTTGCTGCGGTCCATGGCGACGACGATGTCGAAGCGCTCCAGGTCGCGGGGCGTGACCTGGCGGGCGAGCCCGGTCAGGCGGATGCCGTGAGCCGCGGCCACCGCCGTCGACCGGGAGTCAGGCGGTTCGCCGGAGTGGTAGGCCCCGGTGCCGGCGGAGTCCACATGGAACTGCCCGTCCAGTCCGCGCTCCTCTGCGAGGGCGGCGAATATTCCCTCGGCCAGGGGGGAGCGGCAGATGTTTCCGAGGCAGACGAAGAGGACGGAGACGGAAGTGTCGTGCATTTCTGAAGATGGCGGGATGGTGCCCGAAAGTCATGGTCGAGGGAGTCGGGAGCGCTTCGTGGCCGGCTCCCGGGCGGCGCAATTCCTTTGGGGGCAGGACCAAACAGTCTGTAATGCGTGCCGTGTCTTCACATAACCTGCGTTGTGAGCGCCGATCCCCGAGAGCGTGGGCGCCAATGAGCACTGCGCCAGGATGCCGGAAAGGAGTGTCGGGGTGAACCAGATCATGCGAATCGTGCTGCAGCGTCATCAGTATGCCCCGGCCTGTGTACGAGACCCTCCGGCATTCGGCTGGCGCGCATGGTCGTGGCGCTGGCGAGCGGTACCCCGGATCCTCCGCATCGGCCCGGCCCGCCTGGCGGTTACCGCATGGCGACGGGCACGGGACGGCAGACCATGACCGTCCGAGGTCCGCCGTCCCGCTTTGGACGGCGGGCGGCGTCTCAGCGGATCGGCACGCGGACCCAGACCTGGTTCGTGACCACGGTCGCGCCCTGGAGGGTGAGTGCGCCGCGGGGTGCGGCGATGAAGTCGGGGGAGGGGGAGGCTGTCTGGACGTCGTCGCCGCCGAAGACGTCGATGAGATCGATCCCGGGGAAGCCGGTGCCCGAGGTGATGCGGATGCTCCAGTGGACATCGATGTCCTCGAAGCGGTAGTGGGTCGCAGCGGTGGGCGCCCACTCCGTCCAGCCCTCGTCCTGGTCGCGCCGGGTGTCCTCTACATGATCCTCCTGCATGAGATGGTAGGAGTAGGAACGCGCCACCAGTCCGAGCTGGAAGCCGAACCGCTCGTAGCGCTGCGAGATCCCGGACCGGAGCACGACGTTGGAGAAGGTGAAGTGGTTCTCGATCGTCCTGTCGCCGACCTCCAGGTGGCCACTGGGCGTCTCCATCCGGCTCTCGGCCTCCTGCCAGGTGTGGCTCCAGATGGGCTGGTATGCGAGGTCGATACCGAAGGTTGTCGACTCCCGCGTGCGTCCGACGCCGAACCCGATCTCGTAGGCCCAGGTGTTGCCGGGATCGCGCGGGATGTCCTGCAGCTCGTAGTTGGGGATCTTCGGATGCGACTTGTGGTTGGCGGTCAGGGTGGTCCCGGCGCGCCACCCTTCGGTCCCGACCTCGCGGTCCCACTCGAAATGACCGGCCCAGGTACGGGTCTTGTCCTGGTTGAGCTCCTCGCGGAACTCGAACGTCGGCTCGAAGGTGATGGAGTCCCGGGTGACGATGTCGGTGTAGTGCACCTGGTGCTCCATCGAGACCCGGTTGTGGATCACCGTGAACCCCAGCCGGTCGCGTCCCCCGTCGCGGAAGAGGCCCGCGCGCACGTCCGTGACCGCCCCCTCCTGGTCGATGCGGTCGGCGTTGGCGTACAGCTGGTCCACGCCGGTCATCGCCTCCAGGCCGGCCCGCGAGACGCCGCCGCCGACCGACCAGCCGCCATCGCCGAGCCTCCGGCCGACGGCCATCCGGCCGTAGAGGTTGCGGGCGGACCGGTCGGAGAGGCGGTCGGGCGGAGCTCCCCAGAATCCGCCGCCCCTCCCGGCGCTCACCTGCTGGAGCGCGACCGAAGCGCCGCCGAACCAGGCGCCGCGGCTGAGGAGGCCGGTGAACGGGAAGGTCCTGGCCGCCCCGCCGTCGTCCGACACGCGGAAGAAGGTCGGCGCACCGAGTATGGCCGGATCCCCGACGAGCACCCCCTTCGCCGGATTGGACCATAGGTCCGCGATCGAGTCGTCCACGGCGATCCCGGTCCCGGCCATCCCCAGGGTCGCGGACGGAACGGTGAGGAACTGATCCCCGCTCGCGACCGGGACGGTCCGGATGGGTATGAGCTGGGCGCCGAGATCCGGTACCGAAGCGAGAAGGAGTGCCGAGAGGACCGCGACCGGCACGGTTCGGGCAGCGCCCGGCCTGCACATCCCGGTCTTCACCGGGGTGCGGGGCTGCATCCCGAAAGGCGCGTGAACCTGCGCGGGCGGCGGAGCGCCGGCAGCACGGACGCTCAAGTGACGATTCTCAGACATGTTCTGACCCGACCTTTTCGAGGGATGTCGCCTCCGGTCGCTCCGGGGGGTGTGCATACGGGGAACGACTGAAGCGCCGGTCTCGTGACGCGGGGAACCGCCGGAGCCCGCGGGAGGCCGGCCCCGCTGCGTGACGACCGGTCCCGCAGGCCCGAACCTGGACCTGGTAACGGGATGGCGGAGGTCGGAGCGGGTCGCGGCGGGTGTCAGAAGATGACCGCGACGCCGAGCAGGGGCACGAACGGGCGCTCGGCGAGTGGGGTCAGGGAGTCGTCGCGCCAGGGCTGGAAGGCGTAGAAGAGGGCGTCGCGCCTCCGGAGCGCGTTCAGCACGCGCAGATACGGGCGGATCGACCACTCGTGGCCGCCCCATGAGGAGGTGAGCCGGGCGTGCAGCTCGAAGTCGATCCGGAGAAAGTCGTCGTCGAGCCCTTCCAGGAGCGGTGAGTCGAGGGCGGCCGTACCCGGGGGCTCCGGAGGATCGGGTCCGGTCTCCGGAGGAGGAGGCGCCGGTTCGACGGCCTCCACGTCATCACCGAAGAAGCCGAGGGAGCGGAAGGGGATGGCGGTGTGCGGCAGGCCTGCGCCGTAGGCCATCCGGAACTCCCCGTGCACCGGTCCCCAGAGCGCCCCCGACACGCCCGCAGTGAGAAGGTGGCGGCCCGCGAAGTCCCGGCTGTAGCCCGACAGGTCGCGGGCGGACCAGAACCAGGAGAGGCCGTAGCCGAGCCAGACCACCTCGCTCTCGCCGGCGCTCCCGAGCCGGAGGTCGAGCCCCGAGCTCCGGGTCGTCTCCGCGCCGCCGGAGGCCGCGGCCAGCCCCCGGTAGCTCTTCCAGTAGCCGTGCACGCCGAGACGCACGCGGCCCGCGAAGAGCTGTTCGAGCGAGACGACGATGTGGTCGGCCCGCGCGACGGGGAGGAGCTGGGGTGCGGAGAGCTCCGCTGAGACGACCTCCTGGAGGGTGCGCTCGACCTCCACGTCGGGGGTTCGGGTGGGCTGGTGGTAGCGCCCGGCCGCCACGCTCAGGAGCGCGCGCGGGTCGAAGGCCCAGGAGAGGCGCGCCCGCGGTGCGATCGCCACCTCGCCGTCGGGGAAGAGGTCGGCGCGCATCCCGCCACGGAGCGTCACCCGTGGGGAGAGCAGGTGGACGGCGTCCGCATGGAGGCCGGTGGCCGTGTGGGTCGCGTTCGTGCTGGTGCCGACCCCGGCGCCCGGGTCGCGCGCGCCGTAGGCCGCCTCGATGTAGTTGTGGGAGAGCCCGATCGATGTACGGGTGGCGGGTCCGCCCCACTCCAGCTCGGCCAGGAGGCGGGCGCGGCGGCTGGCACCGGTCGCGAGGAGCGCCGCAGCAGGGGACTCCGTACCGGGACTCGACGGCTGGAGCGGGAGCGAAGCGTCGTACTCGCTGGCGGCGGCGAGCGCGCGCACACGGGCGCCGCGGGCGGGCCCCTCGTAGCTGACCGAGAGGGCGCGGTTCGACCAGGTGGCGTCCTCCGGCGCGGCCTCGTAGTCGAGGAGAACGGCCTCGGAGTTCCGGAAGACCGTGACGCCGATCCGCCCGCCGTCCGCGGGTTCGTACTCAGCTGCGAAAAGGAGGTCGGCATACCCGTAGGGGCGGCTGCCGCCCAGTGGTCCCGATCCGACATCGTGGAGCCCGCGCGCCGAGGCGAGAAAACCGCCCCGCGTGCCGAGCGGGCCCTCGACGGCGCCCGATGCGGTGAGCAGGTCGAGGGCCCCCGAGGCCCGCATCCGATCGCGCCGGGGCGAGCGGGTGCGCAGTTCGAGGATGTGGGTCAGGCCGCCGTCGTAGCGCGCCGGAGCCCCGCCCCGGTGGAGCGCGGCGGCCCCGAGAAGCGTCGGCTCGAATCCCGGCATCAGCCCGGCCACGTGGAATGGGGTGTAGACCGGCGCGCCGTCCAGGAGGACGAGCTTGAGGTCGGCGGTCGAGCCCCGCAGGTAGAGGACGTCGGTGGCGCTTGCGGGATCGTTGCCGGGAAGAGCGCGCACGGCCGCCGCCAGGGCCGGATCCCCCACTCCCGGGGTCAGGTCGAGGGCTTGGATCTCGAGCTCCGGAATGGGACGGAAACGCCCGGGCCCGTCCCCTCCGTTGCTCCCTGCCCCCACCCGGCCCGCCCGGACCTCGACCGGGTCGAGGCGAAGCGGCCGGCCGGTCAATTCGAGGTCGACACGCACTGCGGCATCCGCCGCCAGGATGACCTGGACCGCTACCGGCTCGAAGCCGGGATGGCGCACGCGCACCGTGATCACACCGGGCCTGAGCCCATCCACCAGATAGCGCCCGTCCTCGTCCGCCTGCACCCACCGGGGTCCTGCCTCGGTCTCGACGGCGAGGAGGGCATAGGAGAGCGTGCCGTCACGGCCCCGGAACGCGCCGGTGACCGTTCCGTGCACGGAGGCGCCGGCGGTGTCGACCGGCGCCTGCAGTGCCGCTGCGGCCGGAACGGGCCCGGCCGCCGGGACTACCGCAGCCGGCGGGGACAGGCTTCCTCCGAGCGCGAGGGCGGCCACCGCCACCCGGACGATCCGTCCGGTTCCGGGTCGGCGGCGCGCGGATCCGTACACGGACCGATCCCCGGCCCCGCCTCCCCGGCCCGCTCCCGCGCCGACCCCGCTCACTCGGGTACCTGGAAGGTCGCGAGGCTCTCCCCGGCCGGACCGGTCGCCGACCCCGTCACCTCCACTCCCGCCTCGTCCCGCACGAGGTAGACCCCTCCGTTCACGATCAGGGTGACCGGCACCACGCCCTCCGGCAGCTCCACCGTCACGGGCCCCGCCGCCACACGGGCCACCACTTCCCCCTCCGCGTAGGAGAACTCGGTCCCGACCGCGGCCAGCACACCGACCGACGGGCTGGCTGCGAGGCGGACGTCAACGACGGTGCCGGCCGGGACAGATTCCAGGCGGACGATCACCGGGCCGCTCTGGGCCGCTATCCGCCCGCCGACCTGTCCAGGGGGTTCCGGCGTCGTAGCCGTTGGAGCTTCCGGCGTCGGAGACCGCGTGAACACCCGCGGGATCCAGCCCGCGAACGGGCCGGGAAGCGCGTAGAGAGCGCCTGCCGCGACCAGGACGAGAAGGAGCACTGCCGCCCGGCCGAGCCACCAAGGGGTACGGAACCGCCCGCGCGACACCAGGGGACCACCCGGGGCCGACATCTGCCGGCGCCCCTCCGGTGCCGTCTGGTCCGCGGAGGCCCGCCCGTCCGCCGCAGGTATCTCGTCGGATGCGTCCAGAGGGACCGCGAGGACCGCGAGCGCCCTGTCGACCCTCGCGGCGCGATCCCGGACCTCCGCCAGCCTTCGGGCACAGGCCGGGCAACCGTCCAGGTGGGCACGGACCTCCTCGGCGACCGGCTCCCCGTCGCGCACCGCGAGGATCATCGCTTCCGTCGGATGGCCCGTCATCCACGTTCCCCGTCGGAAGGGCCAAGCAGCTCCAGGAATCGGCGCTCGGCCCGGGCCAGGAGTGTTCCGACCGACCCGGAAGCGACGCCGACCCGGTCCGCGATCTCCCGGTAGCTGAACCCCGAGTAGCGGAGCATCAGAATCTCCCGGCCTCTTTCGGGCATTTTCCGCAGTACGCCTTGCACGCGTTCCCGCTCCTCCTCGCGCTCCACGGCCCGGTCGGCCACCGCCCGTTCGGACGACCGGACCGGCTGCCCGGCCAGCAGCCGGCGGCGGTTCCGGGCCACCTTGGCGCGGTCCAGGATGAGGTGCCGGGCGGTCGTGTGGAGCCACGCTTCGGGGTCGGACGGCGGCTCCCTGGCACTGCGGTGCCAGAGCCGCACCATCGCCTCCTGCACGACATCCTCCGCAGCGTCCGGATCTCCGCACCGGTACGTGCAGTAGCGCAGCAGCTTCGGCTTCAGCGCATCGAAGATGCCACGAAACGCCTCTGGCTCCACCCGAGCCGCGCTCCGTTCTCGAGTCCTCGCATCAGGGACGACCGGGGGCGGGGAAATGTGACGCCCTGCGCCGCCGCCTGTTGCCCGGTCCGGATCCCTCAACGCCTTGCTCGGCATGGACGCCCCCCGATCTCACGTCGGAAACCGTGCGTCGGCTCGACCGGTACGCTCGCCATCCGGACGCCCCCGCATCTCTGGGAGCTGTGCACCGGAAGGCTGCCGTCGCGCCGGTGCTTCGGTCGATGACCGCGTAACGACGACTCTCAGTGCACGTCCCGTGCCGGACCCGCCGCCCCGCGAAGCCCGGGGATACCGGCCCCGATAGAGCGCGGCCGGTTCCGGACGGCGGGTCCGGGAACGCGCGCGGCCGATCGTCCCCCTCGCCGAGACCCTCGATCCCCGGCTCCCGCGTCTCCGCCTTTCCCGGGCCCGACGGGATGGACCACGCGCGCGGGGCTATGGCCGCGGCATCTGCCGCCATCCGGTGCCTCCGGCCGGCCGTCTCTCCAGGAGTGGCACACACCGAACGGTGCGTTTCCCTGAGTACTGTCGGGTTGTCGGCGGGCTCGATCTCACCCCGAAGACCCCCGCCTTCTCGCCAGGCTGGCGACCAGGGCATCGGAGTGCGCCCGAGGGATGGGCCTATTCGGCCGGTGCCACCAGCTCCAGAAATTCCTGCTCACCGATGATCGAAATCCGCGTGCCTTGCCTGACGAGGGCCTCGGCTTTCCGGTGCTTGGAACTCTTGGCCCGGCCACCGGATTCTCGAGGGTCATCCCCGCCGACCACGAGGAAAGTGGTCCTGGAGGTAAGCGAGCCGGCCACGTCCGCCCCGGCAGCGGCAGCCAGGTCGGCCGCATGCCGCCGGAGTATCGTGAGCCTTCCGGTGAAGACGATCGTCTCTCCGGAGAGGTGCCCCGCCGGGTTGCCCGCTCGAATCGGAGAAGGGGAGCCGGCGAGCGGCTGCCGCACCCGATGCAGCCAATCGGATACGCCCATCCCGGACTTCTCGATCGCGAGCGCAACCACCGAGCCGGCCGCGATCGCATCCGAGCGGGCGTCGTGATGCCTGAGAGGAATCCGGAGCTCGGATGCGAGGTTCCTGAGCCCGTAGCCCCGGCGGGAGAACCTCTTCCATGCCCGGCGGGCGACCCCTGCGGAGTCCAGCCAGGTGGCGCGCGGCGCGGAGAGGCCATACCGGTCCGCCGCCCTCCCGATCGCCACCCGGTCGAACGGCATGTGATGCACGACGATGCGGTTGTCGCACCACGCGCGGATCTCGGCCAGCACATCCGGGAAGCAGGGGGCGCCCCGGACCGCGTCCCGGTCGATTCCGTGGATCGACACGTTCATCCCGGCGAAGTCGTCCTCGGGATCGATGAGAGACGCCCAGGTGCGCCCGAGAGCGCCATCCGATCCGAACTCCGCGAGCCCCACCTGGCAGATCGAGGCGTAGTCGCGGTTGGCGGTCTCCACATCGAGTGCGACGTAGGCCGGCATCTCCAGCCCTCCCGCCGTCATCGGACCCTCCGGAGGCTGTGCCGGGAGCCCGGAAGGCGGTCTCGGTCGTATCGGCATGACCCTGCAGGGCGGGCGTGCGAAGTCGCGGCTGGCTTCGGCGAGACTACGCCCGCCCGCCGGTCCGGGCCACAGTCGGCCCGCCCGTCACCTCTCCCCGCTCGCGGCCGGCCGGGTCGTCCTTCCCGTGGGACCGAAGGAGGAGGGCACGGTTCAGCGAATAGCTCGCGGGCACCGGGCTCCTATTCCACGACGGCGGCGATGTAAGGGAGATATCGCAGGCTTTCGCCCACCCCGAGACCGTACCCCACCAGGAATTTCTCCGGTGCGTCGAAGCCCACCCAGCGCGCGTCCGGCTCGAGCGCCCCCGGGATGCGTTTGTGGAGGAGCACGCAGACTTGGACCTCATCGGCGTCCTGCTCCTCCAGGTAGGGGACGACGTAGTTCATCGTCGCCCCGGAATCGATGATGTCATCGACCACGAGGACGGACCGTCCCCGAATCCGGGTCCTCGGGTCGTAGGTCAGCTCGACGCGCCCGCTCGACTGCATCGAGTCCCCGTAGCTCTCGACGCCGAGGAAGGCGATCTCGTGGGGTGTCCGGATGTGGCGCACCAGATCGGCCAGGAAGATGAAGCATCCCTTGAGGAGGCCGACGATCAGCAGATCCGACGTCTGGCCGTAATATCGGCTGATGGCCTCTCCGAGATCCCGGACCCGCTCCTGGATCTCTCCGGCACGATAGACGGGTTCGAGCTGATGCATGGCCTACTCCACCCAGAGGTCCACGAGCTCGAAGGCCTCCACATCGACGAGCCCGAGATCGGTGATCTTGAGCGCCGGGATAACCTCGAGAGCCAAAAACGACATCGCCATGAAGGGGTCGTGCAGGGGAGATCCAAGCGTTCTGGCCGCCTCGACGACGCCGTCGAGCGAGGCCCTGATCTCCCTGATCGGGGCCTCCGACATGAGCCCCCCCACCGGGAGGGGGAGGGAGGCCAGGATGCGGCCGCCGTCGGCGGCGGCGAGCCCGCCCCGGAGCCCGGCGACCGCGCGGACGGCGCTCCGCATGGAATCGTCGTCCGCCCCGACCACGACGATGTTGTGATGGTCGTGGGCCACCGTGCCGGCGATGGCTCCCCTCCGGAGCCCGATCCCTGTGACCAGGCCGAGACCCACGCGCCCGCTCCCGGTGTGCCTCTCCACGACCGCGATCTTGAGGAGATCCCGCCGGGTGTCGGCCACCACCACCCCGCCGGCCGTGGTTGGTGCTGCATGCACGGCGTCCGTGGCGATCTGGTCGGGGATCGCCCGGATGACCCGTACGCGCCCCGCCCGCCGGGGGATCGAGAAGTCGAGCGCGTCGTCCGGGACGGCCATGGAGGGTGCCGGCGGGGAAGGGGAGCCGGTCGCCCGGGGCCAGAGGGCCTTTCCGCCCGCCGCCACCAGCTCTCCCCCGGAGAACACCCCTTCCACCCGGAGCTCTTCGAGTGACCCGACAACGACCAGGTCGGCGCGTCGCCCGGGCGCGACGGCTCCCCGGTCGTGGAGCCCGAAGTACTCCGCGGGGTTCAGGGTGGCGAGCCCGATGGCCCGGACCGGATCGACGCCTTCGGCGATGAGCATCCTGAGCATCTCGTCGATGCCGCCCCGGTCCAGGAGGTCGGCGGGCTGGCGGTCGTCGGTGCAGAGTGCGATCCGGCGTCGGGAGCCCGCCGAGAGTGCCGGGAGGAGCGCGAGAAGGTTCCTGGCGTTCGTGGCTTCGCGGAAGAAGACCCAGAGCCCGCGGCGGAGCTTCTCCTCGGCCTCTTCGGCGGTCGTGCACTCGTGGTCGGAGCGCGGACCGGCTGCCACGTAGGCGTTCAGCTCCCTCCCGCTGACGCCCGGGGCGTGGCCGTCGACGACGCGCCCGCGGAACGCGGCGAGCTTCTCGAGGACCTCCGGCGCGCCGTGGATCGCGCCGGGATAGTTCATCAGCTCCGCGAGACCGAGCACCCGCGGGTCGTCGAGCGACGCGAGTTCCTCCGCGCCGAGCACCGCTCCCGCCGTCCCCATCCGGGTCGCCGGCACGCACGAGCTGGCCATCACGAAGACTGTGAGCGGGAGCCCCTCGCTGGCCGCGAGCATATAGCGGATGCCCTCGAGCCCGTGCACGTTCGCGATCTCGTGGGGATCGGAGACCACGGTCGTCGTGCCGCGGGGCACGACCGCCCGGGCGAACTCCGGCGGCGTGGCGAGGCTGGACTCGATGTGCACGTGCGCGTCGATAAAGCCGGGGAGCAGGTACCGCCCGGCTAGGTCGACGGTCTCAGCGGCCTCGTAGCCCGGACCGACGCCCGCGATCCGGGGACCGGAGAGGACGACGTCCGTCTCCTCGACCTCTTCGGTTAGCACGTTCACCACGCGGCCGTTCGTGAGCCGGATGTCGGCGGGGCGGTCTCCGCGCGCGACCGCGAGGAGGGTCGGAAGGTCAGCCATGCCGAAAGATATGCTCCGGCGCCGCGGTTGCAGTAGCGGCGGAGCTTTTCCGGCGGGGAGGCGCGGAAGAACCGCCCGCCCCGCCGCCCCGGAGAGATCGGGTCTCTTGCCCCGGATGAGCTGAAGGCGTCGTCACCGGGCCGGTTCGAGTCGGGCCGTACCCGGCGTATCGACGAACCGCTGCATCCGCCCCTGGCCGGACGGCACCTGCCTGCATACGCCCTGGCCCGTCGCGACCGGGCCCTGGCCGGCGGCTCCGGCGGACCCGCGGCTCCCGGCGACCGGAGGGAGGCGACGTCGACCACCCCGGTGCGCATCGGGCCGACCCCGGACGATCTGTCCGGGCCCGCTGGTCGAGACCCCTGAATGCGCTTCTCGCACGGACATCCTCTCGGCGGGGAGTCGTCGGAGAGTGGGCCGCGATCCCGCCGCCGGCTGCCCGGACGCGTGCGGCCACGCGGGCCGCCGGACGGCTAGGTGTAGCGCATGAATTCGAGGAGGTTGCCGTCCGGATCGCGGATGTAGACGCTCTGGCCCCGTATACCACCCCCGTCGCGCCCGCCGTCGCGTTCGCCCTCCGCGATGGTCTCGGCCCCGGCCCGGTCCAGAGCCGTCTGGAGCTCCTCCCGCGTGCCTTCCCAGACCCAGCAGAAGTCCCCGCAGGGGGGCACGGCCGCGGGGGCGCGCAGCCCGGCCGGGCTCGCGTTCTGCCAGCGGGACGGGTAGTGCATGTTGATCTTCTGATCCCCGAAGTGGACCGAGACGCGCTGCTCAGTCTCGTTCACCTGAAACCCGAGCGCCCGGTAGAAGGTGACCATCTCGTCGACCCTCAGTATGGGGATCGCCACATGGTCGAGGGTCCGGATCATCCTGTCCTGCGAGGCGAACCCGGGGGCCGAGAGGGCGGCGATACCGGTTGGCGCCGCACCGGCCGCCATCGCGCGCCGGATGAAGGCGCGACGTGACAAGGATCTCACTGGCATGATGTTCCTCCGCTGGCCGGCAACGGGCGGTGCCCGGCGGCACTCTGGTGATACGGGAAAGAACTGGGATCGTGCAGGATCATCTCCCGGAAGCGGGAATACCGTGTCCCGGTCCTGGCCGGAGGTGCCTCGGCACGGGATGGCCTCCCCGGTTGCCCGCGAGCCTCACTTCGGCTGTCGACCTCCGGCCATCGACCCGGATCCGTGGCCGCGGGCGCCCGCGGCGGACCGAGGGAGCGTATTTCCCGCCATCTCCCGTTCGAGATCGGAATCGGCCACACCGACGCGGAAGCGGGTGATCGTGCCGGCCCGGGCACGCGCCGGGGACCCCGGGGGTGCATCTCGCGGACCGGTCGCTCTCTCGGGGTCGCCGGAAGGGTCGCTCACAGTCCCGCAGCGAGGGAGAAACGGGAACCGCGCCCAGGGGGGTGCTCTTCGGCAAGATGCCCGCCGGCGGAGCAGGAGACAAGAAAGGTGGCCGCGGGCCGGGGACCGGCCCCGATGCGCGGGTCCTCCGGAGCGTGATCGGAGGTGTCGCTCTCCGGGTGTCGGGCGCGCCGCCCCCCGGGCAGTGGCGTCGCTCTACCGCTCACGTTGGAGCCCGCATCGTTCCGTCACCGGCAGGCGTGGTCCGCCCGTGCGCGGCCCCGGACGGTTCCGGACGGCTCTGGATCCGACCTGGTCCCTCCGACCATGCCAGAGTGGGTTCACCAGCGCCCACCCCGGCGGGGACCGCAGGCGCGCAGCGGCCCCGGATTGTCCTTGTCGACAGGAATCCCGGGGTACACCTTGGTGTTCTGCCCCGTCCTGCCGGCCCTGCCGTCGGGCTGCCAGGCCGAGACGGGATGCGGCCCGCGCGGATCCGACCGCCTGGGACGAGAGGCACGGCAGGCCGACGGGGCAGGGACCGCCGGTCGCGCGCGTTCTTCGCGCCGGGGAGGTCGTGGCCGCCTGGGCCACGGCAGCGGTCCGGGCGCAACGGCTCGCAGACCGGAAAACCAGCGGACCGGAGGATATCGTTGAACGAGGGTGTATCGGGGCCGGCACTGGCCGGACGGGTCGCGCTGGTCACGGGCGGGACGAAGGGAATCGGGCGGGCGGTCGCGGAGCGCCTGCTTCGGGCGGGCGGTTCGGTGGCGGTCTGTGCGCGGACCGAGGCGGATGTGCGGACGGCGGAGGCCCAGCTGGGAGAGCGGGCCCTCGGCATCGTCTGCGATGTGGCCGACCACCGCGCGTGCGCCCGCATGGTCGACCGGACCGTGGCCCGCTTCGGGCGACTCGACATCCTCGTGAACAATGCCGGGCTCGGGGTCTTCAGGCCGGTGGCCGAGATGAGCGTGGAGGAGTGGCAGCTCCAGATCGATGTGAACCTCGGCGGCGTCTTCTACTGCTCGAAGGCGGCGCTCCCGCACCTCGTGGCGAGCGGCGACGGGTTCATCGTGAACATTGCGTCGCTGGCGAGCCGGCACGCGTTTTCCGGCGGCGCCGGCTACAACGCGAGCAAGTTCGGGCTGCTCGGACTCACCGAGGCGATGATGCTCGACGTGCGTCACGACGGTGTGCGGGTGAGCGTCCTCATGCCCGGAAGCGTGGACACCTTCTTCCACGGCCGGGAGCCGGCATCCGACCGGACCTGGCGGCTGCACGCTGACGACTGTGCCGACGCGGTCGCGCAGCTCCTCTCCTATCCGAAGGAAGCCCACATGAGCCGGATCGAGCTGCGTCCCTCGCGCCCGCCGCGGAAGGGGTAGGCCGCGGCAGACGCAAGCGGGTCGGCCACCCACCGATGAGTGGCCCACCGCGCCCGCGAAGAGTGGTGCGGGCCTGACTGGACATCCGGAACGGTCGCGGAACGCCCGCCCCCCGGAGGCGCGGGTGTGTTGCTCGAAATGCCGTGCGGGCGTCCCGTGGCCGGGCCGTGCCGGAGCGGGATCTGCACGCCGGTCGGGGATCCACGCGATATCGGTTCGGCAGGTTGTACGCAGGGGTGGATCCCGGTCGCCTTCTGCCGTCCGGGCGTGGCGCAGGCCGCTCTTCGACGTCGTGATCCTGACCGCGGGAATGCCGGGATGGGCGGCGGGGGCGGTCCCGGCGCGACGATCCCGAGGTTGGGTGAAGTGCGCACCGGACATCGTGGCCGGGCAACCGCATCTCCGGGGGCGAAGTGCGGCGTGAGGCCTCCCGACCGCCGGGCCTCGGAATACGGCCTCCTCGGCTTCCGATCTCGAAACGGTTGTATGTGAAGAAGTTGTGCGCTCCTGCCGCAGATCCCGTGGAGGTGCGCATCTTCGACGCGGAGCGGCCGGCGGCGGCAGCCGGACACCCAGGGGAACGAGCGTTCCGGCCCCTCCGCGCGCCTCCCCCCGGCACGACCCGCCGGGTGCCCGAACGAGACCGTCGCGCGGTTCCCGTACCGGCTCCGCGGACCCGGGAGTCCGTACCGGTCGTCCCGGTGGCCGCAGAGCCCGCGGCCCGGGAGAGGAGCTGCGCGCGGGTCCGCTCCCCGACCGGGCGCCGTGGCCGCCGAGGCGACGGCGGCGGCCCGTTGCACCTGGATGGCAAATGTCCGGCAGATAGGAAGTTGGTGGCTCTTCTGGTATGCATCACGTGAAGTCCCCGGTGCCGGATATCTCCGGGGTCCCGCGTACACACGGGACATCAGGTCACCGGTCGGGGTTGGACCCTCGATACCAACTCCCATCCGCCGGGTCGCCTTCTGCCGCGGGAATGCCGGTTGCCGCGCGACGACCGGGGTACTCCCGCGCATGCGGCGCGGCACGATGCCGGGGAGGGCCGGGACCCGCGGGACCCTGCGGCCCGATCCCTCCCCCCGACCGTGGACCGGACACTGCCGATACCGAACGTCCAGATCCGGCCGGCGGCCGGTGTCCGGGGCCGGCCCCGACACCCGCGGACACCCGGCCTGAAACTTTCTCCGCCCCGGATGTGTTGGGCCGGAGATGACATCGGGCAGACGATCTCCGGACCATGACCGACGTCTCCCGGTTTGAGGCTTTCGTCCGGGAGCACGAGGACCGTGTCTTCGCCACGGCGGTCCGCCTCCTCGGGAACCGCGCCGATGCGGAGGACATCTCCCAGACGGTATTCCTCCGGGCGTTCGAGCGGTTCGAGTCGATCGGGACAGGCCCGTCGGCCGGCGGATGGCTGAGAACGGTGACGACGAATCTCTGCCTGAACCACCTGACCCGCTTCCGGCGCCGCTGGAGGCTCTTCAGCGAGATGGAGACCGACGATGGAGGGACGCCGTATGCGGAGACGATCCCGGCGAGGGAAGCGCCGGGGGACGAGCACGCCGAGCTCGAGGCCGCCCTCCGGGGGCTCCCGGACCACCAGAGGGTGCCGCTCGTCCTCTTTCACTTCGAGGGCCGGAGCTACCGAGAGATCGCGTCCCTCCTGCGCGTCTCGCTCGGGAAGGTGAAGACGGACATGCACAGGGGAAGGAAGGCGCTCCGGGACCGGCTGGAGAGGGAAGATGTACGGTGACCGCCCGAAGGATCCGACCGGCCGCCGGGCTCCCCCGTGCGCCCGCCGGGCCGTCGCCCCCTGCGTTCCGGCCCGGGCGCCGCTCACAGGCACGACCACGGCTCTGCCCGGCACCGGTCCCGGGCGGCCACCCATACTCCGAGGAGCAATGGAATCATGAGACGCATCGGTTTTCTTCTGGCAGCCTTCCTCCTCCCGGCCGGCTCCGTACTCTCGCCGGTCCCGCTCCCGGCGCAGGGCACGCGGGGCGAAGTCGCCCGGTTCGGCTCCGACTACACGCTCCAGGCTGGCGAGAGGGTGGACGAGCTCGTGGTGTTCGCCGCCTCGGCCACGATACGCGGCGCGGTGGAGGGTGACGCCGTGGTGATCGGGGGCTCGGCCGAGCTTGCAGCCACGGGAAGGGTGGAGGGCGATTTCGTCGTGATCGGAGGCGGCGTGACGATCGGGTCGGGGGCGTCCGTCGACGGGGATCTCGTCGTCATCGGCGGGAGAGCCGAGACCCCGCCCGGCTTTGCTCCCGGGGGCGAGCTCGTGTCGATGGCGGGCGGCCCGGTCGCCTTTGTCATTCCCTTCCTCACCCGTGGCGTTCTCACGGGACGGGTGATCGTGCCGGACTTGGCTTGGATGTGGGTGGCGGCCGGGGGCCTCCTCGCGGTGTTCCTGGCGCTGAACCTCCTCTTCGACAGGCCGGTCCGGGCCTGTGTCAGGGCTCTCACGGAGAGGCCGCTCACGACGGTTCTCATCGGTCTGGCCGTCGTCGTGCTCGCGGGGCCGGTCACCGTCCTGCTCGCGATTTCGATGCTCGGTCTCGCGGCCGTTCCCGTACTCTGGGCGGCGCTGGCCGTGGCGGCTCTCGTCGGGAGCGTCGCGGTCTCCCGCTGGCTCGGGGAGAGGGTCCTCCCGTCGGCAGCCGCGGAGAGCCGGGGTCGCCACGCGCTCGCCGTTCTCGTGGGATTCGTCCTCGTCAGCTTGGCCCTGATGGTCCCCCTTCTCGGAGGGGTCACCTTCGCGATGCTCGGAGTGTTCGCGCTCGGCGGTGCCACGGCCGCCGTCGCGAGGGGCCTCCGGCAGGAACACCCGGCGCCGGCCCCGGCATCGGTCCCGGCGCAGACGGTGCTCACGGACCGGGCGGAGGGCGACGATGCGACCTGACCGCCTCGAGGAGCTGATCGACCGCCGGCTCCGGGCACTCCCGGAGCCCGAGGCGCCCGCGACGCTCTGGCCGCGCGTCCGGGTGGCCGTCGAGCGACGCCTCGCGCAGCCCTGGTACCGTCGCGCATGGCGGGAGTGGCCCGTCGCGCAGCGCGCCGCCTCGTCGGCGCTCGTTCTGGCCGCCCTCGGCGGCGGGCTGGTCGTTGGGGCCGCCGATCCGGGACTCCCGGGCCGGATCGCCGGGCTCGTCCGTGTCTTCGGCATCTCCGCGACCGCAGGGGCGGGCGTCCTGGCCGCCGTGGCCGAGGGGCTCCGCCGTGCGCTCGTCGAACCGCTCGCCCTCTACGTCCTCGCCTGGGCATTCCTGACCGGCACGGTGGTGGCCGTGCTCGGCGCGATCTTCAGGCAGGCACTCACGCTCGGCCACACAGTCACAATCGGAGGAGTATCGGAATCATGAGACGCTTCGGATCTTGCCTGACAGCCCTGTTCCTCGCGGCGGCCGCCGGTATTGCGCCGCAGCCGGCCTCGGCGCAGGGCAATGGCGGCGAGGTGGTGCAGTTTGGTTCGGACTACACGCTCGCGGCCGGCCAGAGCGTGGACGATCTCGTCGTATTCGGCGCCTCGGCCACGATACGCGGCGCGGTGGAGGGTGAGGCCGTGGTGATCGGGGGCTCGGCCGAGCTTGCGGGAACGGGGAGCGTGGAGGGCGACTTCGTCGTGATCGGAGGCGGCGCGACGATCGCGTCCGGGGCGTCCGTCGACGGGGATCTCGTCGTCATCGGCGGCACGGTCGAGGCCCCGCCCGGCTTTGCGCCCGGGGGCGAGCTCGTGTCGATGGGGGCCGGCCCGGTTGCATTTGTCGTACCCTTCGTCACCCGTGGGCTTCTCGCGGGACGCGTGATCGTGCCGGATCTGTCCTGGATGTGGGCGGCGATCGCGGTCCTTCTCGCCGTCTTCCTGGCGTTGAACTACGCCTTCGACCGGCCGGTCCGGGCGTGCGTGGAGGCTTTCACCTCCAGGCCGCTCACGACGTTTCTCATCGGCCTCGCCGTCGTCGTGCTCACGGGGCCGGTCACGGTCCTGCTCGCCATATCGGTCCTGGGTCTCGTGGCCGTGCCCTTCCTGTGGGCGGCGCTGGCTGCAGCGGTCGTCCTCGGGGGCGTCGCGGTTGCCCGGTGGCTCGGGGAGAAGATCCTCCCGTCGGCGGACACCGAGAGCCGGGGCCGCCAGGCGCTCACGGTTCTGGCGGGGTTCTCCGTCACGAGTCTGGCGCTGATGGTCCCCATTCTCGGGGGCGTCACCTTCGCGACACTGGGAGTGCTCGCGCTCGGCGGTGCCTCGACGGCCGTCGCAAGGGGCCTTCGCAAGGAACACCCGGTTGCCGACCCGGCGCCGGTTCCCACCGGGGATCTGCCACCGGCGCCGGCGGAGCAGGAGGCGGAGGTGCCTCCGCCCCCGCCCCCGGTGACGGACGCTCCGTCCGCAGCTGATCTGGCGTTGTTGCCGAGAGCCACGTTTCTCGCCCGCACCGGGGCGTTTCTCCTGGATCTCGTCCTGGTCGGTCTGATCTTCTTCGCCCTCCTCGGCCTCGATGTGGGTCAGTGGTTCTTCGCGCTTCTGATCATCTACCACATCGCGCTCTGGAGCTGGAAGGGGACGACCGTGGGGGGCGTCATCGCCCAGCTGCTGGTCGTGCGGACGGACGGCCAGCCGCTCGCGGCCACCGATGCGTTGGTTCGCGGCCTCTCGAGCATCTTCTCCGCTGCCGTTCTGGGTATCGGGTTCTTCTGGATCCTGAAGGAGCCCGAGCGTGAGTCGTGGCACGACAAGATTGCCGGAACCTGCGTCGTTTCCGTCCCGAAGGGCTGGCCGCGGAGCTGACCGCGTTGCTCCGGCCGCCGGGCCACCGTCGCCGCCCAGGGCCCGTCGGTCGCCTGCGCCTTACCGCCGTGATCGACCCGTCCTCTCCCTGGACCCGGCAGGTGGGGAGCAGCCCCGCGGACGCAGCGCCGGAGGTACTGCGCGCCGCGTTCCCCGTGGATGGCGGCGATGGCTTCCTGGCCGGGGATCGGGGTGGGGGAGAACCCGCTGGCGCCGGGAGTGCGGGTGACCTGCTCCCGGGGTGGTGCGCGCGTCGTCCGTCGCCCCGCTTCCCGGGCCGGGCCGGAAGATTTCCATCTGCGTGGAATCCACCGCAGAGGTATGGAGGATGGCCGCGCCCGGGGGTCGAGGGAGGGCTGGTTGTCCTAGCCGTCGCGGGCGGTGGCCCTGGCGGGGCCGGGCCCGTGGTTCAGTACAGGCCGAGCGCGGCGAGCACGGCCACGACCATCGCGACGGCGGCGGAATCGTCGTCCGCCTGGTCCGCCGGTGGCGCGCCCAGGGCGGCCGTGAGGGCGTCCTCCTTCATCCCCCATCCCTCCAGCACTCCGCGCGACTCCTCGTCGCCGGCCCTGGCGACTCCGGCCAGGAGGTGTGCGCTGGAGGTCGCGTGGCCGGGTCCGGCGGCATCGATCGCCGCAGCCAGGACCTCGTGTCCATCCGGGGTGAAGGGAAGGTGTCCGTCGTAGACCTCGGGGGCGTCGCGCAGATGGTCGGGGAGGTCCTCGATGTCGAGCCCGAGCTGTTCGAGGGCGGCGAGGAGGGCCGGATCGCGCTCGGAGATCGCTCCCGCGAGGATGTGCCCCGGCGCGATCACCTCCCCGTCCTCGCGCGCGGCGGCCGCGGCGGCGCGATTCAACGCGTGGATGGCGTCTTCTGCGAAATCGATCGACATGCTGGAATCTGTGGCCGAGGGCGGCGGCTGATCAAGCCCGCGGCGGTCACCCCTCCCCGTCAAGAAACCAGGCCACCACCCGTGCTCCGAATTCGTCCGCGTCGAAGAGCGGGACGTGCGACCCGTCCTCGATCGTCCAGAGCTCCACCCTGAGGCCGTCGGAGCATCCGGATTCATAGCGGGTCACCCCGGTCTCCTCCTCAGGGAGCGCTTCGACCAGATCGATCGACGGCAGCGTCTCGGCCGATTCCAGGTCGCAGCCTGCGCGAGCGGCCCAGCGGTGCACCGACTCCTCGGCGCCCGGATGGCGCGCACCCCCGCTCAGGCCGCCCCCTCCCTCGTAGCGGATGACGTCGTCCGCGGTACCGTGGATGTGCAGCACCGAGACCGGCCGGGCACCTGCACACCTCTCGACATCGGAAAACGTCGTGCCTGCGACGGGCGCGATCGCGCGGAGGCCCGGCATCGACTCGCACGCCATCCGGTACGACATGAATCCGCCGTTGGACAGCCCGATCAGGTAGACGCCGCCCACCTCCATGTGCTCCCGCGCCTCCGAGACCAGGCTGTTCAGGTATCCGACATCATCGACTCCGCTTCCGTGCAGGTCGCAGCAGTAGTCGGTGGCGTTCCAGAAGGGCTGGTCGTCGTCGTTGCGGGTGCCGTCGGGCAGGATGACGGCGATCCGGTCCGGCTCGATCCGCTGCGAGATGCCGAAGTACCGATCGGTCCACCCGGAGTTGCCGGTGAATCCGTGCAGAACCACCACCAGCGGGATGGGCGATCCGCCATCGTACCCGTCAGGGAGCGTCAACGTCGCGGGCCGGTCGCCCCCGATCGTGCGCACCGGGTCGAAGACCGGATCTCCGGGTCCGCCTTCGTCCGCGCACGCGGCCAGCGCCACCACCGCAAGCGCCACTGCCGCCCGGTTGGTCCACCGTCTCGTCACGAGTCGTCCTCCCTCAAGCCGTGGTCACGCTCCGCCGCCTCCACGGTAACATACCCGTGCAGAACGTCCCCGCGTACCGTCTCGCGCGCACGGCGGCACGGGTCTCCCGGCCCCCCGTCCCGATCTCCACCATCTCGATCACCGGAACCCATACGGACAGCCCGCTGCCCCGCTTGAAGCGGCAGCTGCGGGCCACCTCGATTGAGAGGTGCGGGCGGAGATCGGGGTCGCCAGGGTAGAGGGGGACGCGGGCAGGAGCCCGGAGCGCCCATGCGTTGCGGGAAGGAGAGGGCGCCTTCACGGTGGGCGGCCGCATGGATCATCGATGCATCGACCCGGGCGATGCGGCCGGCACGGCCCCCGAGCGAGGCCGGCGTCAAGGCCTACGGGTTCGCCCCGTTGCCCACGCCACGCCTACGGGGATCCCTGGAGATTCCGGAGAGGATGCCCGACAAATGGCCTCGACCGCGTTACTTGCGGTTGGCCGTGGCTCCGCCCGGCACCCAAGTCGACGCCCGGAACAGGATCGGTGTCCCGGAGCCGCTGCTCTCCTCTGCGGAAACCGCGTACAGGCCCCGAAGCGCCGTGGGCCCGGATCCGGACCCGCCGCAGGCTCAGGTGGGGCCCACGCGGCCGGGCCTTCCCCGGGCACGGGCCCGGGTGGTGGGCAGAACTCCGCCCCCCTGTTGGCAGTCGGCCGGCTACGGACGACCCTTCCGCAGGGGGAAGGGCGTCCGCGCCGGCCGCGTGTCCGTCAGAACGACGTCAGTCTTTCGTCGTTGCCAAGAGTCCCTTGAGGGATACCACGAGGACCGCGCCGCCCAGGAGCACCACGAGGTTCGCGATGATCGCGTCCGCGTAGCCCCCGATGACGGGGATCGCTCCAATAGCATTAGCCGCCAGGATCAGCGCGATCGCCGCGACGAGAAAGCTGTGACTCTCGTCGTCGCTCACGTTCACGTATCCGACGATCAGGCCAAGCACGGCGAGTACCCAACCAAACCAGGCCATCTCGAGGCCCAAGCCTCCGACCACGGCGATCACTAGTCCTGCGACAAGAGCCCCCTTGCCCGCTAGCGCCATCGTTCCTCCTTGGTTGGGTAACCGAACAACGAACGTTCTACATCGTACGGCGGGGAATGAAGATACGCAAACGGCCCCCGGTGACAGGCCAGAAAAAATATGCCATAAATATAATAATTGCAATATATTACAGATTATTATCTGTCAATCAGCTATATTCCTGTGACCGTTAAGACATATGCGTTAAGGTGTTTGATATGATCATGGGGATTACGCGCACCCGCCGTTCACCAACGCCAGCCCAGTATCCCGAGGGGCTCCGAAGAGCCACCGGGCGTCCCCGCCCGCCTTCTCCGGCCCGTGCCTCCGCCCCTCCACCGCCGTGACCCGTCCGTTTCGGGGACCCATGCCGCCTTGCCTCCGGGCCGCCATCCATCTTGTTATGCAGGGGGGGCTCTCTCCCGGGCGAGACGGGCGTCCCCGGGGCCCTGCAGCCGGATCCGGGAAGTCGGCTGGCCACCTGCCGCTCCCGTGGCCCGGGGTCAGGGGGGCGCCGCCGTGCCGCGCTCCCCGCCGGCGATCAGAGTGGCGCCTCCGGACGCGGGGCGAACGATGGAGGCGATCGGGAGGGATGAGAGCCGCAGGATGGATCGTTCCGGCGCTGGCCGCCGGGCTCCTCGGGGCTGGCGGCCTCGCGGCGCAGACGGCCAGGCTGGTGGGTCTCGTCGCTGACGAGGGCGGGGCTCCGGTGAGCGGAGCGCAGATTGTCGTCACGCATCAGCTCACCGGGAGCGAGGCGGGCGCTTTGAGTGGCGCAGACGGCCGCTACTCTGTAGGCGGGATCACGGCCGGCGGGCCGTACGCGGTCGAGGTCCGGATGCTGGGACACGCTCTCGAGGCCGAGGCCGGCCTCGCCTCCGGGGGGATCGTCCTCGGGGAAGGTGCGGTGGTCTCGGTCGACGTCCGGCTCCGGCGGGAGGCGGTCGCCCTCGACGTCATCGATGTCTTCGCCAGCGTCGCCGACGCGTCGCGCACCCCGGTCGCCTTCTCCAACAGCGAGAAGGCCCAGATCCGGACGCAGCTCGGCTCGCGGGACCTCCCACTCGTCCTGAATGTGGCCCCGAGCACGTACTCCACCTCCAGGGCGGGGGAGCGGGCGACGCGCGCACCAATGTGTGCGGCTTCAACCAGAACCACCTCGCGGTGATGATCAACGGGGTCGCCGTCAACGACATGGAGAATGGCTGGGTCTACTGGTGGAACTGGGACGGGCTCGGCGACGCCTCCACGAGTATCCAGCCGCAGCGGGGGCTCTCGGCCGTGAATCTCGCGACCCCGTCGATCGGCGGGACGCTGAACGTGATGACCGATCCCTCCGCCATGCGCTCCGGCTTCTCCTGCAAGCAGGAGGCCGGGCTCGGGTCGGTGGATGCGGCCGGGGAGTGGGGGTTCGGGAGTCGATCCCGTAGCGGGACCCCCGGTCTGCCAGCTGCATCGCATCGAAGCAACGCCGCCTCCGTGCCTCAGTCCCGGCGTTGCGAAGAGTTTCTTCCTTACCGAAACGCTAAGCAAACCGAACGGCACCATCCTTTCGTTAGGTGCGTGCTCCGACGGCGTTAGCAGGAGTTTTCTCCCAATCCGGGATCTAATGAAAGCTAATGGCTTGAACTTTTCCTAAGGCGAGGCGATCTTGGGATGCATCCTTCCGCCACACCGGCGGATGGCGTCTTCGCCTCCGACGGCATGACCAGCATGCGACGCGACGCTACCGGCAGGTATGAGGTGACGGTCGGTGGTGGAGAGACAGTCCGGGCTTTCGTTCCTCGGCCACTGCCTCCTCTGCCGGAAGTCGATTTCCGGGAGGGTCTGATGCGCCCGCTGGAAGCGGCGACCACCGCGCTCGGACGGCTAGACGCGGCCATGGAGCTGCTGCCTGATGCGACCATGTTCATGCACGGCTATGTCCGCAAGGAGGCCGTGCTCTCGTCCCAGATCGAGGGTACCCAGTCTTCGCTGGCCGATCTGGTGCTCCACGAAGCGGGGGGTCTGCCCGGTGCCCCCGGCATCGAGATCCTGGAACCGTCGAACATCGTGGCCGCCCTCTGGCACGGGGTTGAGCGCCTTCGAGGCGGCTTTCCGCTCTCGAACCGCCTCATGAGGGAAATGCACGCGAGGATGTTGTTGAGCGGTCGCGGCGCGGCCACGGCGCCGGGCGAGTTCCGTCGATCGCAGAACTGGATCGGCGGTTCACGTCCCGGCAACGCGGTCTTCGTCCCGCCGCCGCCGAACCTCGTCCAGGAGTGTATGGCCGAGCTGGAGCGTTTCATCCACGACCCGGACGACGGACTTCCCGTCCTGGTAAAGGCCGGGCTGGCGCATGTCCAGTTCGAGACGATCCATCCGTTTCTCGACGGCAACGGCCGGTTGGGACGATTGCTGATCACCCTCATGCTTTGCGACGCCGGACTGCTCCGGGAGCCGCTTCTCTACCTCAGCCTGTACTTCAAACGCAATAGGAGCACCTACTACCAGCTTCTCGACGACATGCGGCACACTGGAGATTGGGAAGCCTGGCTCCGGTTCTTCCTCGAGGGTGTGCGGGAGGTAGCAGAAAGCGGTGCCGCGACGGCCCGGTCTGTCAGCGAGACGATCCGGGACGACCGGGCGCGCGTTGGCCGTGCGGGCCGCCGCGCGGGTTCGGCACTGCGTGTGCACCAATCGCTGGTCGAGCGTCCACTGGGGCGCATTCGGGACATAGCACGGCGAACCGGCCTCTCCGCACCGACCGTGGCTGCCGCGCTTGGGCTGCTCGAGGAGCTCGGCATCGTTTGCGAAACCACGGGCCGACGCCGGAACAGGGTCTTCAAATACGAGCGCTATCTGGCTGTCTTGGAGGAAGGCACGGAAGATCCACCCGGGTGAGCGGCAGCGGCGATGACAGGTGCCTTCCCGCTGGACCGAACCAATGCGGAGTCCCGTTGGGGGCCTCTCCATTGGGAGGAGCGGGCAGGGGGCCGAAGCAGTTCCCAGCCTGCGTGGCGACGAGCATGCCCTTGGTCGCAGGAGCTCCTGTGCCTGCAGCGAGCGACCTGGACTCGATCATGAACCGGTCGCGCCGTCCGGGCCGTCCGGGGGAGGGTCCGTCGGCTGCGACATTCCCCCACGTGCACCGGGAGCGGTCACTGGGTTGCGCGCACGATCATCCGCCGGGACGCAAGACACAGCGGTGTCCCGTCACGCCCAAATCCCTTGACCCGCCGAAACCCCTCGCCGAGCAGCTAGTCTCTGAGTTCGACGAAGGTGAACATGCGAGTCTCGGAGTTGACGGTGCGAACCCGGCCGTCCCTCACGATCGTCCGACTGCTGTGGCACTGTCCGGTCAGCGGGTCGCATGTCACTTGGTCGACCGTCAGATCATCGCCGCGCCTGACGATCGAGGAGGGGAGAGCCCTTTCCCACCGTGAAGGCCCGCGGTACAACTCAAGGAGCACATGTCGACCTGGCCGGAGGCTCCGATGCATGCAATGAGGCGGTCGTTGGTTGCCGCCGCTGTCCTGCTATCGGCGGGCTGCCCGGGAAGTCTCGCCGTCGATGGGCCGGCGCAGGACCATCTGGCGTGCGTGGTCGGACGTGTGTCCGACGGCGACACGTTCAGGTGCCTGGACGGGACCGTCGTCCGGCTCATCCTGATAGACACGCCGGAGTGGAACCAGGGCGATTACGGGCGGCAGGCCCGTGAGGTGCTGCTTACCATGATCCGACCCGGGGAGGAGGTGGGCCTGGAGTTGGATGTCGACCGCATCGATCCGTACGACCGGCTGCTCGCGTACGTCCACCTGGACGACGGTCGCATGGTGAACGAAGAGCTCCTCCGCTTGGGTATGGCCATAGTTGCGGTCTACCCGCCCAACGTGCGCTATCTGGAGCGTTTCCGTGCGGTCATGGAGGAAGCCAGCCGGAACAACGTCGGCCTCTGGTCTGTTGGGGGCTTTGACTGCACCCCGGCCGATTTCAGGGCCCGGAGATGCTCTGTGTAGGCATACCTGGCCCAACCGCTAGTCGATTCCGTCAAAGTCCCGAAGTGGTCCAGTCGCCGGGCCGGGAACTCTGCGTCACCGGAGAGGTCGGTCTCTTCGACGGAGTCGTGCGCGAGCTAGTTTGCTTCCGCCTCTTCCACGATCCGCTCGGCATCCTCGGGGAGGAGTAGCCGGTCCCGGACGAGGCGCTCGGCCGCCTGCCGCACGCGCTCCACGTAGCCCTCCCGATCCGGGTAGCGTTCCTCGACGGAGAGGCGCTCGTCCCGGGTCAGCCTTCGCTCCTCCGCCGTCGCCGCGAACGGAACGTACGAGCCGGTGAGGCCGCAGACGGCGTTCTCGGCGAAGCCGGCCGCCCGGAGATTCCAGCCCGTGTGGGTAGCGGTGGGTACCTCGAGGAACGGGTGCCGGATGCCGGCGACGTTGTTGCCGTCGGCGTCCTTCGCTCCCACGAGGACGGGGTAGGCCGGGCCCTCCTCGGGAGGGAGGGAGCTGTAGTCGAGAAGCCTCGCCTTCTTCGCGAGCCCGAAGTAACGGAATCCGGGGATCGCGACGAAGGCCGCCCGGGGGTCCGACGGGTCGACCAGCGTGCCGTCCCGAACGGTCGGATAGCGGCTGGCGGGCGGTGCGGTCCCGTGGGTGATCCACTCGTCCATCGCCACGATGAGCGCCCGGCTGTGGACGTCGTAGTCGAGTGGATTGCTGAGGCGCTGGCAGATGCCCCGGGACGCCTCGGCGGCCGGGGCGTGCTGGTGGCCGGCCAGGAAGTAGGCGCGGACGTTGTCCGGAAGCTCGATATGGCCACCCCGGGTGTCGGTGACCACCAGCGAAGCGGTGCCGACCCACATCTCGGTGTCGGTGTCGATGTGGAAGACCTTCGGGCAGTTCCCGGTTGCTTGGCAGCGGGCCAGGATTCCGTCGGTTTGGCCGCTCACCGGGTCGGTCAGGACACCGTAGGTGAAGGGGAAGTGGTGGCCCGGCATCGTGTTCTGTTCGTGCTGGCGCGAGTAGTCGCCGGGCACCGAGAAGGGGATGTTGAGCTGGGTCAACCGGGAACCCGCCACGATCGGAAGGATGCCCTCGAAGACGACGCGCCCTTCCAGGTCCTCGTGGAATCCCTGGTAGAGCCAGTCGCGGAGGTACCGGCCGCTCTGGGAGATGCCCATCCCCATCGCCATCTCGATGTGACCGGCCAGGGGGTTCGCGGTTCCGGCCTCGTCCTCGGCCTCGTAGCGGAGGAAGGAGACGACGTCGCGCGCCCCGGCGAAGCCGATCCCCATGACAACCGGATCCTTGGCCGGATAGACGAACTCGTAGATCGCTCCGCCGTCGAAGCCGGCCGGCCGGTCGATGCGGATCTCGTCCTCGGACAGGTACGACCAGCTCAGGTCGGCCGGCGTCCGGCGCGGATCCCGCGAGTGCTGCCGCACGGTCAGCGTTGCTGACGACGGGTCCAGGTCGGCGGCGGGGTAGGTGAGTGCCGCCGTGCTCGGGTTCTCGGTGTCGTCGAATATGAACTCGTGCCGGTGGATGCCGGTGACCGGGGAGCCGTCGGGCTCGGCGGGGACCGGGAACTCGCCCCGCATCAGGCCGCGCTCGCGCGACACGTCGGCCTGCCAGCCGTTCCAGACCATCGTATAGCCCTGGTTCATCAGGAACCCGGTTCCGATTTCCGATGCCAGTCTGGGATCGTTCGTGTTCGGGCCGCCGTTTATCCGGTGGCCCAGGGCGCGCTTCCCGCCCCGATTGAGGACGTCGTAGAAGATGCGACCGTTGCCCCGTGCCGGATCGACCGGCTTGAGGATCTGGACGTCCACCCTGTACTCGACACGGCCCCGCTCGTTGCGGGGCGCCCTGTCCAGATTCACGATCCCGGCGTTGCGGGGGTCCGCCGGGTCGAGCTCGCCGTCCGCATAGCCGACCAGCCACTCGTACGGGCCCACCTCCCCGAAGACGTGGCCCTCGAAGGTCGGGCTGTCCCGCTCCGTGATCACGAGTCGGGTGATCTGCGCGTCGGCATGTGCCGGGTTGAGTACCGGGATCAGCGTCGGCGCCAAGGCGGCGAGGATCGGAACCAACCTAGTGGATCGTCTCATCGTGGTATCACTTGGTTCGGGGGTCTCCTGGGGACCCGGGCCGGGCCGTCGTCCCCGTCGCGCTCGCCTGCCGCCGCCGGAGGTCCCCTGGGTGCTGCGGCCGTCGCGGCGGATAGAGTAGAGTCCGGCCGCACGGGAACGGGCGCTCCGGAGGAGATTCGGAGTGGCTCCCTGCCGTGGCTCCGGCTCCTCGACCGGCGAATCACGACGGACTTTGCAGAATTACCCGGTGAAGTCAGGGGGGCAAGGCGGCGCCCGGTGCCTGGGCGCTGCCCTAGGAAGGCTTGGAGTCCTGAGCGCGGCCCTCCGCTCGCGCCGCCGCCCGGCGACGTGCCTGTTTTCCGGACGTGGTACAGATCATCCGATTCACGAATGGAAACTGTCTAAGTTAAACCAGGACTGCACGATGTGCCGAACTGGACGTCGGGCCATGTCTGCGTATGCCGTCCCGAGGTACCGGGAAAATCGGGTCAGGTAGCGGGAAGTTGGCGGGGCGAATCGGCGACAGAGCTTGCTCGCCTTCATGCGCGTCGGGGCTTGGTTCAGCGTGTGTCAGAGGTCCGGAGATGGACATCTGGGCTCCGTCACCCGCGGACTCTCGTGAGCTCGAGGGCGGCGGAATCGTGCTTCAGAGAGTGCTTCCGGAGCGAACGGAAGGCTGCCGGCGGATTGCCCACGCAATCGACAGCGGGTAGGGCAGACATGATTCGATCCGTCTACCCAGGGGAGACGATGGGCCTCAACATCAAGAACGAAAAGACCTGCCAGCTGGCCGGGGAACTGGCTCGGTTGACGGGCGAGACCAAGACGGGGGCGATAACCGTGGCGTTGCGGGAACGCCTGGCACGCGAGCACAGAAGACGGGGTGCCGAGACGCGCAGCCGTGAGCTCCGCGCTATCGCGGAGCGCTGCACCAAGCTCATGGGACAGGGACCGTCCGCTGTGGAGCATGGGGAGATGCTCTACGACGAACGGGGCCTCCGCAGGTGATTGTCGATAGCTCGGCTCTGCTAGCTGTCCTGAACCGGGAACCCGATGCTGACGGCTATCAGGCGGCGATCCTAAATGCAGTGCCGTGCCGCATGTCGGTTGCGAGCGTTCTGGAGGTCTCGATCGTAGTCGAGAGTCGTGGCGGACCGGAGGCGGGTGACGAGCTGGAGGCATTTCTCGAGATGGCCGGGATCGAGCCGACCCCGGTCACGGTCGAACAGCTTGCTGCCGCGCGGCGGGCATGGCGGCGCTTCGGCAGGGGCAGGCATCCGGCGGCCTTGAATCTCGGCGACTGCGTCGCGTATGCGCTCGCCCAAGTGACAGGCGAACCACTGCTATACAAGGGTGGAGACTTTGCCCGCACCGACGTTCTGAGGGCTGCTCTGCCCCGACAAGGCTTGATCGCGGACGACGATGGATAGCCCATTCCGGCCCGTCTCTTCGCCTATGACTTCCTTTGTCCCGTTGGGGATAGAGCACGCTGTGGCAACTACCTAGGCAGGTTGGGGTTGCCGAGCGGGGTGGTGGGCAGCGGGGCCGGAGAGCCGGGGTCACGCCGCATGGCGGTGGCGAACCCCTTCGTGCGGATATGTCCCGCCCCGCGCCCCGCACATCGTGCACGGTCCATTCGAGCATCGGAAGCCGAGCCCGTCTTCGCGGGGTCACCTGATCTGCCCCACCGTGCCGCACCCGGCATGGGTGGAGCGCAGTCGTCATCCCGCGAGAGTGGCCATCTTCGGGCCGGGCCTCTGGGAACATGCTGCAAGAGACGGCTGTGGAGCCAGTTACGGGCGGGTTGAGGCCCGGACGGGGGACACCCGGCCGTCGGGTCCCGAACCATCGGTGTCCACGGCCGGCGGCCCGAGACCTCGGGGCTCGATCCCCGCCGGTCCCCGCAACCGCGACGCGGAGATTCCGCACGGATCCCCCGGGGTGAACAACCCCGTTCGGAGGGGTAGCTATAGGACGGTGGGCATCGAGGGTCTCGCCGCCGGTTTCCGGGACGCGCGACCTCCCCGACCGGGCGTCGTGCCTCCGTGCCGGGGGTCGCTCGGAGGGCAGGTGCCCGCCCGGTGCTACCGTACCATGAGGGCCCGAACCGGGAGGAGTGATGAGACTACTCGTCGGCATTGTCCTGACCGCCATCCTCTGGGCGGCGCCTGCGTTCGCCGCGACGATCCTGCACTGCGGCCGGCTCGTCGATGTCCGCTCGGGCGAGGTCCTCTCCGAAATGAGCGTGATCGTCGACGCCGCGACGATCCAGGGTGTGGAAGAGGGCTATCTGCCCGGGTCCGGGGGGGATACGATCGTCGACCTCCGGACACATACATGCATGCCGGGCCTGATCGACAGCCACGTGCATCTCACCAGCGAATACAGCGACCAGTCCGACATAGAGACCTTCCGGCTGAATCCGGCCGACTACGCCTACCGGAGCGTCGTGTTCGCCGAGAAGACCCTCCTGGCCGGATTCACCGCGGTGCGGGACCTCGGGGGGAGCGGGAATGTGAATGTGTCGCTCCGGACCGCGATCGACAGCGGGCTGATCGCGGGACCTCGGGTCTACACCTCCGGGCGGAGCCTCGCCAGCACAGGGGGGCACGCCGATCCCACGAACGGGATGCGGATGGACCTGGTGGAGGAGCCCACGCCCGGGGACGGCGTGGTCAACGGGCCCGAGGACGCCCTCCGGGCCGTGCGGCAGCGCTACCAGGACGGTGTGGATCTCATCAAGATCACCGCGACGGGCGGGGTTCTCAGCGTCGCGTCCAGCGGACAGAATCCCCAGTTCACCGAGGATGAGATCCGGGCGATCGTCGGGATCGCCGACGACTACGGATTCCGCGTGGCGGCCCACGCGCACGGCGCCGAAGGGATAAAGCGGGCCGTCCGCGCCGGCGTGGCCTCGATCGAGCACGGGACCTACCTGGACGAGGAAGGCATCGAACTGATGAAGGAGCACGGGACCTACTACGTCCCGACGATCACGGCGGGCTGGTGGGTTGCGGACCAGTCGCGGATCGACGGGTTCTTTCCGGAAGTCGTGCGGGCCAAAGCGGCCGAGATCGGACCGCTCATCCAGGACACCTTCAAGCGGGCCTACAGCTCCGGCGTCAGAATCGCCTTCGGAACCGACACGGGGGTCTCCGCCCACGGCGACAATGCCCTGGAATTCCGGTACATGGTGGAAGCCGGGATGCCCGCGGTGGACGCCATCCGGGCTGCTACTCTCGAGGCGGCGACCCTCCTGGGTGTCGACGACCGGCTCGGCAGCGTGGAGGCCGGAGCCCTTTCCGACGTCATAGCCGTCCCGGAAGACCCGAGGGACGACATCACGACGATGGAGCGCGTGAGCTTCGTGATGAAGGACGGTGTGATCTACAAGCGGCCCGACTAGGGAGTCCCCATGGTCCGGGTGCATCCGCCGGGAGTCCGTGCGACCGCCGGTCCGGCCATGAGAGGCTGGCTCCAGAAGAGCCACCGAAGAACCGCCGTCTGATCCGGCTTGATGACGCGCTGCCCGACTTGTCGAACTTCCGGGCGAGGAACCGGTAGCATCGTGCCGGGGAGCCGTGCCTGCATCTCATTGTCACCGCTCCCGATCCCTCCGTCCGCTTCAAGCAGAACCGGGATGGCTGCAGGAGGTCGGCGATCGCCGGATCATACGGTGCGCAGCCCCGGAGAGAGGAGTTCAAGGATCTGAACCCGGTTCCTCCGGGGAGTGTGGCGCGCCCGGGAGACCGTTGGCTGGAGGGATCCGGAGCCGAGAGCACGGAATCTGGCAGACCTGACCGTTCCTGATGATGCGCCCGGTCCCCCGGCCGGCCCGGTCGTCCCCGGCTCGCGCCATGGGACTGTCGAACCGCTCGGGACGCGGGTGAGCCGGCCGGGCGCCGGCCGGCATCTTCAGCATCTGCCGCACCAAGTCGGTATCCTCTCCGGGCGCGCGACCGTTTGCCTGCAGCCGTCTGTCCGGAGAGGACCGGACCACGGCGACCGCACCCTGGGCGGGCCTGGCCGGCAATCACTCGCGACGCGGGATCGGCGTCGGTGGCGCATGCGGTCTCCAGGGTCGCGTTCCCTCGAGAATGGGGGAGGAGAGTCATGGAACAGCTGAAGATCACCGAGTTGATCGGTCGGGCCCCGTGGCGGGAAGCCGTCACCTTCCGGGACACATGGCCCCACGAGTATGTCCTCAGCCGGAAGGACGGGCAGCGCGAGCTGATCCAGGTGGTCTGCGCCCGCTTCCGGGCCGGAGAGGGGGTCGCCGGCACTTTCTTCGGCCGGCCCAACACCTACCTCTTCATCGGCGGCCACAAGTACTGGATGATGACGCACTGGGACAGGGTCGATCTCGATGACGGCCAGGACTACGTGCTGAACCGGGCGCCCCTCTACCGCGACCGGCGTGACTTCGTCATTCAGGGGGGCGATACGGGGAAACCCGATGACTACCCAGCCAACCCGCCCCGCGTCCCCTGACAGCCGAGATGGCTTCTGTCCGGTCTGGCGGCGTTCTCCGGATCCGGCCGTCCGTGTCCGTTCGCGCGTTGCCGCCCGGGTATCGTCCAGAGAGGGCAGGGGATCCCGGAAGCAGGCGACATCGGTACCCGCCTACGCGTAACGCGTCCATCTTCCGCAGCTCGGCAGAAGAATCCGGGATGCCGGACGAGATCGTCGCGCACTCCCGCCGCCGCCGGTGTTCCCCCGTTTGCCCCGGATCGCGCTGAGTTGCACGCGATCACGATCGCTACCCCCGCCGGTCGGCGCTGGCCGCCCGCGCCCGGCTCGGAAGGCGCTTGGCGCCACCCCGATCTCCGGGAATCCCCCTGGTCAGCCGGACGAGACCGGTGTGCCCTGGCGATCCCCGCGGCCGTGGCGGGGAGGCATGGAGCCCCGGCAGGTCGGTAGCCAAGACCCCCCCGGCACCGCCTTCCGCACGCGGGTTCGACCCGGCCACGTCCACGGTAACGAATTCAGGTATCACATCTTACGCCGCGTCGCCGCCGAATCCCCTTCAGGTGACCGATCAACTCGCGCCCCAGAGGGGGGAGCTGGAGGAGCCTGCTCTTCGGCCAGCCCCGCGCCGGCATCCGGCCTTCGCCGTTCCGGGTGCCCGGGCCGGCCGGCCTCCGGCGTGGGTGATGACGCCACTCATCCCGTATCGGCCCCGGTTCCGCCCTCTCCACCCGCCTCGGCGGGCGGACGCGCCCGACCGCCTTCGCGAATCTTCGCGAGCGCCTCGCCCGCGGTGTCGGCCCAGTGATCCGGGCCGTTGCTGTGGATCCACTCGATATGCCGGGCCGCCCGATCCTCCCTGAACTCCCCAAGCTGCCAGATGATGGCCTGGGCCAGGCCCATCCCGATCGGATACCTGTCCTCGAAGGCGTGCTCGAAGATGTTCTCCAGCAGACCGAGGAGATGCCGGCGGATCTCCTCGGAGTCGGGAGACTGGATCCAGACATGCCGCCCGCCTTCGGCCGACCCGCCGTGCTGCATGATCGGCCCGATGGGAATCGGGTCGCGATCCGGCCTCCGGTGCGGATGGTTGTCGCAGTAGGTGTAGAACGGCTCCTCGATGGCCACATCCCGAATCTCGCAGTGCGGCGGAATCGAGGTGTCCTGATGCCGCAGCCAATCACGCCGGCCCCGGTTCGTTCGATTGAACCAGCAGGTTCCGCAGCAGTCGGAGCCCCCGTTGGGCATGCTCAGTCCCGCTGCAGCGGCGGGGCCGGCCCGGAACCCGGCGAGTCCGTGGGAGCGGGAGCCCCTCCGTGCCGTCCGGTGAACGTCTCCGTCTGCCTGCCGCAGATCGTCGGAGCGGCGTCCCCGATGGACGGGCCGCCTGTCCGGATGTCGTGCGTCGAGCTGATCACGGGCACCTGATCGACAGTGGTCGGTTGTCGATCACACAATACGCGGGCTCCGAGTAGTTGTCAATTATACAATATGTGCTGTCGTTCAGTCTGTACGCGACAACCGCGATTCCGGCGGTTCGGTGGCCGGCGCCGCGGGAAGAGGGCGTCTCAAGCCGGTGTGCGGACGGCCGCGGGCCGCAGGCTCCCGTCAGCGCCCGAAGAGTCTGGCGAACGCGGCGACCGCGGTCTCTACCGCGGCAGACAGATTCCCGCGTCCTCCGTCGCCGGATCCTTCTCCTCCAGCGCCGGCCTCGGTGCCGAGCGCAGCGAGCGCCAGCGCCGCCGCCCCTGCCGCGACCCCGGCGCCGAGCGCCACGCTCCGGACCACCGACAACTCGCGCACCTCGATGCTTGCGACCCCGTCGAGGGCGACCCGGAGCGTGTCGTAGCGGAGCACTTCGCGAAACGCGCCGGCGAACTGCCGCGTCTCCGCCTGGAGCGCGAGGGTGTCGCCGGCGCTCACGACGAGCCCCTCGAGCGCCACGGTTCCGGCGGGAGAGCCGGGGCCGGTGACGGGGGTCTCGACCGGTACGCGCACCCTCGCCACGGAACCCACCGGCGGCTCCTCGACGAGCCTGTAGGTATAGCAGCCGGAGAGGAGGAAGGCGGTGCCGAGGACGGCGGGGGAGAAGACACGCCGGATCTTATGCACCGGAGAAGAACGAGGCATATAAATCACATTTCGATAGTCCGTTATGGATCCTTATGCGCTGCATGCCTGCGCCCGGCAGGCCACCCGCGGAGCGGGGCAGGGCACCCCCGCCTTGTCGCGGGGCCGGGCCGACAGGCCCGGGCCGAGAAAGCGGTTCCCGGCTCAGCCGCCGCAGCCCTGGCCGTTCAGATGGCAGTTGGCCCGTATCTCGATGATCGAGATCGGGAGCATCGTGCCGGGGCTCGACGAGGCGGCGGAAACGGCTTGCCACTTGGGATCCCTGATCCCCCAGCGGTACATGTCCGCCAGCCTCAGTCCCTGGAGCATCACGTTCACCCGGCGCGTGTGCCGGAGCATCTCCATCTCCGGGATCTGGCCGTCGTAGGGCGTCAGTCCGTCGAGTGCGCGGATCCGGTTGACGTGGGTGGCGAAGGTGCCGGCATCCCCCCCCGCGAGCGCGTTCTCCGCCAGGATCAGGTGCATCATGCGCGCCGAGGCCAGCGTGAGGGGCGGATAGACCCCGCCCTTCTCGAGGTAGCTCCCCCCCTTCCACCGGTTCAGCCACTTGATGACCGCAGGGTCGTCGACCCCGTCGATCGGATCCGTGAGCGCGATCCCGTCGATGTCGTTCTGGTCGTCGACCGTCGCGATCGAGAGGTCGATCTGGTTCTCCTTCCGGTCGTTGACCCACGCGGCCATCGAGTTCTCGGTGCTCGCGCTCGAGAACGTCAGGTCGTAGGTCCAGTCCGGAGAGACGGCCGCGAGGACGTCCCGTGCGTCCGGGCCGGCCTCGGGCGCGGAGACGAGTCCGTCGCCTGCGGGGGCCGGGTTGATCGCGTCCCATATCGCCCGCGACTGCCGCGCCCGGGCCCGGAGCGCCCGCGCCCGGGTCGCCATCCCGGCGGCTCCCACCTCCTCGAAGCCCGCGATGGCGGACGAGAACCTCTCGATCGCCCCGTCGAGGACCCGGTACATCTTCTCCGGCCCGATCGGGGGTCCGCTCTCGGCCTTGTCCGAGAAGGCGAAGTCCTCCTGAACCTCTCCGATCACCATGTAGATGATCCCGGAATAGAGGTGCGCGCGGGCCAGATCGGTCGTGTTCCCCGTCGACGGGTTGCTCGCCTGGTGTTCGGTCAGGATCTCGATCGCTTCGTCGCTCATCCAGCGGGCCTGCCCCATCGCCGGGAAGGGGCCGTCGACGAACTCGTTCAGCGGGTCGTCCAGGAACCCCTGGTCGAGCGAGAGCCAGGCGTCCCGGGATCCGATCCACCGCATCTCGTCGGAGACGACCAGGTACGGCTGCCAGGACTGGGAGACGGACGACGCCACGAGGGTGAGGACTCCGTTGACGACCGCGGACGCGGCGCTCTCGTCACGGATGGCCTCCTCGGCCAGGTCGTTCGGATTGCTGACGTCGAGGATATCGCAGCCGCCGGCCGCGAGTCCGAGGAGGAGGGCTGCGGCCGGGCGCCTTCCGGGCCGGTGCGGCATGCGTCTCTACCCCCGGATCAGAAGGTGAATCGCGTCGAGAGCGTGACGCGCCGCGGCATCGGGATCCCCCACCCTTCGGTCGAGTCGAGGAAGTTGCAGTCGAGTCCGTCGTTGCAGCGGCCGAGGACGTTGCCCTCCGGGTCCATCCCCGGGTAGTCGCCCAGCATGAAGAGCTTGAGGTTGCGCACCCCGAGGCTCACCGCGGCCGTCGAGACTCCCCACCCGTCGACGATCCCGGCCGGGACCCGGTAGGTGAGCGAGAGCTCCCGCCACTGGACCCAGTCTGCGTCGTAGATCCCGTTCATCCCGCTCATCGGTGAGAGGCCCTCGATCTCGCGGGCCCACGCGACCGCGGCGTCGAGCCTCTCCTCGGGGGAAGAGGCGGGGCTCAGCATCGTGGCGTAGAGCTCGGCGGAGCGCGGGGTGTTTCGGCCGATGACGTGGTTGGCCCGCCGGAACATCCCGGAGAGGTCCAGGACCTGGTGGCCGAACTTGTACTCGAGGAGCGAGCTCAGCTCGAAGCTGTCCAGAAACGCGAGGCTGAACCCGAACGAGCCCGCGAAGTCCGGTGCGGGCTTGCCGAGGTAGCTGTCGAGGAGCCCGGTCCCGCAGTTGTGCGACGCCAGCGCTCCGTTCGGCGTTCCGAAGGTCTCGTTCCCGACCGCGAGCGGCTTGAAGCCGTTCGGGTCGCGCGGCCCGGCGAAGTATGCGAGCGCCTCCTCGCGCGTGGGGACGACGCACTCCCCGCCCACCGGATCGAGGATGTTCAGCGGAATCGGGAGGTCGGCGATCCTCGCGCCGAAGAACGCGCCGGGGGCGTAGCCCTCGGTCAGGTGGTTGCGGTAGCGCGGGTAGCTCTCGCCGGTCTTGAGCGGGGGAGCCCCGCCCATGTCGGTGATCTCCTCGGTGAGGTAGGCCGTGTTGGCGAAGAGGCTGAGCGAGAGCCCCGGCCGCTGGACCGGGGTGCCGCGGATCCCGAGCTCGAAACCCGAGGCCCTCACCTCCCCGATGTTGTCGAGCTGCTTCTCCGTAAACCCGCCGGTGACAGGAAACTGGCGGGGCACGAGCGCGTCGGTGACCGTCCGGTCCCAGTACGTCGCCTCCACCGACCAGGTGTCGTCCAGGAGCCCGAGGTCCGCGCCGAACTCCCACTCGTTGGACACCTCGGGCCGAAGGGCCTCGTTGCCCAGGTTCGAGGGCCCGATGCCGGGGCCCACGACCGTGCCGAGCGAGGAGTAGGTGGTGTACCTGTCGAACGCGCCGGGTTGCAGCCCGGACTGCCCGTATGCCCCCTTGATGCGAAGCGACGAGAAGGTCTCGCTCTCCCACCTCTCGCTCGGGACGACCGCGAAGTTGGCCTTCGGATAGAAGGCGGTGCTGAACGACTCGCCGAAGGCGGAATTCGCGTCCCAGCGGCCGCCGACGGTCAGGAAGAGCCAGTTGCCCCACCCGATCTGGTCCTGGAGGTACCCGCCGATCTGCGTCACCCTGAGCCACCGCTCGTAGGAGGACTCCGAGCCGAGCGCGGAGAGGGTCTCGAGCCCGGGGCCCGGGAAGTCGCGGCCGACTCCTCCGACCGACTGGCGCTCCCGGAGAAAGCCCTGGCCCCCGAAGAGGAAGGTGTTCTCGATTCCGCCCCTCGTGAACACGTAGGATCCCTTGACGTCCGCCGTTATCTCCCTGCTCCGGTCCTCGTTCACCTCCCGGTCTCCGTCGGGCGCCGAGCCCGCGAACTCGTCCACATTCCACCCGTAGGGCCGGAAGGCGACCGCATCGTCGGAGGTGAAGTCGAGCCCGAAGGTGCCGTCGAGGCGGAAGCCCGCGGTGGGGGTGTAGCTGATGTTGGTGGAGCCGGCGAAGTGCTGCGCGTTGACGAAGTTCAGCTGGTAGGCGTTCTCGCGGAGCGTCGCGAACGCCGGCTGCCCGTAGTGGTTGACCTGCCCGAGATCCGGGTCGGTGTTGGCCTTGCGGAGCTGCGACATCAGCGCTGAGGAGAAGACGCCGTAGACGTTGTTCGCGTTGCTCGGCGTATGGTGCTCCATGTCCGCGTAGAGGGTGGTCAACCCGATGCTGAGATCTCCGCTCGGCACCACGGTGAAGTTCGTGTGGAGCGACGCGCGACGGTTCGTGTCGCCCTCGGGCTCGAGTCCCTCCACGGGTTCGAAGTTCCGCGCCGCCTCGTAGGGACCGTCCTCGTGCGCCAGCCGCGCGGAGGCGAAATACCGGAAGAGATTCGATCCGCCGGAGACGGACCCGGAATAGCTCTGGCCGAACCCGGTGGTGAGGACGTCGGGAATGATGTCGCGCACGACCGGCCGGAAGGGCTCGACGGACTCTCCCCAACGCCCGGACATCATCCGCACGGCGTCCGCAAGCCGCTCCGCGTCCCCGTCCCCCGTACACCCGGGGCTCTTGCAGGCCCGCCCGGCGAAATCCGCGACCGGGAGGATCCGGTCGGTGGGCACGCTGATCCCGGTGGCGTCGGCCTGGAAGGTGAAGCGCGGAGCCCCGAGGTCGCCCCGCTTGGTGAAGATCTGGATCACCCCGTTCGAGGCTTCCGTCCCGTACAGCGTGGCCGCGGCGGCGCCCTTCAGGATCTCGACGCGCTCGATGGACTCGGGAGGGATGTCGTCGAGGCGGGAGGGGCTCCCCTGGTCGTTGAAGCTCTGGACGGCGGAGCGGTCCACGCGGACGCCGTCCAGGTAGACGAGCGGCTCGTTCAGCTGCGAGAGCGATGCCGACCCGCGAATGCGGATGCGGGCGCCCTCGCCGGTGTAGCCCGAGGAGGGAAGCGCCACCACGCCGGGCTCGCGGCCGGCGATGAGCTGGCTGAAGTCGGAGATCGGCGCCGTCTCAAGCTCGGCGGCGTCGAGCGTCGCGATGGTGTGGCCGAGCCTCCGCCTCTCGGTCGCCACACCCGTCCCCGTCACGACGATCTCGTCGAGCGCGAGCGCAGCCACCGCGATGGCGAAGTCGACCGCGGACGTCTCGCCCGCCGTCACCGTCACGGCCGCCGAGGCCCGGCGGTATCCGACCCGCTCGACGACGACCGTCTGCGTGCCGGCGGGCGCGTTCGCCAGAATGAACTGGCCGCTCCCATCGGTGAGGATCCCGATCCCGGAACCCTCCAGGTATACCTGCGCGGAGGCCAGGGGCCGGCCTGAGCCCTCCTCCGTCACCCGGCCCGCGATCACGCCGACCCCCTGGGCGCCGAGGCCCGGGGCAGCGGCCAGGGCAGCCGCGAGGAGGGCAAGCGCCGGGGATCGCCGGAGTGCGCGCGCCGGTCCCCGCCGCCGGCGGGTCTCCCGGCCCCCCGGGTCAGGGATACGCACTTCGGTGTCTCGCTTCTGCAGAGGATTTCATCCCGTCGCCCACCTCCGTGAAGCCGCGGCGGATGCAGCCGTGGAAAAACACGGACACCCGGCCCGCGGTCACGCCGGTCAGCCGGTCCGTGTTGCGGCCGCGGCGCCTCCCCTCGCCGCCGGGCTCAACCTCCCGCTCCCGCACCGCGACGGGGAGCCGGCGTGTCCCGACCGTCCCCGTCCCGGGGATGCGCCGGGGGCGTTCGATCGCCGAGCCGGTCCCGGTGCTCCTCATGCCCGCCGGACCCGACATGACCCGTCGGCGAACCGTCGCTGAATTTCGGACGAGTGGTGAACGAGCGCCACCTTCGGGACGCCGTCTGCCTCCCCGGAGTGGCAGCGTCCGGCGCCGAAGAGGCGCCCGTCCGCGACCCTGTCGTGGAGGTGGGAAGACGCGATGATGACCCGGGTGTCTCCGCACTCCCGGTCGCTCCGCTTCGGGATAGCGAGCAGCGGGCTCGTCAGGTGGCAGGTCCCGAGATCGTCGGTGTGCCTCTGGCTGTCCCGTCCGTCCGTGCCCGGGGCGGCTCCCGCCACGGGGTGAAGAGGGAGGGAGGATTCGCGTCCCCGGGGCTAACTTACGGCGTGGTTCTCGAGGTTCGAAGGGGGGAGCGGAACCACCCCCTCGTCAGCCTCCGTGTTCCACACGGAGTGTGCTGCTTGAGATCAGTAGGGGTCAGAAGCCAGCCGGGTTCGGCGAGATTGGATTCGAGCGATCTTTCTGCATGCCCGAGCCGATACGGGAGCTGGAGGAGATCCGGGCGGGATATTCTGGCTGTGGAGAGGGAGACGGAAGGGCTACCGGGGGGTATTCTGGGGAGCGTTGTCCGCCGGGATGGGGTGTAAACGACGGGGAGCTACTGGAATGCGCGAGATCATCTTTGAAGTGACGGAAGCCCCTGAAGGCGGCTACGACGCCAGGGCGCTCGGCTACAGCGTCTTCACCCAGGGCGAGGACTGGGACGATCTGAAGGAGATGGTCAGGGATGCCGTGCTCTGTCACTTCGACGACCGGGAGCCGCCCAAGGTGATCCGACTACACTTCGTGAGGGAAGAGGCCATCGCCGTATGAGATTGCCGCAAGGTCTCTTGGGGGCGGGATCTTGCCAGGCGGCTTGAACGTCATTGCGGCTGTCGCGTCACCCGGGCGAAGGGAGAGCACAGGACCACCACCCGGATCACCGACGCCGGTCGGCACGGCGTGACTGTGCCAGCGCACCGCGAACTGCGCCTGAGGGAACCCTGGACCGTCGGAACGCGAGCCGCGCGCCGAGCAGCCGGGCCGTGGTCTTCATCGGCACTGCGATGGTTGTTCTGCCCGTCGAGATGATCGCCCCTTGGCGGTCATCGGAGGGACCCTCCACGTCCGTCCTCGGACGGCATCTGGAGAGCCGCCGAGAAACTGCGTGGTCACCCGCGGATAGCCACGAGCCTCGGTTGGGGTAGGCACTCCTGCTGCGGCGTGCCGTGAAAGACCGCGACCCCGTCGCGATCCCCGGCGAAGCCCGAGCCCCCCCTACACGCGTACCGCCAGCCCGTCGTTGAGGGCGGTGCGGTAGGCCTTGAGGGCGGGCACGAAGCCCATCAGGAATCCGGCCGCCACCACGGCGCCGACGAAGAGCAGCTCGATGGATCCGGGCGGCCGGATCGGGATGAAGAGCCCCACCTGCGCTTCCACGAGCGGCTGCCCGGCTGAGAGCAGCAGGTAGACTAGCGCCAGTCCGGCAATGGCCCCCGCCGCGGCCAGGCACACCGACTCCAGCACCAGGAGCGAGACGATCCGGTCGGGCCCGGCTCCGACGGCGCGCAGAATCGCCATCTCGCGCCGGCGCTCGTTGAGAGACGTGTAGAGCGAGACCACCATGCCCAGGAGTCCCACCAGGACGACGAAGATGCTCACCAGCCGGAGCCCGGTCTCGGCGTAGCCGATCCCCTGCCACATCTCGTTCAGGGCCAGGCCGGGGATGACCGCCATCATCG
>CAZHGS010000017.1:0-55403 GCA_964532325.1 uncultured Gemmatimonadaceae bacterium | reverse complement strand
AGACGAACGACAGCGCCGTGAAGGTGCTGGGCGACGAGACGCTACGCGACATCGCGCGCGAGTTGGTCGAGACGGTGCGGAACAACGTCAGGATCGACTGGACGCTACGCGAGAACGTACGCGCCAAATTACGCGTGCTGGTCAAGCGCATCCTACGGCAGCACGGCTACCCGCCCGACAAGCAGGAGAAGGCAACACGGACAGTGCTCGAACAGGCCGAGGTTCTTTCGACGGCGTGGGCGGCATGATGCGCTCGGCGCAGTCCAGTCCCAGACGGCGACTAATCGCCCGACTCGTGAACGCCGACCGACCGTTAACTTTGGTCTCTAGAACAACTTGAGACTCCATTTTACAGATAGAACGCCGGATGACCGAGTCCGAAGAACTTTTTCGCCGTTTCTGCAAGTCTCAAGGCTGGCGGGTCGAGAGGATTGACGAGCACGCCGTGGCGGAGGGAAGCGAGGTGCCCGAATCCCGCCTCCAGTCGGGGGATGGCACTGGTATCGTTGTGGAGGTGAAGCAATTCGATCCGAATCCAGAGGAACAGCAAGCAGCACAGGGAAGCGGGTCAGGCATGCTCGGCGGCAAGCCGGGCCATCAGCTGCGTCAGGTGATCCCGAAATCCCGAGGGCCAACAATCGGCCACGGCACTTGGACAGAATTCGCTACACCTACCCGACCTTACGGATCGTTGATCTATGGCAGCGACAGACTTGCGGGCCGGCCCGCTCCAGTGACCGTTGCCTCGCATGGATGAACGCGCTCGCAAGCGGGGATCCCGACGCGAACGATACCGGTGCCGCCAAATGGCATGATCCCGTCATGTGACTTGGACAGTCGGATCTCTACTACAGCGACCATCACGAGATTGGAGTAGGACATGCTCTTCGACATGGACGTAAAGCGAACAGGAGGAAACGTATCGTCCCGGAAAAGTAACTATGATTATCTGAACCGATCGAATCGACCGGAGGTAATCGAAATATCCCACTGGATGAACGGATGGTTCTGCGAGTTTCCGCCGAATGCCAAGCCGAAAATCAAATCCCGGTTAACGGCGGAGAAAGACGATACATTCAACGGGGCTCGATTCGAATTAATTGTCCATCGAATATTGAAGCAACTAGATCTCAGTGTCGAAATCGAAAGAGAAATACCTAGAACTGACAGAAAGATTGATTTTTTTGTTTACCCTACAGGTGAGAACGAGAGGTCAGTCTATTTGGAGGCGACCGTCAGCGGATTCGGGCGAGGTTTGCTGTCGTCCAACCGGAATGAATTCGATGCTGTCAGCAAGCTACGGGCCTATTTTGATGGCGAGAATAGCTTGCATTCAAATGTCTGGATGGAGGCACAGGGTGAACTCCGCCGCACGTTGAGCTGTAGAGATATCGTTAAGCCCATCCGAGAGTTATTGGATCAGTATGGACTAGAAGAAGTCCGTAAACTGCATGCCACGGGACAGCCGTGGAAAAAACCACGTTGCGAAATCAGAGACGAAGATTGGGTGCTGACAGCGTATCTCGATCCACCGGATTCATTATCCGGGGTTGGACAGGTGTTTGGTCCGGTGCGGGGCGGAGCGGTCGATGGATCCAAGGCGATCCGAGATACGTTACGCAGAAAAGCAAGAAAATGGAAAGACGTGGATTTGGGAGGTATTCCCATACTAGTTGCGGTCAACGGTTGTCATTCCGAATTTTCTTGGAGTGAACATGATGACATCGATATCCGTCGCGCCCTATTCAAGGATCCTAATCGAGAGGAGTGCACCGGACAGTTCCACGAATACCTGCGTTGCCTAGCCGGAGTCATTGTATTCCATCATGCCGTTCTGGGAAACGAAAGGCAGTCGAGAGTGCAGCTGTTCGGAAACGTAACCGGAGAAATTCCAGAGTATCTTCGCTTTCTATACGGCGCTCACGAGCTTGGCATGCTGCTTGGTATCGAATCCTGAACAGGTATCAGACAAACAGGTGCGTGAACTTGCGCGAGAGTGCGGACTCCTGCCAACTGTTCATCTGTCACTCCTCGATGCCTCCTACGATATCGTCGGAATACGCAACGACATCAACGAATCTGGCCTGGCCTAGTGGCTCGCAACTGGGAGGTGCTCTCCACAATGCCCGATCACGATCTTCCGGCGAGTGCTATCCCAATGGAAATGAACCCGTATCGTTTGCGTCAGGTCGTCGGCGATCCCGATCTTCAGATGCCGGAACATCTCTACCCGTCTACCATCGTAGGAGAAGGTTCTTCGGCGGCGCATCGCCGGGTTCGACATGACGATCTCAGATTCCTTGGCTGCGTACTCGTTCTTCCCAAACACCAAGCGTGCCGTGCCGTCGCCTCCGTCCAGCAAGCCAGCACGGTACTTGGTTACTAGGCGGATCAACAGATCGAGTAGCTCGCACCCATTGATGAATGGAGATTTCCTTGCGCTCCTCCGAGCACTGTCCAGAACTGTACACTTGTCCCGATGGTAACGTTCGGTGATGTCGAGACATTCCAAAGGGCTCGGCTGCCCCTTCCGCGCAACGAGTCGCAACAGGGGAGCGGGATCGAAGTCGACCCTCTGGTCGGTGCCGACCGTTGATAACTGACTCTTCACGGAACTGAGTTCGAAGTTCTTTCTCCGCACTTCGTCCTGTGTATCGCGGAGTTCATCCTCCAACCGTGAGATTTCGTTGAGAAGATATTCGTTCTCCTCTGCGAACCCTTCGAAGGCGCGTTCCTGCTCCTCCTCCGCTTGCTGCGAGGCCTCGATCAGCGCTTGACGTCCCTCTGCCTCCTTCATCTTGATGGCGGCTGCCCGCCGCTGTTCCATGTGCCGCCGGATGGACAGTAGCCTTACGCCCTCCGGCCGCACATGCTCTCGTAGCCGCGGAACGTTGGTCGTCACGGTCACCCACGCCAAGACCCGTGAGATCCGCTGCGGATTCTCGCCCCACGTTCGAATCTCCTCGGAGAGGAAGAGCCGCGACCGGACCTCGCCAGATGGTGATGGGACGGACAACACGTTCACCGCTCCGTCCCAAGCCGACATCCGACGCCCAAGTTCGTCTGCCATTTCGTAGGTGTTCGAGCCCGACAGCACAGGAACGACGTTCGCCAGGCCAATCAGCGTTTTCTGAAGTTCGGTCGGATTGACGAGATATGCTCCTTCCTGTGTGGGGCTTACGAGGACGATGGCGGCGTCTCGGTCGCGTCGATGGATGTCGTATGAGAAAGCCCGGTAGGAGTCCCGATCTTCACCGATTGTCCGCAGTACCTCGCCGGGTATGGCTTCGGCGAAGGCAGCTTCCTTGGCGTTCGCGACGTTGTTTACGATGTATTGGATGACCCGAGGCTGGGACGCGCTGACGGGACTCGAGACCAAGGTGCTGCCTTCATCCGTCTTCACGACGCACGAGACGTCCAACGTTCCAGCTGACTTCTTGACCCCGATCTCCACAGTCCACTGCCGTCCCCGGACAGCCGTATCCCCGTGCTTCAGAACCCACGCGCATAGTGCTGGCTCACCGTCGTAGCAGCTGATGATCTGGAGCCGCGACAGCAGTTCGCCGCGTTGGCCCTTGTGTATTCCGCTCGACAGCAGCAGCTCCGGATGAAGTCCGAACCCAAGCTGTTCCTTGAGCCAGCCGCCGATGGCTCTGAATACCACCGATTCGGAGGCATCGCCGTGAACCTGTAGCCGATTCGCGTAGACGAGCATCTACCGTACTCCATTGGGTGATCGTTGACCCCCGACCGTCGCTTCAGACGTATCCGGAACCCAAAACATAGCGTCTGTGAGGTTGATGGGCGTCGGCACTGCAGGCTCACGTCGAACCTGACGACACGACGAGGAGGACGAGCGGCACAGGGGAATCGAGATGGCGGGGCAGCCACATGGACATCTGTGTTCGCGGCTGTGCGAGCAGAACTGGCGCCACGCGGACTCAAGACCGACGCTATCATATCGCGAACGGATGGACAGTAGCGTTCACGCCGAAACGGCCTCGACGGCAAGCAGGGGTATCGTGGATATGATCCATGCAACCCTCGGGCATGGTCTGGGATAGCCCGGATCCGGCCCTTCCCTCGATGGACGGCACGGACTGAATAGCGCCGCGCCATCGGTCGCTAGAATCGTCTCACGGCGTGAGTAGATTCAGCGGCAGTGCTAGCACGTGGAGGCCAGGTACCGTGGGGCCGGGGAGACCGTCTCGATTCCCGTCAATTGGTGCCGAACTCCCGCTTTCGAGTTACGATCGAAACAGATGTTGTCCATTGGCAAGGACGGCAGATCGTGCAGTCCTGATTGAACTTGGACGATTCCTTGCCGTGACTGACCGTTTTTCGGAACTGCCAACCTGCCGGGAGGCTCCGCTTCGGATGGGAGTAGTGATCCGGGGCGAGCCACGGGCTCTTCCAGCCTGGTGCTCTCGGTCTCGACGCGAGACGCCGGGCACTCCACCCGCCGTGCCTCATGGGTCGCGCCTGCCCGCTCTGTCCCCGCCGGCCGAGCCAGCCTGCTTCGCCGCCGCCCGACATTCCCGAAGGAGCGGGCGCCTCTCCGTCGGCGCGAGCGGTGGATACGCTTGCAGGCGGCTCCCGCGCGCCGCATGATCCAATGGAGATGCGTCCGTCCAAACGGGGAGGGAAGATGTCCGGTGATGCCTTGCGTCTGCTCGTCGCGGTCGTCCTGCTGGCTCCGGCCGTGCTCGTCTCTCCACCCTCCGCGGCGGCGCAGGAGGTCACCTACGCGGACCACGTCGCGCCGATCGTCCGGGAGCGTTGCGTCACCTGTCACAGGGAGGGGGGTGCGGCGCCGATGCCGCTTCTCACCTACGAGGACGCGCGCCCCTACGCTCCCCTGATCAAGGCAAAGGTCGAGAGCCGCGAGATGCCCCCCTGGTTCATGGACCGGACCATGGGGATCCAGGAGTTCGTCAACGATCCGTCGCTGACCCGCGAGGAGATCGCGACGATCGCCCGCTGGGTCGATGCGGGGGCGCCGCCGGGTGACCTGGACGCCCTGCCCCCCCTCGAGCTGGCCTCGTGGCAGGAGGCATGGAGGCTGGAGGAGGAGTTCGGCCGCCCGCCGGACCTGGTTCTCCGTTCCACCCCGCATCTGGTGCCCCCCACCGGCCAGGACCAGTGGCCGAACCAGTGGACCCGGGTCGAGGGCCTGACCGAGCCAAGGTGGGCGAGAGCCGTCGAGATCAAGCCGGCCGATGCCCCGAGCGGGTACGTCTTCCACCACATGAATGTGCGCTCGCGCTCCCCCGACGGCCGCTCGCAGCTTCTCTCGCACTCGAACGTAGGGAAGTGGTACGACATCTACCCGGAGGACACCGGGCGTCTCATCCACCCGGATGAGGAGCTCGTATGGGACATGCACTTCTTCCCCCTCGGGGACCGGGAGGTCGAGGCGCAGGCGCTCCTCGGTGTCTGGCTGTATCCCGCGGGATACGAGCCGGACCTCGGTTCGGGCGTCGAGGAGATCTTCTACATCGACACCGAGCTGCCGAATCTCACCGACAAGCTCCGGGGCCAGGAGGTGATGATCCCCCCCAACGGGTACGCCACCCTCCAGGGCTACCATGTGCTGGACCGGCCGCTGCGGATCCACAGCGCGCAGATCCACATGCACCAGCGCGGGAAGTCGATGACGCTCGAGGCCCTCTATCCGGACGGGAGGAGAGAACTGCTGAACCGCCTCCTCCACAACCACCGGTGGCTGACCACCTACGTGTACGAGGAGCATGCCCGTCCTCTGCTTCCGGAGGGCACGGTCCTGATCCTGACCGCCCAGTGGGACAACACGGTCGACAACCCCAACAACCCGGACCCGAACCAGTGGGTGTTCTTCGGCCGGCGGACGGTCGACGAGATGTCCCACATGTGGATCGGGACGACCTGGCTCGAGGAGGAGGAGTACGAGCGGCTGGTCGAGGAGCGTGAGCGGGAGGTCCGGGAGAGGGAGATCGCCGAGGCCTCGGGCGGATAGGGGCGGCCGCAGGATGGCCTCCGGCGCTCCGCGGGTCGCGTCCCGGCCGGCCGCGGCCGTCTCCGTGCTCCTCCTTCATGCGGCGGGACCCCTGGCGGCGCAGAACCCCGTGGAGGGAACCGACTGGGTCGCGCGCACGCTCAGGCCCTCGGGCCAACCGGTGATCCCGGCCTTCGAGGGCTGGTGGGAGAGGGCGGACGGGACGTACGAGCTCTGCTTCGGCTATTTCAGCGCCAACACGGAGGAGGCGCTCGACATCCCGCTCGGTCCCGACAATTTCATCGAGCCCGCCGAGTTCGACGGCTTCCAGCCGACGCATTTCGATCCGGTGCCCTTCGAGCACCGGAGGTACTTCTGCACGTTCACGGTGAACGTGCCGGAGAGCTACGGCAGGGGAGGCGGAGAGGTGGTATGGACGCTCCGCGTGCAGGGACAGGCGTATGCGGCGCGTGGCTACCCGCGCGTCTCCGGATACATCCTGAACGAGCCCGAGGCGCCTGACCGGTCCGCGATGTGGGGCGAACTGCTCGCGCGCGCGGCCCCGGGGGAGGACGTGACCATGCTCGGCGCGGGGAACGCGCAGGGGTCGGTCGCGCCGCTCCTCGGTTTTCTCGCTCCGCCGGGTCCTGAGGGCCAGGGTCGCACCGGGGTGATGGCCGGGCCCGTGACCGTCCGGGCCGGCGAGGAACTTCCGCTCTCCGTCTCTGTCCGGGAGCCGGGCGGCAGGCCGTCCCGCTGGTGGGTCGGCTGGTTCAAGCACCAGGGTCCCGGCAGGGTCATCATCGCCCAGCACCCGACAGAGGCGGGGCCGGAGAGCGGCTACGAGGCGTCCACGGCCGCCGCCTTCGATGCACCGGGTCGCTACATCCTGCGCGTGCAGGCCATCGAGAGCGTAAACTCCTTCGAGCGTCACTGCTGCTGGACGAACGGCTACGTGGAGGTCGAGGTCATGCCGTAGCGTCCGCCGCCCACCGCTATCGCCGCCACGCTCCGCGAAGTCCAGGGCACCTCCCGGGAGATGCGGTTCCGGTCCATCCCGGAATCGCCGCCGGTCTGCGTGCGGCACCGGCCAGCGCCGGCTTCAGCAGGCCAGGCGGTCGGTGCAGCCCGGCGGCTGCCCGCAGCTGAGCCCGGAGCCATGGCGAAGGCGGGTCCGGCGGCGTTCGGTGCGCAGGGAAGAGGTGTGGATCCGGCCGGAGAAGGGAGGCGAGGTTACGGGGAGACCGCCTCGTCACTCGCAAAGGGCCTGCCGGGCCGGTGCCCCGGGGGCGTGGTTGCCCGTGGTGGTTCGACCCCTCCCTCCCACCGCTCCTCGTTCGTCCCTATCTTCCCCTCTGCGGGATGCCGCCGCACGTCTTGCGCCGACTCCGGGCCGCCGCAGCTGGCCTCGGGTCGTCCGCGGGCGCTCTCTTCGACATGGCGGCGCGACGGAAGAACGGGGCGAGGGCGCGGACCCGGCAACCGAGATGGGGATGTCATGACGATCCATCGAAGAGGAGTAGTGCGGGCCATCGTGCTCGCGGGTGTGCTCGCCATAACGGCCTGCGTGGGGACGAAGGAGAACCCGGTCGAGCCCCAACCGGCCGATCCGGACGATCCGCCCGTAGATGTCCGGACCCCGCCGGGCGGAGGGACGGACGTGCCGCGGCCCCCGTCGGGACCGGAGCTCCGGGGGTAGGCGGGAACGCCTTCCCGGGCACGCATTTTCCCGGATGGACAGGGGGCGGACCGCTCCGCTATAGTGACCGGCGGTTCGAGCCCGAAATACCCACCACCCCGAGGGTTCCTACATGAATACGAATCGACCGCTCTCCGGGGCACTCGCCCCTCTGGCCCTCCTCCTGGTCCTCCCGGTCCTCGCGGCCGTTCCAGGGTTCGCCGCAGCCCAGGGAACGTACACCTCCGCGCAGGCCCAGGCGGGCCAGGGCGTCTACAGTGCGGAGTGCGCCGTCTGCCACCTGGAGAATTTCCAGGGCTCCTTCGAGGCTCCGGAACTCGCCGGTCCGAACTTCCGGAACATCTGGGCCGGCCGGCCGGTTGGCGATCTTCTCGAGCTGATCTCGACGACGATGCCTCCGGGGGGCATCGGCACGCTCTCGGAATCCGAGATCGCCTCGGTCGTCGCGTATATGCTCCAGGCCAACGAGGTGGCGGCCGGCCCCACCGAACTCACGATGGCGTCGACGGGAACCGTGATCCCGGGGACCGAGCCCGCGGTGGCCGCAGATGCGGACGGCACCACGCCGGTGCCCGGGACGGTCGGGACGATCCGGTCGCCGAACACCCGCCAGGCGCCGCCCGAGTTCCTCGGCGAGATCACCGAGACGGCCACCAGCGTCACCGAGACCTTCCGGGTCGTCGACGGATACGACCCGGTCTCGGACGCCGAGCTCGCTTCCCCGCCACCGGGCGACTGGCTCCACTGGAGGGGGTCCCCCTACTCGCAGGGCCACAGCTCCCTCGACCAGATCAACACCGAGAATGTGGGCCGTCTCCAGCTCGCCTGGGTCTGGGCGCTCCCGGACGGGAGCCGCTACCGGACCGCTGCCGTCGAGCGCGACGGCGTCCTCTTCCTGACGACTGCGGGTGGATCGGTCCAGGCCCTGGACGGGGCTACCGGGACGATCCATTGGGAGTGGGGCCGCAAGGACGCGAACATCGGTCAGCGGGTGCAGAGCGTCGCGCTCTGGGAGGATCTGGTGATGGTGGCCAGCCCGAGCGGTGCGATGGTCGCGCTCGAGGCGGCGACCGGGCAGGTGCGCTGGGAGCACGAGACGGGATTCGGGAACACGGCCGGTCCGATTGTGGCCGACGGGAAGGTGATCAACGGTGTGAACGGGTGCGGGAGGTTTGTCGAGGACAAGTGCTACGTGGCCGCCTACGACGCGAGCACGGGCGACGAGCTCTGGCGCACGGAGGTCATTCCGCGTCCCGGGGAGCCGGGCGGGGACACCTGGGGGGACATGCCGTTCGAGCTCAGGGCGGGGGGCGAACTCTGGAATGGCGGCAGCTGGGACCCGGAGCTCGGGCTCGTCTACTTCGGCACGGCGCAGGCGAAGCCGTGGACGGCGATCAGCCGCGGGATGACGACGGCCGACTCGACCCTCTACGCGAATTCCACGCTCGCGTTCGATGTGGATACGGGCGAGATCGTCTGGCACCGCCAGCACGTCCCGGCCGAGTCGCTCGACATGGACGAGGGTTTCGAGCAGGTGCTCGCCGACATCGAGGGGCGGCCCTCGCTCCTCACGATCGGCAAGCACGGGGTCCTCTGGAAGCTCGACCGGCGTGACGGGACATTCCTGGGACTCCGGGAGATGGTGAGCCAGAACATCCTCTCCATCGACACCGAGACGGGTTCGGTCCAGTACCGCGACGACATCGCCAACGCCGGCTTCGGCGAGTGGGTCTCGGTCTGCCCGTCCACGGCGGGAGGCCACAACTGGCAGGCGACGAGCTACTCTCCCGCGGCGGGGCTCATGGTGCTCCCGCTCAGCCAGAGCTGCATGGAGATGACCGCCCGCGAGATCGTCCTCGAGCCCGGAAGCGGGGGCAGCGGCGGCGAGCGCGCCTGGATGGAGATGCCGGGCACGAACGGGAACTTCGGGAAGCTCGCGGCGGTGGACGTGGCCACGATGGAAGAGGTGTGGAGCGTCGAGCAGCGCGCCCCCTTCCTGACGGCGACGCTCTCGACGGCCGGCGGCGTTGTCTTTGCCGGGGACTACGACAGGTGGTTCCGGGCCTTCGACATCGAGACCGGCGAGGAACTCTGGCGGACGCGCCTCGGGACCACGGTCCAGGGCTTCCCGATGACCTTCGAGGTGGACGGGGTGCAGTATGTGGCGATGACGGCGGCGCGAGAGGGGGGAAGCCCCTGGCGCATTGCGACCTTCCTCGCCACGGAATTCGTGAGCCGGGCGGAGGCGAACGCCCTCTACGTCTTCCGGCTGATGGACCCGTAGGCCCCGCTGGGCGGGTGGAAGGACGGTGGCCGGTACGTGTCCGGCTGTGGGGCATCTCGAACCTGAGTAAGGAGCCGGACCGCATGACACCCATCTCTCTTCCCGCACGGCCGGCCGCGACTCGCCGGATCCGGCCGCGACTCGCCGCGCTTCTTCTCCTCGCGGGCGCGACCGCGGCCGGCGCGCAGCAGCCCGCCGTCGAGGGATCGGGCCCGGTGACGGGATCCGTCGGGGAAGCGCTCCGCCGGGCCGCCGCCGCTCCGGCCGCCGCCGGGCTCAACGCGTTAAACTGGCGCGATCCCGCGCGCTGGGGCGGGGCCGAGGTCATCACCGACTTCATCCAGACCGAGCCCATAGCCGGGGCGTCGGCGTCGGAGCGCACCGAGGTCCGGGTCGCCTTCGACGGTGAGACCGTCTACGTGGGCGCGTGGCTCTACGACTCCGACCCGGACGGAATCATCGTGGGCGAGCAGCGCCGCGACGCCAACCTCGGACGGTTCGACGCCTTCCTCGTTGTCTTCGACACCTATATGGACCGTGAGAACGGTTTCCTCTTCGCGACGAATCCGGGGGGGATCGAGCACGACGGGCAGGTGATCGACGAGGGCCGGCAGACGGGGCGGGGGAGGGGGAGGGCCGCCCGGCAGCAGGGAGGCGCGCAGGGCGGATACAACCTGAACTGGGACGGGAGCTGGACGGTGACGACCGAGCGGGATGGGGAGGGGTGGTACGCCTTCTTCCAGATCCCGTTCTCGACGCTCCGCTACGGCGCGGGCGGCCTCCAGGAGTGGGGCGTGAACTTCGGCCGCTACATCGGGCGGAAGACGGAACAGGTCTACTGGTCCCGGATCCCGCAGCAGGAGAACTTCTACCGCGTGTCCTACGCCGGGGTGCTCGACGAGATCGACGTCCCGGCCCGCCGGACGTTCACGGTCACTCCCTACGCACTGAGCGCGGCGCAGAAGGTGCCCGCTCTCGGTCCGGGTTTCGACTATCCCTTCGAGATCGGCGGGGACGCGAAAATCGGGATCACGCCGGCGCTCTCCCTCGACCTGACGGTCAATACCGACTTCGCGCAGGTCGAGGTCGACAACGAGCAGCTCGACCTGACGCGCTTCAATCTCTTCTTCCCCGAAAAGCGCCCCTTCTTTCTCGAGAACGCGGGGCGGTTCGCGGTCGGGAGCAACCAGTCCGCGCAGATGTTCTTCAGCCGCCGGATCGGGATCGCCGACGACGGGACTCCCGTTCCCATCGAGTGGGGGAGCCGTCTCTCGGGCCGCGTCAGCGGGCTCGATGTCGGACTGATCCACATGCGCACCGGCGATGTCGCGAGCGGCGGTCCGGGCAACGGGTACACGGTGGCCCGGTTCGCCCGGGAGCTCCCGAACCGCTCCGGTGTCGGGGTGATGTACACCGAGCGTGCCGCGGTGGGCGTCGCCGGCGACCGCGGCCGGACCTACGCCGCCGACGCGAACATCGGGATCGGGGAGTTCTTCAATTTCACCGGGGTGGTCGGGGCGACCTCCGCCCACCGTGCCGGGGAGACGGCGCTCACGGACGCCCGCTCCGCGCTCATCCTCGCGGCGAACTACCGCGACCCCGAGTGGCAGTTCCGGGCCTCCTACGACCGGATCGGGGAGAACTTCGACCCCGAGGTCGGCTACCTGCGCAGGTCCAACTTCCAGCAGGTGTCCGGGACGATCTGGCGGGACATCCGCGTCCCCACTTCGGGGCTGATCCGCCAGTTCAGCCCGCACATGAGCTACACCACCTCCTACGGGCTCACGAGCGGGCTGCGGGAGACCGCGGTCTGGCACTCACACGTCATCACGAGCTTCGAGAACGGCGCGCGCGGGTCCATTGCGGCGGACTGGCTCTTCGACGGCTTCCACGAACCGTTCCGGCTGCTCACAGGGGTCGACGACGAGGGCAGCCGGACGTACGTCGAGGTGCCCCCGGGAGATTACTCGGGATGGTTCTTCCTCCCCGAGTTCAGCACGAGCACGCAGGTGCCCATCGTCCTCAGCACGAGCCTATCGCTCGGCCAGTTCTTCTCCGGAACGCAGACGGGCGGGGCCGCGTCGGCCTCCTTTCAGCTCGGCGGCGCGCTCGCCGGGGAACTCGGCGTCCAGCATGACCGGATCTCCCTTCCGCACCCGGGGGGCGAGTTCGACACCACGCTCCTCAGCTCGCGCATCGGCTACTCGTTCAGCCCGAGCGTCTTCCTCCAGTCGCTCGTCCAGTACAACACGCAGACCGAGGTGTGGTCCGGCAACCTCCGGTTTGGATGGGTCGACACCGCCGGTACCGGTCTCTTCGTGGTCTACAACGAGCGGCAGAACGCGCTCTTCGGCGCGCTCTCCGATGCGCTTCTCGAGCGCACCGTCTCCATCAAGTTCAGCCGGCAGGTCGATCTGGCCGAGATGGGCCGGGACGGATTCGGATTCGGACACGACGGACACTGAGGGGAGGGTAGCGGTTGATCACGGGCCTCAGGCAGTGGCTCCTCGCCCTCCTTGTCCTGGCGTTCCTCGCCGGGGGCGCCTCGAGGCTACAGCGGATCGTCCGCGCCAACTCGGCCGTCGCGACGGCCGAGCGGCTGAGGGACGCGCTCGGCGGCGTCCGCGCCAGGCTCGACGCCTGCCTTGCCACCCGTGATGGCTCGGAGCTCCGCTTCGAGGCGCTCGCGCGGGAAACACGCCGGCTCAGGCAGGAGCTCGACTCGATCGAGGCGCTCGACCCGCGCGGGGTCCCCGAAGAGGCCTACGACACGTATCTCACCCGCGTCGAGGAGTACAATGTCGCGGTGCCCCAATGGGAGCGGCAGGCGGCCGATCTCTCCCTCCTAGCCCTCGAGTGCGACTCGATCGCCCAGGACCACAACGGCCGGGTGGCGTCGCTCAGGAGCTTCCTGGTCGAGGAGGGGATCTGGGAGGCGGAGTGGCTCGGCACTCCGGACCGGCGCGGACAGGACGCACGAATCCCATAGGCCCTCCGGTGGGCGCCGGAGCGCCCTACCGCGAGGGGCCGGGGACCCCGGCCTTCGCCGGGGGGCCGGACCGTGCCCGGCTAGCCCACTTTTGTGACGTGTTCTGCGGCCGGGCCCTTCTCGCCCTCGACCCGGTCAAACTCGACGCGCTCGCCCTCGACCAAGGACCTGAAGCCTTCCTGCTGGATGGCGCTGTGGTGGACGAAGCAGTCCTTCGAGCCGTCTTCCGGCGTGATGAAGCCGAACCCCTTGGCGTCGTTGAACCACTTGACCGTACCGGTGATGCGCATTCCGTACTCCGTGTCTGTTGCTGAAAGCGGGACCCGGCCGCTCCCCGCCCTTATTTTCGCCTGCACCGTCCGGGGCGCTCCCGCCCCGGTGTCGACAGACCTGCCATGATAGGGTCCCACGCAAGAGTAAGGGTAGCCCTACGGCCTGTCAATCTCGACTTGGCGCCGGCGCGCCCGCCCCCGTCAGAGGGAGAGAAGGTAGGCCGCGAGTGCGGACAGCTGCCCGTCGGTCAGGGTGCGCCCGCCCATGGGGGGCATCCCGGTATCGGAGATCCGCGGCTCCGTCACCCCGGTGCGGATGAGGTCGGCAAGCTCGGCCATTGCATTCGGGCTTGCCGGATCGATCCACGCCCAGTCATCGTCGGTCAGGTCCGGGCCGAACGCCCCGCCGGCCGCGTTGTTCCCGTGGCAGATGCCGCATCCGCCGGCGCCCGCGAAGACCTGTTCCCCCTCGGCGATGAGTTCCGGCGTCGGTGCCATTGCCGCCCCGGCTGACGGCGCCGGTGCGTCCGCAGGTGCATCGGCCGCCATTCCGGAGCTGGCGCAGCCCGCCGCAAGCGCGGCGAGGGCAAGAGCATACGCACCCCATTTTCCAGCCATGTTCTGTCCCATCGATGCGTTCCTTCCGGTGGAGGGTGTCGGGGGCTACCACAAAAAAGCTAGCACCCCCTCCGCGGAAGCGTCTACACCCGCCCGGTGCCCCGTCAAGGGTCCGGGGCAGCAGCAGGCCGGCTGCAGGCCGCGCTCCCGGTCCATCTGCTGCGTCTGCCCGGGGGGAGCGCAACGCACCGGTTGCGGGCCGCTTCCGCCCGTCCGGGGCTCCGCGACGGAACATCCGGCGGCCAGAGGGCGTACGCGCCACGCGTCGTCCCCCCATGTCTACGGCCCCGGCACTAGGGCCTCACCGTTCGATGGCCACGCAAATACATCCCCTGCTGGGTCCGGTCGCACCGTGGGTCGAGGCCAATCCGGTTTTCGGCGCGGTGGCCGTTCTTCTCGCCGTCCTCCTCGTCGGGGAGGCCCTACACCGGGCCGCGCGCCTCTACGTCCTCCGATTCCTGAAGCTTCTCGCCGCGCGGACGCAGACGCAGTGGGACGACGCGGTCCTGGTAGCGAGGCTCCCCGACCGGCTCGTCTGGAGTGTTCCCCTCCTCGTCTGGTACTACGGGGTCCTGGTTGTGCCGGCGGTGCCGGAATGGGCATCCGTCGTCGCCCAGCGCGTGGTTCTCGCGCTCATGGTTGTCATCCTCGTCCGGTCCGTCGACGCGGCGCTGGCGGCGGCGAACACGATCTACGGCGGGCTGCCGCGCGCACGGGAGCGGCCCATCAAGGGCTTTCTCCAGGTGGCCAACGTCGTTTCCCACCTCGCGGGGCTCATCCTCGTCATCGCGATCCTGATGGGCCGCTCCCCGGTGATCTTCCTGAGCGGCCTCGGTGCGCTGACCGCAGTTCTCCTGCTCGTCTTCCGCGACACCCTCCTCTCGCTCGTCGCGGGGATCCAGATCACGACCAACGACCTGCTCCGCGTGGGAGACTGGATCGAGATGCCGGAATTCGGCGCGGACGGCGAGGTCGCCGACATCGCCCTGAATTCCGTCACGATCAGCAACTGGGACAACACCCTCACCGTCATCCCCACGCACAAGTTCCTCGAGCATTCGTTTCGCAACTGGCGGGGGATGGAGGAATCCGGGGGCCGGCGGATCAAGCGCTCCTTCCACCTCGACCAGTCCACGGTCCGGTTCCTGACCAGCGACGAGATCGAGCGCTTTTCCCGCTGGAAGCTCCTCGGCGAATACATGACGGTGAAGCGGAAGCAGATCGGGGCCGAGAGCGCCGCGGAGGCGCCGGATACTGAGGCAGGTGTCCACGGCGGGCGGCGGCTTACGAACCTCGGGACTCTCCGGGCCTACATCGTGAGGTACCTGCAGGGTCACCCGGCGCTGCATGACGGAATGACGCTTCTCGTGCGGCACCTCGCGCCGACGGCGGAGGGGCTCCCGGTCGAGATCTACGTCTTCACCTCGGATACCCGATGGGTCCAACATGAGGACGTGCAGGCCGACATCTTCGACCACGTCCTTGCGATGGTCCCGGAGTTCGGACTCCGCATCTACCAGCGGAGCTCGGATGCTCCGCCGGGTTGACGCGGTCGGCGGCGTGCGCCGCCGGGGCGTGAGGGGTGGACCGGGCCTCGGTGCGGGGGTCGTCGCGCTTTTTCTCTGCGGGGCCGTGCCCCTCTCAGGCCAGCGGGCTTCCGGGCCCGCTCCGCGGCTCACGGGAGAGCTCGTCCGGTTTGCGGACGGAATGGTGGACGTCTCCGTTCTTGCGACAGGAGTCGGCGCCGTCCCGCCGTCCCTCTGGCGCCGGGCCGCCGAGGGTGTCCCGGTCGGTTTCCACGCCGGCGGATCGCCGGCCGCGAACGAGGCGGCCCGAGAGCAGGTCGCGGGTATTGTCGGAAGCGGATTGCTCGAGGAGATGGACGGATCCGCCGGGTCGTCCTCCGTGCGGATCGCGGTGACCGCCGACGATCGGCTGCGGCTCGACTGGCATGGCCTGACGGAGGAGGAGGCCGTGGGGATCCTCGCGGTGGCGCGGATGGCGGACGCGGCGTTCTCGCTCACGATCCGGATCCCGGACCCGACCTACACGAGGGACTGGTGGGGTCTCCAGGCGGCTCTGAGCCAGGCCGGGATCAGCCGGGTCCGGATCGTGTCCGGGGATCCTGGGAGCACCACTCCGGGGAGGCCCTGAGCGGGGCCGCACCCGGTCCGGGGCTTCCCCTCAACCTCCTGCTTTGCCAAGATAGCAGGGGTCCCGGTCCGGCGACCGACGCCGGAGCGGCCCTGCCACGGGTCACTTGATCACGGGGGGAACACGATGGAGAAGCGGCGCATCGTCTGGTTCGCGATGGCGGGATTGGTCGTTCTCTCGGGGTGCGGGGACACGGCTCCGGAAGCCGGGGCGCCCGACGGCGAGAGCGCGATGGAGGCTCCCATGAGCTCGGGATCGGTCACGATTACCCAGCCGATGGACGGGGCCGAGGTTGCGGGCCCGAACGTGGAAGTCGTCTTCGAGACGCAGGGCCTTGCGGTGGTCGAGGCCGGCGTCATGGATGCCGGCACGGGACACCACCACATCTTTCTGGATGTGGATGTCACGCCGATGGACGAGGTGATCCCCGCCGGCGTGGAGGGGATCATCCACAAGGGGGATGGCACGAGCGTGCATTTGCTCGAGGGCGTTGCGCCGGGTTCCCACCGGATCATCGCGGTCGTGGCCGACGGGATGCATGTTCCGCTCGACCCGCCGGTCGTCGACACGGTGACGTTCACCGTGACCGGGGGAGGGCAGTAGGGGGCGGTTCCCAAGGTCCCGGGAGCAGGGCGCGCGCGCCGCTCCCGGTGTGCAGGGCCATAGGGGAGGGGAGGGCGCGCCCGGCGGCGTGGTTTCCCTCGCGCTCCGCGTCCATCCCCGCCGACGTCCCGGTCGCCGGGATCTCGCCTGCGGGCGAACCACGGCCGGTCGCATCGGCCGCGGGTTGCCGTTTGCCGCTTTCGATCCCCTGCCGTATCGTGCCCGGGAGGCGTCCCGGTGCGTGGCGGCGGCGGCAGCGACGGGGCGCGAGCCCCGCTGCGGTCATCCGACCGCCTTCCGGGTTCCCGACCAGTGGTTCCGCCGCCGCGGAACGCGTCGCACTGCAATCCGCGGAGTGCGGGAAAGCGGACCTTCCGGATACGGGCTGCCCCGCCCGAATGCCGGGTATCGCACTGAACCCAGAGCACGGAGGCCCCGAGCCATGAAGCCGAGACAGGTCCTGGAGGCATTCCGGAGAGTTGGCGGCAGCGCGACGGTCGTCCTTGCGCTGGCGGCTCCGCTGGCGGGCCAGAGCCCTGGAGTCCAGGAAACCGCGCCCACCTACACGAGGGACATCGCGCCGATCATGCAGGAAGTCTGCATGAAGTGCCATGTCGAGGGCGGGTTGGCTCCGATGGCCTTCGGCAGCTACGCGGAGGTCCGTCCGTGGGCTCCGATGATCAGGCAGGAGGTGGCCGTTCGCCACATGCCGCCCTGGGGGGTCGATCCCACCGTCGGGATTCAGGCGTACAAGAACGATATCTCGCTGAGTGAGGACGAGATCGACACGGTCATCCGCTGGGTCGACGCCGGTGCGCCCGAGGGCGACCCCGCCGACCTGCCGCCCCAGCCCGAGGGCCAGTGGGACTGGAGCCAGGGGTGGGAGCTTGAGCAGGTTCTCGGTCCGCCGGACATGGTCGTCTCATCCGGACCCATCCCGCTCCCGGCCGAGGGGCAGGACCGGTGGCCGAGCGTCACCGTCGATTGGCCCCAGCTCGAGGAGCCGCGCTACCTGCGCGGGGCCGAGATCCGCAACACGCCCATGGGCCGGAGGGCGCTGCACCACAACAACATCACTCTCCGTCTCGAGGACGGGCCTTCCGGGCGCATCGTGGGTGCCGGGGCGGGCAAGAGCTGGGACCTCTTTCCCGACGACACCGGGATCCTGCTCGGGACGGGGGCGGGCGAGCTCAGGTGGGGTCTCCACTACGCCTTGATCGGGGAGGCGTTCGTCGACGACGTCGAGATCGCGATCTGGTTCCACCCGGAGGACCGCCCTCCGCTCTACACTTCGAGCAGCGAGTTTCACCAGCTGATCGACCAGATGACGCCCGGTGAGCCGCGGGCCCGCGACATTCTCGTGCCTCCCCACGGAACGCAGACGCTGACCCGCGTAGTGGTCCTGGATCAGCCGATCATGATCAACAGCATCCGCCCCCACATGCACCTCCAGGGCGTCGCGCAGTCGGTCGAGGTGATCTGGCCGGACCGGGTGGGCGATCATATGGGACACGCCGGGAACCGGAGCGAGGTCCTGACCTCGATCAACACCTACGACCACAACTGGCAGATCTCCTACAGCTACGAGGACCACGCCCGCCCGCTCCTTCCGGCGGGGGCTGCACTTCTCCTGCGCACGCATCTCGACAACACCGTGAACAACCCGCTTTCGATCGACCCGGACCAGTGGGTGGCCTTCGGAGGGCGGAGCGTGGATGCGATGTCGCATATGCACATGGCCATCTCCTACCTCACCGAGGAGCAGTACGCCGACATCCTGGATCGCCGGATCCGCCTCGCGCAGGAGGAGCAGCTTGGATCGACGCCGGAAGAGGAACGCACGGCGATCTGGATCCCCGAAACGGCGCGGGGAAGCGTTGAGGGATACGCCGGCGGGTGATACCGGAATCGGCGGAGCGCCGACGGAGGTGAGGATGCGGCGCGAGCTGGTGGCCGTTGCCTCCGGTGTGCTCCTCGCAACGCTGGCGGCGTCTGCGGGGCCGCTCGGCGCCCAGCAGCGGATCCCGGGGTGGGAGCGTGTCGCGCCGGCCGGGGGCCACCAGAACGACCTGCAGCTGCTCCGGCCCGATGGTGGCCCGGTCGTCCCGATCTTCGAGGGGTGGTATCCGAACGCGGACGGCAGCCATCAGCTCTGCTTCGGATACTTCAATGTGAATACCGAAGAGGTGCTCGAGATCCCGGTCGGGCGGGACAACCGCGTCGAACCGGAGGAATTCAACGGGCTCCAGCCCACCCACTTCCTTCCCGTCCCGCCCGGCGGCCGGAGGCACTACTGCATCTTCAGCGTCACGGTGCCGGAGGACTGGGGCGACCGGGACGTCGTCTGGACGCTCCGGGACCCGCGGGCGCACGGGATGGGCCAGGAGTACGCCTCGCCGGGCCGCACCCGGTTCGAGACCTACCACCTCGAGGAGCCGCGGCAGGAGTCCCGCGAGAGGATCGCGCCGAGGGTGAGGCTCGACCCGGAGGGTCCGGAGGCGATGGGCCGCACCCCGGTTTCCGCCGGTCCGTACCGGGCGACGGCGGGCGAGCCGCTGACGCTCCCGATCCGGGTGCGGCGCGACAACCCCTTCAACGAAGACGACCGGATGGCGATGACCTTCCGGTGGTACAAGTACCAGGGTCCGGGCGATGTGAGCTTCGCGGTCACGGGAGGCCGTCGCGTGGCGCCGGGAGGCCGCGCGGTGATCGACTCGGAATCGTGGACCACCGATCCGGACGCGTGGGGGGAAGCGGAAACGGAAGCGACGTTCGGGGCTCCCGGCGACTACAGGCTCCTCCTCCAGGTCTACAACGACGCCGGCGGGCGCATACAGACCAGCGACTTCGAGTTCTTCTGCTGCTGGACGAACGTGCTGGTGGACGTCAGCGTCGATTCCCGGGACTGACCGGACGGACGCTCCCGGGGAGGTGGCTGCTCTCCGCCGCTACGGTCCGTCGGGAAGGACCGGGTTGGATGCCGCCTCTCCGACGACGGTGTTCCACGGTCGCACACGCCACGAGCGGACAAGGCCGCCGGCGACGTAGGGATCCGCCCCGGCAAAACGCTCGGCAGCCGCCTGCCCGGGGCCGTTGAAGACGAACATCGCCCCGTCGGCCGGCTCGTCGAGCGCACCGGCGATGAGAAGCTCCCCCGCTGCCTCCGCCTTCCAGGCGAGCGCCAGGTGCTCGCGCCGCAGGGGTGGACGGCGCTCCATGTAGTCGTCTTCAAGTTCGTAGAAAAGTACGTAGTGCATCGGGACCTCGACCGGAACGGAAAACGGAGGAGGGGGCGGAGCCCTGTCCTGCCGCTCCGCCCCCTCCTCTATGGAAATGCGGGGATCGCGCGAGGCTCCCCGTGTCAGTGGCCCTGCACGACCTCGTTGCTCAGCACTCCCACGCCCTCGACCTCCACCTCGTAGACGTCGCCCGGCTGCATCGCGCGGGTGCTCCCCATCGTTCCCGACCAGATGAGGTCGCCGGGGTAGAGGGTGAAGTACTGGGAGATATAGTGGACCATGTAGTCGAACCCGAAGATCATGTCGGAGCTGTTCTCGGCCTGGCGGACCTCGCCGTTCAGACTTCCCTGGATGTCCAGATCCTGATAGTCGAGGCCTGAAACGAGGGCGGGCCCGACGACGTTGAAGGTCCGGCTCCCCTTGGCCCTGGCCCACTGGATGTCGCTTCCCTGCCACGCCCGCTCGCTCACGTCGTTCCCGGCGGCGACGCCGAAGATGTAGTTGTGGGCTTCGTCGAGGGAGACGTTCGCAGCTTCCCGCCCGATGACCGCCACGAGCTCGGCCTCGTAGTGGAGATTCTGGGAGTCGGCGGGGCGAACGATCGGATCCTCTGGACCCGCGACCGAGGAGGGCGGAACCAGGAAGAGCCCCGGGTACTCGGCCGGCTCACCGCTGATATGGCTGCGGAAGTTGAGCGCGGTCATGAAGATCTGGCGGGGCTCGACCGGCGCGAGGAGCTTGACGGACGCGCGCTCGACCGATCTTCCCGTGGGGGTGCCGCCCATGTATGGCGCATCGGAGATCTGGAGGATCGTCCCGCCGTCGAGAAATCCCCAGGAGACTGCACCACCCTGCTCGTAGCGGACGTAGTGGGTGGTGTCCTGGGCATCGGCCGCCCCCGCGAGGGCGGACACGGCGATCAGTGCCAGCGATACGGCGAATGTGGTGCGGGGCACGGCACACCTCCTGTCACCTGGATCCTCATCTGGGGGCAATACAGATAACATCCGCCGCCCCTGGCCACAACAAACCGGAGCGCGCGGACCGACCCCGCACACGGGCCCCATTGCCGGAAATCCGGTCAGGAGCCATCGTTGCCGCATCGCCACCGGGAGGCGGAATGGGGCTGCGAGTGCGGATCACAAGACGCCGGCCAACCTTATACATACGGGCGGCGCCGGGGACCGCCCTGGCGCTGGCGGGAACCGCAGTTGTGCTTCTCGGTCTCCTCTTCGCCTTCCCGCCGGTTGCGGGAGCTCAGGTGTCGGTCGGCCCGCTCCGTACGTCGGAACAGAATCCGCTCTACCGCCTCCTCTACGTTCCCGAGATGGAACCGGCCGCTCCGGTCCGGGAGGGCGCGCTCCGCTTCGAACTCTCCAGCTCGTACTCGAACATCCTGGAGGCGAGCAACCGCGCGAGCCACGCCCATCTCTTCGACCTCGAGCAGCTGACGAATTCGCTGACCGTGCGCTACGGGTGGACGGACGCACTCGAGGTGGGTGCGCGGATGGGCCTGTATACGGGATGGGGAGGCTTCCTCGATCCGTTCATCTCGGGATTCCACAACTTCTTCAGGCTCCCGAACGGAGGCCGGGGTAGCCGGCCGGACGGTGCCTACGTAATGCTCCTCGAGCACGACGAGCTGGAGGGTGGACGCTTCGAGTTCGCCCCCGACGAGCGGATCCTCTCGTTGGAGGACTTCCGCGTCTTCGCGAAGTGGCGGCTTCGGGGAGGGAGCGGGGACGGCTCTCTGCTGAGCCTCAGGGCGGGGCTCCGGAGAGCCGCCGGGCCCGTTGCGGCCGGGCGGATCGACGGTGCCGTCTCCGTCCACGGGCGCCTCGCCCGTGGAGTGGTTGTCCTCCACGGATCGGGTGGCCTTGCCCTCGCGGATCCTCCGCCGAAGCTCGAGCCGCTCGTGGTCCCGCAGGCCGTCTTCGCCTCCGGGACCCTCGAATACCGGCGCTGGTCGACGGTTTCCGCGATGGTCCAGGTCCGGGGGAGCACCAGCTACGTGCGGGGATTCACCGGGGGTGAGCTCAAGGGGTTCCCGCTGAACATCGCGTTCGGGCTGGGAGGGACTCGTGCCGGCGGGTGGGGGTGGCAGTTGAGCTTCAGCGAGGACCTGATCCCGTCGGGCCCCGCGATCGATTTCACGGTGGACGCGGAGGTGTCCCGGGAGATCGGGCCCTGAGCGGAAGCTGCCGGCCGCCGGGACTCCGGGTGCGTCAGGAGGGCGACCCGGCCTCGACGTAGATCTCGCTCCCCCGGTCGCGGAACTCGCCCGCCTTATCGCGCAACGCGGAATCGAGGGCCTCCTCCTCGGCGAGTCCGCGGCGGGCGGCGTACTCGCGGACGTCCTGGGTGATCTTCATGCTGCAGAACTTGGGCCCGCACATCGAGCAGAAGTGGGCGATCTTGGCCCCCTCGGCCGGGAGCGTCTCGTCGTGGTAGGCGAGCGCGGTCTCCGGATCCAGAGAGAGGTTGAACTGGTCCCGCCAGCGGAACTCGAACCGGGCCTTCGAGAGGGCGTCGTCCCACGCCTTCGCGCCCGGATGCCCCTTCGCCAGGTCCGCCGCGTGGGCGGCGATGCGGTAGGCGATCACGCCCCGCTTGACGTCGTCGCGGTTCGGGAGCCCGAGGTGTTCCTTCGGGGTCACGTAGCAGAGCATCGCAGTCCCGTACCACCCGATCTGGGCGGCCCCGATCGCACTCGTGATGTGATCGTAGGCGGGCGCGATGTCCGTGGTGAGGGGGCCGAGGGTGTAGAAGGGCGCCTCGTCGCACCACTCGAGCTGGCGGTCCATGTTCTCCCGGATGAGGTGCATCGGGACGTGGCCCGGACCCTCGCACATCGTCTGTACGTCCATCTCCCACGCGAAGCGGGTGAGCTCGCCCTGCGTCCTGAGTTCGGCGAACTGCGCCTCGTCGTTCGCATCGGCAATGGAGCCCGGACGTAGCCCGTCGCCGAGCGAAAAGGAGACGTCGTAGGCCCGCATGATCTCGCAGATCTCACCGAAACGGGTATAGAGGAAGCTCTCCTCGTGGTGGGCAAGGCACCACTTCGCCATGATGCTCCCGCCGCGGGACACGATCCCGGTGAGCCGGCCCGCGGTCATCGGGATGTAGCGGAGGAGGACGCCGGCGTGGACGGTGAAGTAGTCCACCCCCTGCTCGGCCTGCTCGATGAGGGTGTCCCGGTACACCTCCCACGTCAGGTCCTCCGGTGCTCCGCCCACCTTCTCGAGCGCCTGGTAGATCGGCACGGTTCCGATCGGCACCGGGGAATTGCGGATGATCCACTCGCGCGTCCGGTGGATGTCGCGGCCCGTGGAGAGATCCATCACGGTGTCCGATCCCCAGAGGGTTGCCCAGCGCAGCTTCTCGACCTCGTCCTCGATGGAGCTCCGTACTGCGGAGTTCCCGATATTCGCGTTGATCTTCACGCGAAAAGCCCGGCCGATGATCGTGGGCTCAAGCTCCGGGTGGTTGATGTTGGCCGGAATGATCGCGCGCCCCCGCGCCACCTCGCTCCGGACGAACTCCGGCTTCATCCCCTCGCGCAGGGCAACGAACTCCATCTCCGGGGTGATCTCTCCCCGCCGCGCATAGTGCATCTGGGTGACCGGTCCCTGACCGACATAGATCGCGCGACCGCGTCCCGGAATGGCTGTTGGGTCACCGTTGGATGATGCGCGGTTCAGAGCGGGTCCCGCGGTGAGGTCCGCGTCGGCAAGCGGGCTGTTCGACCGCCTGATATTCCTCTCCCCGATCCAGGCGCTTCGGATCGGGGGGAGTCCATCGCGGGCGTCCACATCCTGGGGGCCGCTCGTGTCAGGTACGCGAAGCGGAGGCTCGCCTCCGCTGAGCGAGATCTCCCGCATCGGGACCCGGACGCCCCGGTCGCCTTCGATGTAGACCTTGCGGGAGTTGGGAAACGCGCTTCCGTATTCCTGGGTCATCGAACTGCACTCGTCTGAAGGATGCGTTTGAGGATAAACGCCGGGCGGCGTAATCCCCGGGTCCCTGCGTCCCCGTGTGGTCAACGGCCGCGCCCGACGGGCCCGGTCGGACCCTCGCGAGCGCTGCCTTCCCAGATACCGGATCGCAGACCCGGGCGCACCGTGTCGCGAAGAAGCTACGGGAGCCTAATTCAGTGCGCCATGACGGCGCGTCGCCTGCCGAGGCCCCCGTAGCAAGCGCCCGCTCCTGCCTGTCCTCCACAGCGGGTCCGGGCCTTCTGCCCTCAGGTCCGCGGGCACACGACCACTCACCGGGTGCCGCCCGCGGATCGGGAATCCTCCGGCAGCTTGCGCGCGCTCTTGCTCCCTCGGTGGATTCTGCCCGCGCCCGCTACTGGTCCTGCATCCAGATGTCTCGCGGCCGGCCGGTATCGACGCAATCCCCGCGCGACATGGGTTCAGCCGTCCGTCCCAGTTGTGGCCTCGGCGGAGCTACGTCTTCCGCTTCACTCGCGTCCCCACGCCGCACGCCTTTGCACGCATCTGGGCGGTCGGATCGAAACCGCCTCGGTGCCGACGATCATCCTCGGGCAGGGGACGAGATCCATCCCGGGCCCAAGGAAATCCGTGGGGAGGTCTTTTTCCCCAGTGGGCGCTTACGCGTGGGCGTCCTCCGAGATGCCCCCTTGCATTTGCCCCGGGAGGCCGATTCCGGGAAGTTGGTCTCATGGGAAATACACCCGTCGATAGGCAACGGCGCTATCCTGGGCGTCGGCACGCGCGTGCGGAAGCAGTGGCGGCTACCCGTGCGCAGAAACGCGCGGGACCCTCGGCGCCGGTGCGGCGACTCCGGTGTGAGGCCGGTGGTCCCGCTGCCATGGACCGGGTCGCCCACGGGCCGGCATCTCCGGAGCGGGCGTACCGGTTTGTCTGGCAGGAGGCCCTCGAGGCGTGGCGCGACGCCCATCCGGCGCTCTCTCTGGGCAGAGAGCCATGATTGGACGGTAGGCGCAGTCGTACCCGCGGCGCTGGTGTGGTCCGCCGTAGGCATCGTTCGGCCGCTGATATGACCGGCGGATGATGAGTGCGCCGACGCGACAGCGCGGTGGGACATAGTCGTTGCCACAGACTTCCGCGGTTGGCAGCCGGGGTCGGCGGCGTGGAACCGCTGTTGCCGCCAGCCTTCCTGCTGCGATATGCGGTAGTAGCCACAGAGTCTCTGCCAGCACGCAGATGGCCTGACATGCGCCGCGTCGGGTGGCCGAATCCCGGTACCTGTGCGGTGATCGGCGGGCGCCGGTGCTCTGCCACGGGCTTCTCGGGGCACGTCCGAAGGCCAGATCGACAGCTCCTCGTTGCCTCCGGTCGTGCTTGGCCGCCGGACGGTCTCGTCAGGACCGCTCGGCGGGGAAGCCTGCTCCTAGCTCGGGCGACACCTCCCACATGTCCTCAAGGCCCCTCGTGGCTTCCTCGTCCGTCCGGACATCTCGAGCGTCGACGAGTGAGAGTACCCTCCGGTCAGGCCAGAGCCATCAGCCGCGGCATCCGCGGTATCGTGCCGTCGCTGGATCACCTGGTGAGCGCCATTGCCGTTGCTCTCACGGCGCTGTTTGGCCTCCGCCCCGTCCGCGCATCGATGCAGGCGGTACGGGTTGAAGCCGTCGTATGGCTATACGGTGCCCACCCTCTACGGCGGCGACCGCCACGGTCCGCCTGATTCGACTTCTTCCCGTGCGCGGCGCCAGATGTGGGCGAACGCGTCCCGGGTCAGCTTCCCCGTGAAGGTGTTCTGTTGGCTCGGATGGTAGGAGGCGAGGATCAGCGGGCCGGCATCGAGCGCGATTTCCCGGCCGTGTCCGAAGCGCGGTTTCGGGGACGGGATGCCAAGCCCGCGCCGTCGTAGGATCCTCAGAACATGGTCGAAGGCGTACTGACCAAGTGTCACGATGCACCGGAGCGCAGGAAAAAAGTGGTCGAGTTCGCGCTCAAGGAATGGGCTGCACTTCTCGCGCTCGTCGGGGCGCGGGCGGTTCTTCGGCGGCGCGCACCGCACGGTGGCAGTCACATAGGCGTCGTCGAGCCGGAGTCCGTCGGAGCGGCTCGTCGAAACGGGCGCAGAGGCGAATCCGGAGCGGTGGAGCGCCTGATAGAGCCAGTCGCCCGACCGGTCACCGGTGAACATGCGTCCGGTCCTGTTCGCGCCGTGGGCGGCGGGGGCGAGGCCCACGATGAGCAGGCGGGCGAAGGGATCGCCGAATCCCGGAACCGGGCGGCCCCAGTATTCCTCATCCCGGTAGGCGGCCCTCTTGGCATCCGCCACTGTCTCCCGCCAGGCTACGAGCCGAAGGCAGGCACGGCAGCGCGTGATCTCGCCCTCGAGGGCATGCAACGTTGCCGGAGCTCGCGGCCGATCAGTCACCCGGAGCTCCCGGCGGTTCCGGTCGCATTCCTCATTGTCTGGTTGTGGCGCCTAGTGTCATGTCACACATCAAGCGTCGGATAGAGGCGCTTGAGCCTGACGCGGGCGTCGTCGGTGGTGAACTGCCAGTCGACCTTGGCTCGGATCCGGTCTCTGGCCGCCTGCCAGGCGCCGATTTCGGCGCGCAGGGTGTCGATGGAGTCGATGCGGCGGTTGAAGCACTGGCGGATCATGACGTTGAGTTCGACCTGGGCGACATTCAGCCAGCTGCCGTGCCTGGGAGTGTAGACGAACTCGAAGCGATCCCAGAGCGCCTTGGCCTCGGCGGGTTCGAAGGTCTCATAGAGCGCGCCGGGGCGGTGCGTGTTGAGGTTGTCCATCACCAGGGTGATCCGGGTGGCGTCGGGATACCGCGCGGCGATGTCGCGCACGAAGTGGGCCCAGTCGGTCTTGGTTCTGCGCTCGGTCACCTCGGTGTGGCGCCGACCGGCCAGCGGTTCGGTGGCCATGAACACGTTGCAGGTTCCGAGCCGCCGGTACTCGTAGTCTTCGCGGGCCGGCCGCCCCGGCGCCGCGGGGACGGGCGTGCGCGTCTCGCCGATCAGCTGGCGCGGCGTCTCGTCCATGCACACGACGGGGAAGTCCGCGTCGTACGGACGCCGGTAGATGTCGAGCACCCGCTCCATCCCCGCCGCGAAGTCGGCGTTGCGCCGCGGCGGGATCACCCACCCGACGCGCCGCCAGGGTTTGATGGAGTTTTTTTTAGCACGCGCCGCACCGTCTCGTGCGACACGCCGTCGATGTACCCCAGCTCCACCGCCTTGTCCGCCAGCAGGCGCAGCGACCACTTCGCGCGCCCCTCGGGCGGATCGCCGCAGCTGAGCGCGACGAGGCGCGCCTCGAACTCGCCATCCGCCTTGCGAGGGTACTTCGCACGACGACCCTGCCGGTTCCCGAGCGCCGCCTCCAGACCGTCCTCCACGAACCGCTTCTTCACACGGTCCACTCTGCGCGCGCTGATCCGCAGCACACCGGCGATCTCCCTGCCGGTCGTGCACCGCTCGTTGAACTCGCCCTGGTCGCAGTTCAGCAGAACCAGCGCGTTGACCACCTTCTGCGAACGATGCGAGCCCTTGCGCGTGATCGCCGCCAACGCCTCTCGCTCCTCCGCCTCCAACTCCACCAGATACCGTTTCACGCCAGCCTCCTCGCCATCGTGGACGGGCAAGGAATCTAACACGATCCATACGACATATCACATGTGACGTGACACTAGTCGGACCGGTGCCCCTGCAGGGTGCCCGCGGAGAGCTCGGGTTGGCCCAGCCGCAAGGCAGCCCCGATCCCCCGGGACGGCACCCTGGAGCCTGGGTCTCCCTCCCGCTGCTCTGGCTCCTGCGGTCCGATGCGGCTCTTCTCGGTCGAATGGCCGGTCGTGGTCCAAGCCGAGGAGAAAAAGGCAATGGCCCAACTTGACTTCCTTGGCGCTCGGTCCATACGGTAATTATAGGTTCACATAGGACAGCCCGGCGCGGGCCGGTCTCGCGCTGTGTTGATAGATCGGGTTGGCTGATGTAGCCCTTCCCCGGCTCGGGGGTTGTGTTCACGAGTGGCGTGGAGTCGGAGCGTTCACCAATTCAAGGAGTTGCGCAATGACGAGTGTATCGTGTCGGCAGCCGCTGCGGAGCGGGTCGGGGCTGCTTCTGTTCCTCCTTGTCGCGGTTCCCGGGCTCTCTGCCCAGACGGGATCTATTACGGGCACCATTACGGATACAGGGTCGGGGCTGCCGATTGCGTCGGCGCAGGTTTTCATCGCGGAGCTCGACCTAGGGGTGCTCTCACAGCAGAACGGTTCCTACAACCTGCAGAATGTACCGGCGGGCATGCAGACGGTCACCGTGCAGCGTCTCGGCTACCGTGAAGCGACGCAGACGGTGCAGGTTGCGGCAGGCGACCCGGTGGTGGTGAATTTCGCAATCACGGAGTCGGCGTTGCAGCTGGACGAGGTGATCGTGACAGGGACCCCTGGGGGTACCCAGCGGCGCGCGATCGGGAACACGGTTGCGCGACTCGACGCGAGCACGGTGCTCCAGGATGTGGCCGTCTCCAACATGCAGGACCTCCTGACGGCGAGGACGCCTAGCCTGCGGTTCACCAACCTCATGGGAAACGTAGGGGCGGGTTCAAGCATCACGATCCGCGGGGTCGGAAGCTTCAGCGATGCCCGGAACGATCCGCTGATCTATGTCGACGGAGTGCGGGTCAACAACGATTCGAGCGCAGGTCCGGTGACGGGGGAAGGCGGCATCGTCAACGTTCTCAATGACTTCAACCCGGAAGAGATCGAGAGCATCGAGGTCATCAAGGGTCCTGCCGCAGCGAGTCTGTACGGCACGGAGGCGTCCGCCGGGGTGATCCAGATTATCACGAAAAGGGGTAACGAGGGCGCGCCTCAGTTCAACCTGTCTGTGCGCCAGGGATCGAACTTCCTGATCGATCCGTCGGCGATGCTTGGCACGCTCTGGACGTGCCCGACGGATCCGAGCCCGGGCCCGACGGATTGCAGCCAGGAATCGGAGCTCGAGCCCTACAACATGGTGGACGAGGCGAACCAGTATATTCGGGACGGCTACTTTCCGTGGCCAACGCAGGATCTCTTCCAGTACGGCCACACTCAGAGTTACAACGTGGATGTCCGGGGTGGAACCGAGACGATCCGCTACTTCCTCTCGAGCGGGTTCGACGACGAGGAAGGGGTCCTCTGGTTCAACACGAACGAGCGCAAGTCGGCGCGCGCCAACATCGGCGTCCTCCTCTCGGAGGCGCTCTCCCTCGACGTGTCGATGGGCTATGCGGACGGCTACACGCGGCTGGCGACCCCGGTCCGGGGTGACGGCGGGATCTGGCAGGATCTCGTCTGGTCCAACGGGTTCTACCTCGACCGGATCAACCCGTTCGGCACGACGCGATCGAATCCGCGTCTGGGCGGCTTCCAGGAGCATCTTCCGTCGGATGTGGCGGAGGTGATGGCGTCGCGCGACTACAGTCGATTCACGGGGTCGGCGACGCTGAACTACACTTCGCCGGACTTCACGTTCATGGATATCGATGGGTCGCTTACGCAGCGTCTGGTGGTCGGGATCGACAAGGGGTGGGACACGAACCAGGCGGTCTTCCCGGTCGAGGACGGTGTGGTGCCGGAGCACCTGCGGGAGTACACGGACACATGGGCGGCGCAGTACTCCGAGACGCAGACCGGAGAGATGACGTACGACCGGCCGATCCAGACGAACCTGAGCTTCGACTACGCGACGACGCTGAACCTCCAGCCGACCGACGCTTGGCGCTTCTCGACCTCGTTCGGGGCGCAGTACTACGTGGACCAGCTCGACCGGTTCCAAAATGAGGGGAACGGTTTCGCGTCCCCACTCTCACGCACTGTCAACCAGCTGTCGCAGTCGCAGATCCTGACGAGCTACTGGTTCATCGAGAACAAGTCCCTCGGGGTCTACGTGCAAGAAGAGGTTGGGTGGAACGACCGGCTCTTCCTCACCGGTGCGATCCGCTTCGACGACAACTCGACCTTCGGTGTGGATGCCCCGGCGCAGCAGTATCCGAAGGTGTCGGGGACGTGGGTGATATCGGAGGAGAGCTTCTGGAACATCGACCAGATCAGCTCGCTCCGTCTGCGCGGCGCGTGGGGCAAGGCGGGCCGCCAGCCGTCGTCGACCTCGGCCCAGAACATCTACGTAGCGATCCCCGGGCCGGGGGGGAGTGCGGCGATCCGGCCGGACAGCCCCGGCAACCCGGCGATCCAGCCGGAGGTCAGCACCGAGATCGAGGTCGGGTTCGACGTTGCGCTCTTCGACGATCGGGTCTCGGCGGAGTTCACGAACTACCACAGGCGCAATGAGCAGGCGCTGCTCAACCTTGCCGCGCTCTCGAGCTTCGGCTTCCCGGGTTCGGTGTCGCAGAATCTGGGCCGGATCGACAACTGGGGTTGGGAGACGCTGGTGAGTGCGCGGATCTACGAGAACTCGGCGCTGGCATTCGATCTCGACCTGTCGGCCGACTTCACGGGGAACGAGGTCCGGGATCTGGGCGACTACCCCGGGTCGACAACGATCCGTGTCGGCTATCCCTATCCGAACTTCGTGGTGGACAACTGGGTCCTGAGAGCCGAATTCGACCCGAACGGCCGGTACAGGAACGCCTTCGGCGAGGCGATGAACGGCTGGTGCGATGAGGGCATTAGCTTGGCGCCGGAGGGTGCGGAGAACCCAGGCATCTACGGGCGGGTGCCCAGTGGGGTGGAGCAGCCCTGCCAGGACATCTTCGACCAGCGGATCCTGGCCGGTCCCGCCTACGACAGGTACACCTTCACGGTGGCCCCGAGGCTCACCCTGCTCCAGGGGCAGCTGCAGTTCTTCGCGCTCGCGGAGGGACGGTACGGAAGGATCAATCAGGACAGCGCTCACCAGTGGGGCCATACCTACAACAACTCCAAGATCTCACGGCTGGAGAACGAGGCGCAGTGGGCCGTCTCCGAGCGGCTCAACAGGTCCGGTGCGTCTTGGGAGCTCGAGATCTATAAAGGCGGATTCTGGAAGCTCCGGGAGGTCGGGGCCCGCTACAGCCTGCCCCAGGGCTTGGTCGAGCGTACGGGCGCATCACGCGCCTCACTCAGCGTGTCCGCGCGGAACGTCTGGATCATGTGGCAGGAACAGAAGGAAATCTGGGGTCTGCCGATCCCGGATCCCGAGTTCGGAGATCCGAACGACCTGGATGGAAGCAATGTCTACTCGACACCCGGACTGTCGTCGGTGACCGCGACGGTCCGCGTCTCGTTCTAGACGGACATGACGCGTGGGCCAATCGAAACTGCGGGCCGGAGGAGACAGTGCCACGGCCGGTCTAGGACAAGCAGGAGTGACAGGGGCGGGAGCATGAACAGAAACAGAGGCATCAGGTTTCGGGACAGGTGTGGGAGACAGGGCGGTCTATTGCTGCTTGGCGCATCGCTGATCGTGCTTGGCGCCTGCGACGATCTGCTCGAGGTCGAGCTTCCCCACATCCTGACGGATGTGGCGATCGAGGGATCGGATACGGCCGAGACGCAGATCAACTCGGCAATCGCGCTATTTGAGTGCGGCTGGTCGGCGTTCGCGCTTCACGCGCTCGGCCACGAGGATGTCCTCCAGTCGATTGCCGGCGCGGGTGCCGGCCTCTCGATCTTCCAGGAGGTGCCCAATACGGGTCTCTGTGACACCAGTTCCCAAGACTACAGCTGGTTCGACCAGATCGCGGGTGCTCGGGCACTCCTCTCGAATGCTCCCGAGCGACTGGTTCCCACGGCGCAGGGCACCGGCCGCGGGGTCTACGACCGGATGGAGGACGAGTGGGACCTTGGGCCGGATGAGGAGCGGCTCAAGGCGGTTGCTGCCGTCTACGTCGCCGCCACGCTCGATCACTTCGGAGAGTTCCTTTGCGAGTCGGCATTGGATGGGAGCGATCTGATTACTCCGACCGAGATGCTGAACTTGGCGGAGGAGTGGACGGACCGGGCGCTCGGGCATATCAACACCTACGGGGACTTCGCTATGCCGCACGGCATAGCGTCGAGTGCCCGCACGATGGCCACGGGGCTACGGGCCCGGATCCGGTGGGCGAACGGGGATCTGGCGGGCGCGGCGGCCGATGCAGCCACGGTGCCCGACGGGTTTTTCGCATACGTCACCCGTGAGACGGGCGAACAGCGCAGGAACAAGACATACCATGCCGCCCGCTCCATCGGGTTCGGGGGAATGCTGGGGATCAACGACTGGTGGGATCCGGAGATCCGAGACCCAAACCCGGCGACCGGCCAGAGTTGGCCGAATCCTATTCCGTTCACGGGTTACCTCTTCCTGGGGATCATGCCGGACGGGCGGGCACTGGAACCAGGCAACCTGCCGGTCGTCACCGCCGAGGTGATGCGTGAGCTGGGCAATGAACCCACGTTCCTGGACACCGATGCCGTCCCCGACATCCGTGTGAAGCACATCAAGAAGCCGATCCAGGGGCCGGACGAGGAGTGGGTTCCGGACAACTACGGGGCGGAAGACGAGGATGAGCCGCTGGTGAGCTGGGAGGAGATGCGGTTCATCGAGGCGGAGCTGGCTCTCTCGCAGGGCAATCTGCAGCGCGCGATCGATATCGTGAACAACTTCCGCAGGGCCGCGGAACTGCCGGTTATCTCCGGCGACTACGAGGCTACGCTCCTGGCCGACGCTGAGCAGGTGCGTTACATGCTGGTCGAGGAACGGCGGAGGGAACTCTTCGCATCGGGTGCCCGCTACTACGCATTCAAGATCCAGAATACGGACATTCTCTGGTTTCCGAGGCGTCAGGGTCAGACGCCGTTCCAGGGGTACGGGCTCCTGGGAGCGGTCCGGATGCTCTTCGCGACCGACGAGTACGAGACAAACCCGTACTTCGCCGGCCGTGGGGGGCTGGATGCGCGCGGGACCGGATGCGCCTCGCTGCCGGGCAGCCAGGCGCCGGTGCCCAGCTGACTTCGGGCCGTTGCGGGTGAAGGGGGGGCGACAGAGCTGGGACACTGACTGACCCCAGCGAGAGGCACGGTGCGGGAGAGGGGCCTCTGTTCGGGCTGTAGGTGCCGGACAGGGGCCCCTCCTCGTTGTCTCACGCAACTCACGCAGAGTAGCGGCCGGGGGCGTACAGCCGGGATCCCAGGGACGGAGGGGAGGGCGCTGCTCAGTCAGAAGGACGTCGATCTCTCCTGCCGAGATGCTTCGACGAGAGGCCGGATCCGGTGCACCAGCTCCCGCCCGACGACCTCCAGCCCGTAGCGCTCGGCAGCGCGTGTTCCCGCAGCTCCGAGCATCCGCCGCTCGTCCGGGCTTGCCAGGAGCTTCGCCAGCGCCGCGGCCAGGGCGTCGGGGTCGGAGGGGGGGACGAGGAGCCCGGTCCGGCCGTGTTCCACCACCTCCGGGATCGCTCCCGCTCTCGCGGCCACGATGGGCAGGCCCGCGGCCATCGCCTCCACGAAGACGATCCCGAAGCCCTCCTGCCTCGACGGCAGGCAGAAAACGTCGGCATCGAAGTATGCCTCGCGGACGTCGTGGTCACCAGCCACGGCACCCCGGAACGAGACGTGTTCTTCCAGCGCGAGCTTGCCTGAAAGTCTCCGTAGGCGCGGCAGTTCGGGTCCGCCCCCGATGACGACCAGCCGGGCCTCGGGGTGTGCTTCCGCGACGATCTTCATCGCGCGGATCAGGCTCCGGGTGTCCTTTCGGGGATACTGGCGAGCGACCGAAAGGATCGTCGGGGGCCGGAGGCGTTTCCTGGCGCCAACGCTGCGGTACTTCCGCGCGAGGCTCCGCCAGGGCCGGAGATCGACCGCCTCGGGGACCACCTCGACTTTCCCGGCGGGGATCCGGTAGTGGTCCACCGCGCGCTGACGCGAGTACCGGCTGGGCACGAGGACGCGGTCGGCACCGGCAGCGTTTCTCCGCTCCAGAGCCGCGATCGACCGGAGCAGCCATCGTTGCCGCGCTGATTGCTCGAATCTTGCTTCATCTGCGGCGATCCCCTTAAGGGCCACGAGATAGGGAAGGCCTCGCGGCCGCCTCCGGGCCCAGCGGAATCCGTCCAGGTCGAACCCGACGACGACGTCCGGCATGCGATCGCGATCGGACGTGATCCGGCCTGGCAACGAGATATTGAACAGGATTCGGCCATCAAGCCCCCGGCCCCTGCGGGTTGGGCGTATCACCTCCACCCGCTGTCCGACGACTTCGAGCGCCCGGGCAAGCCCGGCGATCCCGACGGCCGTTCCCGATCCGCGCTCAGGGTCGGAGTGCCAGGAATCCAGGAAGGCGAACAGGAGGGGACGGTTCATCGCTGCGTCCCGGGCCGCGCGTGGCCGGATCTGCTCTCGAGCACGTCGACCGCCCGCGCGGCCCGTAGCGTCCTCAGAGATCCATGTTGCGAGTTGTGGCTGATGTCAGCTGGACACGGGAAAAACCGGGCGGATTGCCGGGACCCGGTAAGCGGAACGGAGAGCGGGATCGTGGCTCCCATGGTCCGTCACCGGTTGCCGAACCATGAGGGTGCGGGTGGACCTGGCGTCCGGCTCCTACGGTGCAGTTCGCATCTGGAAGTCGTCGCCCAACGCCGGGTTGACATAGTCGTCCGGGAGGACGCGGTCGGGATCCGGGCGTACGCTCAGGTAGTCGACGTGTACCGGCACATCCAGCCACCCGTGGGGCGTGCCGGCGGGGATAATCACGATGTCGCCCTCCTTGACGTGCTTTGCGACCCAGTCTCCCACGATGGGGCCGAAGCAGGAGGGTCCGTTCAGCGTTGTCGTCACGACGCTTTCGGGCGAGGATGCCCGCCCATTCAGGATTTCACCTCCAGTGACGAGCGTACCGGATCCGGACACGATCACATACGTCTCGGTCTGGTGCAGGTGCAGGATGCCCGACGCCCCGCTGTCGCGGTCCGACGAAGTGACGCCGCAGGTTTCTCCCGGTGGCTGATTGCCGCCACCGCCCTGGCCGCCCTGGTTTGACTGCTGCCGTGTCGAGCCGCGGTGGATAATACCGACCGAAAGATTGAGATCACCGATGTCCCGACTCACGATCTGACGGTCGACACCCGGCAGCTCGTTCACTGTCTGCCATTCTTCTTCGGTGATGTAGGTTGCCCAGGTCTGGTCGGTCTGTGAGGCCGCATCGGCTGGCCACGTGAGCAGCGGAGCAGCAAGCAACAACATCCATCGCCTGGTGATCATCGACTCTCCTTATGGATTTCTCGTGCGTTCAGTCCAGCCATCCGGCCGGGTGGTGCCGGGGAAGCTACGAACGGGTGGGATGCCGCACCAGAGATTCGCGGCACCGGGACGGTGCCGTCACCGGGTCCCGACACGAGGGAGGCCGCTGCAGACAGGAGAGCCCGGTCCGGGATGGGCACGACCAAGGCACTCGCGTCCGATCGGGAGCTTCGCCGGGTTCCGACCCCTCAGCTCCTCGGGTATCCGGACACTCGCCGTGTCCGAGTCCGAGCGTAGTCCGTGGCGACGTGGTCTGTGTCGGGATCGGAGTCGGCCGGCGCCATCGGTTGGGCGTTCGCCGAATCATGGGGTACGCGTTCGATACGGGCATGTGCCGCCTGTTGGGGACATCAGGGCGGCGGAGTGGGGATGTCTGGTTTGCAGCACGGAGTGCGTGCGCGACACGCACGCGACGCTGGCCCTGGCGCGCTACGTCTGTTCGACGCAAGCGAAGATCGGGCCGACGGGACCAGCGCGCCGGTGTCGGGCCCGAGGGGATCGAACCTGGGGACGCATTACGGAGGCGCTTACTCTGCTCGACCGGATCATCCGATTCAAGACGTCCGAAGTCCGGCGCCCCGGGTCCGGCCGAAGATCGTGCGGGATGCCTCGCTGGCTGCGGAAGCCGATCTGCGAAGCCGAGGACGCATACCGCCAGTCGCTCGATCTGTTGCAGAACGAGCAGCGGTTCGTCGAGGAGGTTGAGGAAGTCGGACCACGGCAAGCTTCCGGTTTGCCTGCCGACCGTGAATTCCCGTCCCCGCAAGGAAGGTGTAGGGTCCGGGGATTTCCGACTCGTTGGCCTGGGGGTGCAAGGTCCGTCCAGTCTTGTTGACGGTCGGGGCTCGGGGAATGTCGGCGTGCAGGTCAGCGGCGGGCCCCGGATGCGGACGATCCGATCGGAGAGACGAGCGACAAATCGCAGAGCGGCAACCTGCTTGCTCCTGTGTCGTCCGATGCGTACGGATTGTACCGGTACCGTACCGCTGTCTTCCTCGGGCCTTCCTCGATCGGAGTCGCCGCGATGAGTCGCACAAGCAGGAGTCGCCCGCCGCGCGGGTCCCCGGTCACGCGACGGGACTTCCTGACCCGGGGTGGAGGAGCCGTGGCCGGACTGGCCGTCGGGCGGCCAGGTCCTGCGGCGGCGACAGTCAGGCCGGCTTCCCCCGGTGGGACGCAGGACACGGATATCCTGATCCGGGGTGGCCGGGTCATAGATCCCTCACAGGGTCTCGACGGGTCGTTCGATGTCGGCATCCGCGGCGGCCTGGTCGCAGACCTCGCGTCGGCGATCGATCCCGCCGGGTGGCGGGAGGTGATCGATGCGGACGGCCGGATCGTGACCCCTGGCCTGGTGGACCTGCACGTCCATGTCTATCCGGGCGTGTCCCACTACGGGATCAGTGCCGACCGGTACTGCCTGAGCCGCGGCGCCACGACGGTTCTCGATGCCGGATCGGCGGGCGCCCAGACGTTCGATGGCTTCCGCCGGTATGTGATCGACGAACAGGAGACAAGGATCCGGGCGCTCCTGAACATCTCCGTCACGGGCACGCTGACGGACCTGCGCGGTGAGTTGCGGGACCTGGAATACGCAGACGTCGGCCGCGCGATGCGGACCGTCGCGGAGCATCGGGATCTGGTGCTCGGGATCAAGGTGCGGGCCGGCGGGGAATCCGGCCCGAACGACATGGCCGGCACCGAGCGGGCGCTCGAGGTGGCGGAGGCGTTCGGGCTGCCGATCATGCTGCACATCACCCGGACCGTCACGCCGATCGGCCGGCTTCTCGGCCTCCTGCGCGAGGGCGACATTCTCACGCACAGCTTCCGGTTGTCGGGAACGCCCGGGGCCGCCGACCAAGGCATCCTGACCGGGGAGGGAGTCGTCCGGGACTCGGCCATCGCGGCGCTTGAGCGCGGCGTGGTCTTTGACGTGGGTCACGGCGGGGGGAGTTTCTCGTTTGACGCCATGGAGATGGCGATGCGCCAGGGCGTCCTGCCGGGTACGATCAGCAGCGACGTGCATACCTACAATGTGGGTGCCGATGGACCGGTCTACGATCTGGCCACCACACTCTCGAAGTTCCTCGCCCTGGGACTGCCGCTGGCCGAGGTCGTGAGAAAGGCCACCGAGGTCCCGGCGGGCGCACTCGCGTGGGGTGTGCAGATCGGGACGCTCCGCCCCGGCGCCGAGGGCGATGTCGCGATCTTCGAATTGCATACCGGCGAGCACAGGTTCCGGGACGCGTACGGCGGGGTGAGGACCGGGAGCGAGATGCTCGTGCCGTGGCGCACGGTGAAGGGAGGGCGAAGCTTCCTCCCGCAGTGGTCGTGAGCCGCGGCAACGTGGTGAACCGGCGAAATGCGGAGCAGGGAACACCCGTGACCGTTCGTAGGACTGCGGGAGTGGCCGCCGCGCTCGCGCCCGCCATGCTGCTCGGCCTCGGCAGCTGTACCCTCGGTGAAGCGCCCGCCCGGGAGTTCAGGCTCGAGGAGGCGACCGTCGCCGACATCAACGCGGCGTTCGATGCGGGAGCGCTCACATGCCGGGGGCTCGTCGAGCTGTATCTGCGTCGCATTTCCGCCTACGACAGTGCGGGGCCGGCGCTGAACAGCATGATCACCCTGAACCCCCGCGCGCTGGAGATCGCCGCAGCACTCGATGGCGAGCGGATGGCCACGGGCCCGAGGAGCGTGCTCCACTGCATCCCCGTCGTACTCAAGGACAACATCGACACCGGTGACATGCCCACGAGCAACGGCAGCGTCATCCTGAAGGACGCGCTCGCGCCCGACGACGCCTTCATCGCAAGGCGCTTGCGCGAAGCGGGGGCGTTAATCCTCGGCAAGGCGTCCCTGGGCGAATTCGCGGGAGGGAACAGCTACAACTCCGTCGACGGACAGACGATCAACGCGTACCATCGCCTGCGGGCCGCAGGTGGCTCAAGCAGCGGATCGGCAGTGGCGGTCGCTGCCAACCTCGCCACGCTCGGCGTCGGGACGGACACCAGCCAGTCCGTCCGGATTCCCGCGGCCTTCAACGGGCTTGCCGCTCTGCGCCCCACCACGGGTCTCATCAGCCGCGACGGCGTTGCGCCGAAGAACCTGAACTTCGACACCGCGGGTCCGATGGCGAGGACCGTCACCGACCTCGCCATCCTGCTGACCGCCATGGCGGGTCCGGATCCCGCCGATCCGGATGGGCTGAGTCAGAGCGTCTTCGGGGATCATCCCGCAGGTCCGTCCGCGGCGGAGCTGGACTACGCGCGGTTTCTGGAGCGGGGCGCGCTCGAGGGTGCGCGCCTCGGCATCGCGCGCGACTACTTCGGCGGGGATCCGGAGATCGACGCCCTCGCCGAAGAAGCCATCGCGGCCATGAGGGAACTCGGGGCCGAGATTGTCGATCCCGTAACGTTCGACGGATCCTTCGTGGACGGCGTGCGCGCGGTCGCCGACTACCGTTTCAGGGCGGACTGGGAAGCCTACCTGGCTACATTCGGGGACGCGGTCCCGAACACCGTTGCTGAGTTTCTCCGGATCTACCGGTCGGAGGTTGCCACATCCGCACTCCCCGCTGAGGAGACGGTTCTCAATCTCCTCGTGCGGGCGAGCATCACATCTGCGGAGGACCCGGCATACATCGACCTGCTCGAGAACCGCCTTCCGCGAAACACCGAACTCAAGACCGCGCTGTTCGACGAGTACGACCTGGACGCCCTTGTGTATCCGACGAGCGCGAGTTTCGCGCCACCCATACGAAACCCGGTCCAGAGCGCGTCGGACCCGACGTACGTGGCCGACGAAGTGAGGAGCCCCCAGACGCTCGCCGGCTACAGTTCCATCGGGTTTCCGGCCGTCGTCGTGCCGATGGGAGTCGGCTCCGGGGGACTCCCCATGACCATCTCGTTTCTGGGACGACCGTACGAGGAGGGCAAGCTCATCGGGTATGCGTTCGACTACGAGCAGGCCACGATGATGCGCCGGCCCTCTCCCCTCGCTCCCCCCCTCCCGGGTGAGGTCATCCCGCACTGAAGCCTGCTACCGCCGGTCCCTCCGCTCGATGGGTGGGACGGGCGTGTCGGGAGTCAGGGCAGGCCTCCGCCGATGCCAATCGGTCGCCTGCTCGTAGGCGCTGGCAAGCGCCAGGATCCTGCCCTCCGAGAATCGTGGCCCCGCGATCATGAGCCCGATCGGGAGTCCATCAGCGGAGAACCCGCAGGGGACCGAGACTGCGGGGATGCCGAAGCTGTTGAAAGGCGCGCAGTTAGAAGTGACGGACGGCTCCAGCGGCGGTTCGCCTTCGGTCTCCTCTCGCTCGAGCGCCTCGTTGATGGTCGGCTGCATGACCCGCCATGTGGGAAGTACGACCAGATCATGGTCGGCGAACGCGTCGTCGATGGTCTTGCGCATCCGCTGGAGTTCCCACTGGGCATTGATGTAGTCGACGACCTTGGTTGAGCACTGCGTCGTGGCCACGTCGTTGAGCCTCCGGTGCACGGCTTCGATCGTACGCCTCTGGTTGAGCGAATAGCGGCTGGCGCTCCGCCGGTACCACTCCCAGTGGAATGCCTCGATCTCCCCGGAGAGGTAGGACCTCGAGTATCGCCCCTGCGGCGGGAGGCGCATCTCGCTCACGCTCCCGGCCAGGCCGCCCAGGACGTCGATAGCCTCCTCCACAGCGGCAGCGATCTCGTCGTCGAGAAAGTCGAAAAACGGCTCCCTGGCGATTCCCAGTCGGAGGCTCCCGACGGACTGCCGGGCAGCGGCGGCGTAGTCTTCGGGAGGATGTTCGATGCTTGCCACGTCGTGCTTGTCGTAGCCCACCATACCCGATAGGAGGAGGGCAGAGTCCTCGGCGGTCTTCGTCATCGGGCCGCAGTGGTCGAGGGAGTATGTCCGCGGGATGATCCCTCCGATGGAAACGAGACCGTAGGTGGGCTTCAGGCCGACGATGCTGCAGTACGCCGCCGGCATACGGACCGAGCCGCCGGTGTCGGTACCGAGTGCTCCGAGTGCCATGTCGGCAATCACCGCCGCGGCCGAACCGCCGGATGAACCGCCGGAGATGTGGTCGAGTGCCCACGGGTTTCGGACGGGAAGGAAGTAGGTGGAGACGTTGCTCCCGCCCATGGCAAACTCCTGGAGGCCGGCCTTTGCCAGGATCACGGCGCCGGACGCCTTCAGGCGTCTGACCACGAAGGCGTCCTCTTCCGGCACATTCTCCTCGAATACGAGGCTTCCTCCGGTGGTTCGCGTTCCGGCGGTGTCGATGTTGTCCTTGAGTGCGATGGGTATGCCGTGGAGCGGCCCGCGGAAGTTCCCCCCGTTCGCCTCGAGGTCCAGTTGCCGGGCCTGCCGGAGGGCGTCGTCGTGCATGATCGTGATGAAGGCGTTGACCTTAGGGTTGTACGCCTCGGCCCGTTCGAGACACGCGCGGGTGAGTTCGGTCGAGCTGATCTCCCTCGCCCGGATCATCCGCGATGCTTGGGCGATGGTCAGCATCGTGAGCTCCTGCGACGGGCCGGCCGGGGGTGTGGTGCTGGCCGGCGAGGCGTCTGCAGCGAGGGCCGGGAGCGCCGCGGCCCCTGCTGCCGCGTTGGCAGTCACTCGGACGAAGTCGCGGCGAGTCCACTCTCCCCGCTCTGTCATGGCAGATTCTCCCTCGAAGCATCGGTGGCTGCGCCTGCGCTGGCGCGACTGTCTCCCGCAGGTTTCCCTGCCTGCGGATCGGCTGGCAGCGGGCCGGGCCCCGAGCTCACCCCGCCCGTGGGAGGACGGCCCCCGCGGCTCCCCTACGGGAAGGGGCCGGGGTCCGGCGGGCGGCCAGGCGCGCGTGAGGGTCCGGTCCGGCCGGCGAGTCTCATGACTCCAGGCCGAAGAATGTCTCGGCGGCGGGTATGTTCGCCGGCCGACGATAGGACGCCTGTCGTCTGTTCGGATCGGGAGGTCGCATGCGGTCGAAGATTCTCCTCGCGGCCTCGACCACCCGGGCCTCTTCCGTCCTGTCGACGGCGAGCGACGCGACGCCCGGCTGGCGCACGTGTCCGAGGACGATGCCGCTCCCGCGGGGGATCATTCCGCCGACCGAGTAGTTCACCTCGGGCTGCGGGGCCAGCACGGTCAGCTGCCCCTTCACCGGGATGAGCTCCCCGTCGCTGAAGAGCTTCCCCGCACCCATGCCGGTGCAGTTGACCATGAGCGGCTCGGGAAGAGACACGAGGTCCCGCGGACCCTCGAACGAACGGAGGCGGATCTTCCCCCCGTAGGCCAGGACATCGCGCATGAGCGCCTCGAGGTAGATGTCGGGGTCGAACTGGAGCATCGGCCCGCGCCGTGCGTACGGCCTCGCGAACGGGTGCTCGCCCGGTCCAAACGTCGTGCGGCCGAGGTCGAAGTCACGTGGCAGCAATGGATTGCCCACCGAATCCTCAGCCTCTTCCTCGATATCGCCGCGTCCATCCGGACGGTCCGCCAACGCGTAGCTGTCAATCCACCGGACCCCGTATCCGCGGCCCGCCAGCAGCTGGTGTTCCCGGTACGCGAACTCGACCGCGTACCGGAACTGCGTATCCCAGGCCGCCGTGCGGCGCGCGACGAGGGTCGAGGCGGGCGTGAATCCTCCCCACAGCTTGTTCGAGGTGGTATCGGGAGGCAGCGCCCGGGCGTAGATGGACACCTCGAACCCCCGGCGTTGCAGGAGGCGCGCGGTCGTGAGGCCGATGATTCCGCAGCCGATGACCGCCGCACGCCGTTCCGTGTGATCCAGTGCGAGCTGCGTGGCGAGATGCGCGGTCCCCCAGGAAAGCGACATTCCGGCGCCGCCGTGCCCGTAGTTGTGGATGACGGTCTTCTCGTCCAGGCGTTCCGCCTTCAGAACGAATCCCGACGGCCGGTAGGGGCGAAGCGCCACCGTAGTGCGAATGATGCGGTCCCACGAGACGTGGACCGGCGCGAGGTTGATGCGCCTCGTCCCGGCATCCGTCGTCCCGAATCCCCGGTAGCCGCACGCCCCGGCCCCGAGGCCCAGTCCAGCGAGCCCGGCTGTCCTGACAAAGCGTCGTCTCTTCAGAGGTCCCTCCAGTGCATGCCCGCCGGGACCGGATACTCTAGGCCGCTGGCTTAGGCACCGCAAGCGAAGCCCCCCGACCTGCGACCGCCCGGATATCCTGCGCTATCTGGAATCCGAACTGACTGCGGTCACGTAAGATGCGTACCGTTTACTCAGATCTGTCCTAGGTCTCTATCCCCACCCCGTAGCGCGACGTCGGGCGTCGCCTGGACCGCGCCCGGTCCTACGGGGCCGTGCCTTCCGGTCCCGCGAGGGACCCTCCTCTCTGGCCGGGCCGGGCGTGGAGACCGGGGGGGAGCTCCTTCACGTAGAGATCCTGCTTCTCATAGGGAATCTCGATTCCTTCCTTCGCGAAGCGCTCGTAGACCGCCGTGTTCAGCGCGTCCAGGACACGTCCGCGGAGAACCGGCTCCTCGATCCATGCGAGAAGCTCCAGGTCCACGCCGGAAACGCCGAGGGTGCGGAACCGTACGCGGGGCGTAGGCTCGGCGCACACGAGCGGGTGCCCGGCCGCGGAGCCGAGCAGCACCTCCTTTACCTGATCGATGTCGGATCCGTAGGCGCACGATACACGCACCCGGATCCGTTCCTTCACATGGGGTCCGCCGGTCTCGTTGATGATCTTGGTGTTCCCCATGATCGCATTGGGAACGGTGACCTCGATGTCGTCGCGGGTCAGCATGCGCGTGCTCCTGAGTCCGATCTGGGTCACCATCCCGCGCTCCCCGGAGTCAAGAACGATGAAGTCGCCGATCTTGTACGGCGCATCGGCCAGGATGAGGACGCCCGCGAAGAAGTTCGCAACCGTATCCCGCGCTCCGAAACCCACCGCGATTCCCACGATCCCCGCTGACGCGAGCCATGCTGAAACGTCCAGATTCCAGATGAGGAAGAAGAAGTACGCCCCGCCCCCGACCAGGAGCGCGTTGTTGATATTGCGGAAGAGCGGGAGGGTGCGCTGGTCGATGAAGCGGAACCGGTCCGGGTGCTGGCTCAGCGTCTCGAGCACGAGCCGGTTGAGCCGTATGGCGAAGTCGAGGCCCACGAAGATCGCCAGGCTCCCGAGACTCCCGTACGTGATCGTCCGGAGTACGCCACCCAGCCCGAGGAGTCCGGCTGCGATGGCGATACCGCCCAGGAGAACGAAGACAAAGATGGGTCGGTGCAGGATCTCGACGAGCTGGTCGTCGAGGTCGGTCTCCGTCTGCCGCGCCCACCTGAGGATCCATCCCGAGATGAGCCGGTCCGTGATCCGGGCGACCCCAATGCTCAGGAGCACGATGGCCAGTGCCTGGAGGCGGGCGTCCGACGCTACCGTTCCAAGCACGGCGAACCGACCGAGGAAATCCGCGACTGCCTGCATCCTCTCCCTCCTGGAATCGCCGGTCCCGGTGTGTGCGCCCCGGGGTGATGCGCACCCCCATCCTCATCCGTCCACGGCCAAGCTGCGTGCGGGGTGGCCGGCGTCGGGACGGGAATTGAGGCCGCTCAGCCGGACACGGGCGCTGTGCGGGCCGTCCGTTTCCCCCTCTGCCCCCGCCTGGCGGGTCCCGCCGTCCCCGAAGCGCCGGCAGATGCGCCTGCGGCGCGACGGGAGAAAACTCGGTTGCGGGACAGCCGGTCGCAAACACCATCGTGCCGGATCGCGCCCGCCTGAACCCGCGCCGCCGGGTCACCGGGTCAGGCCGTCCGTGACCTGCCACGGTGCGGCGGGGTCTTCCTGCCGGCCTATCTTTCCCCTATCGCTAGGGTCCCGTCGAAGTCGCAGCCCTTGTGCGACCCGTCGCAGAAGGGTTTCCGTGCGGACGCCCCGCAGCGACAGAGCGCGTAGGGCCTGCCGCCGGGTGGGGTCGCAACCTCGCTGCCGTCCTGATCGCAAAGCGGGACGCCCCCCTCGATTCTGAGTGGGCCGTTGGTCAGGATCGTGATTCTTGCGCTGGACACGGCGTGGCCTCCTGGGTTGGACGGTAGGATACCGGGCGTACCCCGCTCCCGACGATGGTTCCTTCCGCGGGTGCCCGCGATGCTCCCGACGATGGCCGCGGCGAGGCTGACGGAGAGGGACGGCGGCCACTGCCAGATGGAGTGGACGCCCCCTTCCCGCGGCGCCGCTGCGCCCGACGTTCCGGCGCAGCCGGGACTTCCGTTGCCCTCACCCGGCGTGTCGCCGGGAGGAGGGTCGCGTGGTCGGGACCCGCGTGTGCTTCCGACTGGCACCCGCCGGCGCGCCCGCAGTACGTTGTCGCAGGGACCGGGGGTTCTCGGGCGGAGCAGCGGCTCGGGCCCGAGCCCGGTCGCACGCCGCTCACCGGAGGGTCCGGAGTTGAGGAGAAGGCTCGCGGGCTCCCCAGGGCCCGGGACGGAGTCTCCCGAACGCCTCCCGGGCGGGCCCCTTTGCCCTCGCGCCTCTTCCATCCCATCGGAGATTCGCGTCATGCGCTCTCGCTACATCGGCATCGCAGGGTTCCTCACCCTCATTCTCGTCGCCGGGCTCCCGGAGGCTGCTGACGGCCAGGACCGCGCGATGTACACGACGGAGCAGGCCATCCCGGGGCAGGCGGCGTATGCCGAGAGCTGCGCCGCGTGCCACGGCGACGGTAACGATATGGCTGGCTCGTTCGAGGCCCCTCCACTCGCGGGTCCTGCCTTCCTGGGTTTCTGGGCCGGCCGGCCAATCAGCGAGCTGCTGGACATCGCGTCGTACATGCCACCGGGTGCGGAGCAGTCGCTCGGCGAGGAGACATATACAAACATCGTCGCCTACATCCTCTCCCGGAACGGGGTGCCGGCGGGCGGCGCACCCCTCGCCTTCGCATCGGAGGCACCCCTCGGAGGAGCCACGGGAACGCCGATTGAACTACCGGCCCGGACGGCTGCGCGCGGTGGTCCGCCTCCGGGCGGAACGGACACGTACGCGGGGGTTGCGGATTTCCGGCCGGTCTCGGATGAGGAGCTCGTGTCGCCGGATCCGGGTGACTGGCTGATGTACCGGAGGACGTACGACGGCCAGGGCTACAGCCCCCTCGATCGGATCACGCGCGAAAACGTGGACGATCTGCGGCTCGAGTGGGTCTGGGCGATGGACGGCGGGGTGAGCCAGCCGACTCCGCTCGTGCGCGATGGGGTGATGTATCTCACGCACCCGAACAACAAGATCCAGGCCCTCGACGCGGCCACGGGCGAGCTGCTCTGGGAGTACCGTCGCTCCTTTCCCGACGGGTTCCGCCCCGGCGGCTTCTCACAGCTCCGGGCGATCGCGATCCGTGACGACAAGCTCTACGTCCCGACCAAGGACGCGGCACTCGTGGCGCTCGACGCCCGCTCGGGCGAGGTCGTCTGGGAGACGCGCGTGGCCGACTGGGAGAAAGGCTTCACCTACGTGGCCGGTCCGCTCGTGGTCCGGGGGAGGGTGATCACCGGCATCAACGGCTGCACGCGGTTCTTCGAGGACTCCTGCTTCCTCACGGCGCACGACGCCGAGACGGGGGCCGAGCTCTGGCGCACGTACACGATCGCGCAGCCCGGGGAGCCGGGCGACGAATCTTGGGGCGGGATCCCGCTCGAGCTGCGGGGCGGGGTGGATGCCTGGATCACGGGGAGCTACGACCCCGAGCTCGACCTTATCTACTGGGGGACGGCGCAGCCGAAGCCGTGGGTGCCTTCGAGCCGGGGGATGACGATCGATGACGCGGCGCTCTACAGCAACTCGACCCTCGCGCTGGACCCGGACGACGGGCGCATCGTCTGGTACCGGCAGCACGTCCCCGGCGAGGCGCTCGACCTCGACGAGGTATTCGAGCGGGTGCTCGTCGACAGGAACGGCCAGCGGCTCGTCTTCACGATCGGCAAGCACGGGATCCTCTGGAAGCTGGACCGGACGTCGGGGGAATTCCTGGGCCACCGGGAGACCGTCTACCAGAACGTCTTCACCTCCATCGGTCCGGACGGCGGCGTGACATATCGTGACGACATCAGGAACGCCGAGGTCGGAGAGTGGATTTCGGTCTGTCCGAGCACGGCCGGCGGCCATAACTGGCCGGCGATGGGCTACAGTCCCGAGGCGGGGGTGCTCGTCATCCCGCTCAGCCAGAGCTGCATGGAGATATCGGGACGCGAGATGCCGCTCGAGGTCGGCTCGGGAGGTACCGCGGCCGACCGGATCTTCCGGGCGATGCCGGACACGGAGGGCAACCTCGGCAAGCTCGCTGCCTACGATGTGGAGACGATGGAAGAGATCTGGAGCGTCGAGCAGCGTGCCGCCTTCCTCACCGCCGCGCTAACGACGGGTGGGGAGCTCGTCTTCGCCGGGGACCTCGACCGGTATTTCCGCGCCTTCGATGTTCACACGGGCGAGGTGCTCTGGCGCACGCGCCTGGGCACCTCGGTGCAGGGGTTCCCGGTCTCCTACGAGGTGGATGGCGAGCAGTACGTGGCGGTACCCACCGGGCTCGGAGGCGGGAGTCCGCGCGGGGTTCCCGGAGACGTGAGCCCGGATGTCCGCCACCCGAACACCGGCAACGCGATTTACGTGTTCCGGCTGCCTGCCCGCTGATCGGGCGCGGGCGCAATTCAGAGGAGATGCCGACGATGAAGCTGACCACCCCGCTCCGGCCCGTGCTCGCGTCCGCCCTCGCCGCCGGACTCCTTGCCGGGACGACCCCCGATCTGGCCGCCCAGGAAAGAGGGCTGTACGTCGCCCATCCCTCGACCCAGACGGCCGAGCGCCTCATCACCCTGGAGACGCTCGACAGGTGGGCTGAGGAGCTCTCGAACTGGGGTCGGTGGGGCCCCGCCGACCAGCGTGGCACGCTGAACCTCATCACCCCGGAGAAGACGCGCCGGGCGGCCAGTCTGGTCCAGGAGGGCGTGACGGTCACGCTGCAGCATACCCCGTTCGGGAAGTCGGGAAGCGATACCGGGACGTTCGGCGAGAATTACCACCGGATGATCCGGCTGGACCCGGTCACCGGCCTTCCTCCTTCGGCCCTCGACCGGATCGGTCTCTCGCTTCACGACGGACTCAACTCCCACCTGGACGCGCTCTGCCACTACGCGGACCGGGAGGGCAGGGTCTACAACGGCTACCCGCAGAACCTGAACGCAGCCGGCTGCCACGACCTCGCGATCGACAAGATGGGGCCCGCGTACGTGACGCGCGGCGTGCTTGTGGACATGCCGCTGCTGAAGGGCGTTGACTGGCTCGAGCCGAGCACTCCGATCTACGCCGAGGATCTCGAGGAGTGGGAGAGATTCGCGGGGATCAGGATCGGACCGGGCGATGCCCTCCTGATCCGGACCGGGCGCTGGGCGAAGCGGGCGGCGGAAGGGCCGTGGGCCTACGGGCGGGCGGGCGCGGGCCTGCATGCCTCGGTGCTGCCCTGGCTCCGCGAGCGGGACGTGGCGGTCCTCGCCGGCGATGCCGTCAACGATGTGCAGCCCTCGGGGGTGGAAGGGATAGGGAGGCCGATTCACACCCTGACGCAGGTCAACCTGGGGCTCCCGATCGCGGACAACGCGTACCTGGAGGACGTCGCGCGGGAGGCTGAGCGGCTCGGGCGGTGGGAGTTCATGTTCAACCTGCACATCATGTCGATCGAGGGAGGCACGGCGACCCCCTTCAACGCGAACGCCACGTTCTGACGACCGCAGCGAGCGGGGAAGGGCGGGTTCCGCCTCCTTCCCGCGCGCCGGTGCGGCGTTTGGCTGCGTGTCAGCCGCTTCTCCCCCGCTCGCCCGGGAGAGGAGTCACCGGGTCCCCGAGTCCGGAAGCCGGGGCCTGCCGTACGCCCGGCCGCGGCGGCGAGCCCTTTCTCTCCGGCCCGCCCGGCGACCGGCCGCCGCGCCCCGTACCCTCACCATCCGACGGCGTAGCCCGTGCGCCGCGGATCCGCGCCGGCCGTCATGGTCCCGGTCTCCGGGTCCATGACGATGCCCTGCATGCTCCCGAGCGCCCATTCCTCCGCCACTTCGACGCTGTGCCCCATCTCCTCCAGCCGCCGGAGCGTCTCCGCGGCGACCCGGCCCTCCACATTCACGGTGATCTCGGAACCCGCCCGGTAGAAGTTGGGGTCCGCATCCAGGCTCAGGCGGGGTGCCTCGATCGCCTCCTGGATTCCCATCCCGAAGTCGAGGAGATTCAGGAGGACCTGGAACTGGGTCTGGCCGATCGTCTCCCCGCCGGGGGTGCCCAGAGCGAGGCGGAAACGGCCGTCGCGCATGACGATGACCGGCGAGTTGTTGAGGATCGGAATCTGCCCGCCGCGCGGATAGTTCACATCGCCGGGGTAGGGTGAGGTGGACCCGACCCGCGTTCCGTTGTTGAAGAACATCCCGGTGTTGCCGACGATCACGCCCGTGCCCCATCCGCTCCCGAGCGTCGGGGTGGCGGCGATCACATTCCCGTAGGAGTCGGCCACCGAGAAGCTCGTCGTGCTCCCGACCACCGAGCGTTCCGCGAGAGCGGGCCCGTCCGCCGGGGCGAGGGTCTGTCCCGCGTACGCCGTCCGCGAGAACCGCTCCGGGTTCCCGCTCTCCGGGTAGGCGATCGCGCGCGACGGGTCGATCATCTCGCGGCGGGCCGCCGCATACGCCTCCGAGAGCATCCCGTCGGTGGGCATGTCGGTGAACGCCGGGTCCGCCACGTATCGGTAGATGTCGGCCTTCGAGAGCTTGATCGACTCGGAAACCAGATGGAGGGCCTCGGGCGAGTTGTGGCCGAGCGCCTTCAGGTCGAACCCCTCGATCAGGGCGAGGCCCATCGTGACCTCGAGGCCTCCGCGCGATGTCGTCGCATTCGTGTAGACGTCATGGCCCCGGTAGTTGACGTGGACCGGATCCGCCCAGATGGGCTCGTACCGGGCGAAGTCCTCGTAGGTGAAGAGTCCTCCGTGCGCCTCGTAGAAGGCGGCCATCTCCCTCGCGATGTCTCCCCTGTAGAAGAGGTCGAAGGCCGCGCTGAGCGCCTCCGATCTTGTCTTGCCCTCGGCCAGCGCGGCCTCCTCGGCCGCCGCGAGGCTCCGGAAGGTCCTGGCGAGGTCCGGCTGGCGGAACATCGACCAGGGCTCCGGGGCCTCGCCTCCGGGGAGGAAGATGCGCGCCGTCGTGGGGTGCTCCGAGAAGAGCTCGGCCTGCTCCGCGATGCCCGCGGCGACGATCGGCTGGATCGGATGCCCATCGGCCGCGTACTCGATCGCGGGCTCGAGCACCTCGCCCAGCGTCATCGTGCCGAACCGGTCGAGAAGCGCGATCCAGGCGCCGAAGAGCCCCGGGGTCACGCCCGCCTTCATCCCGCGCGAGAGTTCCCCGGCGGTCACTTCGGAGGCGTCGAGCGCGAGCGGCGCGGCCCCGGTCCCGTGGAGCGAATAGACGCGGTCGGTCGCCCGGTCGTAGATCGTGAAGAACCCGTTGCCGCCCGCTCCCGACATCGCCGGCTCGACGACCTGGAGCGTCGCGAGCGTCGCTACGGCCGCGTCCGCCGCATTGCCGCCGGCAAGGAGCATGCGGAGCCCGGCCATGGATGCGAGCGGATTGCCTCCGGTGGTCACGAGCCCGTGGTTGGCCGTCACCGCCGGGCGGTGGGCCGGCATGTGCGATCCCGGACCATCCTGCGCCGCGGCGGCAGCCGGCAGGAGGGCATGAAGAGAGAGCGCCCCCGCCGCCACGAGCGGAAGGAGGGCGGTCAGGGCCGGCTTCGTCGGGTGCGTCCCGGGCAGGTGCATTCTCCTCTCCTCGGTCCTGGATGGGGAACGGCTGGAGGTCGCCGAGCGTCAATCTGGCACGCGTCCCGGGAAGCCGCGAGGCCCTGGGCTCCCCCGGCGCAGATGCCCGTGGCGCGGAGCGGCCACGGGGCGGGGACTTGTTGAGCTCCTCGATGTGCAGCTTGTCGAGCATCGCCGCGAAACGATGGTCGATGCGTACCGACCCGTTGTCGGCGAGCAACCCCAGGACGCGGAACGGAAACGCCCCGACGAGCGCCTCGAGCACCGGGACCATGAAGTACTCGGTGATCAGCGAAACGGCAAACTCTGGAAACTGCGTCACTTCGTAGACCGTGGCGATGACGCGGGTGCCCTTCTCGCCCTTGCGGCCGCCGTCGTGGGCAGTGTCGACGCGCATGAAGCCCGGCCGGCCCCCGGGCCGGGATTTGCGCCGCTGGCCGGTCCGGCGAGCTGGCCGGAGTGGTGGCGGAACCGGACCAGCATGCGTTCCATCAACGCCCAGACCGTCTCGCGGTCCGGGGCGGAGATCCGAACGCCTCATTGCCGGCGATGAAGGCGCGAATCTCGTCAAGCGTCCGAATCCGTTCGGTCGAGAGTGTCATGATCATCCTCCGGTGATCGGCCCACACCCCTGCTCATGCTCACCTCTCGCTGGAGAGTGCTTTTCCTTGCTCCGCCCGGTTCTTTTTCCTAGATTCCCCGCCGCCGGCTACTTGAGAATGATTCTCATTTATATCTGGGGGTATCCATGGAAATCGCTTTCGGTCCCACGGCATCCCGAGGCCGAGAGACCGGCGCCATTCGTCCTCGGCCGGCGCTTGCCGCGGTCTTCGCGGGCCTTGCGGGCAGTGCAGGAGCCCTGCATGCCCAGGTGGACACGACCACCGTCGCCGAGCTGGAGCGGCGCATCGAGATCCTGGCCGAGGAGCTGGAACTGCTGCGGAGCGGGGAGCAGGTGGAGGCACTCACCCCCGACGAGGCTCGCGCGCTTGGACTCGCGCCCTCGGCCGCAAGGGCGTATGCCCAGGGGTCCGGATCTTCTCTCGCCGGCTACGGTGAGATGCTCTACGAGAATTACTCCGGGGACAAGACCACGCAGTTCGATTACCTGCGGGCCGTCATCTATGCGGGGTACCGCTTCAACGAGCGCTTCCTCTTCAATGCCGAAATCGAGGTAGAGCACGCGAACGAGATCTTTATCGAGTTCGCCTATGTCGACTGGCGCGCCACCGAGAGTTTGGGCCTCAGGGCGGGGATGCTGTTGATGCCGGTCGGGCTGGTCAATGAGTTGCACGAACCGACCGTCTTCATAGGTGCGGAGCGGCCCGTTACCGAGCAGAAGATCATTCCCTCCACATGGCGGGAGAACGGAGCCGGGCTCTATGGCTCCTCCGGCCCGATCTCTTATCGTCTCTATGTGGTCAACGGCTTCAGGGGCGCCAGCTTCTCTGCTGGCGGACTTCGCGGCGGGCGCCAGAAGGGCATCAGGGCCAAGGCGAGCAGCATGGCGATCACCGGACGCCTCGATTATAGTCCGACGCCCGGCTTCTTCGTGGGTGTGAGCGGTTACCGGGGCGGCGCAGACCAGGGAGAGCTCACCGCCGCCGGCCGCAATGTAGACGTCACCGTGACAGTCGCCGAGGCCCACGCGCAGCTGCAGGTTCGGGGATTCGACTTCCGTGGCCTCGTCGCCAATGCCACGGTGGGGGACGCGGCCAGGCTCAACCAGGCCCTGGACCTGTCGGGATCGAACGGGGTCGGCGAGACGCTGAGGGGAGGATACGTGCAGGCGGGTTACGATCTGCTGTCCCAGACGCTGTCCGACGTCGCGCTCATGCCCTACGTGCGCTACGAGAAGGTGGATACGCAGGCGGAGGTGCCCTCCGGTTACCAGCGCAGTCTGTCGAACAACAACACATACCTTACGGCCGGGCTCGAGCTGAAGCCCGTCCCGGAGGTCGTGCTGAAGATCGACCATGCTTGGGTCACGAATGACGCGGACTCGGGTGTCAATCAATTCAACGTCAATGTGGGGTACGCGTTCTAGCATTCCCCGTGAACTGACTGGTGGACGGGGCTTTCGGTAGGGCCTTCATGAGACTGCCGCGAGCCCCGTCCGCTTCCGTGTTTTTTCCTCTCCTTGCCTTATTCGGCATGGCCGCTTCCGCTGCCGGCCAGTCGTCCGCCGTCTCGAGGAGTGAGGCGCTCGCCGCCGTCTTCCCGGGAGCGGAGCTGGAGATGGAGCGCATCTTCCTCAGTGACCAACAGGCGGAGCGCATCGAGGAGCTCTCCCGGGAGGAAGTCCGCGGGAGGCTCTACGTCCGCTTCATCGCCACGTTGCGCGGTGAAATCGTGGGTCGTTCATATGCAGATACGCATATAGTCCGCACGAAGCGCGAGACCCTGCTCGTCTCGCTGGAACCCGACGGGCGGGTGCGCCGCATCGACGTGACCGCCTTCATGGAGCCCCCTGAATACCAGGCCTCGGAGAGGTGGCTTCAGCAGTACGACGGAAGGCCCGCGGGTGACGAGATCAACCTGGGGCGGGCGATCCGACCGATCCTGGGGGCCACGTTGACCGGGCGTGCGGCGAACTCGGCCGTCCGGCGCGTTCAGGCGATGGATGCCGTGCTGGAGGGACGTGCCCCGGCGTCGGGGCGATGAAGGCACTGGAACGCCGGGGGTTCACGGCCCTGCACACCGTCGTGGCCGTCACCGGCTTCTGGTACCTCTACATGGAGTACTTTCTGACGATCGACGACCCTTTCGCGATCGTCAACCACCCCTGGCAACCGCTCGTGATGGCGGCCCACATCGTCGCGGCGCCGGTCTTCGTCGTCTTCTTCGGCATGATCCTGCGTTCCCACACGCTGCCGAAGATTCGTCGCCGGGAGCGGATCCACCGCCGGACCGGATGGACTTCGCTCGTGAGCTTTTCGGTGATGGCGCTGTCGGGCTACCTCCTTCAGGTGGCGGTCTCGCCGGTGCTGATCACGACCTGGTGGTGGACCCACATCATCACCGGAATTCTGTTCGTGGCTGCCTACGGGCTTCATTTTGTGCTTGGCTGGCGAATCGGGCGGGCTCAACGCAGGCGGATTCGCGAGCGCTCGGCGCTCTGACGGCTTCATGATCGGAACAAGGCCGTGGCTGCTGCTCGCGCTGGCTCTCGGCGGCTGTGTGGCGTGCACGCCACGCCCGGAGTGGGTCCGTGTCGAACGGTCGGTGGTGCTCATGGGGACGACCGCCCGCTTCGTTGCCGAGGCTCCGGACCGGGAGCGCGCGCTCGAATCGCTGGAGCGGATGGTGGCCACGGTCGAGGATGTGGAAGCGGAGATCAGCACCTGGCGAGACGACAGCGTGCTCGGACGCCTGAACCGTCAGCCGGTCGGCGATGCGATGCCGTTGCCGTCACTCTCATGCGAGCTGCTCGACCGGGCGGCTCACTGGTGGCGGGAAGCCGGCGGCACCTTCGACCCCGCGGTCGGCCGTCTCGTCGAGGCATGGGGGCTGCGCAGCGGCGGCCACCGTCCGGGAGCCGACCAACTCGATGCCGCGATTCTCAGCAGCGGGTTCGGTGGGATCGGCCTGACCGCGGACGGGTGTTCCGCCGTCCGACTTGCCGACGTGTCAGTAGACGCGGGAGCCTTTGGCAAGGGCGCGGCCCTGGACGAAGTGCGCCGCGTGATGGCGGACGCCACGGGTGCCTGGATGGCCGACCTCGGCGGTCAGGTCGCGGTCGGGGCGGGCCCGTGGCCGGTGGCGCTGGCCCACCCGCTCCGACGCGACCAGCCTGCAATGGAGTTTGAGCTGGGCGGAGGGTCGCTCGCCACCAGCGGCGGATCGGAGCGGGACCTGGTGCTGAAGGACGGCTCTCGGGTGGGGCACGTTCTCGATCCGCGCACCGGAATCCCGGTAACCTGGCGGGGATCGGTGACGGTCTGGAGCCCCAGCGCGCTCGACGCCGATGCGCTCTCCACGGCACTGCGCGTGATGGGGCCCGAGGCCGGACTCGACTGGGCCGCGGACCGCCGGATCGCCGCGTGTTTTTTCACGACCGGGCCGGACGGCGATCTGATGATCAGGGCCACCCCGGAGTTTCGGAGGCGGTTCGGGAACGCGAAGGGACCCTGAGGCGCTGCCAGGTCGGAAAACGGCACTCGAGAGGCAGAGGCGGCCGGCGACTGACCGCCGAGACGACATCCGGTCGGGACGGCTCCCGCCCCGCAAGCGGGTGCCACGGCCATGCATCGGGCGTGGCCCGCACCCGGCCAGTGGTTTGGAGCCCGGGTTCGGGGTGGCCGGCCGTGCATGGTCCCCCTCCCGATGGGATGCACGTCTTGGGGGGCGGACCTGCGACCGGTCCGCCCCCGGGATCGTGCCGTCGTCTGCATCGCCCTGGCGGGATCCGGGGGAGGACTGAGAGGGTGCGTGAACGGGCTCTGGCGTTGAACGCGTGAAGCCGGGGGGCTTGGCGCGCCGGGAGTGCGGACCCCGACCTCTCACGGGGGCTCTGTGTACTCTTCCGGCGGTTCGCCGCGCCGGCCCACGGCGGACGGTTGGGTGTAATCCTGCCGGATGACCTCGGCCCCAGGGGTAGGGGGGAATCTGCCCGGGCAGGCGCGGTTCCGTATCGCTGAAGAGGAGCCCGGGGGACAGCTCGGGGAATTCGCGCCCGAGGCGCACCATCAGCCGGACGCGCCGGGCCATGACCATCCTGACGGCGATAGCGCTCTGGAGGAGTCTGGCCGCGCGGTGGCGGAGTTCCTCGGTCTTGCATCACCGGCGTACGTTCCATCAGCACCCAAGCAGCCTGGAGGTCCGGCGGGGAGAGATCCGACGCTTCGCTCCCGGCGAGCAAGGCGCAGATCTCGTGAACCGTCCGAACCGGCTCGGTCGGGAGTGTCATGATCATCTCCCGCCGGCAACCGGACCGCCGCACATGCCCACTCGTCGTCGGACAGCGCTCAGTGTTGACACATGGGGCAGTGGGCGCTTATTCTACCTGTCTCTGTCCCGGCACTGGAGTCGGCGGCCGCGGACCGGAAGCAAAGCTATTTGACAATCGGGGTCTTTGGGAGAGTGAGTGGGCCCATACGGGTGAGTGCTACGTCTCGCCCGGTTTCGGCTCCGCTGAGGAGTCGGTGGGAAGACCAACGTAGATTCCGAACACCGGTCCGGTCGGACCGGAGTTTTAAAGAGCAGATTCAGGCTTTTTCTTTACGGAGAGTTTGATCCTGGCTCAGGACGAACGCTGGCGGCGTGCCTAATACATGCAAGTCGAACGAGGACCGGGTGCTTGCATCCGGAGCCGAGTGGCGAACGGGTGAGTAACACGTGACCAATCTACCCTTGGGAGAGGGACAACCTGGGGAAACCCGGGCTAATACCGCATGATGTGCAGCCATCGCATGGTGGCAGCACCAAAAGGGGGCCTCTACTTGTAAGCTCTCGCCCAGGGAGGAGGTCGCGGCGTATCAGCTAGTTGGTGGGGTAACGGCCTACCAAGGCGACGACGCGTAGCGGGTCTGAGAGGATGATCCGTCACATTGGGACTGAGATACGGC